>CAVVRJ010000035.1:0-36455 GCA_963750205.1 uncultured Planctomycetota bacterium
AAGATGTCCCGGTTGTCGTTGAGAAGTAGTTGAAAGAGATCATGCGGTCCGGGTAACAGATAGGTGTCACAAAACCGAACTGTTACTCGTAAGAAAGGACCGCATGATGGGCAAAAGCTACCAGAGAAAGACGCGTCGTTCCAGAAGGAAAGTGCAGAACCTCCTCAATCACAAGGTCAAGGTGGAGGTGGCCGAGGGTCAGGCCGCGTTCCAGATGGTGCTGCCGATGAGTCCGTTGCTGCTGGAGGTGGCGGGGGCCATCGAACAGACGGCCAGCCAAGCGGGTCTGCTGATGATGAAGGCCCTGATCGACGAGGAGGTGGAGCAGATCGCCGGGGGACGGTATGGGCATCAAGAGGATCGGCAGGCGACTCGCTGGGGCCGCGACGAAGGCCATGTGATCTTCTGCGGCCGCAAGGTGGCGATGCCCCGGCCCCGCGTTCGTTCGGTCGAAGGACGCGAGGTTCCGCTGCAACGCTATCAGGCGTTCGCCCATCCGCAGCGGATGGAGGAAGCGGTGTCGCAGCGGATCCTGCGTCGGGTGTCCACGCGGGATTACGCCGGGGTTCTCGACGACGTGTGCGACGGCTACGGGATCGAGAAGAGTTCGGTCTCTCGTCACTGGAAGGCCGCCAGCCGTCAACAACTCCAGCAGCTGCTCGAACGCCCGTTGGGCGACCTGGACCTGTGCGTGCTGTTTCTGGACGGCAAGGAATTCCATGATTTCACGCTGATTGTCGCGGTGGGCGTGGACCGCCAGGGCCATAAGCACGTGCTGGGGCTGTGGTCGGGAGCGACGGAAAACGCCGAGGTCTGCGGGGCCCTGCTGGACGATCTGATCGCCCGAGGACTCTCGAAGGATAAGCCGTACCTGTTCATCCTGGACGGGGCCAAGGCCCTCAAGAAAGCGGTGACCAGCCGGTTCGGCTCGAAGGTGTTGATCCAGCGATGCCGGGTGCACAAGAAGCGCAACATCCAGAAGTATCTGCCGAAGAAGTATCACGGCCTGCTGTCGATGAAGCTGAGGATGGCCTGGGGCATGACCGAGTATGACAAAGCCTCCAGGAACTTCGCAAAGTCCACGACTGGCTGGCCTCGATCAACCAGGCGGCGGCCGAGAGCCTGGAGGAAGGAATGGAGGAGACGCTGACGATCAACCGCCTGGGGCTGCCGCCGCAACTTCGTCGAATGTTCTCCAGCACGAATATCATTGAAAGCTGCTTCTCGCGGGCGGGCGATCTGTGCCGAGGCGTCAAACAATGGCGGGATGGGAATATGGCCTAGCGTTGGGCGGGCAGCGTGCTGCTGGAAGCGGAGAGCCGGTTCCGTCGCATCCAGGCGTACAGTCAATTGCCGCTGTTGATCAATGCGTTGGCCAGCATCCTTGACAAGCAGGAGGCCGTGGCATAAAGTCGTTCCCTGTTACCCGGCCGCAAGTCGAATTCCCACGACAAGCGGGAATGTCCCGGTTGTCGTTGAGAAGTAGTTGAAAGAGATCATGCGGTCCGGGTAACAGATAGGTGTCAGAAGACCGAACTGTTACTCGTAAGAAAGGACCGCATGATGGGCAAAAGCTACCAGAGAAAGACCCGCCGTTCCAGAAGGAAAGTGCAGGATCTCCAGAATCAGACCGTCACGGTGGACGTGGACGAAGGGAAAGCCGTCGTTCCAGATGGTGCTGCCGTTGAACCCCTTGCTCCTGGAGGTGGCCGGGGCGATGGAGCAGACGGCCAGCCAGGCGGGCTTGCTGATGATGAAGGCCCTGATCGACGAGGAGGTGGAGCAGATCGCCGGCGGACGGTACACGCATCAGGCGGACCGGCAGGCGACTCGCTGGGGCCACGACGAAGGCCATGTGATCTTCGCCGGCCGCAAGGTGGCGTTGCCTCGGCCGCGGGTTCGTTCGGTCGAGGGTCGGGAGGTTCCGCTGACGCGGTATCAGGCGTTCGCGCATCCGCAGCGGCTGCAGGAGGCGGTGGCGCAGCGGATTCTGCGGCGGGTGTCCACGCGGGACTATGCCGGGGTCCTCGACGAGGTCTGCGACGGGTACGGGATTCAGAAGAGCTCCGTCTCGCGGCACTGGAAGGCGGCCAGCCGCCAACAACTACAGCAGTTGCTCGAACGGCCGCTGGGAGATCTGGACTTGTGCGTGCTGTTTCTGGACGGCAAAGAATTCCATGATTTCACGCTGGTGGTAGCGCTGGGCGTGGATCGCCAGGGCCGCAAACACGTGCTGGGTCTGTGGGCCGGGGCCACGGAGAACGCCGTCGTCTGCGGGGCTTTGCTGGACGATCTGATCGCCCGCGGCTTGTCTGTGGACAAACCGTATCTATTCATCCTGGATGGGGCCAAGGCCCTCAAGAAGGCGGTCGTCAGCCGCTTCGGGGCCAAGGGCCTGATCCAGCGCTGCCGGGTGCACAAGAAGCGTAATATCCAGAAGTACTTGCCGAAGAAGTACCACGGGATGCTGTCGTTGAAGCTGCCGCATGGCCTGGGGAATGACCGAATACCAGAAGGCGTACCAGGAACTGCGTAAGGTCCACGACTGGCTGGCGTCGATTAACCAGGCGGCAGGCGGAGAGCCTGGAGGAAGGGATGGAGGAGACGCTGACGATCAACCGCCTGGGTTTGCCGCCGCAACTGCGGCGGCTGTTCTCCAGCACGAACATCATCGAGAGCTGCTTCTCGCGGGCGGGCGATCTGTGCCGTGGCGTCAAACGCTGGCGGGATGGGAACATGGCCCAACGCTGGGCCGGCACGGTCCTGCTGGAAGCCGAGAGCCGCTTCCGTCGCATCCAGGCGTACAGTCAACTGCCGGTGCTGATCAATGCTCTGACCAGCACCCTTGACAAGCAGGAGGCCGTGGCGTAGAGTCGTCCGCTGTTACCCGACCGCTGGTCGAATTCCCACGACAAGCGGGACAACTTCTCGGGGAAGCCCAACAACAAGATCGCCTTGTGGCCAACTTACCGTCCGTGCGGTGAACCTCTTGCCAGGGCGACGCCCAACGCGCGTGGGCGAAAGCCCTTTTCCGCATAAGTGCGGCATATGCTATTCGAGCGATACATCACCTTTTGAGTAGCTCTGCGTCGCGATTTCAAAGAGGTCGCAATGGTCTTCGTTTCATCCGACATGCAGTTGACCCATTATTGACCACCCTTCATTTCCCACGAACGACCACTCGTGGGCCTGGGACCGTGGCCTGTGCAGTAGTCGTTCCATGCATCGCAGTTATGCTGACATAAGTGTTTCTGATGAATGCAATGAGCGAGTCCATAAAGCAAAAATGCTGTATCGCCAACGTAAGCAGAGAGCGGCCCCCACACCGGACCTCCAATTGTGCTAATGAGAGTCCACCCCCCAATCACGACAGTGGTTAAGACCATGCAGCCAACGTAGCGATCGTCACACTGGCGCAAACACGTCCGATACAAACTGGCGACGCGATCGGGATCTCCGCATGGTCCAGCGCCATTCGCGGGTGGCGTTAGGCCCAAACTACCAGCTTCCTCATTTGTCAGGGAAGTCCATTCGCCTAGCCTCGATTTCCACGGCAGCCCTTTGGGGCTTTGATCGGCAGTGCTCGTGACCGAACACACCTCAAAAACAGGCCCCCTCTTGCCGATATGGGTTAGCAATATCCAGTACATATCATGACAATATAATCATGCTATCGTGAAACCACGGTCCCACCACCGGCGAGACACTGATAGCCCGGAAACGTGCATAGTGTGCTATTATTTATGCGTAGCGAAGCATCATGATGACTGCGACGCCAGTTATTTGCTTGACAGGGAGAATTCAGATGGCATGGTGATGCAATGAAGATAAATACTGGCAATGCGATAACACGTCCGCACCCCTCTGCGGAGGCGGAGTTCTTCCTCTGCCCCGGATCCACCCTCCAGAGGCAGTACGAAGCCTTACGCTGCTTTTTCGTGGAAAACCTCCCCTCGGGCGAAGTGGCCGCCCGCTTCGGCTATTCTCCCGGGGCCTTCCGCGTCTTGTGTCATCACTTCCGGCATCATCCACACAAACGGGACGGGTTCTTTCAGACGGTCAAGCACGGGCCCCAGGCCGCTCCCGCCCGCGATCCGGTTCGGGAGCTCGCCGTGGCTCTGCGTAAGAAGAACTTGTCGGTCTACGACATTCAACGGGAACTGGCCGAGGCCGGTCACACCATCAGCAGCAACGCCCTGTCGGTGCTCTTGCGGGAAGAAGGGTTTGCCCGTCTGCCTCGACGCCGGGACGAGGAACGCCCCAGCGTTATCCGGCCGCAAATCGCCGCCGTGGCGGACATCCGCCAACTGGACTTGACGCCGCGTTCCTTCTGGACCCGGGTCGGCGGGCTGTTTCTCTTTGTTCCGGTCATGCAAGCGATCGACCTGGCCCAGGTGGCGGCCCAAGCCCGTTTGCCGGGCTCCCCGATGGTTCCGGCGGAACAGGCCCTGCGGAGCCTGCTGGCCCTCAAACTCCTGGGCAAAGAACGCAAAAGCCATGTCATGGATCTGGTCTTTGAGGAAGGCATTGCCTTGTTTGCCGGTCTCAATGTGGTCCCCAAACGCGCCTACCTGGCGGCCTACAGTTGCCGCATGGACCGCCGGGCCAATCTCCGCTTGATGGAAACCTGGTTCGACCACATCCCGCAGGCGGGTCTGGTCCGGGGCAGCTCCCTGGATTTGGATTTCCACACCGTCCCCGCCAACGCCGAGCAGGAACCCTTGGAAAAGCACTATGTTTCCAGCCGGAGCCGCAGTCAAAAGGGGATCCTGGTGTTCCTGGCCCGGGATGCCACGCAACGGGTCCTGTGCTACGCCAACGCGGGACGGACCAAAGGCGAACAGCCGCAAGAAATCCTGCGGTTTGTCGAGTTCTGGAAGCAGCGCGTGGGCCGGTTCCCGGAAGAATTGGTCTTTGATTCCCAACTGACCACCTACCGCACGCTGAACCAGCTCAATCAACAGGGCATCCGGTTCATGACCGTACGCCGCCGGTCCCAAAAGATGCTGGGACAGATCTGGAGCCATCCCGCCTCGGCCTGGCGCCGCATCACCCTGACCTCTCTCACGCGAACCTTCCGCACCCCGAGAGTCTTGGACGAATCCATTCATCTCCCAGGCTACGAAGGCCCCTTGCGTCAGGTCACGGTGATCGATCTGGGCCATGAAGAACCCATGATTCTCTTGACCAACAACTTCCGTATTGGTTGTCCGGCCCTGGTGACCCGCTACGCGCAACGGATGCTGATCGAAAACGGCATCTCCGAGGCGATCCAGTTCTTTCACCTCGATTCCCTCTCGTCGATGGTCGGACTTCAGGTGGACTTCGACCTGCAGATCACCTTGATGGCCAGTTCTTTGTACCGTCTCATGGCCGACCGCATTGGCCGTGAATACCAGCATGCCCAGGCCAAGAAGCTCTTCCGCAATGTGCTGGATCTCTCCGCCACGGTTCAGATCGGTGACCGGGACGTGGTGGTCTGCTTTGACAAGCACGCGCATAACCCGTACCTCATTGCCTCGGGGTTGACCGATCAGACCGTCCCCATGCCTTGGTTTGGAAATAAACGGCTCCGCTTTTCCTTCTCCTGACGTCCAGCCGCTTCTTCGGCAGGATTTGTTAGCGGTTTCCAGTACCGTGGAAATCGAGGCTAGCGCTTGCACGTACCACCAGAGAGTTCCGCGACATCCAGATAGGTGCCCCGAGGCCACAGCAGAGAATTCTGACGGATTTCGTGGATGCCTGCAATAGGCTGAACGGTATAGTATTTGACAACCGCCCCTTCTACGCTCCCGAGGTCTTTGAGAGAACCAAAGCCACCCTGGAACTTGCATGGGAGATAGATCGCTCACGCGCAAAGAGAACGTTGTTGGAAGAAGCCGCTGCCACTTCTGACAAGCACACAGAAGAGCTCATAAAAGTGGATGAAAATATCCAGAAGTCCCTTGACAAAGTCAATGATAGCATACTTCCGATTTGTGGGGCCATTCGCACAAGAATCTGGAGTACAGCGGAATGCGGATGGGATCGAGGAGACAACAGTTTATGAGAAAGTGCGGGTACCTGCGAATACGGGGGACAGGATAGAATGGCGGTCCGTTAAGCCTTCTGGCTGCGGTTTTCGCCCTTTTTTGCAGAGTGTTCGCCTGAATGGCCGAAGTTACTCAAAAGCATAATTTCTCCCTTGTTTCTGCGACGGGAGCAAGAACCGCCGGTTTGAACGGACAGGACCGTCGCCAGGAAGATTTTTTGCCCCCAATTCCCTTAACGGACCGCCATTCGGGACAGGATACTGAGAACAGGCACGAATTGCAAGGGTGGCAAACACCAATTATTAGTAACTGTCCCCGTTATCCCCCCCGCGAACAGCACCGCGACAGACCGCCGGGCACTGGTTGCCCGCACGTCCTCACTACCGTCCACGTTCTACCTCCACGCGCCCGTAACTCCTGGTGTCCTATTGTCTCCGCTGGCCGGTGGGCCATAGCAGAATACAGACGATGTTGCCAATCAGGGCGGCTATGCCACCTTTCCGGAACGCATTGCCAGCCCTGGAAGTGCCACCGCGGCAACGAGCGGATTTAGCGGAGATTTATCTGTGTCACAACACTCCGCCAACATCGGTCTGCTATAAGCAGCCCCCAGGAGTTCGCTGCCGATAGGCAGGTCGAGCCGGCGATCCCTTCTTGCCGGTAACGCCGGCTCGCTTGGATTGCGCCAGGATGCTCTGCCGAGCACCTGACCTCCTCCATTCTATCCGCCTGTCCGCAGGAATTCAAGTGTCATTCATGACCCGTGCCCGGGTTCGCGCTGAGGGTCTGCGCGGGCCGCCTTGGTTGGGGCGCCGCCAAATCACAGGGTCGTACCAGCTTCGCGGCGTGTGGCTGCGAAGCGGCCGATCCGTTCGAAGATGCCACCGAGGTGGCAGAAGTCTGAAGGAGGTATGTTATGGCGTGTGGATGGAAGAAACCGATCCTTGTACTGTTGGCGGCGTGGGTCTGTGGCGCCGGTGCCGGGCCGGCGGGGGCGGTCACCACCGAGCAGTTGTACCCGCCGGACGATGACAATGCGGCGCTCCGGGCCTTGGCGGCGCAGCCGGTGACCTGGGCCAGTCACGACATCGGCATCGCCAGCAACGACGTAGCGACGCACATGCACGTCAAGATGTTGGCCATCAACGATTTTCACGGCCAGATCAGCGCCGGCAAGACCGTCAGTGGCCATCCGGTCGGCAGCGCTGCGGTACTGACCTCGTATTTGCACACCGCCGCGGTGGGCTATGAAGACCGCTGCTTGATCGTTCACGCCGGGGATCACGTTGGCGCGTCGCCACCGTCGTCTGCCTTGCTCCAGGATGAGCCCTCCATCATGTTCTTCAACATGCTGGGCAACTCCTCCTGCTGTGCTTCCTACCGGATGGACCCGCTCAACAACCTCGTCGGCACGGTGGGCAACCATGAGTTCGACGAGGGCCTGGCCGAGCTCCAGCGACTGATCTACGGCGGCAACTACGCCACCGGGCCGTTCCTGGAGGACCCGTATACCGGCGCGCACTTCCCCTACGTGTCCGCCAACGTGCTGGACGCCCAGACCGGGCAGCCCGTCTTCCTGCCGTACGTCATCAAGCAGGTGGCCGGCATGCCGATCGGTTTCATTGGGGCGGTCCTGAAAGACACGCCCACGATGGTGACGGCATCAGGCGTCGTGGGGCTGACGTTCGCCGATGAGGCCCAGAGCATCAATCACTATGTGAAGGTGCTGCAGGCCAACGGCATCCATAGTATCGTGGTTCTGCTCCACCAGGGCGACAGCCAGACGTCGTACGCTGGCGCGACCGATCCGTCCAAGGCCGGCCTGCCCGACGGCCCGGCCCTGCAGATCATCTCCAATCTGGACGACGAAGTGGACGTGGTGTTGTCCGCCCATACTCACACGTTCACGAACACGATCGTGAAGAACAAGAACGGCAAAGGCATCCTCACCACGCAGGCTTACTCCGCCGGCACGGCCTATGCCGACATCACTCTCGGCATCGATCCAGCGACGAAGGACATCGTGGAAGGCTCCGCGTCGATCATCACGACCTACGCGGACTCCGGCCCGGGTCTGACGCCGGACGCCAAGGTCGCTGCTCTCGTGGCCCAGGCCGAAACCGCCGTGGCGCCGCTGACCAGCCAGGTCATCGGCACGGCCCAGACGGCGCTTACCGCGACGCAGAACGCGGCGGGGGAGTCGGCCCTGGGCAACCTGATTGCCGACGCCCAACGCGCGGCGCTGGGCACGGACTTCGCCTTCATGAATCCGGGTGGGATCTGCGCGGACATCCCCGCCGGCCAAGTCACGTGGGTGCGCTCTACACCGTCCAGCCGTTCAACAACTACCTCATGAGAACGAAGCTCAAGGGGCAGGATATCTACGACGTGCTCAACCAGCAATGGCTCGGCCAGCCTTACGTCAAGATGCTCCAGATCTCGGGCCTGACGTACACCTGGGATAACAGCCTGCCGGTCGGCAGCCGTATCGTGGACGTTCGCAAGGGCGGCGTCTCGATCAGCCGGACCGCGACCTACACCGCGACCATCAACAACTTCCTCGCCGGGGGCGGCGACAACTTCGTCGCGTTCAAGAATGGGACGGAGACGGGCTACGGACCGGTGGTGACGGTGGACCTGGACGCTCTGGTGACCTACATCAAAGGCCTCGCGCAGCCGTTCGGCGCCGCGATCGAGGGTCGGGTCACGCGTCTGAACTAAAGCAGCCGCGTCTCTCAATGTTCGTGGTAACTTGGGGAGGCATCCATCCGGATGCCTCCCTTCTTCCCTCTGGCAGGGGTGTGCAGGAGACGCGTCGGTGGCGGGCATACCCGGGCCAGAGCTGGAATCGCAGCCGCCCGATTAGTTGTCGGGCAGACCCGGCTCGTTGTACCAACGCTGGAAGAAATCCGCCAGGGACACGCCGTAGACGGATTCGAAACACTGGCGGAAGTAGTCGAGGGTGACCGGCTGCGCTGGTGCCTACGGCGAAGACCTTCTTGAAACCCTGGAAGAAAAGCTCGTCCCCCATCTGGGTCCGCAGGGCCTGGAGCGCCAGGAAGCCCTTGAGGAAATAGAGGTCGGGGAAGACCCGCGGGTCGGAAATGGCCACCTCGCCCCACGAAGCGTACGGCCAGTAGGGAGTGATGTCCGCGACCGATAAGCCAAGCGCCTGGGCGGCTTGGTCGAGGGACTGGCCCGCGTCCTTGAAGGGCTTCAGTTGGTTCAAAAGGGTGACGATAGCGGTGTAGGCCTGGCGGTAGAGGGGCAGGGCCGTGGCCATCCGATTGCTGTCCACGAACCGCTCCAGGAAGAGATTATCCACGTATTCCGAGATGCCCTCGCCCAGATAGTTGGGGAACTGGACGTGGTAGATGTTCCACTGGTGGCAGCACTCATCGACAAGCCCGATCGCGGGCCAGGAGTCATACGACCTCGCCCAGCGGCGCCGCGAACCACATCTTCTGCGAGAACATGGTCAGTCCCCGGGCCGCCAGCCCGATATTGCCCTCTTTGGGGAAGGTTTCGACGATGCGGAGATTGGGCAGGGGGTAATTCCCCATCAGGCCCTCCAGAAAGGGCAGCAGCTTGGTCGTGACGAACGTCAGCTTCTCTTGGGCGTACCCCACGTCGTCGGCCGAGCTGTAGATGTCCAGCAGGACCCGATCCTGGTAGAACGCCTCCTGCACCACGTAGGGAAACGCCGCGAAGGGGTAGGGCAGCAGGCCGCTGGCATAGGGAATCTCGTAGACGAACCGTGTCTGGCTGCCCGACAGACTCCTGCTCCTGGAGGACGCCCGCACTGACGCCCATCCATCCCTGCGGGACGGTGATGGCAATGCGGGCCTGCCCGGTCAAGCCGTCGGTGTAGGGATACCAGCAAAGGTGACTGGAGTGGGCCGATTGGGACGTGATCTGTCCCAGCACGAAGTTGTCGAGGGTCGTCGGATTCAGGCCGTAGCCATAGAAGTCCTGGCCGCTGTAGGCATAGCTGAGATCCAGAGTGCACTCCCGGCTCAAGCGGCTCAAATTCATCGTGCACTGGTAGTCGCCGTACTGTAGCGGACCTATCAACTGGAACTGTGCAGGGCACGTTTCGCCCCGATGTCGACCTCGCGACAATAGTCTATGCGGGTCGGCTTGAGAAAGGTACAGACCAGCTTCTGGTCTCCGGTGTTGTCCGTCAGATGCAGGTGAACCTGGGCCGTCATGGACTCGCTGTTCGGATCCACGACGAGCTCGATCTCCGTGTTGTCGATCTGGACTGCCCGGGCCGGGGTTGCCGCCAGAATCGCCCCGACAATCCCCACGAACAGCGTCCAGGCCGGCGTGGCCCCGAATCGGCTGCGTTTGGCCTTGTCCTGCACGCCCGAAGAACCACCCCTACTCGTCATCATCCTTTTCTCCACAGCAGTTGGCATTGGTTCGGTCCTCCGCGGGTCGGCTTCGCGTTATGCGATTGGGCCCGTGTCGCCCGTAGATTCCTGACCATTAGGACGGCTCAGAAGGACACGCGCCTCACCGAGCGTGACCGAATTCACTCCTACATTCTACTATTTTGGCGTGACGAAGAAAAGGGCGTTGAGCGCCTCGTCGTAACAGTATTCGTATTTCAGGAGGTCGCGGAGCGCGTCGGCCGAGACGGTGAGAACCTTGTCGGCGTTGAAGCGGGCTTGGGCGGCCGGGACGGCGTAGCTCTTGCCGTCCAGAAACAGGCAGGTGGCGCCATCCTGGTATGACACGGAGCCGCCCAGGTATGTCATAAAGGCCCGGGCGTCAATGAACCAGGTCCCCTGCACGTCTTGGGACACAGAACTGGACTTCGTGGCGAGTGTCTGGCCGGGGAGGAAGTCGCCGTTGACGATGACCCGCGTTCTATTGAATCGCTCCGGGGCGGGCGTCATCGTGCCGGCCGAGGGGTCCTGTTTGTCGATGGTGTAGCTGTCGAGGCACGCTCTATCCCTTTTGAAGGCCCGAACGGTCAGACGCAGCCCCCTCGATCCGATGGAATTCCGGGGACGCCCTGCTCAACTGCTGTCGCATTACGCAGGGCATCCCCCGATTCGAGAGGATTCGCCGCACGTTCCTGGGAGACAAGGCCTCTTAGAAACTATCTCAGAACTCGATCAAAGGCTGAAAGCCATTCGTAGTATTCCTTGGAAAGGAATTGCGAATGGCCAGAAAGAAACGAACTCCAAAAGTGTTGCCAACGATTTGGCATGTACCGGATGAATTGTGGGAACGCGTCGAACCCGTATTGAACGAACTGGACCCACCGGCGAAGACCGGACGCCATCGGATTGCCCCGCGACCGGCTTTGGATGGGATGATCCATGAGATGCGAACCGGCTGTCAGTGGAATGTTCTGCCGCAGGAATTCGGGGACGACAGTTCCGTGCATCGGACCTTCCAACGCTGGATTCGCCTGGGTGTCTTGGATCGCATCTGGGCTCTGCTGGTGAACGAAGGCGAAGAATTGGGCGGCGTCGATTGGCAGTGGCAGGCCGTCGATGGAGCCATGGGCAAAGCCCGTTTTGGGGGGGCGCAATTGGTCCCAACCCCACGGATCGCGGCAAAAAGGGCGTAAAACGCAGTGTCTTGACGGAGGCCGACGGCGGGCCGTTGGCCGTGGTGATTGCGGGAGCCAAGGTGCACGATACGAAGTTGTTGGCCCAGACCATCGAAGCGATCGTGGTCGAGCGGCCCGAACCGACCCCAGAACATCCCCAGAATATGTGCCTGGACAAAGGGTACGACAATCCCACGGGCTGGCAGGCGGTCGAGGAACACCATTACCAACCACACATTCGACGCATCGGCGAAGAGAAACTGGACCCCAAGAAGCACAAACGCTATCCGGCCCGTCGCTGGGTGGTGGAAAGGACCCTCGCCTGGCTGAGCAAGTGTCGCGCCATCTTAGTTCGCTACGCCAAGTTGCCATCCGTCTACTTGGGGCTTCTCAAACTCGCTTGCATTCTGTTATGGTTTCGTCGGCTTTACCGCCTCAAACGGTTTTGAGATAGTTTCTTAGTTCAACTGTCCCATCGCGACCAACAGGGCTTCCTGGCGCACCGTCAGGAGCTTCACGAGATCCGCCTGAGCCGCGGCCAAGTCTTGCTTGGCCTTCTCCCGCGTCTCTCGGACGGCCGTCAGTTGCTTCTTGATGTCCTCCGCCGTCGCGGACTGATTGGCGAGCGTGGTGCGCAGTTCGCGATTGCTTTGTCGATCGGCGTTTGCTCTCCCTGGGGACTGCCCCCCGGACCGCCGGGACCACCGCCAGGACCACCGCCGGGACCACCGCCCGGACCGCCCCCCGGACCACCGGGGCCGCCGCCAGGGCCGCCGGGGCCACCACCGGGACCACCAGGGCCACCACCAAACATGCCGCCCATGCGCGGGCCGGCGGAAACCTGGCGATTGAGATCCATGACTTTGGTGAGCCGAGGTTCGATGACCTTCCAGGCCTGGTCATCGACGCCGAGCTGCTCTTTCATCTGCGTCATCATCATCTGGCGGAACTGGGCCATGCCCCCGGGACCACCGCCGAACGCCATGGGCCCGCCGCCCTGGGGACCGGCACCGCCCGGCGGCTGCGCGATGGATAGTCCGCCTACCACCAGAGCCAACCCACAGGTCATCACACCGATCATGATCGTTCTTCTTGGCATCTTCATTCTCCTTTTCACGTAGACTGAGCCTTTGATCCCCATCCCGGCACCACATCGATGTCGTCGGGACCGCCGCTTCTTTCATTATCCAAAATGTAAGCGGTGGAACCTTAAGACAACGTGAAGAAGGATTCTGAAGAATTCCGGGGGACGCCGCACCTACTTCCGCGGCAGGCAGACCGCGGACGGGCCCCTATGGCGGAGGGCGGAAATGAGCCTTCCGGCGACGGGCACGTCAGGGGCCGCTCTCCGCGGCGTCAGTAGCGCAGGGGCAGGGCTTCCTTCTCGGAATTGCCCACCCAGCAGCTTTGCCCGCCGTCGCCGACGCCGCCGGTGTACCAGCGGGCCGGTACGTCCTGGCCGCGGGTCTGCTGAATGGCGGAAACGTGTCCATCCAGCCACAGCGTGTTCGAGAAGCCCGTGCCCTGGGGGTCCCAGGGGGACCGGTCCTCAATCGTATCGGCAGTGCGATTGTGACGGAAGATCTCCAGCAACGCATCCGGGTACTGCGGATGGTGACGCCACTGGGTCAGGTTGCAGGTTTCTATCTTCGGTCGGATGTGCATCATGTCGCCGTTGTTGTCGAGCTTCTGCTCGAAGTGATCCTGGATGACAATCATCTCGGCCGGTATCCTGATCTTGGACAGCTTGCGGTTGGCGGCAAAGCCGTTCAGGCCAAAATGGGCCCAGCGATAGAGCTCGGCGTCCGTCATGGAATCCCACGTCTGAAGCTGATAACGCGAGCTGGGGCAGTGGAACACGTCCATGTTCTGGACGTAGGGGTAGTACGCGATCCCCCAGTAGGCATCTATACTATTCTTGTCGGCCATCTTCGGAGCGGCATTGCGGTTGCGCGGGTCAACGATGTACCAGAACCCCCGATTCGGCCCCCAGTGCGACCAGTAGTCATTGTCTTGCAGATAGGCCTGAAAGGCCAGGCCAAAACCTCTTTGATGGGCGGCGCAGGTAATGCGTTGGGCCGCTTTCCGGGCTTTTCCCACCGCCGGCAGCAAGATGCTCAGCAGCACCGCGATCGTGGCTATGACGACCAGCAGCTCAATCAGCGTGAACGCTTCCCTGGTTCTTCTTTCAGTCTTCATAATGGATTTCCTGTCCGTGTCATTTCTCTGCCTCACCCGCAGCTCTGGTTCAGAACGCATCGAGGGGACGGCCGTCTGTTCCCCTCCGACGACCGCGCATCTTCCCGTGAATGAAGGGCAACTATACTCCCTGGCTTTCGGCCCGTATTGGGTTTGCGCTAGACTTTGGTTTGTTTTTTTTAGCGAGAAACTAGGCCGAGTTTATTCCTTTCCTAATCGCTTCGTAACGCCCCTGTGGTCGGATGGGCCACTGCCTCATGTCCCCGAGGAAATCGGCGTGGGGTCGCGCAGCATCCGTGTCGCAGTGAAACGTTGCCTTGTCAGGGTTCTTATGAAATGGAGGAAACTATGTTGCAGGTTGGATGGAGAAGTCTGGGGCTTCGCGTGGCTTGGGCCGGCGGGCTCTGCCTGGTCCTGGCCGGGATCGCGGCCGCCCAGGTCGTGACCGTCAGCTTCCAGAATGGAGTCGACGGTTACAGCGGCACGTTCGACCGCTTGATCGGTGAGAGAAGTGGGGATGAGCAGAACGGGAGCAATGTCGCGAACTATTTCCTGGATGGGTTCTTACCGGATCGGACCTCGCCCGACACGCAAGGACTGGTGCGGTTCGACGGTATCTTCGGGAACGATCCGAACCACATCCCGGCCGGGGCGACCATTCTCAAGGCCGAGCTGATCCTGACCACCAGCCGGGCGGGCAACGCCCAGACGGCCGGCCCTTACGGGGTGGCAGGATTGCTCCAGCCCTTCGATTCCAAGACGTCCTACTTCGTGAACTTCACCACCACCACGGATATGGGCAGCCGCGGCCCGTGGTGGCAGGACGGCTCGGCGACCCGGCCCGTGGGCGGCTACGGCGCCGAGGCGCAGGGAGCCACGGACAGTGCGAACGTGACTTCGGTGGTGCAATCCTGGGCGGACGGGGCACCGGCCTACGGGTTCGTGATTCAAGCGGGCCTGAGCGATACGGTCAACCAGCAGGCGAATACCTCAGACGGCTGGTCGATTTGCACCACGGGCGACCCCCTGGTCAGTGAGCGGCCAAAGCTGAAGGTCTCCTATGCGACCGTGCCCGTCGTGAAGCATACGTTCCAGAATGGGCGCAAGGGCTACGCCGACACGACGATGGCCATCGTCCGCAGCGGCCCGAATGCCCTGATCAAGGACACCGACGCCCTCACCAACCCCGAGAAAACCGAAGACGGCGCGACGCTCGACCAGACCTTCCTGGACGGAGTTAACTTCATCGACAGCAAGGGCAACACCAACTCGCCCGACGATCTGACTATCCTGAAGTTCGCCAACGTGTTCGGCACGGAGCCGAATCAGGCCCCGAAGGCCGTGCCCGTGGCCAAGGCGTGGGTCGTGATCACCACCGGGAACACCAGCGGGAGTTGTCAGAGCACCGGTCCCTATGCGGCGTATCCGATGCTGCGGCCCTGGGACACGACCTCGCTGCATTCGTCCTTCGGGAAGGTCAACGGCTTGCAGGTCAGCGATGGCGACATCGGCCCGGTTCTCGCTTCCATGACAGGCTTCATCCGCGGGGCGGAAGTCTGGTTCGACGTGACCTCCTATCTGGAGGGCGTCCGCACCGGGGCGACCGACTACGGCGTCGCCATCCAGGCCAACGGCACCGCCGACGGCTGGCAGGTCCACACGACCGGCTCGACCACGCCGGACGCCCGGCCCCGACTGGTGGTTTACTCGGGGGACCTCGGTACTAAATAAGTGCCGGTTGGCCCCCTGACAGCGCTGTACTCACCATGCGGGTAAGGACGTCAACCGCGGTCGAGCGTTTGCGTCAGCCGCAAGGCCATATGCGGTACTTGCAGTAGGGTGGCCCTACTTCCGTAGGCCACCCTTTCTTTCTCTGCGTGTAGTCTCCTACTTGGTGAAGAACAGCACGTTGATCGCCTCGTTGTAGCGGTACTGGAATCCCAGGAGGTCATGAATCGCGCCGGCCGAGAGGGTGAGAACCTCGTCGGAGGTGAATCGAGCATGGCCGGATGGAACGGCGTAACTCTTGCCGTCCAGGAACAGGCAGGTGGCGCCGTCCTGGTGCGACACGGAACCGCCCAGGTACGTCATGAAGGCCCGGGCGTCGAGGAACCAGGTCCCCTGCGCATCCTGGGCCGTCGAGCCAGACTTCGCAGTGAGCGTCTGGCCCGGGAGATAGTCGCCGTTGACGATGGCCCGCGTCCTGTTGAACCGCTCCGGGGCGGGGGTCATCGTGCTGGCCGAGGGGTTCTGCTTGTCGATGGTGTAGCGTGTCGAGGAGCGTTCCATTCGTCTTGAAGGCCCGGACGGTCAGACGCGGCCCGTCGATCTGGACCGTCAAGTAGCAGCTCTGCTCCTGCGGATCGTAGAAGAATGCATCCCAGACCTTGCGAGTCAGATCGTTGTAGGTCTTGGCCCCGCTGCGGCCGGTCACGTAATAGACGGTCCCGTCGCCGGGCTGGGACCAGAACCGGCCGTTCTTGATCGGGTAGGTGCGCGACAGGCCGTGGTCGTGGCCGTTGAAGACCAGATCGACGCCATGCGACTCGCACACCGGGCAGAAAGCGGCCTTCAGGGCCTCATTCGGACGGACGGCTTTGTTGTAGAAAGGCGTCTTGTGAAAGAAGACCAGCTTCCAGGTCTTAGTGGAATGATCAAGGTCGCCCGCCAGCCAAGCCGCCTGCTGGGGAAGAATAGAACCCGCGAGATCCTTCTCCTCGTCCTCCTGGCTATCCAAGACCGCGAAATGGGCATCGCCGTAGTCGAAGGAGTAGGCCTGTCCGCACAAGCCTTCGGGACCGTTGGCAAAGACGTGGAACTGAGAGGTGAAGTACATTGGCCGGGCGGTCGCTTTTTCATTCACGTCCACGTAGGTCTCGTGATTGCCCTGCACCGGCATCTCGGGGATACGGGCGATAACGTCCTGGGCGGCCGAGAACCAATTGTTCCAATGGCGGACATACTGTCCCACTTCGACGAGGTCGCCGAGGTTCATGAGGAAGCGTGCCTCGGGATTCCGGGCGTACGCGGCGGTCACGGTGTCATGCCAGACCTGGTAGTCCGGCTTGAGCGCGACGCCGCTCTGGCTATCGCCAAAGACGAGGAAGGTGAAGGGAGCGGGACTGCCGGCACGAGGCCCGGTCGTAAAGGAGCATACCGTGCTGTGGCCCGCAGTCGGTCTTTATCGAATAAGAATACCTTGTCATCGGCTCGAGGCCCGCGAGCGTGGCGGTCCAGAGAAGGCAGGACCCCTTGACCCGGTCGGTTCCCACGGTGCGGAACGGGGTCGCGGTCGCCGGCTTGGGAAACCGCCTCGTTGGCGTCCTTGCCTGTCTGCCAATAAAGCACCGAGCCGGCGGCAACACCGGGAGTGGTCCGAAAGGACACCGTCTGGGTCGTGGCCGGATCGTTCGACCACGTCAGGACGATGTGATCGGGCCGGGCCGTAGCGTTCAGATTCGCATCGACGGGCATTCCAGTAGGATCTGCGAAAACGAGGCCGGCCCAGGGCAGGAGGGCCAAACTGATGCAGATTGTTCTCAGCTTCATGTCCCATTCCCTTTCCACGAAATACGTTCTTTCGCCTCCTTACAGCAGGAAGCCGTGCACCGCGCACCCCACGAATTCACTACGACGGCGGCTTCGACGGTGGTTGGAGTTTGGGCCGTTCCCAGGCATAGCGGATGGCTCCCACCGGGCAGTGGTCTACGCAATTGCCGCAAAGGATGCACTCGGGGTTCCGCATGTCCCCGCGTTGCACCATCGTCGCCACCTCCAAGCCCATCGGACATTGCCGGCTGCAGATGGAACACCTGCGGCAGACATCCGCGTCGGCGGTCAAATGCAAAGACGGCCAGGGCGCACGTTCCTTGAGGGCCGTCCCCAGGATGGGGAAAAGCGCCAGCCAACAGAGGTAGTGGCAGGAGGCCCACTTTCCGCTCAGCAGCGCGAGGGGCACGACAAGGACAAAGGCGCCAAACAGCATGAACAACGCCTGAACCGGGGAGCCCCTCTGGGTGCCCCAGAGAAGATCGAGAGAGTGAAAGCCGCCGGCCTGAATCGCCAGGACGGCAATGACCCCGATCCAAACAGAGAAGATCCCATATTTGACATAGTACCCTCGGTTGTGCTGCGGCGCTCGGGGCACGAACAGGGAGCAAATCTCCTGCAGGGCGGCGCCGGGACAGAGCCAGCCACACCAAGCCCGGCCGAGGAACAGGGAACTCGCGAACAGGAGGCCGTAGAGGATCAAGCTGCCGTTGACGATGCCCTGCGACGCGGCGAGCACGGCCAACACCGGCGAAAGAAACAGATGAAAGATCCGGACCTGAAAAAGCAGGAAGGTAACGCCCAACAGACTCTTGCGGACGGTCTGTCTCTTCATGTCCATCTCAGTGCGGACCTCTCAGCCACAATCCGGTTTATCGCCGCGGAGATCACGGCGAAGGCCACCATGGCCATGATCACGGCGAACGAGTCTGTCACAAGCCCTGCCGCCCTATTGTCGTGGTGGATTGTTAGGCTCGTGTGAGGGTCCCGTTATTGTCCCGTTAATCGCGAACGGCTCTGTTTGGGGCAGTCTCGCCCTCCATTTTTGGACTTCCTGTGGCTTGCCCCAGGCCTCGTAGAGGCCGATCAGCATCTTGACGGAGGCTACTGTGCTTCGATGCTCTTCTCCCAGCCACTGGCTGGTGGCCTGCTGCTGCGCCAACAGAAGGGGCTCTGCCTCGGCGTGCCGGCCCTGCCCCAGGTAAGCGATACCGAGACGCTCCCTCAAACTGGTGGTGAGCGGGTGCGTCTCCCCGAAGATACGCCGGCTCGTATCCAGCGCGGGGCCGAGCACGTCAACGGCCCTATCGTATCGGCCCCCGCGCAGGAGGGCGCAGAAATCGTGCCGTCCGCCGCAGAGCTTTACTCAAGGCCGCACAAACACTTATGAGAAGGGCCGAAGCCCGCCGACGAAAAAAAGCGGATCCTAATGAATTTCCAGCAATGCGCTAATCACATCTTAACATCCCATTGGGACAATCACCCCCAATGCACCTTGTAATGCGACTCTCCTGATTGTCATCTGCTCGCGAGTTGGAGAAGAGACTCTCAAATGCAGTCCGCTGCACTTGAGGGCCGAGTGGTGTCCGGCGTTTTCGCCTGTAAAATGTCAGGATATCGGTGACGTAACCGGTGTCCTCAACGAGTGACCATAGTATGGAATGGAGGACGAAGCAATGAAGAAGAACGTGGCATTGGTGGCTCTGCTGGCCCTGACGGTGGCCGGCACAGCCGGAGCGGCGCAAGTGCTGGTGTCGAGTAACATCGCCACCTCCACGACGTGGACGGCCGACAACGTGTACAATTTGGCCAAACAGATCTATGTCCTGCCCGGGGCCACCCTGACGATCCAGGCTGGCACGCTGGTGCAGACGACCGCCGGGAGCGGCGGCAGCTTGGCGGTCTGCCGGGCGCCAAGATCTATGTCAACGGGACCCAGGACAAGCCGGTCATCATGACCTCGACCAAAGATGACCTGAAGCACTGGCACGAAGGGTGCAACGAGTGGGGCAACCTGACGATGATGGGCAACGCCCTGATTTCCTGCTCCCAGCAGGCCTACCTGCCGGTCACGATCAACGGCCGGACCAACACGAAGGTCCCGGATGGCCTGAACCAGAACAACATGGAAGGCCTGACGGCCGACTTCGTGGGTGACACGAAGCAGCTTTACGGCGGCAACAACGACGACGACAGCAGTGGCGCGATCCACTTCGTGTCGATTCGCTACGGTGGCAAGGTGATCGGCCTGGGCAACGAGCTCAACGGCCTGTCGATGGGCGGCATCGGCCGGGGGACGGAAGTCGATCACGTCGATATCATGAACAACGTCGATGACGGCATCGAGACCTGGGGCGGCACCGTCAATTACAAGTACGTCAGCGTCTGGAACATCGGCGACGACAACTTCGACTTTGACGAGGGCTGGCGCGGCAAGGCCCAGTTCGGCATCCTCGTCCAGGGTTACAGCATCGATGCCGTGCAAGGTTCCGGCACCGGCGACAATATCTTCGAGATCGATGGCGCCGAAAACTCCGATGCTCAGCCGGTCACGGCGTGCGCTTCTACAATTTCACCTGCCTGGGCCAGCCGGGCCTGCCGGGCACCACGAATGCCGGCGATCAGGGCTTGGCCCTGCGTGACAATGCCCGGGTCCAGATGCACAACACGATCTTCATGGACGTGGGCGAGCAAGTCGTGAAGAACGACAAGAGCGATGGCGACAATGCCAACGGCTACGGCTATAACGGCACGCTGTCCTTTGCCGATACCTGGAAGACCGCTGCCACCGTCACCCCGACGCTCAATGCGGGGACTTGGACCAAGGGCGCGTTCAACGACCCGAAGGTCATGTACCAGGCGCAGGATCCCAATGGCATGCTGATGGAGTTGGTGGACTGCATCTTCTACCATAACATCTTTGTTGACCCGGCGAACACCGCCACCACCGCGTACTCGACGTTGGAGTCGGTGGCGCCTTTGATGCGAAGAAGAACAACGTGAGAGAGCCGAAGGACATGCCGATCCGGGCCCTCGTGCGTGGTCCGATGGTGTCCAAGGGCGGCTTGAACATGGCTAACGTCTCGTACATCAATCCGCGGGCGGCGAGCATGGATTCGGTTTTCAGCATGACCTCGGCGCCGGACGATGGGTTCTTTACGCCGGTGATGTATCGTGGTGCGTTCGACCCCTACACCAACTGGCTGAACGGCTGGACGGCGGCGTATGCCTACGGCATGACGAACTAAGTCCCGCCTGAAGGTTCGCAGGAATCCGCAGTCATGCCATTCGCCTTCTTGGCATGACTCAACGAAAGCCTGATGGCGGTGCCCAAGACACTGCCATCAGGCTTTTTTTCTCGCAGAAAGGAGAAACGAAAGATGAAGAGACCCAATACAGTGTGTTTGACCGCGAGCATGTTGCTCGCCTTAAGTACGGTGGCGTGGGCGAAGGATGCGACTCTCTCGCTTCCGGTGGACGTGACGTGGGACAACACCGTGAGCACGGGCTTCACGAAGAGCGGGGGCACGACGAACATCACGATCACCTGGTTCCAGCCGTATGACTTTACCGCCAAGGCCCCGGACCTCAGCCCGTACCCCGTCGGGGGTAAGCTCAGTGACCCCAACAACAAGATCACCAGCGCCAAGTTGACCATCAAGGCCTGGGGCATCAGTCCGGCGGGCATCCTGGGCCAGCCGGCGCAGCAGGACACCGTCTACGTGGGCCAAAGCAGCGGTGGACCCTGGAAGTCGCTGAATGTGAACCTCACGACCAGCACCGTCTTGTTCGGCCAAGGCGACAGCACGACGACCATCACGCTGTCCGACCCGAACTTGGTGAAGGGAACCAAAGGGTTCTGGGTGCAGGTCAGGCTGCAGGACGGCAACCAGGACGATTACGTGAAAAGCGCTCAGTTGCAGGTGACGGTCCGCAGTACCTACACCTACACCTTTACGCCGAAGAAGGTGGTTTTCGTTTCCGCGCAGCACGCCTCTGCGGCGGATGCCAACGCCCCCGGCGACAAGGGCTTCGTGGACCTGCTGCGGACCGCCTACTATGAGGTGGACTACACCGCCGGAGCCGCGGCCGGAATCTGCTACTGGGACACGCTGGATCCCAACAAGCTGGCGGTCCTGAATGCGGCGGACTTGGTCATCATCGGTCGCGACACCAGGGTGGCCGACTTGGCGGCCGATGCCACGACAGTCGCCGCTTGGAACGGCCTGAGGACCCCGGTGCTCCTGATGAACTCGTACCTCGCCGCCAATGACGCGTGGCAGTGGGTCGATAGCGCCGGCGCGAACGAGCAGTGCTCCTACTACTATCTGCTTAAGGCCGTTGACACCACCAATCCGCTCTTCGCGTCCGTGGCGTTCGATATCAATGACGTAGTGACCGATCCCAACAAAACGCCGGTTGCCGTCAAGAACACCGTTCAGTGGTACGATGCGACGGTGGCCAGCCGGTACACGTGCTTTGTCGCGACGGCGGACGCCGGCAACGGCAAGGTCCTGGCTGTCCGGCCTGACACCGGCGCCATCCTCATCGCCGAATGGGCCGCCGGCAACCCCTTCTACGCGACCTCGACCCAGATTCCGGCGTGGCATCGCCTGTTCTTCAATGCCGGCACGGAGTCTCTCTTCGGCGTGGGGACGAATTGGGGTGTCATGAACCTCAATGCGGCCGGTCAGAAGATCTTCCTCAACGCGGTGGCCTACATGATTCCGCAGCCGGTGCCGTCTGCCGCCAAGTAGGTTGAGGGCGACGGTCGAGTGCGGCAACTGGCTCCTCTCGAATGGCCAACGCAGGAGTAGTCCCGGGCCTGCGCCCCGCAAGGGGGCAGGCCCTTTTTGCCGATTCAGATCAGAAGGGCCCTTGTCCGGGAACTGATTAACATGATTCTAACGCATTCCTAATTGTTCTTCAACATCCTCCGGTATAATAGGGATTCAGGGTAAACTCTCGTGCACTGGACGATCTGTGGGTAGGGTTACGATGAAAGTGAAACTGTGTTTGCTGCTGCTCGGGGTGGGTCTTGCCGCCGGCGCGGCGGGGTGCCGGCCCGCGAAGCCGGCCAAGCCGGCCGGCACGCCGGCCTTCTTGCAGGAAGCGCCTCTGGCGCCCTCCCAGGGCAAATTGTTGGACTTGGCTTTTGACTTAGCCTCCGCGATCCCGGCCGACCCGCACATCAAGGACCGCTGTCTGACTCAGGAAGGGGTCGTGACCGCTTGCCTGCAACTGAGTCAGCCGCAGCGGGCCCGTCGCTATCTGGATCAGATCACAGATTGGCGGCGCGGCGCAGACTATGCGGACTTGGCTTTTTACAGCGTGCAGCATGGAGCCACGAGCGCGGACGTGGAACCTTATCTGGATAAAGCCGAACAGACGCTCCGTGGAACAGAGGATTGGCAGAGGGACCGGATCAAGGTCAAGATGGCCAAGAGCCGTGCCTATTTGGGGCAGACCGAGCAGGCCGATCAGTTGGCGGGACACGTCGAGCCGGCGGAGACAGGCAAAGTGGCCGGCGTCCTGGCGCTGACCAGTCCCAACGATGCCTTCGACGAACAAATGAAGAGAATCGATGCGTTGCTCGTGCAGAAGCATTTCGATGTCCTCCGGAACGCCTTGGATGCATGCGTCCAGCTTTTTGACCATTTCTACGCGGACGAGACGCGCAGTTCCCAGGTCGAAGACAAGGTCAAGGCCGCCATGAAGAAGATGCCGATCTTCATCCAGATCGACGTGCTGATGGCGCTGGGCGACGCGGCCCTGAAGCACGCGGACCCGCGCAAGGCATTGGAACTCGTGAACGAAGCCCAGCATCTGATAGACGAGAGCCGCTGGACGGCGGAGCACCGCCTGCCGTTGGGCGCCAAGCTGGCCGCCCTGCGCTTCCGGGCGGGAGACAAGGACAAAGCGCATCAGGATGCCGACGCGCTGCATGCTCTTTTTGACGCCGAGGGCAGCACGATCGTGAATGTCTACCGGGCTGGCGCCCTGCGTCCTCTGGCCGAGGCGTACCAAGTGATGGGGGATGCCGCGACCGCTTTGGTGGTCTACAAGAAGGCGTTGGAGGCCGGAGTGGAGAATCCGAATTCCCGGCCGCGGGCCGAAGATCTCGCGGCGACTTGCTGCTCGATGGCCGTGCACGGAGTGGAGCCCGATGCGGGACTATGGCAACGGATGGAGGAGATACAAAAGGGTTTGGGTGATCCTTGGTGATAGGCCGAGTCTTCAAGTCCGTCGTCCTGTGCCTTGCTTTCCTGGGTAGCTCGATCCCCGTGGCGCCGGCTCAGGAGGTAGGCGGCATTCGCGGCGTGGTCTCCGACAAGGATTTTGACCGGCCGCTGGGGGCAGCCCAGGTGCTTGTTGCCGAGACGGGCGAGAAACGGATGACCGACGAAGAAGGTCACTACGTTTTCGAGCAGGTCAAACCCGGCTTGTATACGCTGGTCTTCTCCAAAGACGGGTACACTCGGCAGGTGGTGGCCAACAATGTGGTGGCGGCGGGACGGATGACGGACGTGGATGTGTCCTTGCCGGGCGAGTTCCTGGAAATGGAGGAATTCGTCGTGCAGGACCAGGACTTCGGGACCGGCTCGGAAATCAACTTGCTGAATCTGCGGATGGAGAGTCCCGCCGAGATGGACTCGATCAGCTCGGACCTGATGAGCCGGGCCGGCGCCAGCAACGCCGCCGCCGCACTGCAACTGGTCTCCGGCACGACCGTCCAGGAGGGCAAGTATGCCGTGGTACGCGGCCTGCCGGATCGTTACGTCAATTCGCAGTTGAACGGGATGCGGCTGCCCACGGCCGATGCGGAGAAACGCGCGGTGCAGCTCGACCAGTTTCCCGCTCGCCCTGGTCGAAAGCGTTCAGGTCACCAAGACGTTCATGCCCGATCAGCAGGGGGATGCCTCCGGCGGGGCCGTCAACGTGGTGACCAAAGGAATCCCCGACGCGACGAGTCTGCTGTTCTGCAGCGAGTTCGGCTATAACTCGCAGGTGACCGGCCGCAACGATTTCCTCACGTACCAGGGCGGCGGCGTGAGTTTCCTTCGGTTTCGATGGCGGCCGGCGCGACATTCAGTACGGCAACCTCGGGCACAATTGGACCGGCGCCGTGGGGGTCGAGGAAGGCAGCGCACCGATCGACTACAAATGGTCCCTGTCCGGCGGCAGCAAGCAGGAGATCGACGACGGGGTCAAGATCGGCGGCTTTGGCACCTTCTTCTACGAGCGCAGCAGTTCTTTCTTCGACCACGGGATCGACGACAAGTACTGGGTGGAACATCCCGGCGCCCCGATGACGCCCCAATACTCGGCCGGTACGCCGGACCAAGGGACATTTCGAACGGCGCTCTTCGACGTGACACAGGCCAGCGAGGAGGTCAAGTGGGGTGGGCTGGGCACCGTGGGGCTGGAGACCGAGCACCATTCGCTTTCGCTGCTGTACATGTACACACGGGACGCGAGGATACCGCGACGCTGGCCGAAAACACCCGCGGCAAGGCATACTACTTCCCCGGCTACAACCCCAACAACCCCATGGATCCGGGCAATCTTGAGCCGCAGGCCAGTCCCTATCTCCGGAACGAGACCCTGGAGTACACCGAGCGCACGACGCAGACCATTGAGCTGCGCGGCCACCACAAGCTGGGGGACCTGGAGTGGCGGCCCCAAGACCATTTCGCGCTGCTGACTCCGGAATTAGGCTGGACCGCGTCCTTCAACGAAGCCACGCTGTATCAGCCCGACAAGCGGATGTTCGGCTCCCAGTGGTGGGGCCCCTATGGGCCGCCGGGCTACGTGACGGCGGGGACGTATTACCCGCTCAAGCCGGCGGAGAATTTCACACTGGGCAATTTGCAGCGCGTCTGGAAGGACATCGAGGAGAACGACCAGCAATACGACGTGAACCTCAAGTTTCCTTTTGAGCAGTGGAGCGCCGACAAGGGGTATTCGAAGGTGGGCGTATTCTACGATGCGGTCGACCGCACGTATACGCAGGACTCCTTCGGCAATTTCAACGAGACCGGGTCCAGCTACGTAGCGCCCTGGGAGGACTACTGGAGTGCCGGTCTTCCCCTCGGAGAATCATCCGATCACCGACGGGCCGCCGTTCATCGACGTCGATTACGACGGCAAGCAGAGGATTGCGGCCGGGTATTACATGATGGACCTGCCCCTGTGGTCGGCGTTCAAAGTCCTCGGCGGGCGTGCGCTACGAAACCACCAATTTGAGCATCGTGAATCACCCGGAACAGGACGCCACGTGGATTCCTCCTTCCACCGGGGTGATCACCAAGCTGAACCCCGGCGACGCCGACGTGTCGTTTTCGCACGCTGACGTGCTCCCCGCGCTCGGCTTCGAATACACGCTCTTCAAGCCGGTCAAGCTGCGCGGCTCCTACAGTCAGACCGTGGCGCGCCAGACGTTCAAGGAGCTGTCGCCCATCGAGCAGATGGAATACCTGGGCGGCGACGTGTTCATCGGCAACCCCAACTTGGGCATGAGCTCGTTGGACAACTACGATGTCCGGGTGGATTACACCCCCTACACGGGCGGACTGGTCTCGCTGTCCTACTTCTACAAGGACATCAAGGATCCCGATCGAATACCTGCAAAAGGTGGCGACCAACGTCGGCGTCTATACGACGCCCGAGAACTACCCGAAAGGCGAGCTGAACGGCGTCGAAGTGGAGGTGCGCCAGGAACTGGGCCATTTCTGGGACTCGCTCAAGGGACTGTCGCCGGGCGCCAATGCCACCTTCATCAGCTCGCAGGTGACCCTGCCGGAGGAGGAAGCGGCCGAGTTTGACCAGCCGAACATCCAGGCCCCGATGAAGACACGCGATATGACGGGCGCCCCCAATCATCTCTACAACTTCTTTCTGATCTATGACTTGGAACACACCGGCACCCGCCTGGGTCTCTTCTACACGATTCGGGGCGACACCCTGGTGGCCGGCGCCACCGAGTCGCAAGGCAAATTCGTGCCCGAACGTGTATGAGAAGGAATACGGCACGCTCAACTTCACGTGCGTCCCAGATGGCCGGAAAGAACCTCAAAGTGAAGTTCCAAGCCAAGAACCTGCTCAATCCGAGCATCCAGGAAGTCTACCGCTCGGAGTATATCGGCGGGGACGTGGTGAAGACCTCTTACCGGAAGGGCATCACTCTGTGCCTGGGTCTGGAATACCAGTTCTAACCGTGGACGGGTGACCCGACGCACGCCTCTTCGGACCGGGACAGTCGAGCTTCATTTAATCCATTTTTAATGGCCCACTAATGATGTGCTAACATCTTCGGGCTACCTTCCAGGCTGGTCAAGTTTTGTATCTGCGACGGGCGCGGGCCGCGTTCCGTCCTCTGTGACAGGAAAGCAAAATGCGAGGTATCGACGAGTCGAAGGACGTAGCACGTAGTTGCCACGAGACCCCGTTCCGCCAAGCGGGGCTGCCGCCCAAGGGTAGGGGCTTATGGCTGATCGTAGCGTTCTGCCTCTTCATCCTCTCTGGTTTTATCCGCCGACAAGAGCCCCGCGCCGGCCCAGAGCGCTCCAGCAACGCCGACACAATCGGAGACCGCTAAGGTGCCTGGGACACGGGCGGAGAGCCCTAAGGCCCCGCCGACGCTGGAAGAGACCCGCTCTGACGATGGACAAGTGGATCGAGACGCAGCAGATCATCTCCAAGGAGCGGAAAGACTGGCAGCAGGGCAAGGAGATCCTGCAGGGCCGGCTGGAGCTGGTCAAGAAGGAGATCGCCACCCTGGAGGAGAAGACCACGCAGGCCGAGGCCAGCGTGGCCGAGTCCGACAAAAAACGCAACGACCTGCTCGCGGAGAACGAACAGCTCAAAGCCGCCGGCGCCCAGTTGACCGAGGCGGTCACCGCCATGGAGGTCGAAGTTCGCAGGCTGTTCAAGCGAGCTCCGGAACCGATCCAGACGAAGCTGCAGCCCCTGTACCAGCGTATTCCCGGAAGATCCGGCCAAGACCCGGGTCTCCGTCGCCGAGCGGTTCCAGAACGTTGTGCGCATCCTCAACGACCTCAACAAGGCCAACAACGAGATCACCGTCAGCCTGGAAGTCCACAACGCTCGCCGACGGCAAGCCCTGCGGAGGTCACGGCCATCTACGTGGGGCTGGCGCAGGCCTACTACGTCAGTGCCCGGGGTGAAGCCGGCATCGGCCGGCCCACCGCCGACGGCTGGAAATGGGAGCCGTCGCAGGCCGTCGCGCGGGATGTCCTGACCGCGCTGGAAATCCTCCAGGGCAAGCACAGTCCCGCCTTCGTGCCGCTGCCGGTGAAACTCCAACCTAAGCCCTGATGAAGATATCTATGAGACCACGCCGCGTCATCCTGTGCCTCCTGCTCCTCTGTGCCGGCAGCTTCGCCGGCCAGCCGGCGCGGCAACGAAACGATCGAGCCGGCTGTCCCTCTCGGCCGAGCAGGAACTGGCCAAGAGCATCCAGGAACTCAACGAGCTGCGCGAGCAGATCGCGACCGAGAAACTGCCGCTGGCCCAGGAACTCACGACCCTGGAGGAGAGACTCGCACGTCACCGGCGCGATTATGACAAGATCACACGCCTGGTGGATGCCGGCAACCTCGAAATCACCACCATCCGGGCCGAGATGAAGGCCCGGCAGGATGAGTTGACCTACATCGGCAATTTGCTCGACGAGTACGCCCGCTCGTTCGAATCGAAGGTCAACGTCAGCGAGCTCCAAGTACTGGGCCAGGACCTGGACACGGCCAAGCAGGCGACGGAGAACACCGCACTGTCGATGCCGGAGAAGTTCACCCGGCAGGTGGCCTTCGTCAATCGTCTCGATGAAGCGGATGTCCGACGCCATCGACGGCTTGCGTTTCCCCGGCGTCGCGGTGGATTTGCAGGGCAACGTCACCGAAGGCCAGTTCGCCATCATCGGCCCGGTGGCTCTGTTCAGCGGCAAGGACGGCGCGCGTGGCCGGCCTCGCTCATTCCGCAGTCCGGCTCGGCCAAGCCGCTGGTGCGGCCCTTGGAGGGCACGCTGCAGGCCGGCATCGCAGCCCTGGTGGACAAGGGCGAAGGAACGCTCCCGCTCGATCCCTCGCGCGGCGGTGCGCTCAAGGCACTGGTGCAGAAGACCAGCTTGGTCCACATCTTCAAGAAGGGCGGGCCGATCATGTGGCCCCTGCTGCTGCGCCGCGGCTCTGGCGTTGGTCACGGTTCTCGAACGCGTCCTTTTCCTGCTCAACGAGCGGCGCAAATACGACCCGCGGGCACGCGAGGAGTTCCTGGCGGCGGTGGGCCAGGGCGACATGGAAGGCGCCCTGCGCATCAGCGACGCCTCGAAGTTCTACGTGGTGCGCACGCTGGGCTATGCCCTGCAGCACCGGGAGACCTCGCTGGCCAACGCGCTGTTGTACGCCCAGGAGAAGGAGCTGAAGCGCTTCCGGCGTGGGATTCCGGTCCTGGACACCGTGATCACGCTGGCGCCGCTGCTGGGCCTGCTCGGCACGGTCACCGGGATGATGCGGTCGTTCTCCCTGATCGGGGGCGAGCTCAGCGCCCCGGGCGCGATCACGGGCGGCATCGCCGAGGCCCTGATCGCGACGGCCTTCGGCTTGAGCATCGCGATCACGTCGCTGATCCCGTTCAACATCCTCAATACCCGGATGGAGGAAGCCCGTCACGAGATCGAATCGGCGGCCAAGGAGTTGGAATTGCTGGTGCATCCGGCGGGGGGCTCGGAGGCACCGGAGGCCCCAGCCGCTCCGGCCGGCCTCGCCCACGAAGCCCGCGACGGTCCGAACGGAGCCAGGAACGGGAGATTCGTGCGCAAACGTGAGGCCCTCCAGAAACAAATGGCTGAGTTGAAGACGAAGATCGACGCGCAGGTGCAGGAGATGCAGCACCTGGCCGACCAGGAACGCGGTCTTCACGGACTGCTGGTGCGGGACCTGCCCGCAGGAGGAGTGACCATGCACGGCGGATCGGGCGGCGGGTCACAGAAAAGGGCGCGGATCGAGATCATCCCGCTCATTGACATCATCTTCTTTCTGCTGGCGACGTTCATCATGGTGTCGCTGTCGATGACGAAGAACCAGGGCGTGCAGGTGGCCTTGCCGACCGCCGCCAGCGCCGCCTCCCTCGGCGATCAGCAACAGATGGAGAAAGCCGTGACCCTGAGCGTCACGGACAAGGGCGACGTGTTCTACAACAAAGAGAAGATCACCCTCGCGCAGTTGCCGTTGCGACTCCAGACGTTCAAGTCCACGGCCAAAGACCCGAAAGTCATCATCAACAGCGACGGCGGCGGCCAATTGGAAGTACGTGGTCCTCGTCCTGGATGAGGTCCGCAAGATCGGCATCGCCAAAGTCGGCATCAACACGGACAAGAAATGAAGACGACGTTCTTCTTCGGCATTGCCTGTGCCGTCGCGTTGCACGCCGGCGTGATCCTGTTCGGCGGGTTGCCGTTCCTCGGCCACAAGAAGGACTACGGCACGCTGCAGCAAGTGGACCTGCTGAGCGACAAAGACGCCGCGGCGGAAAAGGACAAGCCCAAGGACAAGCCCAAGGAGCCGGAGCCGGCGGACAAAAAGAAGGACGAAATGGAAACCGACAAGGAACAGGTTCCGGACGCGTCCGAGATCGTGCGCAACCTCGAGTTGTCCGCCGCGGCCAGTGCGCCGGCGCTGGAAGCCGCCAGCCTCGGCGCCATCGAAGCGGCGCTCAGCGGGCAAGCCGGGGGCGGGGGGGATTTCGGCGAGATGCTCACCTTCTCGTCCGGCGGCCGCATCGGGGGCATGGCCAAGGGCCGGCACGCTGGAAGAAGGTCTCGAAAACGCGTTCAATCTGTCGGAGATCGACCAGAAGCCGCGGGCGATCATGCAGGGGTCGCCGGTCCGTCCCGCCACGATGCGCGACAGTCCGACGGGACTGTTGTCGTTCTCTTCATCGTGGATGCGACGGGGAAGGTGACGAACCCACGCGTCGAGAAATCGACGCACCCCGAATTCGAGCGTCCCGCCCTCGATGCGGTCAAGCAGTGGAAGTTCGAGCCGGGCGTCAAGGGCGGCCAGCGCGTGCCCTGCAAAATGCGCGTGCCGATCCGTTTTCAGCCGAGGTGACGATCATGACCAAGGTGCTCTGGAAACACGTTCGGTATTTGTCCTTTCTGGGTCTGGTGGCTCTGGCGCTCGCCGGCGTGTATCACATCTGTCTGGCCGGCCGTCAGATCGAGCTCGATCGCGAGGCGCTCCAAGGGCTGCTGCAAAACGCCAGCCTGATTCACATCTTCCGAAAGGGCGGCCCGATCATGTGGCCCTTGTTGTTCGCCTCGATTCTGGCGTCAGGCACGGTCATCGATCGCGTCCTCTTCCTGCTGAACGAGCGGCGTAAACGCGATGCGCAAGCAGTGAAGAGATTCCTGGCGGCGGTGGGCCAGGGCGACGTGGAGGGCGCCCTGCGGCATCAGCGAGCGCCTCGAAATTCTACGTCGTGCGCATCTTGGGCTACGCCCTGGCGCACCGGGAGAGTCCCTGGCCAACGCGCTGCTGTACGCGCAGGAGAAGGAGCTGAAGCGGCTTCCGGCGCGGGATTCCGGTCCTGGACACCGTGATCACGCTGGCGCCGCTGCTGGGCCTGCTCGGCACGGTCACCGGGATGATGCGCTCGTTCTCCTTGATCGGGGGCGAGCTCGAGTGCTCCCGGCGCCATCACGGGCGGCATCGCCGAGGCCCTGATCGCGACGGCTTTCGGGCTGGGCATTGCGATCACGTCCCTGATCCCGTTCAACATTCTCAACACGCGGATGGAGGATGCTCGCCAGGAGATGGAGTCGGCGGCCAAGGAGCTGGAGTTGCTCCTGCAGCCGGCACCGAGCCTGAGGAGGCCGCCCGTTCCAGCCGCGCCGGCCCGCCCGCGCCGCCACCCGATCGTGCCGTTGCGTATCCGCGTGCCGGTGAGCCTCGCGAAAGGATACGATGATGAAGAGATCGCGTCTGCTTCATTTCGATCTGGGGAATAGCTACGCTTGCTGCGGTGCCAGACCCTCGCGCAAGCTCCCGTGCCCAGTCCAGGCGTCGGACTGAACGAGTCGGAACTGACGGCGATCTGGAACGATCCCGTCTTCCAGAAGCAGTTCATCGGCGGTTACGGCTTCAACGCGGAAGTCGAGCCTCGGGTCACGGTCGAGGAAGTCACGATCCTCGAAAAGATCCGCCCGCTGATGGCCCAGGACCTGCCCAAGGCCGAAGCCATGCTCAAGAAGCAGATCAAGCCGGATTGTTCCGCGGTCCTGGATTTCACGCTGGGCGGTATCTACTTCCAGCAGGACAAGATGGCCGAGGCGCTGGAGAACTACCGCAAAGCCGTGACCAAGTTCCCGAGCTTCCGCCGGGCCTGGCGCAACCTCGGGCTGATCTACGTCCGCGACGGCAAGCACGACGATGCCATCAGCTCGTTCACCAAGATGGTCGAGCTGGGCGGCGGGGACGCCTATTCGTTCGGTCTGCTCGGATTTGCCTACGCGGCCAAACAGGACTATCAAGCCGCCGAGGCCGCCTACCGCAATGCCTTGCTGCTCCAGCCCGACAACACTCAGTGGCGGCTGGGCCTGACCCGCTGCGTTTTCAAGCAGAAGAAGTTCGAGGACGCGGTCACGCTGCTGGAGGTGCTCATCGCCCGCAATCCCGAACAGGCCGATTTCTGGCTGTTGCAGGCCCAGGCCTATCTCGGGATGAAACAGCCGCTCAAGGCGGCCGAGGATCTCGAAGCCGTGGATCGCCTCGGCAAAGCGACCGTGGACAGTCTCTACACGCTCGGGGACATCTATGTCAACGAGAGCCTGATGGACCTGGCCGTGCGTGCCTACGGGCGGGCGATGGACGCGGACCCTAACCAGCCGGTCGCACGGCCGCTGCGGTCCGCCGAGGTGTTGGCCGCACGCGGGGCACTGGCTCAAGCCCGACAAGTCACCACGCACCTCCAGGAAGGCCGGGGCAAGCAGATGGCGGATGCCGATCTGCGGAAACTGCTGAAGCTCCAAGCACGCCTGAGCATGGCGGAAGGCGGCAGCAGCGCCGAGGCGGCGGCGGTGCTGGAGGACATCGTGAAGCTCGATCCGCTCGACGGCGAAGCCTTGCTGCTGCTGGGACAGCACTACTCCCGCCAGAACGAGCCCGACCGGGCCATTTTCTATTACGAGCGAGCCGAGAGTCTCGAGGCTTTCGAGGTCAATGCCAAGATCCGTCACGCCCAGGTGCTGGTGGGCTTACGCCGGTACGGCGAGGCGGTGCCGCTGCTCCGCCGGGCTCAGGAACTCAAGCCTCGCGAGGACGTCCAGAGATACCTCGAGCAGGTGGAACGAATCGCCAAGACGAAGTAGCTCATTCCAGCTCCGGCGGATACGCCGCTCTCTGCATCTTGTCCGACCAGCCTTCTGGTCGTATTTGGCCCGAATGGCCGCCGCCCGGTTCTCCAGCACCGCCGCCTCGTTCTGCCGGCCGGTGTTCCTGTAGAGCGTTGCCAGATCCCTCCAGACTGGCGGCCACGGAGGGATGATCCCGGCCGAGCGTCTTCTCTCGAATCGCCAGCGACCGCTGGTAGAGCGGCTCCGCCTCGGCGTACCGGCCTTGGGCACTGTACAGCGCGGCGAGATGGTGCAGGCTGGTGGCCACGTTGGGGTGCTCCGCACCTAAGGCCTTTTCCTGGATCGCCAGCGCCCGCCGGTAAAGCGACTCGGCCTGGCGTACTGACTCTCGTGGCTATATACGGAGGCAAGGTTGTCGAGACTCGCGGCTACGGAGAGGTGATCTGACCCGAGCGCCTTCTCGCGGATCGCCAGGGCTCGTTGGTAGAGCGGTTCGGCTTGGGCGTACTGGGCCTGTGCCTCATACAAGCGCCGCGAGATTGTTCAGGCTCGTAGCCACGGACAGATGATCCGGACCCAGCGCCTTTTCTTTGATCTTCAGCGCACGACTGTAGAGCAAATGGGCCTGCACGTAATGGCCTTGCACGCGGCACAGCTCCGCGAGATTGTTCAAGCTCAAAGCCACGGAGGGGTGATCCGGGCCCAGGGTCTTTTCCTTGATCGCCAGCGCGCGCTGGTACAGGGGCTCGGCTTGGGCATACTGGCCCTGGGTCTTGTACAGCAGGGCGAGGTTGTTCAGGCTCAACGCGACCAGGGGATGATTCGGGCCGCCCGCCTGCTCGGCGATCCGCAGGGCCTGGCGTGCCACGGCCAGGGCCCGATCATAGTTGCCCTGGCGGTACAGCGACATGACCTGGGCGTTGAGCGTCCTCCATTCGACGCCTTGGGCCCAGGCGGGGACGCTCCACGCCCATCCCAACAGGACCACCGACAAGGACAGAATGCCTCTCTTCATGCCATCTCCTCGTTGCCCGTCCGACGGTGAGTGCCAATTCACGCGGAGATAAAATACTATGTAGAGTCCACAATATACTGAACGGAAGCGAGCCCTATGCTCCAAGGACAATTATACCAGAGAGCGGCTGTACGTCGCCAGTGCTTTTTGCAGTCCAGCAGGTGGTTTTCGCGGCGGAGGGCGATATCCATAGCGGCAGGGCCTGGCGCTAATCAAAAATTAAAGAAACACAAACACTTTCTTAACACCCATATGTTCTAATCAGGTCATATGGCAAAGGGTGTAATCTTAGTCGTAGACGATGAAGAGGATATTCAGGAACTGGTCAAGCTCAGCCTCGTGCGGGAAGGCTACGAGGTTCTGGGGGTCGGGACGGGCGATCAGGCGCTGGTGATCGCGCGCTCCCGCCAACCTTCGCTGATCCTTCTGGACCTCCTGCTGCCGGGGCTCCAGGGCTTGGATATCTGCAAGATTCTCAAGGCGGACCCCAAAACCCAGGCTATCCCGATCATCATTCTCTCGGCCAAGAGTGAGGAGAGCGACATCGTCACCGGTCTGGAATTGGGAGCCGACGACTACATTACCAAGCCCTTCAGCTCGAAGGTGCTCGCCGCCCGGGTGCGCCGGGCCCTGCGGAAGGGTGCCGAGCAGAATCTGGACCGCAGCGTCATCCGCATCCACGATCTGACTATCGATCCCAGCCGCTGCGAAGCTCTCCTCGAGGATCGGCCCCTCGCCCTGACCTTGTCCGAGTTCAACATTTTGTACGCGCTGGCCCGCCGGCCCGGCATTGTCTTCAGTCGCTATCAGATCGTCGATTCGCTGCACGGCGGCAACTATGTCGTCACCGATCGCGCCATCGACGTTCAGATCACCTATCTGCGGAAGAAACTCGGTCCCTATCGGGACTACATCGAGACGGTCCGCGGCGTCGGTTACCGGTTCCGAGACAGCCGGCAGGCGTCACGGCACGAGGAGGGTAGCCGGGAATTAAGCATGGGGCTGTAGTGCTGACCTGGGACGGAACGTCGCGCATACTCGATCGAGTGTCTGATGCAGGAGGGCGAAGAACGGCTCGTTGTTCGGCCAGAGCACTCCCTCTTGCGGTCCGACCGGTTCTTCCAGCGATTCCAGGTACTCCGCCAACACGGCCCCGTCCAAACTGTTGCGCTGGAGAGCCAGCCCGAGCCTCTGGGCATGGTACGCATTGGCGAAGCCCAAAGATCTCGCGGACCTGTTCTCCCAACTGCTGGCGCAGGTACGAGAGGGACTTGCCGGAAGCCAGGAAGAGAGGCTCTTGGCCGGCCTCCATGAGGTGTTGCCCGATTAGAGGGGGCCTGCTGTTGTGACCGAATCCCTCGCCTGCGACACCGTAGAGGATTCTCCTCAGGCTACCACGGTGCTATTGCGTTGAGGACCGCTGTCGGTCCAATTGAAAACGCTGACACTCCCGTCCGGCGTCATTCTCAGGAAGTTGTTGCTCGTTCCGGTCCAGGAGCCGCTGTTGAAGTACCAATCACCGAATGTTCCGGCCTTATGGGTATGGCCTACGATGGCAATGTCGTAGAGACCCTCCGCTTTGTCTCTGTAATACCGGGTCAGCATGCGCTGGGTGCGAATCCGGCGGGTCAGGAGCCTCATTCTCCCGGCCGGCAGCATACCATAGCTCTCGCGCAGAGCCGTATTGATGCCGGCCCTCAGCCAAGTCCAGACGTGCAGCAGTTGCTCCCCCGTTTCCTCCAGCAAGCCGATGATCGTGTCATTGGAGAGCAGGCACGTGCCCGGGTAATACTCACACCGATACGCCAACCGGCCGATCCTACGTCCCAGGTTCTGGAGGCCCGCATTGACAAAGGGATCGACCTCATGCCCATGCATGAACTTGAATCGTCTCTCCCCGAGGTGCCGCACGAAGGCGTGGGATATCCGGGCGAAGAAAGGATGGGGCGGGCTCGCTGTGCCTGCCAGCCGGACCACGTCCTCATCATGATTGCCGGGAACATACACGGCGTCCATGTTAACCAGACGGTCCAGGAGGACCTGCGTCTGTCTACGATGCTGTCGAGTGGATATCGCAGCAGTTCGAGAAAGTCCCCGAGAATGACCAATTGTCCTTTCTGATCCTCGACGTGCCGGAGAAAGGAATCGAGAAGTGACTCGCGATTGGCCCGGCACAGGTTATCGCCGGGGGATCGATCGCCGATGTGCAAATCGCTGATGACATAAACTGGTTTGTTCTGGTCGATATCACAGCCTTTCATAGCTTCCCCGCCTCGTGGGGCTTTTGGCTCTTTCAGCCCTTCCCTATGTATATATATCGGTGTTGCACGTTCAGCCGACGTTTGGTCTTTGTTAGTTTTGGGTGAGAATGATCTTGTTAGTGCACTTCTAACGCAATCCTGATCGGGCCTAACCGAGCCCCAGTATTTTCCTGCCCGTTGGATGGCTGCTGCCTGAGACAGGCTCGGGATGGTGGTCATCGGAGGTCCTTTGGAGAATCGACCATGAGGCAAATGCAACGACACGGATGGTGTGGGCTCCCCAACGCGAACAAGGGCATTGGGGGACCCGGTCCCGGTCTGCTCGTTCTGGACATGACCATGCTGCTGGGGCCGGCGGCGGCACGGGCGGCCGGGGCCATCGGTTCGGCCTGAGCTACGTGCTGGTCAAGAACGTGATCCCGGCCCTGACTTACTATCACGCCTCTTATGAGGGCCG
>CAVVRJ010000036.1:0-63097 GCA_963750205.1 uncultured Planctomycetota bacterium
GGCGGCGGTGGCTGGGTGAAGAACGTGTCGCCGAGGTAGACGCAATCGACCCGCCGGAAATCGGCGATCTCCGGGATGCCGTTGATGTGGTCGGCGTCGTGGTGGCTGGCGACGATGCCATGCAGACGGCTGATGCCGATGTAGTCCATGAAAGGCGTGACGACCCGCGCCCCGACGTCCTTGCCGAAGAGCGAGCCGGCATCGAAGAGGAGGTTCATCGTGCCGGGTAGTTGGGCCAGGATCGCTTGGCCGTGACCCACGTCGAGACACGTAAGACACAAGCCGTCGCGGTGCGTGCGTTGCCATTTCAGGAAGCCCAGGGGCAGCACCACCAGCAGCGTCAGCAGGACGCACAGGCTCCTCTTGAGAAGGGGACGGCGGAAATGGACGAACGCGGCGAACAGGATCAGAACGTAGTACAACGCGATCAACACCAGCGGCACGTAGCCGATCTGGATGTAGGAGGGGTCGATCCAGGCCATGACCTTGACCATCCAGATCAGCAGGCTGGCGAGGGCGCCGAGGACGTGGCCCAGAAGGAGACTCAATGTCGGCAGGAAGAACGAGAAGACGATCTTGACGAAGCCCAGGCTCGTAATCGCCGTTACCACGGGCGAGGCCAGGGCTGTCCAAACGGTCGCCAGGGGCGTAATGTTGTAGAAGTGGTAGAGCAGGATGCCGGAACTGGCCAGCCAAGCTGCCGTGCCGACCGACAGGACCGTGATGACGCCGCAGCCCGCCTTTTGAGCAGCCGAAGTGCGGGCCTCATGTCGCGGCTGGCGCGATGGAACCAGTCGCCGGTCCGCTCGTGGGCGAAATCCTCGATGCGGCGGGTGAAGGCGAGGATCCCGGCGACGGAGGCGAACGACAATTGCCAGCCGGCGTCGAACAGTTGCGTCGGTTGGAACAGCAAAAGAACGATCACGGCCAGAGACAGCGAGTTGATTCCGTTGGATCGGCGTCGCAGCAAGATGGAGGCACAGTAGGCCCACACGATGACGCCGGCCGCAGGATCGGTCCCTGCGGGGGAACGACGATCAGAAAGACCGCCGTGGCTACCATGCAGACCACAGCCCGGGCCCGCTTCGACAGGCCGATCGGTTTGCAGCACCACCAAACGAGCCCGATGAGGATGCTCATATGCATGCCCGAGAGGCTGATCAAGTGCAGGAGGCCGGTCCGGCGGAACGCTTCGTTCGTTTCGCGGTCGATGTTGTGCCGCTCGCCCAGCAGCAACGCCTCGATCATGGCCTCGCTCTGGGTCTCCGGAAAGGGATGGCCCAGCAGCCCCAGTCGCGGCGGTACTCGTGAAGAGGCTGCGCAGGCGAATCCCCACGCCGGCCGGTCCGTCGTTGCACAATTCAATCGCTTCGCGCACGGGCACCGAGGCCCCCACGAAGACGTTTCTGAGCCGCAGGTATTGGGCGAGATTGAATTGTCCGGGGTTGCTGGGCTCTTCGAACCGATGGAGCCAGCAATAGGCTTGAATGCAGTCGCCGATCTTCAAGTTGGGAACGGGCTCATCCACCTGCACGCGAATGGTGCCGACGGCGGGCTGCCAGCCGGCCGGGGTCTTGACTCGATCCAGCCTCAGGTAGAACGCACTGGACGGGTCGCCGGGCGTCAGTTGGGCGAAGCACCAGTCCTGCAAGTCTTGGTAAGGCTGGATCAGGACGCGGCCGTGAACCGTGGCGAGCACGCGGTCCGGGCCGACCATGTCGCGGATGTCCTGTGGGGCCGCCTTCTCGTAGGCGAGCAGGCGAATGGCGCCGAGGCAGATGAAACCCAGCAGGGCACTATAGGCGAGTACTTCGGGCCGGAGGTCCATGCGGCGGCGGACAAGATACACGCTGACAATTCCGGTCACGAGAGCAAGCACAGTCAGCCAGAGCCACAGCGACAACGACGGGAAGCCGAGGCCGGACACATGGCGCAGGACCCTGTCCTGCAGGACAATTCCTGTCATCAGACCGACCGCAGGAAAGAACAGGGGGGCTGTGCTCACCAGGTGGCGGCGCAGGACGCCGCCGGAAAGCTGGGCATCGATCAGGGCCAATTTTCGCTGGATCTCGTCCATCTTCAAGCGGCATTTTACTCATGCCGCGGCCGGCGGGCAAATCCGAACCGGTCCGATCCGAGCCCGGTATATGGTAGCGATGACTCGCGAATTGACTGCTTTTGAAGTCCTGCAGATCGCCGAGGAGATGGAGCGAAATGCGGCCAAGTTCTACCGCAAGGCTGCCGGCCTGTACCACGATCCGAGCCTGAGCAAACTGTTCTCCGAGTTGGCGCAGTGGGAGAAACGCCACGTTCAGGTCTTTGCCGAGATGAAGGATCGCTTCACGGAGCGAGCGTGGGAAGGGGGGCGATTTGATCTCGACCGGGTGAGTGTGTCGCGGCTGGAGGCCCCGCCGGCGGTCTTCAGCGAGCAGAGCGACCCGGCGAAAGAGTTGACCGGCCGTGAGACCCGGGCGGACGTGCTCAAACTGGCCCTCAAGAAGGAGCGATACACCATCGGCTACTACACCGGCTTGACGGAATTCGCGCTCGGGGCCGGAGAACCTCAAGGTGATTCGAGACATCGTCCAGGAAGAGAAGAAACACGTGAGAATCCTCGCGCAGTCCCTGAACCAAGCCATTGGTTGAGCAGTCCGAACACCGTCGATACGATGCTGACGGCTCTCAAGGCATGTGCCGTTGGGCCTGCGCCGACGCAGATGATTGACGCCCGCGTGCCGGCCAAGAAGGTCTCCGCTGAGGGCCGTGGCGTCTTCGCCGATTGCCGGCTACCGGCTACGGGCTGCATACCACCCTTCTTCCGACACGGATTCTCCTGGAAAATGGACCGCGTACCTTTAATTCTCTCCTACTCTATTCGCCCCGAAATAAGTAAAGCGTCCCTGCAATTCCCTGGAATTCCGCGTCCCTGGAATTCCCTCGTAGGGCGAGCGTGGGCATCCTGCCTTAATGTTCTATACGGAGCAGCACCTCAGAATGCTGGCAGGTCCAAATGCGGGAATCGCCGTATCCTGGGGGCAGGTCATCTGGCGTAGCATGATTAGAGATAGATGGTTGATGCGCAGGGTGCGATCACCATGCGCAAGAGGTCTTTCGCACGGGAACACCTTGAGAGTGAAGCGAAAGAGACGGTAGAACCTATTCACGAAAGGAAAATACTATGTACGGTTTCAAAGCGATTATCTTCAAGGGCAGCAAGACCGCGGGCAAGGCTTTCCTCGCGCTGGAAGAGTACACCCCATCTTACGAGTGGATTGACGATGTGGCCGTAGTGTCGAAGAGCAAGCACGGCATAATTCGGGTCCACAGCACTTGGGCGCAGGACGATACGGCCGTCGGGGCGGGCACCGGCTTCGGGGCGCTGACCGGCGGGCTGATCGGCGCACTCTTTGGGCCGGGAGGCGCTCTGGCGGGTGCGGTTGGCGGGGGCTCCCTGGGCTTCCTGTTCAGTGGGGCGGCCGACTTTGCCGTGAACGACCCGCGGCTCGATGATTTCGCCGCCGCCCTGACCGACGATACCTCGGCCCTGATTCTCGTGGGCGACGAGGTGACTTTGGCCGATTTCGGTTCCGCCATCGAGCCCTTCGGCGGCGAGGTCATTGACACCGATCTGGACGAGAAGGACATCAAGGCTCTGCGCAAGGCTCTGAAGATGGCCGGAGAGCCTGTCAAGACGTCCTGAAACCCTCGCCTGACGAGCGGCGAGATTCTATGCGCGCGGTCCGGGCGATAGGCACGTCCGGGCTGCGCGCCGGGGTGGGTCGTAACAGCAAGAGGATGGATTGGACATCAAAACGCGGGGACGGCATGTCGGACCTCCAGGCACGAGGCGCAGGGCATTCGCGGAGCGCGTTGATGCGCACTGCATCCGAGGTACCGGCTGCTGTCGAGGCGTTCTGGAGCCTCCCGGCGGAGCAAATCTTTGGCCTGTTGCACGCCTCACCGCAGGGTTTGACGACGGAGGAGGTCCAGCAGCGGGTAGAGGTCTACGGACCAAACCGCCTGGCTCCGCCCCGGCGGGCCGGCCGGCTGAGGCTTCTGCTGGCGCAATACCGAAGCCCGATCATTCTGATGCTGATCTTCGCGGCCCTGCTGTCCCTCTTCCTGCACGATTTCACGGACGCGGTGATTATCCTGAGCATCGTCGGCGTAAGCGGTTTGCTGGGTTTCTGGCAGGAGGCCGGCGCTGCCGATGCCGTGGCAGGCCTGCTGGCGACGGTCGAGGTCAAGGCGACCGTCCTGCGGGATGGCCACCCGCAGGAGATCCCCACCGAGGCGATTGTTCCGGGGGACGTCCTGATCCTCTCCGCCGGAGCGAGCGTGCCCGCCGATTGCCTCCTTCTGGAAGCCAAGGATCTCTTTGTCGACGAGGCCACGTTGACCGGCGAGACGTATCCCGTGGAAAAGACGACGGGGCCTCTGCCTGCCGACACCCCGCTGTCGCAGCGGCGCAACGCCCTGTTCATGGGTACGCACGTGATCAGTGGCCAAGCGCAGGCCGTGGCGGTCCGCATCGGCCGCCAGACGGAGTTCGGCCGAGTCTCCGAGCGGCTGCGCACGGAACCGCCCGAGACGGAGTTCGAGCGGGGCGTGCGCCACTTCGGGTATTTTCTCATGGAGGTAACGCTCCTGCTGGTGATCGGCATCTTTGCCGTCAACGCCTACTTCGGCCGGCCGGTCCTGGAGGCGTTTCTCTTTTCTCTGTCGCTGGCCGTGGGCATGACGCCGCAATTGCTGCCGGCGATCATCAGCGTCAACCTGGCGCACGGCGCCCGGGAGATGGCCCAAGAGAAGGTGATCGTCAAGCGCCTGTCGTCCATCGAGAACTTCGGCAGCATGAACCTGCTGTGCTCGGACAAGACCGGCACGCTTACGGAGGGTAAACTCCGCTGGGAAGCCGCCTTGGATGCCCAGGGACAACCGAGCGACAAGGTACGACTCTTTGCCTACCTCAACGCGAGCTTCGAGACCGGCTTTGCCGACCCGATCGACGACGCCATCCGTGCGAGTGACCAGCACGACATCGCCGCGTACACGAAGCTGGATGAAGTGCCTTATGACTTCCTTCGCAAGCGGCTGAGCATCCTGGTAGCGACGGACGGCAAGAGCCTGATGATCTCCAAAGGTGCTGTTCCCAATATGCTCCAGGTCTGTTCGCAGGTCGAGCGGGCTGACGGCAGCACCCTGGATATCTCCGCCGGCGCAGAGCAAATCACCCAGTTGTCGGAAGACCTCGCGCGGAAGGGATTTCGGGCCCTGGGCGTCGCCTGGCGCGACTTGGGAGGCGGCAAGATCCTGACGAAGGAGTGTGAAGCAGAGATGACCTTTCTCGGCCTGCTGACCTTCTCCGATCCGGTCAAGCCCGATCTCCTCCAGACGGTAGGGGATCTGAAACGCTTGGGGGTGACGCTCAAGGTCATTACGGGGGACAGTCGGTATGTGGCGGCGAGCCTGTGCGCGCAGATCGGACTCGAGGGGCAAGAAGTGCTGACCGGCCCGGAATTGCACCAGATGCAGGATGACGCCCTTGTGCCCCGGGCGGACCGGGCCCAGGTGTTTGCCGAAGTGGAGCCGAACCAGAAGGAGCGGATCATCCTGGCTCTGAAGAAGGCGGGGAACGTCGTCGGCTTCCTGGGGGACGGCATCAACGACGCCTCGGCGCTCCATGCGGCGGATGTGGGCATCTCCGTGGACAACGCGGTGGACGTGGCCAAGGAGGCCGCCGATATCGTGCTGCTCGAAAAAGACCTCCAAGTCCTGCTCAACGGGGTCAAGGCCGGCCGCAAGACCTTCGCCAATACCATGAAGTACGTCTTCATGGCCACCAGCGCCAACTTCGGCAACATGTTCAGCATGGCGGGGGCGTCGCTCTTCCTGCCCTATCTGCCGCTGTTGCCCAAGCAGGTCCTGCTGACGAACCTGCTGACCGACTTTCCGGAGATGGCCATCGCCGACGACAGCGTCGATCCGGAATCCGTCGAGACGCCGCACCGTTGGGACCTCGGCTTCATCCGGCGGTTCATGGTCACCTTTGGCCTGCTCAGCTCCGTCTTCGACTACCTGACGTTCGGCATGCTCCTGCTCGTCCTGCACGCCGATGCGGCGCACCTGCGCACCGGCTGGTTCATGGAGTCGGTTATCTCGGCGGCCCTGATCGTGCTGGTAATTCGGTCCCGCCGGCCGTTCTACCGCAGCGTCCCCGGCCGGTCCCTCGTGCTGGCGACCCTCGGGACCGTCGCGGCGACTCTGCTGTTGCCCTGGATTCCCCTGGGGCGGCTCTTTGGCTTCGTCCCGCTCCCGGCTTCCTACACGGCGTGTTTGGCTCTCATCATCCTGCTGTATGTCGCCGCCGCCGAAGGCGTCAAGCGCTTCTTCTATCGCAAGACTGCGCAGGATTCAGACGGGAGTGGCCGGCGCATCTCCCACTGAGATCGGGACAGCTTCGACTCGGCTCAGGGCGGGGCGGAAGATTCACTTAACCATGCAAATAGATCTTCGCACGAGGTAAACGCGCGCACATTCAGTCCGCGATTCCGAGCACACAGTTCGAAAAACTCTGCATGGTCAAACTGCTCCACCGGACATAAAACCACGATTTTCGCGGCAAATCGCTTCGAGGTATGCGCATGTATTATTGTGGCAAGCTCCTTTGCAATCTCCCAAAGATCGGTAACGGATAAATGCGCTTCCGCACCGAGGACGTCAACGAGAAGATCATAATCACCGAATGCCCCAGGCACTAACGCGGCTTCGCGGAGACCTTCTTTCACTTTGGCAAGATCGAGCGTGCCTTCCGGACGGAAGCTTAGGAAATCTCGTATATGTACGATTCTCAAATTGGACGGCATGACGATCGATCCTTTCGGTTTGGATGGCCGGCGCAGGATACCGCGTACTTTGTATGATCACGCAAGGGCGCTTCGCACCTCTCGCGTTGGACGAGCGCTACGTGCTTTGGCCCGCGAGCTCTAATTGCTAATTTGAGGGCTGATCGTGCGAAGCTCCCAAGGACCAGCCTTGCCCGGCCTCTTACATCGGGCGAAGTTGCAGTCCCAGCGTGATCCAGGCCCAGCCGTAAAACACCAGATCGATTCCGACGAAAAGGCCAATCGCCCAGAGGCCTGATACGGGCCATTCTGCCAGGAGGAGAATCCCCAATATAAAAGTGACGGTTCCGTCCAGCGTGTACCAACCCCATCCCGGCAGGTGGATCACCAGCGAGCTGACCAGTCGAAACAGCCCGGACGCCAGGAAGAACATGGCCATGAAGAGAGTCGCGACCTCGGCGCTGATCCCCGGTTTTCTCACAAACAGGGCGCCGGTTACTCCAAAGAGAATCGCCGCCAGCAAATGCAGGAAGAGGCCCGGCCACTTGTCAACCAGGAAAGTCTGTGCCACCTCGACACCGGCCGCAATCAGCAACAGCCAGCCGAAGAACGACATCGAGATTATGGTGGCCTTTACTGACCGAATAATGGCAGCGATTCCCAGCACGACTAATCCGATGCCGAATGCCAGGAACCATCCCCAGTTTTGCATCATCTCGGGGGGAAGTCCGACCGGCAGAAGATCAATTTCACTCATTGTGATGTCTCCTTCGCCTTGGGTTCAAATGCTGCGTTTCACAACGTCAGCGCTTCCTGGGTAAGCACCCAGGCTTGGTGCAGCTTTTCGGCACGCCGCTTATACCTGGACTCCACCTTGGCGAGAAGCGTGGGCGGGCCGGCGTTTCTGGATCGCATCGAAGATCGCCTCGTGCGGCCGGCCCAGCCCGGCCGCAAGCCAAGATCGCAGGAGAGATAAGTACGGTTCCCGCATGGCGGTCCGTTAAGGCCCTGCTTGCGGGGCTGACCCGCACTTTTCAGTTCAAAAACAGAGACTGGGAGTAGGGCCGGCCGCTTAACGGACCGCCATTCTATGGTGCCCCCGGAATTCCAGACGCTCCCGTCACGGACCACGACCGTGCCCTGGCCTGGCCGGTAGTTCTGCTCAGGCAGGCTGCGCGGCCGCCGCTTCTTCGGCCACGAGGCGGGCCTGTAGCGCTTCCAGCGCAGCGTACTCGGCCTCGTCCACGGCATCGGCCGCGTCGAGGATGGCGATCTCTGCGTTTTGTTCCGCGTTTTCGGCGTGTCGGGCGAGCTTGTCGGCCTCGTGGTCCGCCTTCCACTTCTCGACCTTGCCTCGGGCGTCGGCGATGTCCTGCTTCACCTTCGCCTTGGCGCGCGTGTGGGCGTCTTTCATTTGGGTGTTGCGCGAGTCGATGCGCGCCTTGGCCTGGTCGAGCTTCGCCTTGACCGCTTGTTCGCTCTTGGCCGGGATCGCTGACACGTCCGCCTTGGCACGCTGGACGCTCGCGTCGATCGCATTGAGCCGCGACTTCAGGTCGTCGCATAGCTTGTCAATTCGGTCGCTCATGGGATTCTCCTTAAAGGTTGTTGCCGTCTTGATTCTTGGTGTCAGCTCACACAGCACTTTTGTATACGATATCTTCGCTCGGGTCCTATCGGGTTTCCTTGTCGGCCCAAGCCCTTGCCGTTTCACTTCCCGTTCGCCTCCTTTCGATGCTTCATCGTAGCCAGGAAGAGGAAGAAGACAATCGGAACAACCCTGATTGTCTGCTTCCAGAATCCTTAGCAATGAGGAAGATCGCGGGAACACGGAGTCGCGTCTTAAACACTCACTATTCGTTCGCAAATGACCAGACAACAAGACGGCCATCCTGAGACGGGAGAGCGAAACGGGACGGGGCAGGTGGCTCTTGCGGACAAGGTCTGCATCGGGGCTTCGAGGGCCTGCCCTCAATGGCGCCAGCAAAGCTGGGCGCGGGGACAGCAGGGCGACGCCGTAACGGCCCGGCGTTCGCCCCCCGACCGGGGTATGTGGCCCAGGCATAGAGAGGGGCTCCCCAACGCGAAAGGATGCGTTGGGGACCCCGAGCAGAAGGTTTCCCTGGAAGCTGGGAGATCCTATCGGTTCTGCCGGAGGAATCGCCGGGAAGGGGAGTCGCCGGCTTACCAAAGTCCCGCGCCGTGGGTCGGGTTTCCAGGACCCACCGGCCATCGAACGCACTGAAAACGGCAGGCAGTAACCTTGGCACTATTCACGGAGTGTCAGGGGATGACCGGTAGGAAGTCTTAGGACCTTCATAGTACCGGAACTCGGGGAATCTGTGGCATGAGGAACCGTATGGAGGAAATCTGGTCGTACGGATCTGTGGGGGGCGTTAGGCGTCGCTACATCGACGCCTAACGCTACCCGGAGATGGGCTCTACCCCTTCTCCGCTTCCTGCAATTCCGGCTCGGTCCAGGTATCCCACCAGCGGTGGAAGGATTCGGCCACGGCCTTGTGCAGCTCTTTGGTCTTCGGGTCGAAGAACTCCCGTGCGTCGGTCACGGGATCGTCATTCGATATGGCGTAGCTCTGGATCAGCCGACGTTTGGGGTGCCCCTTACGGCTCACTCCCTCCCCAACTTGTTCGTCATAACTCATTAGGCCTGGGCCGCGGCGAATTGGCGGTGGTACAGATCCGCGTACAAGCCGCTCGCTTCCAGCAACTCCGCGTGGGTACCGCGTTCGACGATGCGGCCCTCGTCCACCACCAGGATCTGGTCCGCATGAAGGATGGTGGAGAGGCGGTGGGCAATCACGAGGGACGTGTGTCCGATCAAGGCCACCGCGAACGCTTTCTGGATGGCCGCTTCGGATTCCGAGTCGAGGTGGGCCGTGGCTTCATCCAGGATGACGATCTCCGGCGCTTTGAGCAGCAGCCGGGCGATGGACAGACGCTGCTTCTCGCCGCCCGAGAAACGATACCCCCGCTCGCCGACGAGCGTGTCCAGGCCTTGAGGCAGCGTGTCGATCAGCGGCAGGATTTGCGCAGCGCGACAGCGCCTCCCGCAATTGCGTCTCGGTCGCGTCCGGTTGGGCATAGAGGAGATTCGCGCGGATCGTGTCGTGAAACAGGTAGGCTTCCTGGGTAACCATGCCGAGGCAGGTGTGCAGGGAACGCAGTTGCGCTTCCCGCAGGTCGATCCCGTTGAGGAAGACCGAGCCGCTTTGCGGGTCGTAGAGCCGCGCGAGGAGTTGGGTGATCGTCGTCTTGCCGGCGCCGGAAGGGCCGACGAGGGCGACCAACTGCCCCGGCTCCACGGTGAAGCTGATGTCGTGGAGAATGGTCCTTTCCGGGGTCTTCTCCGGCACGGCGATGGACTCCAACGACGCCAGGGAGACCTCCGCCGCGGTGGGGTAGTGGAACGAGACGTGGTCAAAGCGGATCGTGGCCGGGCCCCGCGGCAGCGCGACGGCGTTGGGCCTTTCCTGGATCATCGGGACCAGGTCGAGGACTTCGAATACCCTTTCGAAGGACACGAGCGCCGTCATGATGCTCACGTGGATGTTGGACAGGCCGGTCAGGGGCCGGTACAGGCGGTACAAGTACGAGACGAAGGCCACCAGGGTCCCGATATCCAGGATGTGGCGGATGGCGAGCACGCCGCCCCACCCGTACACCAGGGCGGTGGCGAGCGAGGAGGTGAGGATCAAGGCGCTAAAGAAGAAGCGGCCGTAGAGCGTACGCTTGACCCCGATGTCGGAGAACGCGCTGGGCCTTGGCCGCGAAGGCGGCCCTTTCGTTCTCCGCCCGGCCGAAGAGCTTCGCAAGCTGGGCCCCCGCCACGTTGAACCGCTCGACCATCATGCTGTTCATGGCGGCCGTCAGATCGTAGCTTTCGCGGGTGATCTCGCGCAGCTTGCGTCCGAAGAAGCGGGCCGGCCAAAGGAAAAGGGGCAGAAGCACCAGCGACGCGAGCGTGATCTGCCACGACAGCAGGAACATGGCGCCGAGGATCAACGCGACCGAGATGAGGTTGCCCAGGACATCGGAGAGCAGGTCCGTGAAGGCGTTCTGGGCCCCCGTGACGTCGTTGTTCAAGCGGCTGACCAAGGCCCCCGTTTGCGCCCGGGTGAAGAAAGCCAGCGGCATCTTCTGAATATGCTCGAACAGTTTGGTGCGCATCGAGAGCACGATCGCACTGCCGATCCGCGCGGAGAGGTACGATGCCAGCAGCCCCAGACCGACGTCGCCGAGCGAGAGGGCGGCGACCAGGAGGGCCAGCCGCCAGACCAGCGCGGCGTTGCCCTGCAAAACTCCCTCATTGATGAGGTGGCGGTAGATCAGGGGATTGACGACGCCGAGGCCGGCATCCACCACGACGAGGCCGAGAAAGACGGCCAGCAGCCCGGCGTAGGGTCCGGCGAACCGCAGAATCCGCTGGGTGGTCCCGGGCTTGACCTTGGCTTGCGTAATGGAGGCATCCGCGCGAAGAAATGCCTCGCGCCGAACGTTCTATCGGACACAGGCGCCCTCCGGTTGCAGCGGTTGTTCCGCGCCGTTCAACGCTCGCGCACGAGCCAGAAGCTCGCCCAGCAATTCGCGCGGCCGCCACCTCCACGCGCGACAGCCCGCTACCAACTCCCGATGGAGGCCGACCAGGACCTCTTCCAGCCGGGGGGCCAAGGCTATCCCGGCCTCGGTGGCTTGGAGCGCGAGGGCACGCCGGTCGGGCCCGCGTGTTCGTTGGACGAGAGCGGCCGCCTCCAGCCGGTCCACGAGACGGCTGACCCCGGCATTGTCCGTGCCCAGATGCGGCATCAGTTGCTGGAGGCTGGCCCCCTGGTCGTGGACGCAGCGGATCAGGAGCGACGCCTGCTGGCAGGTGAGGCCGTAGGGGGCCAGCCGCCGGTCCACCGCGGTCGCAGCTCCCGCGATGAAGAAGATCGCGGTGGGAAGCCCGCGGCCTTTCCCCCCAGCGGCTCGGTCTTCTTGCGTTTCATGCCCCCCATGATATATGTCATGACAAATGTTGTCAAGACATATATTTTTGGATGGCCAGGGCAGTGGGCGACCGGCAGGGGACGGCAGGTGGGCCCTCTTCGTGGCGCGGGCGTCCCCGCCCGCCGCTCGGGAGAACAGATGAGAATCACGGAAGTCGTGCGAAGACGCAAGCCAAAGGGGCGGGCGAGGACGCCCCGCCACGAGGAAGGCGAGTCCGCCGCCCAGCACCTGCGACACCTCCCTGAGGATGAGCCGAGGGAGGCGGGGGTGCATGACCGTTCTTGGAACTGCTCCGGCGGCCGTTCGGAGTTCCGCGTTTACGCGGGTCGAACCAGTCTTGCCGGCCTACCACGCAACAACGGTCATGCACCCGGGAGGCGGCGGGCCATTGACAACCGCCTGGCCGCAGAGATAATGGCCGGCTTTGATGGTGAACGATTTTATAGGTTCTTTTCTGTAACGCGGTTGAACGCACACGCCATACACCTGGAGAATGTGAGTGTGGTCCGCTGGGGGCATACGATCCTCGCGAACATCTCCCTGCAAGTGGCGGCGGGGGCTTGCTGTGCCGTTCTGGGCCCCAACGGCTCGGGCAAATCGACGCTGCTGGCGGTCCTGAGCGGCTACACCTGGCCGACGAGCGGCACGGTTCGCATCGGCGCTCAGGTGTACGGCGCGGTCGATCTGGCTCGTGTCCGCCGGACGATCGGTCTGATCGAGCCCTCCCGCAGTCCGGCGTTCGACGACCGCATGACCATTCGCGACGTCGTGGCCACCGGCCTGTTCGGCACGATCCGCCTGCCTTTCCACGAGGAGATCTCCGCCCCAAGCGCGGGACCGCATCGAGGCGGAAATCAAGTCCTTCGGACTGGCCGGCTTGGCAGGCGGCGCCTTCTCCCAGCTATCTACCGGCGAGCAGATGAAAGTGCTGTTGGCCCGCGCGATGATTGGGGGGCCGCGGCTGCTGCTCTTGGATGAGCCGACGGCCGGACTGGATATGGGGGCTCGGGCGGTCTGCATGGGGGCCCTCGACCGGCTCTTACGCCGACCCCAGCACCCCACGGTCGTCATCATCTCCCACCATCTCGATGAATTGCCGCGCTCGGTGAACCAAGTGATTCTGCTCAAGCGGGGCGGTATCTTTGGCGACGGTCCGCCCGAAGCGATGCTGACCTCGGAGAAGCTGAGCGAACTGCTGGATTGCCGCGTGGAGGTGTTCCAGAGCAACGGGCGGTACGTGGCGAGTGTGAGCGATGGTTTGTAGGGGCGTGCTTATCTATCCGGTCCTCTTGAATCCGAGTGGTGGCGTGGTAGACTGACGTTATGCCAGCGGCAGATAAACATCCGGGTCCCTCGGCGCCTCAGAGTGCGTGGGACGAGGCCCAACAGTACGGCATCGATATGTCCGGCTTGCGGGCGAACCTCGACAAGACAGTCTTGGAGCGCATACGGGATCACGACCGTGCTCTAAACCTGGCGCTGGCCCTGCAAAGGGCGATGGCGGATCAATATGGCCAATTTTGAGAATCTCCTGGCACGCCTGATTGAGCATCGAGTGGAATTCGTGTTGGTGGGCGGGTTTGCCGCCACAGCCTACGGCAGCACCTTGCTGACTCGTGATGTGGATGTTGGCCTGCGCTTCTCCGCCGATAATCTGATGCGTCTCCAGGACGCTCTGGTGGACCTGCATCCGGTTCACCGGATGACGCCGCAGCGCCTGCCGTTGCGCCTCACGCCGGAAGACTGCCGGGACCTGAAAAACCTTTATCTGGACACGGACCTCGGCCAGTTGGACTGTCTGGGTACGATTCAGGGGGTGGGGGACTTCGAGCACGTTAAGGCGCAGTGTCGAGGTCGGTCTGCCTGCCGGAACGTGCCGGATCCTGGACTTGGACGCTCTCATACGATCCAAGGAAGCGTTGGGACGCCCGCGCGACCGACAATCGGTCCTGCAACTGAAAGCCATCCGCGACCGCCTCGTGCAACGCAAGCGACCTCCGACCGCATAGGAGGCTACTGAGCTTTTTTCAGCCAGTCAGCGACAGTAAACGTTCGCACCGCCTGATAGTATCGCTCGTTCATATCACCACCCGGCTGGTTGTCGCGCAGCACTTGCCAGATGTGATCGGCCAGCACCGGGGCAATGGCATGAATGGCGTCGTGGCGGTCGAGTCCCTCCGCCAGCAAGCGCGACAGGGCCTCCTGGACGACCGGCAGGCCCTGGGCCAGTTGGTTCTCGACGACGGCGTGCATGCTGGCGTGGACAATACGATTGGGCAGGGCGATTCGCGCCTTCTTGTGGTACTTCTCGACAAGCGAGATTCGCTCCTGCTCGTCCAACGCCAGCCACTGCCCGGCGTCCGGCGCCTGTAACGGATCGTAATGGTTCATGATGCGGACCCTGTTCTGCATTCAGCCTGCCTGGTAGATAACGGGCCGATACCGCGGGGCGGGGATGGGTTTGCCTTCGGCACGAGCCGCCTCCAGCCATAGGTTCTTCGCTTTCTGCACCTCCTCCAAGGCCTCCGCCGGCGTTCGTCCAAAGGCGGAACAGGCCTCCAAGTCCGGGATGTCGGCGATATACCCGCCATCCTCTTCCGAGTAGAAGATGTTGATATGGTAATCTTGCATGAGCATATTGTCGTGACTTGCTGAAGGTCCGTCAAGGAGCGGACTCGGACCAGCAGGGCACTGTGGCGGTTGATGTTGAACCCGTCCTGCTCATGACATCGCCCTTCCGGGCTGCCCCGTCATCTGGGAATCATCATGCGCTTATTCCAAAGAGCATCGACGCCCAGAGGAACCAGAGACTCATACCGGCGATTACAAGGAAACGACCCCGGCGCCGCTCGATTAAGAGACCGGCGACGACACATGATCCGGCAACCACGAGCACGACCCAAGACAGTCCACCTGTGCTATTATCCCACAGTGCCCATAAAGGGAGAATATGCTGCAACAAGGCCCAGAAGTACAGCACCTGCGTCACGGGGTAGCGGAAGGGGCTGGCCTCACAGGTCGAGTAAGCAAGCAATAGGTTCAGCGCCGCCCACACAAGGTATGTCAAAAGCAGCGCCTTCACGTGATAGATTCTGATCTTCGGCATCTCTCTGCACCTGCCTTCCCAGTGGAGTAACGGCCACAGGCATTGTGCGGACTTGGGGACCGGGTGTCAATCTCCATTTCACCGCCTTCCAGACGCCGGGCGATGTGGTAAACTCGTTCCGTGGGTCGAGCGTATAGATACCGAAGCGAGAGAATGTTGCGGCTTTGGCCCAAGGAAAAAGGATGGATATCAAGGATATCGAAAAGTACTCGTCGGCCTATACCCTGTCCGACATGGAGATCTTCGTCTTTCCGGAGCTGATGTACAGCCTGGTGCTGGCGAACATCATGAGCCCGATCCTCTGGAAATGGCGGGAGCTGGACTCGTTCCGCAAGCTCGACGGCAAGGGCGCCTATAAGCGGCTGATGCGGCTGCGGCAGTTCATCATGGACGAGTTCGACTTCAACCTCGACCTCGAAACCTGGGGCCTGACCGACCGCAACACGGAGCTCAAGCGGTTCGCGCCGTTTATGTCGCCGCAGCAGATCGCCCAGAGCAACGCCCTGTTCGGCTACGAGGGCGACAAGTACTACTTCGACGTCAATATCCGCAAGCACTTCGGGCTGGACAAGTACACCAGCGACGTGATCCCGTACTGGAAGACGGAGACCATCGAGGCGATGAACGCCTTTCGGCTCAAGCCGGGCTACGGCCGGGCGGCGGGGGAGTGCGTGTCCCTGGCGGCCCTCTACGCCGCGGCGGCCTTCATCGTGGCCGGCGTCCCGCTCGAAGACATCTACATGATCCTGACGCCGCTGCACTCGCAGAACTTCCTCGACCTCCAGGACGGCATCCTGACCAACAACCGCCGGCTCGTCACCAAGTCGATGTGGTTCAACGGCACCGAGATCTCCGACAAGGCCCAGCGGGCCCTCCGCCACGAGCGCGTCACCGTCGTCGCCCACAACACCGGCTACGTCCACTGCCTGTACCAGGACGCGACGATCGATCCCAAAGCCTACGACCATTTCCGGACCCGGCTGGCCGATTACCTCTCGACCGACCTGACCTTCACCGTCTTCGCCAGCTTCCTCCGGGCGGTGCCCCAGTACCAGAAGTACTTCCAAATCTGCCGCGATTGTCACGGCCAGCCGCGCTTCCTGCCGGCCGAGATCCTGTACCACTACGAGCATGGCAGCCCCTTCAAGATCGGCGACTCGACCCACGACAAGCTGCTGGCCGAGGTGTCCGAGGAGGATTTCGTGCCCGTATGAGCTGCCCGGCCGGGTGCGGTGCGATCAGCTCTGCGAGTTCCTGACTCGCCAGAAGCCCGATGTCCGCGAGCCCCGGGGCCGGGAGGCCCTGCGGAAAGTCCTCGGCCCGATCGATCCCCGAGGTGGACCAGCTCATCGAGGACTTGCTGAGTTTCGTTCAGATCGAGGCCCAGTTGCCCGACCGCGACAGAGACCTTCGCCAGTGCCGGCGTGATCCGGCTTTCCGTCGACCAGAGCCGGCGAGGAGATCATCGAGTACCTGCGCCAGATTCGCAGCCAGAACACCGTGGCTGACCTGGCCTTCTACGCCTACCGGGACATGGAAAGCTGCGAGTGGGAGCCTTTCGTCAAGGCCGCGGTCGAGCGCAGTCCCGTCTCCCTCGAAAAGACGAAGTCCATGTCTCTCGACGAGGTCTGCGGATGGCTCGCCCGGATGCCCGACGCCTCCATCTACGACGAGAACCGCCTGGCCCAGCCCGATGAGCTGGCCAACTACCGCACCGGCGACGGCCTGGAAAAAGCGTTCTTCTTCGCCAACGTCCTCCGGCACAGAGCCCCCGATCAGCCGCTCCAGTTGGAGGTGGACCATGGCCACGTTCTTCTGCGTGCCGTCCAGGAATACCGCTTCGTTTCGGCCAAGAGCCTCCAGGGACAAGTGGATATTGCGCCAGACGGCCGGATTACGGCGGACGCCAGGCTTCTGTCTCAGCCATAGGACGCGTCGCAAAGACCTGTAGCACAGCCGCCCCCGGCGGTGGTTCCTTGATTCGAAGGTTGGACATGTCAGGAGGAACGGTCATATGATTCGGTCGGGCCCCATCTTTCCGCGTGACGTCCTGTGGCTCCTTCGGAGGGCCCGCAGTACGTTGGGGTTTCTTGGGAATCGTTCTGCGCACGGGGTGCAGGAGCCGAAAATGGATGGGCCGCCCGCCGCACCGGCCGCCGGTCGAGTCCCGGCCCAGGCACCCTGGGCTGGCTGCCTACTGGCGAGTGTGCGACCATGCCGACGTCATCTTTCTCTCGGTGCTGATAATATGTGCGGCGATCCTCCTGGCCCACCATCTGGTTGTCGGAGCGAGCGAGCAGGATGATTGGTTCAACCTGGGCAACCTGTGGGTTCGATATGGAGTGTGCTCGCCCAGCGTGCTGGGCCACAGGCTGGCGTACGTCGTCATCGCGTGGCTTCCCCCGCCGATCAGGAATACGACGAATCGACCAATACTTACGGTTTTGCGTTTCCAGGCGGTCACCAAGTCACGGTCCGGCCCGCGCGTGGGGAGACGATCTGGATCGATGAGCAATACCACGTCGTGCATCTGGGGCAAGCACTGCAGGCGAGCGACATCGAAAGGCTCAAGGTTCTCAACTGTTGCGGGAAGCCCCCGATAACCTCCGCGGAGCAGTTCTTGGCTTTCGTTGCGCTTGCGGGCCGGACCGAACGCTCCCGAGGGTGAGCCGTCCACCCGATAGAAGCGCGGAAGCGGCAATTTGATCGTCGCCCACTCGTGTGTCTGGACGTTCTTATCTGGCCTGGGCTTTCCCATCAGTCCTTCGTAGCAAAGGAGCAAGGGGATTATTGCAGAGAGATGTAGCATAGCCCCCCCGCCCGGGGGAAAAGGGGTCTGTCCCTCAGCGTCCAACGCCTCGATCTACGACGAAAACCGCTTGGCTCAGCCCTATGAATTGGCCAACTACCTCACCGGCGACGGCCTGGAAAAGGCCTTCCTGATGGCCAACGTCCTACGCCACCGGACTCCCGACCGACCGCTTCAGTTGGAGGTGGACCATAATCGTGTTCTCCTACGCGGGGCTCAAGAGTGTGAATTCGTCTCCGCCAAGACTCTTCAGGGACAAGTGGGTGTTGCGCCCGACGGCCGTATCACGGCGAACGCCAAGCTTCTCTCCCAGCCGTAGGAAGTGTCGCAAGAGATGTAGCACAGCCGCCCCGGCTGTGGCCTCCAAATTCGTAGCAGGATAGGGATAGAACGGAACCGCAGATGAACGCGGATGAACGCGGATTTGGCTCAGAATCATAATCATCACGGCAGTGGATTCCACTTGGCACTTCCCTCGGTGGGGTTCTACAATGAAGCCGTGAATGAAGATCAACGGGGCCCCTGGAGGCCAAAGCGAATCCCTGGTCTTGGCCAGGTAGAGTTGGACGAAGATATGAATTGCGTAGTTCTGACTCTTTATTTCTCCCGGTTTCCTCCACTGAGCTCCAAACGAAGGGAACAGACATGGCGATCCCAGACGTCTTCAAAAACCTGGCGATAGACACCTGGTACAAGGCATTCGTCTATCTGGGCGGCATTGTCCTCGTCGCCTCCCTATTTGTCGAAGTGAAGGGCCTCACGCCTGGCCAAGCCCAACTCATCGCTCTCGGCGTTTTTCTTGTGGGTATTGGCGAGTGGAAAAACCACAAGATAGCGAACTGGATAAAACCGGCCAACGTGTACACGGGCGGCCCTGCGCTTGTGAGTGCGACCGTCCGCAAACCCGATCCGTTTGGGGTAGTATGCGATGTCCTCGGAGGCCTCTCAGTGCTTGCTGGTGCCATCAGTGTCGTGGCCAAGATCATCCGCGGATGACGTTGTGTCGAACAGCGTTTTGGGGAATTTGGGGCCTTCTTTTACAGACAGAACTTGCGAGCGAGGTGTTCCCAGCTATTCCGATAGACGGGAATGGCCAGAGAGTGAAATATGCGGAGCAGGTTTCCATAACTACAGGAGAAGGTATGACATACGAAGATAGATACGAGAAGATCCTATTCGCTTTGGACATTGGCTTCAGCGATTCCTTCAGCGGTGAAAATGTCAGGGAACTGACGTTGCTTCAGAAGACGGACTTATTGGAGAAGGCTATTGCCATCATGCATGTAGACGGATCGATGAGCTTCTCTGTGTTCTCTTCCCTGGGTAGCGACCATCTGTCTGCTGAGATATATGCCATAGACTTCCCTTCCGATTTGAGAGCATCCATTTATGTCCTCCTCGGCGGATACTACCGCCAAGCTATCCTGTGCCTGAGAAACTGGATGGAGATGCGTCTCCTCGGTGTTAACTTCGGCTACATTCAACGATCCCAACCGGAATATGAGGCCTGGAAGGCGGGGACGGCAGAAGGTCCCTTTGGTCGCACTCTAATTGGACGAGTGTTCAGCCGCGCCGAGTTTCGCCAAGAGGTGAATCTGAGGCCGAGCCTCGAATCCTTGTACTCGGAACTCTCCGCGTTCATGCACGGAGGCGGCTTGAAACAGCACGATCTTCAATCAGGGACAGACAATGTGCCCAGGTTCAATCCGCAATCTGTCGAGTTATGGTACCGATTCGCATCAAGGGTTCTTGCTGATCTCGTACTGTGTTTCGCCATCGCCTACGGGAAGGACGCATTCTCATCTCTTGAGCCGAATGAGAAGACAATGCTCAAGGAACTTCTTCCGACAGAGTACAGCGATTTGCTGGCGAGAAAAGATGTGCTGTAAGTATCAGGGGCCTTCGGGCCTCCCCTCTGAATTGGCTTCCCGGATGCCATTTGCAACGCGTCCCGTCCGATGATGGGGCTTCAGCCTGCCGAGCATTTCTTCTTGGCGATCGAAAGGTGTGAATGGCACACTCTGCGAGAGCCGGACTTTTACTCCGTTGTGGCCTTGAGGCCGACGCGGACGCCCGGCATACCGAGCATCTTGAGAGAGAGCCCGATCCCACGAGTTCTAGCGGGTTCGCTGTTTGCGGGATTGATCTTTACAGCCCTCTTGGCGGGTCTCTACAATGACGCCGTGAACACGGAATCCAGAGCTCTGGACATACGTCACAGGTATGGTCATTCGGGAGGTCGGAAATGCGTGGAATGATCTTAGGAATAGCCGCCGCTTGTCTCCTTGCCTTCACTGGCGAGGTCTGGGCCATCGGTCAGGCCGGGTATGTTGAGAGCGTCGGTGCTCCGGGCAGTTTCCCCATCGTGCAGCCAGAGCGGACGGCGACGCTCTACGTCGATTCCGCCGATTGGCTGGGTGTGCTGCGCGTGGTCAAGGATCTCCAGAGCGATATCGAACGCGTCACCGGCCGCAAAGCGACGATCTCCAACGATGCAGACCAGTCTCAAGGGCAATGTCATCATCGTCGGCACGATCGGCAAGTGCAAGCTCCTCGACGATCTGGCCAAAGCTGGCAAGATCGATGCCCGCTCCATCGCGGGCAAGTGGGAGTCGTTCTTCCTCCAGGTCGTGCCGGGTGCCTTGCCCAACGTCGCCGCCGCGCTGGTCATCGCGGGCAGCGATAAACGGGGCACCATCTACGGCGTGTACGACCTCTCCGAGCAGATGGGAGTTTCGCCCTGGTACTGGTGGGCGGACGTGCCCGTCCGGCACAGAGACGCGCTGTACGTGAAGGCGGGCAAGTACGAGCAGGGCGAGCCCTCCGTCAAATACCGCGGCATCTTTCTGAACGACGAAGCGCCGGACCTGAGCAACTGGGTCGCGGAGAAGTTCGGCACCGTCCGCCCTCGCACCGACCCGCCGGTGCCGCCGGGCGTGGCCAACTACAACAGCGCATTCTACACGAAGATCTTCGAGGTGATCCTGCGGCTCAAGGGCAATTACCTCTGGCCGGCGATGTGGAACAACGCCTTCAACGAGGACGATCCGAACAATGCCCGGCTCGCCGATGAATACGGCGTCGTCATGGGCACCTCGCATCAGGAGCCCATGCTGCGGGCGCAGAAGGAATGGGACCGGCGCTACCAGCGGACGCTGGGAAGCTGGAACTACTATAAGAATCCCGATGTGCTGCAGAAGTTCTGGCGCGACGGCATTCGCCGCAACAAGAACTACGAGAGCATCATCACCCTCGGCCTGCGGGGGGCCAACGACACGCCCGATGATTCCGGGCGGCACGGTGGCCCAGAGCATGGCCCTGCTGGAAGAGATCGTGGCCGTGCAGCGGAAGATGATCGCCGACGAGATCAATCCCGACGTGACCAAGGTGCCCCAGCTTTGGTGCCTCTACAAAGAGGTGCAGGAATACTACGGGGCCGGCCTGCGGGTCCCGGACGATGTGACGCTGCTGTGGGCCGAGGACAACTGGGGCAACGTCCGCCGGCTGCCGACCGCCCAGGAGCGCCAGCGCCCCGGCGGGGCGGGCATCTACTATCACTTCGACTACGTCGGCGGGCCGCGGAACTACAAGTGGATCAATACGAACCCCATCCCGAAGATCTGCGAGCAGTTGACCCTGGCCAAAGAATACGGCGCCGACCGGATCTGGATCGTGAACGTGGGCCACTTCAAAGGCTTGGAGTTCCCGATCGAGTTCTTCTGCCACCTCGCGTGGGACACGAAGCGCTGGACGATCCACAACCTCAGCGAATACACCCGCCTCTGGGCCGCCCGCGAGTTCGGCCCGACGTATGCCGACGCGATCGCGGACATCATCTCGAAATACACCAAGTACAACGGCCGGCGCAAGCCGGAGTTGCTCGAACCGACCACGTACAGCCTGACGAACTATCAGGAAGCGGACACGGTCGTGGCGGATTTCCAGGCCCTCGCGGCCCAGAGCCCAGGAGATCTATGGCAAGCTGCCGGAAGACGCGCGGGACGCCTTCTATGAGCTGGTCCTGTTCCCGACCAAGGCGTGCGCGCAGGTGAATGAGTTGTACGTCGCCGGCGGCAAAAACGCCTTGTACGCCAAGCAGGGCCGCGCCGCCGCCAACGATCTGGCCGACCAGGTGGAGCAGTTCTTCAAAGCCGATGCGGACCTGATGGCCTATTTCAACCACACCCTCGCCGGCGGCAAATGGAACCATTTCATGGACCAGGTGCACATCGGCTACACGATCTGGCAGGACCCGCCGCGAAACGTGATGCCGCGCGTGACCCGGATCGAGCTGCCGCCGGCGGCGGCGCTGGGGGTGGCGGTCGAGGGTTCCGCTGTCGGCCTGGCCCGGCGCCGCGGGCGATCCGTGCCTGCCGACGTTCGACGCCTTCAACCGGCAGCGTCACTACATCGACGTGTTCAATCGCGGCCAAACGCCGTTCGAGTACACCGCCACAGCCAGCGTTCCCTGGATCGTCTCAACGTAGGTCGTGCGTCCCCGCACGACAACGTGCATTGCGTCCGGCCCATGGCAATCCAGGTGAGCGGGGAAGATGCCCGAGCCACGGAGGCGAGCGGGGACGCTCGCCCTACAAAGATTGCCAAGGAAGAACGCCTCTGGGTGAGCGTGGATTGGACCAAGACACCCAAAGGCAAGGCCGCCGGCACGGTGAAAGTGATGCAGTGCGGGAGGCGAGTCTGTCACGATCAAGGTCGCGTCGTTCAATCCGACCGAAGTGACGCGGGAAACGCTCGACGGCTTCGTCGAGGGCCAAGGCTACGTCTCGATGGAGGCGGAGCACTGCACGAAGAACGTTCCCGCCGGAGGAGTTCGGTGGGAGAAGATCGAGGATTACGGCCGGACCTTGTCGGCGATGACGATTCTGCCGGTGACCGCCGCGAGCGTGACACCGCCGCAAGACTCGCCCTGCCTGGAATACCGGATGTACCTCTTCGACCCGCACGGGGTCAAAGTGCTGGCGATCGTGGCCCCGACCTTGAACTTCGTTCCCGATCGCGCGCTGCGCTACGCCGTCTCCTTCGACGATCAGCCGCCCCAGGTCATCGACATCGTGCCGAAGGGCTTCGACGCCCGCAACGGCAACCGGGACTGGGAGGAGTCCGTGAAGAACGCCTGCCGGGTTGTCCCATCGGCCCATACGCTTTCGGGTAGTGGCTATCACACGCTCAAGGTCTGGATGGTCGATCCCGGCGTCGTGCTGCAAAAGATCCTCGTCGATCTCGGCGGCCTCCACCCCAGCTACCTCGGTCCCCCCGAAAGCTACCGCGGCACCGCCGCGAAGGGCGGAGGACCGCGGCCGGAGAACTGAAGGCTGAGGGCCGGAGGCGGCAGGCCGCAGATGGTCGTTGACCCTCAATCCCTGTCTTGCCGGCAACCGCGAGCGCGCGACTCTCGCGACGGGTGGCTGGGCCGGGCATTTTGCCGCCTGCGGTCCTGAACGACTATAATGGCTGTAAAAACTTGCAGGAACACAGTAAGTAAATCAATCATGCGAACCAGCCTGAAGTATTGCCCCGTCGGCCTATTCGTAAGCATGCTGCTTTTGTGCTCTTGCGCGAGTGCGCCACAGTGTTCCGGCGTGGCTGCGTTCCCGGACCGTTGCCCGCGGACGTGAGCATGAACAAAGATGCCGGCCGGGGCGGCCATCTATTTGTCACGGTCCGGTTGGAGGAGCGGCGAAGAACTGCCCGTCTTCTGGTGGACACGGGATCGCCCATCACCGTTCTCGACAAATCCCTGGAGCCGAAGTTGGGGAAGTGTCTGGGCACCGAGACGCTCTGGAACTTCGGGGCCAAGTACGAGGGCAGCCGCTACGCGGCGCCCAAGCTCTATCTGGGCAATACGCGGCTGATCACCGATAGCAACGCCCTCGCGTCGGATATTGTCGGGAAGATGTCTGCTCGTTTAGGTCGCCCCGCCCTGGGGATCCTCGGCATGGACTGCCTGCAGCACTACTGCATCCAACTGGATTTCAAGGCCGGAAAGATGCGTTTTCTGGACCCCGATCACCTGAACACGGCCAAGCTGGGACAAGCGTTTCCGATGAGGTTCTCCAGCGCCGGGCAAACCCACCCGGAGTGGTTTCGCCCCGTCATCCATCAGAGCAACCTGGCCGGAGGAGAAGACCCCAATTTGCTCATTGATACCGGGTGCAGCGATGACGGCTTCCTGAAGCCGGATCTCTTCCGCCAGGTGCTCCAGGAACAAAGATCGCGCCGACCCGCAGACCCCACGCCGGACCGGGAGCCGGACATTGTGGGGCTGCCCCGCTGTGTCTGGAATGGGGCCACCTACACGGACCTGTGCCTGGGAAATGGGAAGGATTCGCCGGAAGGCGAAAGCGGGGAAAATGCGTTGGGCTTGCGGTTCCTGGCCCGGCATCTCGTCACGTTCGATTTTCCCCACCGGACCCTGTACCTCAAGCAGATCAGCCAGGGCCCTCTGGTCAACCCCGAGGTGATCGCCGCCGCCAGAAAAGTGGGTGGCTCCGCGCACTCCTTCGCCAAGAAGCGGTTGAAGGATGGCCAACTGCCCGGCTGGTCCAAAGAAGATCGTGGGGCGATCCAGAAGGTGGCTCACATTTGTTTTGAACCCGACACGGTCACCCTGAATGCCGTGAAGAAGGGCGACACCTCCACCTATCATTATGAGTTCACCCGTGCGTCCAAGGACAGTCCCTGGAAGCTGCAAGAAGCCTGGCGGACGGACGAGGATGAGCACATGGTAGAGAATTATCCTGTCCCGTGATTTCCGAGAGAACGTGGCGGACGAGCCGCGGTCGTGGGTTGTAGCCGGTGACAACTGTCGCTCGCGCGCATTATTCCTTTGTCTCACGCTTGGCCCAACGCTACCATGCGAAAATGGAAATGCGCAGGGCCAAATCTGTTTACGCCGGCAGATTCATGTCCGGCAGAATCATTTCCCGCAAGTACCCGGTGTGCGGGAGGGGGGTGCAAATGGGCGTCATCGGATGGTTATTCTGGCCCTGGCGTCGCAGGCGGGTGGGCAACGGCCTCGCTTCGAGACGCAGATCAAGAGAATCGTTGCGGTCGATGCCAACAATGTCCCAGTGCCCGATGCCCGTATCTGCCCGCACGAATGCCTCGCGTGGGATGTGCGGACCCAGACCGTAGGCATGAATCAGAACGCGCGCTGGCAACGCACAGACGCCAACGGAGTCTTCTCGTTTGAGTTTGTCAGGCAGGGGGCGGGCGCCTGCTACTTCGTCACGGATGCTTCGTTGGCTCGTATGGGGTGGGTCTACATTGCCCGCCAGGACCAGACCCCGACTTACACGGTACGGCTGGAGAAGCCGGCTCACGTCAAAGGTGTTCTCCGGAGCACCGAGGCCGCCTTCTCCACCATGCGAGCAAGGCTCTACTACTTCACAGATAAAGACCTGTTTCCTCTCCTTGCAGCGGATTACCGTCTCGACACCCCTGTGCATGAGCTGGCCTTCGATTTCCCGTGTCCGGCCGGATGCCATCTGAATCTGGGCATCGAACCGAGTGAGCCTGCCCTGGAGAAGTTCCAGAGGGGGCGGGAAATAACCCCCTTGGCGCCGGGTCAGGTGCTCGATCTGGGCCCCATCGTGCTCAGACCGATCAGCGGTTTCAAAGCCGTCGGCCGGCCGGCCCCGGAACTGCAGGTGGCCGAGTGGGTCAAGGGTCAGCCTGTCACCTTGGCCGAGTTGAAGGGCAAGGTCGTGTTGCTTGATTTCTGGGGATTGTGGTGCGGCCCGTGCCGCCAGGCCTGGCCCCGGCTGGCGGAACTGCACAAGAAATATGCTCGGGCCGGCTTGGTCGTGATTGCGGTTCACGACGCGTCCGAGAGCAAAGCGTCGTTGCTGGAAAAAGCGCAGCCGCTGATCAATCTCGCACACGTTCCTTTTCGCGTGGCCATTGACGCGGCGCCCCAGGGAGGCCCTCAGGCCACGCTGCGGGGCGGGGGAATGACAATTGGCGCCTACGGTGTGACGGTCTTCCCAACGTCTTTTCTCATCAATAGAAACGGGGTAAGACTTTAGGGTTGTGCGGGAGTGAAGTCCCTGAGAGCGGGCAGTTTTCCTGTTGTGATGTATATCCGCAGGGCTTGCTCGACGATTGTGATCGGATTGAGGCCGCGTTGTTTGAGCGTGGTGAAGACGCTCATGAGGATGGCTTGGGTTGACGCTCCTTGGTCGCTGCGGTTATTGAAGCTGTTCTTTCGCATGATCACCGCCAGCCGGATGATCCGCTCGGCAAAATTGTTTTCGAAGGGTACTTGGTGCTCCCGCACAAAGGTGAACAGTTCTTGCTGATAGCGTCGCAGACGCTTGACCAAACGCCGGGCTTCGCGGTTGGTCCACTCCATCTCGATCATCACTTGCAGACGTTGCTGAATCCGGTGATGCCGCCGTTCATAGGTGGCCGGAGCCATCTCGTCCCGTCGTTGGCGTAGACGGATCGCGTCCCGAATCAGGCGTCGGAGTTTCTTGGCAAAGCGGGCCCAGTCCTCACTCGTGTCCTTGTACCGTTCGACCCGCTCCAAATCCCGCAGCAGGTGGACCAGGCATTTCTGCTTCACGCAGACCAGGATGCTGTACGCCGCCCAGAAGTCACTGACCAGGACCCCGGCAAACTGCTCGGTGATGAATTTCAAGACCACCGGACTGCGCACGAACGCTCGATGGCAAAGAGGGTTGCCGCGGGGGTAGTAAAACACCACAGCCAGCCGAGCAGGCCGTTGATGCGCCAGCCGGTCTCATCGGCGTGCAGGACGCCGGCCCGGATGATCTCCGCGCCGATCTCCTCGTACCAAGACTGGAGGATCTCGGCCAAGCGATGCCGACATCTGTACCAGACCGCCCGGCGTGAGGACAAACTGCAGGTGAAAGTTGAAGACGGACAGGATCTGGGAGATCGTATTGCCGAGAGCATAGTGCGGCCAGGCACTCATCACCAGCAAGCGGTTACCGATGGTGGCGTTCGGTAACGCCTCCGGCACTTTGGGCTCCACCATCTGGCGGCAACGCGGACACCAGTCCCGATGGATCGTGTGCTCGGTGACTTCGACGTGGACATCGTGCGGGATGTCCTCGATATACCGTTGGCGGGAGACGTGGCACTTCGTGAGCTGGCCGCCGCACTCCGGGCAGTGGGATTCCCGGTGCTGTACCGCGCGGTCAATGTGATCGGGTTTCGCGCGACAGTGGCCTTCGTGCCCCGGCTTGCAGCCCGGCTTCTTCTTCCGGCCCTTCTTCTCCGGCTTCTCGTAGGGAGCTTTCTGGCCGGAAGGACAGGACGGGTCGTCCCGACGGCTCGGGGGAGATCGGTCTCCATTACGGTCGGCGAGGATCTTGGCTTGCGCGAGCAAGGCAAAGACCACGGCTTGCTCGCCCAAGGCGAAAATGGCCTTGGCTTGTTCTGCGGTCAGCTCCGGCCCTAACTGGATTCCGTGAATCTCCAATGGTTCCGCGGTCTTTGCATTCATTACGCGGAACATACACCGCCCTGAAGGCGAGCGCAATAGCCCAGTTTGTCATTGCAACATTTTCTGGCTTGCGCAAAGTCACAATCTGCCTCATGAGACTAAAGTCTTACGAAACGGGCAGGTCTACGCACTCTCCGGACAAGAGGCCCAGCTCTATTCCCTGCTCTACGGACGCATGCTGCCCGCGCCCACGACCTTTTTCGGCCGGTTGTTGGCGGCTAACCGCCCGCTGTTCCTCATGATGGCCGCGGCAGCGGGATCGATCGTGCTCTTGGGACTCGTCCTCGTGATCCTATGGTCGCGCCGACCGCGAAAAGAACTCCGCGAATAGCGGTGCAGCAAAATCGCAAGCCCCTCAAAAAACCCACTCTTGGCTACCAAACGACGGGGTCCCGCAAGTCCTCCAGGGGCAGGCATTTCCATTGGCCCTCAGTATCCTGGCGCAGCAGGTAGACGCCGTTCCAGGAACCACAGCCGATGACATAGGAGTGGTCATCGAGCACGAGAATCGTGTTGGCACGCAGATCTCGTCGAGTAACGACCCTGCCGCTCCTGTCCTTGAACTCCTCCGGGGTAAAAGCGAGTTCTTTAACCAATTCGTTGCCCCGGAGCCGGTAGAGTCCTGTGTCGCTGGCGAGAAGAAGAGTATTGTCGGGCAAGGCGGTGACGGCGGAAACCAGCAGACCCTGATCCCGTGCCACGGAATCAAGCAGATATTCTCTAAACTCCACGGACCCGTGGAAAATGGCAATCGAGTAGCGCCCGTTCTGGGAGCGACGCAGCAGAGTGCCACTCCCCATACACGCCCAGAGATCGCCGTTCTTCGTGACGCAGTAAGAAGAGGCACCCTCCCGCCCCAGAACCACTTCGCCAACTGCTCCCAGGTCATAGTCGGGGGCCCCAAGGCGCGACTGCTCCCCCAGCGTCAACCACCACAAACGCTTCAACATCTCCCCGTGCCCTTCGTCACGGAGGAAGACCATGTTCGCATGCAACTGCGGCGGCAGTCCGGAACGTGGCAACAAGTTGTCGCCGGAATGGACGAGCGTCCATTTGCCATCTGTCAGACGAAAGATCTTCGCGGAATACACCGCCAAGAGGGACTGGCCATCCAGGCCCAAGTCCGGAACCTCATCCGTTTGTGGCAGGTCCACCGTGATGCGGTCTCGCTCCCCGATTCCCACGAGGATGGCCTTGCCGCTGGTCCAGCCGGCAAGCCATGCCCTATCGCCGACAACCACGGCCGCGCGGATCTCCTGGATTTCTGCTACGTGGATCAAGTGGATCTTACGCTCCGCCAAATCAAAGTAGAACGGCAGGGTGGAGAAATCATCGCGCGCCCTTATTGGGGCAATTTCACCCCGCGCGGGAAAGCCGATAGGGAAGTTGTTTCGGAGGCTGCTTCCTTGGCCGTAAGCGCCAAGGAACACTCCGCCGCGGAAGGGACTCAAGAAGCGTACGCTCAGACCGCCCTTCTCGGCTATTCGCACCGCGGGAACCTCCCGCTTCTGGACGTGCAGCCCCATCATCATCCTCTGGATTGCCAGCTTGGCCAATACACGCTTCTCGTCCTCTATCTGGGCATTCTTGCCCACTGCGGCTTGTTTGACACCCGCTTTGAGTTCCTCCAGATTCAGATCCTGCCCGTGCCGCTTGCGCCAGAAGGTGGTCAGGATCACACCTGACATTGCGTCAGGGTGCGTGAAACCCAATTCCTGCAAGTACTTGGCCAGGGGCGAACCGGCCCATAATCCCCAACCATTGCGAATATTCAAGCCAATGCTGAAATGGTACTCGATCATGCCATTTTCGGAAGGCATGGCATCGATCCTGGCCAGTGTCTGGGGAGACAACAACCGCTCCAGCGCGTCATGGGCCTCGGCCAGCGTGGACGGGGCATTCGCCCGCCACTTTTCCAACACCGCCTTCGACTCCGCCAGAGCGGCCGGGGTTTGCGGTTTCTGCTGTGGCTGATCCTCCTTCTTCGCTTCCAGGGCCGAGACGACGGAAAGCGACAGAATGACTGCGAGCAATGAGACGCCGCGCATGATCTTGTTCCCACAGAAGGACATCGGTCTTCAGCCTCCAGTATTCTTCGTGTCTCACACTCCTTCACCTCGCCGCGCACGCCATCCGGTTCGCGGTTGCGAGCGGACAGCTATGATAGCATGTCACATCTGCTGACGCAACCGGATCGGCCGCATCGGGTGTATGTCCGTTGTTGCGCGGTGGCGAGCCCGGTTGCAGGTCCGCCGGCGGGGGCGCTGATCTGGGAGCGATGGAATTGCGAGAGAGGAACAAGGGCGAATCAGAACCGCCGCGGTTGTGCCGCGGTCGTCTTGGTGGCGTCCCGTATCCAAGACACCCGTTCTATCCAGACAAGGGGGGCGGGTCTGGGGCCTGAAATGACCCGCCCCCGTAACCGCGGAACCGCTTAGTTGTTGAAACTCTCCAGATCGTTGCTGTCGAGCGGGATTGCCTTGCGCGCTGCTTTCCCAGCGGGAGCCTGCTTGGCCGCAGGATGTGCGATCTTGTGGAACGTCTCATCCGACTTGCCAAAGGTCTGGGCCTTGGCCTTCTCGACCTTGGTCGCCTTGTGCTCCAGGTTCACCTGGAGGTGGTGCTCGGTCTTCTTCGGGCCCCCCGACCCGGTCACCTTCGCGGCCGCGCCCGCCACCAAGGCGACCAATTGTCCTACGATGTCATTCATGCTCTCGGCCTGCGCACTGAGCTCTTCCGAAGCGCTGGCCGATTCCTCGGCGTTGGCAGCATTCTGCTGCGTGACTTTGTCCATCTGGGTCACGGCCGTATTGACCTGATCGATCCCCTTGGCCTGCTCCTGACTGGCGGCGGCAATCTCACCGACCAGGTCGGTGGTCTTGCCCACGCTCTGGACGATCTCTTCCAGAACCTTGGAGACCTCCGTGGCGATATCCACCCCGTTCTTGGAGTTCTTGACGGATTCCTCGATCATACGGGCGGTGTTCTTGGCGGCTTCCGCCGACCGCATGGCGAGGTTCCGTACCTCTTCGGCCACGACCGCAAAGCCCTTACCGGCCTCCCCGGCTCGGGCGGCTTCCACCGCGGCATTCAAGGCCAGGAGGTTGGTCTGGAAGGCGATCTCATCGATGACCTTGATGATCTTGGCCGTCTCATCGGAGCTCTTCTGGATCTCCAGAATAGCAGTATTCATCCGGCCCATGGACTCGTTGCCGGTAGCGGCGGCCTTCTTGGCCTCGGTGGCGAGGGTATTGGCCTGTTGGGCGTTGTCGGCGTTCTGCTTGGTCATGGAGGACATCTCTTCCAGGCTGGAGGAGGTCTCTTCCAGACCGGCCGCTTGCTCCGTGGCGCCTTCCGCCAGCGATTGCGAGGCCGCCGAGACTTGGCCGGCCGCAGACGAGACTTGTTCGGACCCTTCCTTGAGACCCCGAATGATCGTACCCAACGTGCGCGTCAGCCCCAACACGATCGCCAGGCCGATAGCCAGTGCCGCACCGATGCCGATTACGCTAACCCCAATCATCATGAGTCTGGCTGCGGCGTAGCTGCCGGCGCTGGCCTTGACATCGGACGCCATACCCGCTTCGGCCCCTTTGGTGAGATCCGACAGCGCAGCCTCCGCTTGGTTAACACACTGTCGCGCCTGGCCGGCCGACATATCGAAGGCTTTCTTGTTTGTATTCTGGCGGGCCAAGCTGATGATCTGTTTGTGTTTGACCTGCCAGTCGTCATATTGCTTGCTGAAGGCGGCCAGGGCGGTCTTCTCCTGAGCGTCCGCCAATTCCGTCAGGCTGGCTTGCGCCTGCTGCAGGTTCTTCGCATAAGTTTCAATCTCCTTGACGTAGTTGTCCATTTCTTCATCCGTGCCCGACAAGAGCGTGTTCTTCTCGGCCCGGATCATTTCGAGTAGAGTCATTTCCATCTGCCGGCAGAGAAGGGCCTTACGCGTTGTCTGCAGATCCGTCTGGCGGTTGGCGTCGGTCAGCGACTTCTCCAAGACCGTCCCGTTGTTCGAAGATAGCCCGGCGAGCAAGGCGCGTACGCTGTTAAAGGCCTGCCTGCCCTCGGTGCGCGACAGCGCCTCCGCTTTGTGAGTCGTCTGTTGCCGGGCCAGGTCGCAGACTTGTTTGTCGGCGTCCAGATAGGAGTTCCAGGCCTGCAGGAATTGATCGAGCTTCGGCTTCTCCCCTTCGTTGACCAACTCGCGCAGCTTGTCGCAGTTCTGCTTTACTTGCTCCTTGGTCGTGCTGATCATCTGCACATATTGCTCCGCTTTCTTGTCGTCGGTCTCCAGGATCAGGTTCTTTTCGGCCCGTACGATGCGCAGCAGGTCCTCGTTGACGACGTTCGCGAGCTTTACCTTCTCCGCCGCGTTGTTCACGATCTCGCTGATTTGGTTGTTCATCGAGCGCAGCTTCGTGATGCCGATGGTGGCGACGGTCACGGACACAACCGTGAGGATGCCCAGTACGGCGAACAGCTTGACTTTCATACTCAGGTTCTTCATGGCTCTTCTCCTTCAAGGGTTGACAGAAACGATGAATTACGGCCCGGTTGACGCAACGACATCTCGTCTGTACCGGTTAGGCGTCGCGACTCTCGGGGATGTCCTGCTCGGCCCAATGCTCGCCGAGCTGGTCCAAGGCCTCGGTGCCCAAGACGCGATTGATATCGAGCAGGATCTTGACGGAATCGCCGATCTTGCCCATGCCGAGAATGAAGCTGGTGTCCACGGCCGCGCCGAACTGGGGGGCCTCCTCGATGTCCTGGCCGGCGATGTCCAGGACCTCCTGCACGTGGTCCACGACGATGCCGGTGTTGAACTTGCGGCCGGACTGGGTGATCTCCACGACGATGATGCAGCTTTGGTCCGTGACCTCGGCGGTTTCCATGCCGAACTTGGCCCGCAGGCCCACCACGGGGATGACCTGGCCGCGCAGATTGATGACGCCCTTGACATAGTGCGGGGTCTGGGGTACGGCGGTGATCTCCATGTACCCGATGATCTCGCGGACCTTGAGGATCTCCAGGCCGTACTCCTCGTGGGCCAGGGCGAAGGTCAGGTACTTGCCCTCTTTGTTCACGACGGACTCACTCGGTTGCTTCACTGCTGTCTGTGCCATTATTGCCACTCCTTAAGACCGTTACCCAAATCGTCACTCACCGGGGACACGCCGCCGCGGGGGAATCCCCCCGGCTGTTCCCACCGTCTCCTTGGTGACCTCCCAAGGAGATCGTGTCGGACGCCGCCGGCGGGGAGCGTTTGCGTAGCCCCAACCGTTTCGCTTTGTCCCGGACGGTCTCGTAGGGGCGCCCCAGTCTGTCCGCCAACTCACGCGTCGGGCAGCACGGGTACCACTGGGCGAGCCTCTGTTCGTCTTCGCGCGACCAGTGGCGATACTGAGCCAGCCCCAGCGCCCGCGCCTTCTTGGCCGTCGCCGCCCTCGTGTGACCCAGTTCTAGGGCGAGCGCCTCCAAGTCGAGTACGCCGTAGGAATCCCGGAGGAAACGGACCTCCTCCGCCGTCCAACTTCGGACCTTCGGTTCGACTCCGAGCGTGACGGCCCGGGCGCGCACCGCCGCGACGGTCCGCCCCAGCCGCTGGGCTATTCGCGCGCCGCTCTGGTTCCGGTACGAGTCGCACAGCAGGCGGTCCTCCGCCGGACTCCAGTTTTCGCTGCGGCGCAGCTTGAGCCGCCGCGCTTTCATCTTCACGCCATCCAGGCTGCGGCCGAGTCTCTCGGCCACGTCCTCGCAGGGCAGGCTGGGGTATAGAGTCCGGAGCAATTCGATCTCGTCGGACGACCAGGTTCGGCCTCCGTCGCGCCGCCGACCGTGGCGGTCGCCCTGGTCCCGGGTCAACTGGAGAGACCGAGATCGGTTCACGACGGCCCAGTGGGAGCGGCCTAGCCGGGCCGCCAGGTCTTGATTGCTGTAGGTCGGATGCAGCGCGGTGAGAGCTTCCTCCTCCGGGATCGTCCACGTCAGACCGGCCCGGCGCCGACCGGCGGTTCTTCGGACTCGGCGTAGGGCCCCGTGCCGGGACAGAACCGTCGAGGAACTCGGCCCCGGGGTTGAGAAACCGGAGGGCACGGCCTCGCGGAGGAGGTCACCCGGGAACGCCCCGTCTTCGGAATGTTGCCCCAAAGCATGTCTCATGATATCTCTCCAGCCTAATGTCTCTGGGTGGCGCGACTGCCCAGCTCTCGTCTCACCCTGTGTGTCACCGGTTGCGGGCCACCAAACCCGATCCGGCGGAAGGAAGCCGGCGACGACATGGGGGAGGGATCGTCCCGTTGCGGCGGCGGGATGACCACAGATGGGATGGTTCTTGACCTGATATGGCCGGAAAAGGCAGGGCTTTGGCCGAAGGAATCCCAGCCTTTCTTTGGACCCGCAGGAAAAAGGCTTGGTTGGGAACCCCGGGGTGCGCACGGGGGCACGCCCCGTTGGACCGGGGCGGAATTACGAAGAGTGCGAACGGAGACCGGCCTCGCGCAGCAAACCACACTGGAAGAGCAAAAGCAACAACTGCTCGTTGGACGAGACGCCCAGTTGGTTGCGCAGGCTGCGCACATGCCAGTCCACGGTCTTACGACTGAGGTGCAGGTCATGCGCGATGACCTTCGGGCTCTGGCCGCGGGTCAGACCCTCCAGGACCGTTCTTTCCCGTGCGGTCAGCGCGTCGAGTCTCTTCTTGACCTGCCGGGTCGCCTCTCTCCGCTCCCGGTCCCGTGCATCTCTCTGGAGCACCTCATGCACCAAATCCAGGAGCGCTTGGTCGCCGACCGGCTTCGCGAGGAAATCCATCGCCCCCTTCTTGAACGCGCCTGCCGCCATCGGCAGATCTCCATAGGCGGTAAGGAACACCACGGCCAGGTCGCTCTGCCGGCGAATCAGCTCCTCGTGGAGTTTCAGGCCGCCCATGCCGGGCATCCGAATATCCAGAAGCAGGCATCCATGCCACGTGGATTCGTACGCATGCAGAAACTCTTCAGCGCAGCCGAAACACCGCGCCCTGGTGCCGACGCTGGCCAGGAGTTCCTCGATCCCTGTTCGCACCGCCTCATCATCATCCACGACAAACACGTTGGTCTCTGTCCCTGACATGGTCGGACCTCACAAGAATACAGCCTCACACGCGGCACACAGGGAGGACGTGATCTTATGGGTCCGATCTTGCCTTTGTCAACATTTCCTGCCGGTTCTTTCTCACTTCCGGGAGCCGATCATTACTCCGGCCCTCTCCCGCGGCGCGAGGGGCAGTGTTATAAGGAAGGTCATCCCACCGTCGGGATTTCGTTTCGCGGTCAGAGTCCCGCCGTGCATCTCCACGATCCGACGGCCAAGCGACAGGCCGAGTCCCAAGCCCGTGGCTTTGGTCGTGAAGAAGGGATCGAAGAGCCGAGGCAGGTCCTCCTCCGACACCCCCGGGCCGCTGTCGGACACCCGCACCTCGACTTGCTGGGCCGGCGTCACTCTTGTCTCCAGGGCAATCGAAGAAGGGGAACCGCTCGGCTCCAGAGCCTCCATGGCGTTGCGTAGAAGGTTCACCAGGACCTGCTCGAGCGTCACGACATCAGCGTGGATGACGGCCTGCTCGTTCTCCAGCTTCAGCCTCACCTCGATGTTCCTGTGGCGCATCTCCCCCTGGACCAGGGCGACGGCGCTCCGGACGGCCTCCCCGACAGTGACGTCGACCATCTGCGGCGGGCGCCGTGCGGCAAAAGCCCTGATCCGTCCCATAATCTCGCGGGCGCGGAGCGCCTGCTCCAGAACCCACTGCTGATTGCGAACGAGGCGCGCCCGAATCCGGTGCCGGCGCCTGGGCTTGCCGCAGGCAGGCGCCGCCGTATGTCACGATCGCGGACAGAGGTTGATTCAACTCGTGGGCCAATGCCGCGGCCATCTCTCCCAGGGTGTTGAGCCGGGACAGGTGCAGCAGTTCCGTCCATTGCTGGAGGGCCTGTTCCTGCGTGCGTTTCTGCTCGGTGAGGTCGCGCTCGACCGTCAAAAACAGTGTCCTCGTGCCCGCGTGAATGACCCCGGCCCGGGCTTCTGCGTCAAAGAACGAGCCGTCCTTGCGGCGGTGGTGCACGGGGAAGAGCCCTCGGCCTGCGCGGGTACTGCGCTGCCGTGCGGCGCTCACTTCCGGAGTCCAAGCCGGCTCGAGGAGTGATATGGGTCGGCCCACCAGTTCCGCGCGAGTGTATCCGTGCACGCGCAGTCCGGACTCGTTCACATCCACAATCAACGGAATTCCGTCCGGCCCCACCTCCAAGAGCAAGAGACAGTCGCCCGCCTGCTCGAAGATAGCTTGATACCACTGCTGGTCCTCACCCAACGCCTCCGCGGTCGTGTGTTGCTGGGTCCGGACTTTCTCCGCTTCCTCTGTGAGCGGGTCGAGCAGGATCTGGTCCGACCCGTCAAGCCGGACCCGTTCGCTTCCGGCCGGTCTTTCCAAGGCAACGGAGAGCTGCGCGTCGGGCGAGGTCTCTCTCATGCCGGCCCGCAGGACAGGCAGACTGTCCCGGCGGCCGTCGATCGCGAGGATCTTCAAGGTGCTGTCATCCATCGAGGAATTCCAGACAAGTTAGCTGCACCTTTGGTTAATTGGCACCGTCTGCGATAAACCCTGTTGTCTGTTCTCGGCCAGACCCTGCGAGCGCAAACCTATCACACACCCCACCTCCTGCTTAATAGGGCGATCTTCCCCGGCGAATGTTGATGCCCATTCAGAAGAAGATCCGCAAATCTCACCGGGGTACGCGAATTTGGGATTTTGTGGTCCGTCGCCTCAGGGGCGGCGGCCCTACGCCTGCACTACTGTGATTGGTAGTGCAGAAGTGCGTGTCTGGACCCGGACCTTCGGCAATGGGAATGTCTGGTTGTGCTAGGCATCATGACGCGTTAGCGTGGCGGGGCGAGGAGATTGCGTTCTTGCTCGGCTTGACGGTCGGCTTGGGCCGCGGCCTCGCGCCGGCCGGATTGACGCAGGGCGACGGCGAGATTGGAGTAGCCGCGGGCGCGTTGGCCGTGCAGGAACTGCATTTGGGGCTGGTCGGTCAACAGACGCGTCAACAGGTCGATGGCTTCCTGGAGAATCGAAAGGGCCTCTGGGAGGGGCTCCCCAACGGGATTGTTCGCGTTGGGGGACCCAAGTTGGTGGCTCCGAATCAGAGCGTCGCCCAGGGCGATCTGGAAGGTCCCGAGCCAGACTTTGTAGTACGGCACGTTGGGGAACTGCGCCACGAGGGAAGACTGAATGGTCACGGCCTGGCGCAGGCTCTGGTCGGCCTCGGAGAAGCGCTCGGTCTGCCGGAAGAAATCGCCCAGCTTGTGGTAAATGTGGGCCTGGGCGGTGAGGTACTCGGGAATATTGGGATGCCGGGCCACCAGTTTGTCGAGAAGGGCGGCGGCCTTGCGGAAGTGCTCCTGGACCCTCGGCTGATCTTCGGGCCCAAGGGGGGGCCGCGGCACGTGCATCCGCGCGTAGGCTTCACTGAGATCGAAGGCGTAGTCCGGCACGTCGGGCAGGGTCTGGACCAGGCCCTCCAGAATCTCGATGGCGCGCTCCGCTCCGCCGCGCGGGCCTGCGGGACGGGATTCATGCACAGGTGCCCCTTCCAGATAGCACAGGGCGAGCAGGTGCCGGTATTGCGGCTCGGTGGGCCGCTGCTGCGCCAATTCCTCCAGTATGGTCACAGCCTTCGTCAGGAAATCGCGTTGCTCATCAGGCGGGGCAGCGCCGCCCTGGGGAGGCGGAGCGTCTTGCGGCGGGGGCGGACGTAAGCCCGGGCCGCGACGATCGGTGGGACGCGGCCTTGGAGGATTGGAATCGGGAAGGGGACGTTCCCGGGTGCCGAGGAGATAATACGTGCGGGCCAACTCGTAGCGGACCTCCGGCGGCGAGTTGGCTGACGGCGGACTGAAGGATCTGCAGGGCTGCCTGGTGGCACTGGCGTGCTTCGCCAAACTGCCGCTGGAATTGGTACATTCGTCCCAACTCGTTCTCGATGCCGGCGATCTCCAGTTGGTAGGCATTGGGGGACGCATGTGGCACCGGGGCCCCAGACGCGATCTGTTCGCGTTTGGGTATCCCGACCCGCCCCCGGCGGTGCAATCTTCCCAGCCGGGGGCGGCTGGGCCCCACTCAACCCCTCGAAGACGGCGATCGCCTGTTGATAGGCTTGGACCGCTTGATCGAATTGCCCAAGGCGCTGTCGAATGGCGGCGACCCGGCGCTGGGCTTGGGCGGTTTTTTCCCGCAGTCCCACCGCATCGCCGGTTTGTTGGGCCAGACGGTCATAGAACGGCAGCAGTTCTTCCAGAAGGGCGGCAGCTTCCTTGGATAATACCGGCGGGCCGGCAACCTCGGCCGTATTCCCTTCGCCGCTCTCCAGCGTATGTTGTGGATGCAGAATAGTGAGATTTGGGGAGAACCGCGCGAAGATTCGATCGATGGCCTCTATGGCGAGGTCCGCATTCGCTTGGGCGTTCGCCCGCTGATCGGCCTCGCCCTGCAAGGCGCTCCTCGTACGCAGGTAGCCGACGGAGGCTACGATGGCGACGAGGACCAGCAGAAAGAGCGTCGTCCCGGCCAGGCCGGCCACAGCCTTATTGCGCCGGCACCAGCGGCCCAGACGCTCCACGGGGTTCGCGCGGCGGGCCTGGATGGGACGGTCTTCGAGGAAACGCCGCAGGTCGTCAGCCAATTCCCCCGCGGAGACGTAGCGGTGGTTGGCGTCCGGAGCGATGGCCTTGAGAACGATGGTTTCCAGATCGCGCGGCATCTGCGGGCAGGACCCGCGCGGCGGGGGCGGCGGCTCGCGGGTGATGCGCTGGATCAAATGAGTCCTGTCGGTGTCCGGATACGCCGGCCCGAGCACGAGAAGTTCGTACAGGGTCAGTCCCAGGCTGTAGATGTCACTGCGTTCGTCCGTCCGGCCCTGGAATCGTTCCGGGGCCATGTAGCGCAGCGTGCCGACCACGTCTTGCGCCAGAGAAACGCTCTCCGACCGAGCGGTCCGGGCCAGCCCGAAATCGGTGAGCCAGATGATGCCGGAAGTGTCGAGCAGGAGATTGGCCGGCTTGATGTCACGGTGCAACGTTCCCTGTGTGTGGGCGTAGTGCAGGGCCTCTGCTGCCTGGAGACCGAGCCGAGCCACACGCGCCAATACTGTGGCCCGATCGCCCGGCGAGGGTCACTCACGTCTTCCTTGCCCAGCAGTTGCCGAAGGGCGGCGTCGATGAGTTCTCCTTCCGGCGGACGCGATGCAGTCGTTTGGGCCAGGCGGAAGATTATGGCGTCTAATCCCACGCCGTGGATGTACTGCATCACGTAATAGTGGAACCCGGCCTGCTCGCCGACCCCGAACACCTCGACGATGTTCGTGTGGTGGAGATTGGCCGCAATACGGGCCTCCCGGTGGAAACGGCGGAGATGCTTGGGGTCCAGCAAGGCCTGGCGGGGCAGGACCTTGACGGCCACGCGCCGGCCCAGGGACTCCTGCTCGGCCTCGAACACGACGCCCATGCCGCCCCGGCCGATCTCGCGAATGATCCGAAAGTCCCCCAGACGCTCCAACGACACGCTGCCCAGGGACACAGACCCGTCGCTTGACCGCTCCCGGCTCGCCTTCAGACGCTCCGCGGCAATGATCGTGGGAAACAGAGTACGAATGTCCTCGGCCAGGTCCGGGTGGTCGGCGACGTATTTGGAGATGGAAGGCTGCTCGCCCTGGCGGAGCCGCTCGATGAACTCTGTGGCCAGCACCTCCAGCGGATCGCGTTCGGCGTTGGGGTCAGCCATGCGGCGCCTCGTCGGACAGGCCGGGCACCTGGGCCAGGATCTCCTTGAGCCGCCGCAGGGCCCGGACGTAGCGGATGCTGGCGGCCTTCTGCTCGATGCCCAGGGTCTCGGCGACCTCGGCATTGGTCAGCTCTTCAAAATGCCGCAGGACCAGGACTTCACGGTCGATCGGGTCCATGTGCTCGATGGCCTGTTCCACGAGGCTGACCACCTCCGCCCGGGCCGCAGCTTGACTGGGGGAGGTGAATGCTCCGATCAGTTGGATAGCCACGGACGCGGAGGTCGTCTGGGCAAACGGACTGCTCCAGAGGGCGACCTCACGCCCCGCGTCCCGCCTCTGGGCCCCGAGATGGCGGCGGTGCAAGTCCACCAGAGTCTGATTTACCACCATACGCAGCCAAACGAACGGTGAGTGGTCCGGACAGTCTTTGTAGTGCTCGAGACGCTGATTGGCGTCCAGGAAGGCCTCCTGCAGGACATCATCCGGCCCCAGCCGAGCCCGGAGCGGTTCAGCCAGCCGGAAGCTGACCATACGCCAGAGCCGCTCCCGCTCCCGGGCGAATAGCTCCGCCAGGGCCTGAGAATCGCCTTCCCGCAGGCGAGTTTCCAAGTTGTCGGTTGGGCTCACAGGGCTGTCAGTCATGCCCATCGGCCTTTCTGAGATATAGAACGCAGACGCACCATGGCTTTCTACCACCATTCTATCAGGTTGGCGGGCGGTAGAATGACACAAAAAATGAAATCAGGCTGTAGACAGCGACCTCCGGAATGCGTTCTTTCCGGTAGACATACGATTAGGAGTCATGACCATGAAATCAGCAACAGCGATGATTGGAGCAGTCAGCTTGATAGTGGTGGCGCTTGGCCAAGGCCGTGCGGCGGCTCAGGAATACGTCATCGTCGGTACCGGCCAAGCCAAGTGTTACGACAATCGCCGCGAGGTCGCCCCGCCGGGACCCGGACACCCGTTCTTTGGGCAGGACGCCCAGTACCAAGGCCGCCAGTCTGCTTACCGGGACAACGGCGATGGGTGCATCTCGGACCTCAATACCGGTCTGATGTGGGTCAAGGCGCGAGGTGCGAAGATCACGTGGGAAGAGGCTGTGGCAGGTGCGACGAAGTGCCGGATCGGCGGTCACACCGATTGGCGGATGCCCACGATCAAAGAACTGTATTCACTGATCGACTTCAACGGCGGCTTCCATTTCACGCCAGCCCAATCCACGCCTTACCTTGACACGCGCTTCTTCGAGTTCAAGTACGGCGAGGAGTCCCTGGGGGAGCGGCCGATCGACTGCCAGGATTGGTCTGCCACGACGTACGGGGGCACGACGATGAACGGCAACCCCACCGCGTTCGGCGTCAACTTCGCGGATGGCCGGATCAAAGGCTATCCGAAAACCATGAACCGGCGCGAGGGGCCTACGGTGAACAAGTTGTACGTCCGCTACGTGCGCGGCAATCCCAGCTACGGTAGGAACGATTTCCATGACAACGGGGACGGCACGGTCACCGACCGGGCCACGGGTTTGATGTGGTCGAAGGCCGACAGCGTCCAGGGCATGAATTGGGAGGCCGCCCTCGGCTGGGTGCAAGCAAGGAACAGAGAGAGCTACCTCGGCCGCAACGACTGGCGACTGCCGAACGCCAAGGAACTCCAGAGCATTGTGGACTACACGCGTGCGCCGGACACGACGGGTTCAGCCGCAATAGATCCGGTCTTCGCCTGCATGTCGATCAGCAACGAAGGCGGCAAGGCCGATTTCCCGTGCTATTGGACCAGCACGACCCACTTGGACGGGCCGCCGGACCGACAGGGGACGGCGGCCGTCTATGTCGCCTTCGGCCGGGCCCTCGGTTGGATGCAGTCCCCGCCCGGCCAAGGCGAGTACCGGCTGCTCGACGTCCATGGCGCCGGCGCACAGCGCAGTGACCCGAAAATCGGAAACCCTGCCGATTTCCCCCACGGTCGGGGACCCCAGGGCGACGTCATCCGCATCAACAACTTCGTCCGCCTCGTCCGGAGCGGGCGGCAAGGAGAGACCCCATGAAAACAGTCGTTACCGTCTTCACCCTGGCAAGTGTGCTGTCGCATCTCAACGGCGCTGCACAAGAGAAGATGCCTGGCTTTGCGCTGATCCCGGCAGGTCAGTTCGAAATGGGCGACCATTTCGGGTACGTGGACCCGGACCACCCCAGCGATGAAGGCCCGCTCCACACGGTCAGCCTCGGCGCGTTCCACATCGGCATCTACGATGTTACCACGCAGCAGTACTGCGAGTTCCTCAACGCGGCGCTGGCGCGGCGGCTGGTCGAGGTGCGCCAAGGCGGCGTGTATCTCGTTGGCGGCAAGGATCTGCTCTGCGACACCCGCGTGTCTTCCTCGGGCAGTCGGATGGGTTGGGATGGCAAGGCGTTCTCCGTGCTCGACGGCAAGGAGAACCACCCGATGGTCTGCGTGCGCTGGCACGGTGCGGCTGCGTACTGCAACTGGCTCAGCGTGCAGAAGCAGTTGCCGGCGTGCTACAACACGACGACCTGGGAGTGCGATTTCAACAAGAGCGGCTTCCGGCTGCCGACGGAGGCGGAGTGGGAATACGCCGCCCGCGGCGGACAGCAGAACCCCTATTACAATTACCCGTGGGGCAACGATGCCGACCCCACGAAAGCCAATGTGCCGGAATCGCGCAACCCGTTCCGCGCCGGCTCGCTGCCCTGGACCACGCCGGTCGGGTTCTTCAACGGCAAATTGCAGCGCAAGGCCGACTTTGGCTGGCCGGGCCAGCAGGAAACCTATCAGACCGCCAACGGCGCCAACGGTTACGGCCTGTACGACATGGCCGGCAACGTCTGGCAGTGGTGCACGGAGTGGTATGAGAGAAATTACTATGCATATTCTCCGGCGGCCAATCCGCCCGGCCCGGCCCAGGGCAGTCCGATGCCGGACGGTAAGGCGTACCGCTGTATGCGCGGCGGCAGTTGGTTCAACGGGGAGTTCGGCCACAGCCGCGTGTCGAACCGCGACCCCTCCTACTTCCGGGGGCCCGATCCTATTACCGCATCGGGACGATCCCGAGGGCCCGTATTTCCATATCGGTTTCCGCGTGGTCCGTCCCGTTGATGCCGAAAGCCGACCGCTCCTGAAACCGACGCCCGTGGCGCAAATCGCGGGACCGGAGGCTGGGGGACGTGGAGGACGCCCGCAGAATCGCGGGGCACAGAGACCGACTGACGGCGGGCCCAGAGGGGGTGGCCCAGGCCTCCGGCTACTTCCCCGGAACACCGAAGATCAGCTCAATCTGACCGAGCAGCAGCGTCAGCAGATCGCCGATTTGGAGCGGGAGATCGCTCCCAGATTGGCACAGATTCTCACTCCCGAACAGCAGAGGCTCCTGGAGGCGGCTCGTCCCGCGCGGGGTCAGGGTGGCCGGGGCGGCAACGATCGTCCGACCCGTATGGACGATCAGAACAGCGACCGCAGTGGAAATCCTCAGAATGGTCCGGCGGTCCGCGATTCGAATCAGCAAGGTGAGCAAGACCAGCGTCCGCCGCGCCAGGATAGTCCGGGCAGTGGCCCACGCGCGGACGGCCGGGGTGGTCGCGGAGGACGCGGAGGCGGGAGATCGACGCGGCGGCCAAGCCATGGAGGAGAACAAGACACCCGTGTCGCCCAACCCCGGTCAGACCATCGGCCTGTTTCTCAATACACCGCAAGCGTTTGCGGGTTACACCCTGATGGCGCCGAAACACAATACGGTTACGCATTTGATCGACAACGAGGGCCGCATCGTCCACAGTTGGAAGAGCGACTACGAGCCGGGGCAATCGGCGTATCTTTTGCCGAACGGGCATCTGCTCCGCGCCGGCATGTTGCGGGTACCCGGCAGCACGGGCGGCGGTGAAGGCGGGCGGATCGAGGAGTTTGACTGGGACGGCAAGCTTGTTTGGGAGTTCGATCATGCCACGCGCGACTCCCAGTTGCACCATGACATCAAGCCCCTGCCCAATGGTCACGTGCTCGCGCTGATGGTGGAACGCAAGTCCCGCGCAGGCGGCAGCAGCAGGATTCGATACCGACCGGCTTCAGGAGGACTACCTGCTGCCGGATGCGGTGGTGGAAATCGAGCCCACGCTGCCCCAGGGTGGCCGCATCGTCTGGGAGTGGCACGTATGGGACCACCTGACCGGCGGTGCCGATCCGGCAGCTCACCCGGAGTTGGTGGCACCTGGTGGTACGGGCCGCGGTATTCCCGCCTTTTGGAATCACATGAACTCGCTCGACTACAATGCCAAACTCGACCAGATCGTTCTGAGCGTGCGTGGCAACAGTGAAATCTGGGTGATCGATCACTCGACCTCCAAGACCGAAGCCGCTGGTCATACCGGCGGGCGTTCGGGCCGAGACGGCGACCTGCTTTATCGATGGGGCAACCCCGCCGCTTATGGTCGTGGAACGGTCGCCGGCCGCCAACTCATCCAGCAGCATGATGCTCAGTGGATTCCCGATGGCTCTCCCGGCGCCGGCCACCTCACGATCTTCAACAACGGCTACGAACGCGGCTGGTCCAGCATCGAGGAAATCGTCCCGCCGCTGGATGCCAATGGCCGCTATGTCCTTGAGTCCGGCCAAGCCTACGGGCCGGAGAGGCCAGTCTGGCACTATGAAGCCAAGAACCGCACGGACTTCTTCTCCTCCGAGATCTCGGGCGCCCAGCGTCTGCCCAACGGCAACACGCTGATTTGTGCCGGTGTCGTCGGCCACTTGTTTGAAGTCACGCCGACGGGCGAGACGGTCTGGCAATACGTGAACCCGATGGTGCGGAACGGAATTCTGGCCCAAGGGGAACTCCCCGGCAAGGACTCGCGCGGCCATTTGTGGAACGCGCTCTTCAAGGTCCATCGCTACGCGCCGGACTACCCCGGTCTGGCAGGCCGCGACCTGACCCCGCAAGGCGTTATCGAGTTACCCGCTTCCGAGAAAGGCAAGACGGGCCTCGACAACTGGAGTGAATCACCTCGCGGTGGTCGTGGCGGCCCGGGACGGGGCGGGCAACGTGGCCCACAACGTCCCAATTAAGGAGACACACTCGTGAAACGTATACTCCTGCCTTTGGCGTTATTTGCTAGCTCGGCTCTCGCCTATGAGCGGTTGCAGGGACCCACCGAACTGCTCTTCTACGACAAAGAGAAGGCGTTCCAAGGGTACACGCTGTTCGGCGTTGGCAGCCGGACCTACCTATTGGACATGGAGGGTCGGGTGGTCCACACGTGGCCCGTGGGCACGAACCCGCATCTGCTGGACAACGGCCACATTGTCGACGCCTCGAAGGATGATCCCAGCGGCTTCCAGGGCTTCAAGGAGGTGGATTGGGACGGCAAGACGGTTTGGGAATACGCGGAGAAACGCGAAGGCTACGCGCCGCATCACGACTGGGTGCGTATCTTCAACAAGAAGCTCAACGCTCCCACCACGCTCTACATCGCCAACAGATCCATCACCCACGAGCAGGCCATCGCCGCCGGGGCCGATCCCAAGAAGGGCCCGTATCGCAACGGCGAGATGGACGCCGTCGTCGAGGTGGATATGCAGGGCAACGTAGTCTGGGAATGGTGGTTCTTCGACCACATAGTCCAGGACGTGGACCCGGCCAAGCCCAATTACGTCGGCCAAGGCAAGACGATGGCGGACTATCCCGGCCGCATCAACCTGAACATGCCGGGCCGGCCGCTCAAGCGCGACTGGCTGCACTGCAACTCCCTCGACTACAACGCCGAGTCCGGCCACATCGTCATCAACTCCGTCCAAGGCGAGCTGTACGTGATTGACCACGACGGCACGTTCGTCGCCGGCGACCCGAAGGCCAGCATCGCCAAGGCCGCCGGCGCGGCGGGCGATTTCCTTTATCGCTTCGGCGACCCGGCCCGCTACGGCCAAGGCGACCCGCCGCGGGTGCTGGAGAACTGGGACTCCGCCACCTCGGGCCACAAGCAGATGGGCGGCAGCCATGACGCGCAGTGGATTCGCCCGGGCTTGGCCGGCGCGGGGCACCTCCTGGTCTTCAACAACGGCCAATATCTATTTCAGCGTACGCCCCAGTCTTCGATCCTGGAAATCAACCCGTTCCTCGACGCCAGCGGACACGATTCCGGCAAATACGTCAATCCGCCCGAAGCCGGCTATCGGCGGGAGACTTACGACCGGGACACCCACAATGAGCCGCGCTGGATCTCGAAGCAGGTGGTCGGATGCTACCGGTCTGTCAACAGCCACGGCTTCTTCAGCCACATCGGCTCCAGCGGCCAGCGTCTCCCGAACGGGAACACGTTCATTTGCTCGGATACCGAGGGCCATTTCTTCGAAGTGACGGCCGACGGCCAGCTTGCCTGGGAGTACATCAACCCCGTCACGCGTGAGGGCACCGTCAAGGTGCTCGGGGACGTCTTACCCATGACGAATTCCGTGTTCCGCGCCTACCGGTACGGCACGGATCATCCTGCGTTCCAAGGCCGCGATTTGACGCCGAAAGGTACCATCACTGAACGCGCCGCTCAAGGACTCGACACGCAACCCAGGCGAAGGCCCCCGGGGGACCGTCCGCCGGGCGGACCGGGCGGCCAGCAGGAGCGGCGCGGCGGACGCGGCGGTCGGGGTGCCAGCCTGGACAAGGCCGGTCTGCGGGGGGAGCGTCCACCATCACCGGAGGGGAACTGACGACCATGTCGAGGATGTGATCATGAGAATAGAAAACACCACGAAAGGAGGAGATATCATGAGACGCCACGTAATAACCTTCAGCCTCCCTTGGCTGCTTCTCGGTCCGAGCGGGATTTGGTGTGCCGGTGCCGCGACGACCAGCACCGTGGTCTTCCTGGAAACGATGGCAGCCACGGCCGCGAAGCCGTGGACGGGCGGCGGCTGCAACAACCCGTGGACGATGTCCTTCAACGGCAGCAATCCGTTCGAGCAGGCCACCGGCTGGAACTACGGCGCCGGGAATCCTTGCGGGATGCAGTTCAAGCAAGGCACCACCAACCTGACCGACAGCATGATCACGGCTACGCCAGGTATCGCCGCCATCGGCGATGCGGCCTATGTGGAGTTCTACCTCTCGGCGGACGGTCTGACCGCTAATACCGGCTGGACTTTCCAACTGGACGCCGGCTCCGGCTACGTCACGCGTCTGAGCGAGTTGACCGGCGCCAACCACGCCTGGCAACTCTACCACTATGACTTGCAGGCGGGCGAACGAGTCAGTAATCTGCACCTGCGTTTCCAGTTCGCGGGCGGCACCGCGGCGGACCGGATCAATCTCGACCAGATCTCCGTCACCGTAGTGACCGCGACCACCACGCCCAATCCGTCGGCGGCCGGTAGCACGCCAAGCGCGCCAGCGGCCGCCTTGGTCCGCATCCCCGGCGGCAGTTACCTCATGGGCGACCACTTCGGGTTTGTGGATCCGCAACATCCCACCGACGAACTGCCGCTGCACACGGTCAACATCTCCCCCTTCTACATGGCCCCGACCTTAGTTACTTGTCGTCAGTATTGCGACTATCTTAACGCGGCCGTGACACAGGGGCTGGTTGCCGTGCGGGCGGGATTTGTCTATGGCGCGGACGGCAACAACGTCTACCGCGACACGACCACGGCGACTCCCTACAGCACCATCCAGTGGAGCAACAACACGTTCACGGTTCGCACCGGTCGCGATCTCCATCCGATCACGGGCGTCCGCTGGTTTGGAGCGATCGCTTACTGTAATTGGCTCAGCACGCGCGACGGCTACGCGCCCTGCTACAACCTCGCGACGGGAGCCTGCGATCTGAGCAAAAATGGCTACCGCCTGCCGACAGAAGCGGAGTGGGAGTACGCCGCCCGCGGGGGCCTGACCAATCCCTATGGCATGTTCCCGTGGGGCAACGACACCAACGCCGACGGTGCCCTCGCCAACTGGGAGGGCTCCGGCGATCCCTGGGAAACGGGGGACTATCCGCACACCACGCCGGTCGGTTTCTACAACGGCGAGTTGCATTACAAGAGCGATTACAACTGGCCCGCTGCGATCGCCACCTACCAGACCCGCGACGGCTCGAACGGCTACGGCCTCTACGACATGGCCGGCAACGTCTGGGAGTGGATCAACGACTGGTATGCGAGCGATTATTACTCCTACTGTGCCGCCAACAACATCGTCAACGACCCGCCCGGCCCCGCCACCGGCGATATCTTCACCGACCACGGGGGCATCGCGTATCGCGGCCTGCGCGGCGGAACCTGGTACAACGGCGGCGGCCAGACGGACTACGGGTACAGCCGCGTCTCGAACCGCGACCCCTCCTGGTCCCTCGGTCCCTCCCCGGACGGCAACCCCAATACCCCCTGGTTCCAGGTCGGTTTCCGGGTGATGCGACCCGACAAGGGCACAGCCACGCCACAACCACCCAGACGCAGACCGTGGGCCTGTTCCTCAATGCCGCCGGTGCCTATCCCGGCTACACACTGATGTCGCCGATGCACAACACCCACACCTACCTCCTCAACAACGCCGGACAGTATGTCCACAAGTGGACCAGCACGGGCGAGCCGGGCCGCTCTTCCTACCTGCTGGAGAACGGCCACCTGATTCGCGCCAGCGCGGTGATGAACGGCGGCCCCTCGACCGGCGGCGGCGAAGGCGGGCGCATCGAGGAATACGATTGGGACGGCAATCTGGTCTGGGCGTTCGACTACTACAGCGCCACTTACATCGCCCACCACGACTTCAAGGTCCTGCCCAACGGCAACGTGCTCGTCCTCGCGTGCGAGAAGAAGACCTACGCCGAGGTCATCGCGGCGGGCTTCAACCCGAGCCTGCTGGACCCGAGCATCGCCACGCAGGGCTACATGCTTCCCGACTACCTGGTCGAAGTGACAGCCGACGAGGCCCTACGGCGGCACGATCGTCTGGGAATGGCACATCTGGGATCACATGATCCAGGATTACAATGCACGCAAGAACAACTACGGCGTCGTTGCCAACCATCCGGAGCTGATCAATGCCAACGGGGTCGGCAACGATCGATCCAGCAGTTCTGGAACCACGTGAACGGGATCGACTACAACGCCGGACTGGACCAGGTGATGCTCAGCATCCGCAACAACAGCGAACTGTTCGTCATCGACCACAGCACCACCACGGCCCAGGCGGCCGGCCATACAGGCGGCCGCTACAACAAAGGCGGCGACATCCTTTACCGCTGGGGCAACCCGCAGCAATACGACCGCGGCACCACCGCCAACCGGATGCTGTTCCAGCAGCATCACACGCACTGGATCGAGCCCAACTGCCCCGGCGCCGGCAACATCCTGATCTTCAACAACGGCATCGGCCGCGACTACTCCTCCGTGGACGAGATCGTGCCGCCGGTGGATACCGCGGGCAACTACAGCCTCTCGGCCGGCGCCGCCTTTGGACCCAGTTCGCTGACGTGGACGTATGTGGGCACGCCGCCGGCGAGCTTCTACTCCGCTGAGATCTCCGGCGCCCAGCGGCTGCCCAACGGCAATACGCTGATCTGCGAGGGCGTCAAAGGCAATCTCTTCGAGGTGACGGCCGCCGGGCAGATGGTCTGGCGCTACGTCTGCCCCGTGACCACCACCCCTCTGGCGCAAGGGACCGCTATTCCGGCGGACTCCGGCCATGAGGGCCAGTTCATGAATGCCGTGTTCCGGGTCCAGCGTTATGGCACCGACTACGCCGGCCTGGTGGGACGCGACCTTACCCCGAAGGGCGTCATCGAATTGCCGGCTTCCGACAAGGGTCAGACGGACGTCGACAACCTGAATGAGTAGCCCCCGCGACGAGCGCGGTGGGCGGAAAGGAGACACACCATGAAACGAATTGCCATTGTCATCCTATTGAACGTTGCTGCACTGCACCTCCAAACACAGGCCCAGAACGCCTCGAACCCGCCGCAGCCCGGCAATAGGCCCCCGCGTGCACAGGACGGACGAGGCAGCGGCCGGCCGGAGGAACCCCAGTCTCTGACCACCGAGCAGAAAGCCCGGGTGAAGTCCATCCTGTCCCGGTATAACGCGAACACGTTGACGGCCGACCAGGCCAAGGCGATCCACGCAGAACTTCGCCAAGCCGGTATCCCCGGTGGCCCGGCAGAGAACGAAGCCGTTAAAGCCGCCGGCTTCGATCCGGAAAAATTGCGCGACCTCGACCCGCCGCCCGCTCAGGCGGGTGGGCGCGAACAGCCCCCTGAGCGCGGACCTGACCGGCCCCAGAGCGACGCCGCTCGCCCCGAGCCTCGCGAACGCGGGCAACAAAACCGGTACACCATCGAGCAGGCAATCTCGGATCCGCGCAACTGAGCACGATTGCGTTTGGCGGACTGGCGTTCCTCACCGGCGATTTCGGCGCGGCGACGTTCATGCCGCCCGGCAAGGTGTGCGATTTCTTCGGCTTCCAATACATGCGCGACATTGATGCCGCCGAAAAGGGACATAATCCCATGTTCCTCACCCGCATTGCCGGCAACGTGCTGCACATCCTGAACGACCAGCAGCGCCAGAAGTTCGCCGACCTCGCCGCCGAACAAGCGCCGCAGTTCGAGCAAGTCGCGCTCAAGCGCATGCCGCTGATCGAGGCGTTCCAACGTGAGAAAGACGGCACCATTCCCAAAGGAACAACCGGGTTGAGCCGCGCAGCGGTCACTCGTTACGTGGGCGACTTCTATGCGTTCGACGCCGAACTCAGCTACCGGCGCGCCGAAGTCTTCGGCCAGGTCGTCGCGTCGCTCACGGCGGAACAGAAAGCCGCGTTCGCCAAAATGAAGTTCGGCGATTTCAACACGTGGCCTGAGAGGGACGAACGCGACGCGCTCACAGCGCCCAATCCCGGCACGTCACGGTTCTTCACCGTCGCGTACATGACCTACGCCAGCGAGTTTTTCAGTTGGTACGCTGGCAACGTCGAAGCCGATGTTTACTTCTGTCCCGAACGTCATGGCACGTATTTCGGCAGCTTCTACATGAAAGACATGCCGGCAATGTCCCAGCGCGACTTCGATATCAGCACGAGCGTGACGGGCGATAGCGGCGAAGGTTTCCTCAACCTTCTGACCGCCGAACAGCGCGCCCGGATCACTTCCATCCCCGATCAGCAGCGCACACTGCTCGCGGAAACGGTCGAAGTCCGCCGCGCCACCTCTCAGGAACTCCGCAAATTTCTAGCCGGAGGCCAAGCCGACAAGACAAAAGTGCTCGCCCTCGGTCGCCGGTATGGGGCGCTCGACGGCGAGATGTCCTGGATATACGCCACGGCGTTCGCCCAAGTGGGCCGGACGTTGACGCCGGAACAACGTGCCACCTGCGTGAAACTCCGCAACCTGCCCGGCTACCAGAGTGCGCCGGCCTACCTGTACTCGAACCCGCTCCAGAAACCACCAGTCCTGCCGAGTTCGGATTTTCTATTCGGTGCGGCTAATGGTATCGCCACAACGCCGGCGTTTAAGTTGAGCAGCCCGGCGGTGGGCGATGGCGTGCGCACTGCCGGTCGAATATACCGGGGACGGCCGACTCACGCCGGATGAATACCAGCCACCACGGCCCCGAGATCGTGGTGAACAAGGCGGTCCCCGCGACGACGATCGGCCGGTGGGCCGGGACGAATAGGATGGTCTTGGTGTACGTTCCTATCCGTAGGGAATTACGGTTGTCCAACGGAGCTTGTCCGTGTCTGACAGGGGGTGTTTCCAATGAAGATATCAAGATTTCTACCATGTTGCGTGTTGGTCTACCTGGTCTTCCTGGGCACAGCCTGGGGGTATGACGCCCTGGAAGGTCCCACCGAGATGCTGTACTGGGACGCGGCCCGCGCCTACAACGGCTATACCCTGTTCGGCGCCCGCGGCACGACGTATCTGCTCGACATGGAAGGACAGGTGGTGCACACCTGGCCGGTCGGGACAAATCCGCACCTGTGGGACAACGGCCACGTTCTGGATGCCGCCACCAACGACCCCAGCGGGTTCGGCGGGTTCAAGGAAGTGGATTGGAATGGAGCCACGGTGTGGCAGTACACGGACAAACGCTCGACCTACCATCCTCACCACGACTTCACGCGGATCTACAACCCCAAGCTCAAGGCTTACACCACGCTCTACATCGCCAACAAGGACCTGACCGTGGCCCAGTGCCTGGCCGCGGGGGCCAAGCAGCTCGTGCAGAACTCCACGGGAGGGCAAATGGATGCCATCGTCGAAGTGGACACGGCCGGCACGGTGGTCTGGGAATGGTGCTTCTTCGATCACCTGGTCCAGGACGCAGACACGACCAAGTCCAACTACGTAGGGGCGGGCAAAACGATTGCCGACTATCCCGGCCGGCTGAATATCAACCTGCCTGGCAAGACTCTCCAAAATGACTGGCTTCATTGCAATTCCCTGGACTACAACGGCGAACTGGACCAGATCGTGGTCAACTCCCTGCAGGGCGAGTTCTACGTGATCGACCACGGCAGCACGTTCCTTGCCGGTGATCCCACGATCAGCATTGCCAAAGCCGCGAGCTCGGCGGGCGACTTCCTCTACCGGTTCGGCGACCCGGCCCGGTACTCGCAAGGCGATCCGCCGGCCATCCTGGCCGATTGGACCCAATCCACCAACGGCAACAAACAACTCGGTGGAGCCCATGATGTACAGTGGATCGGGTCTGGTCTGACCGGGGCCGGGCACTTCCTGATCTTCGACAACGGCCAGTACCTGTCTGAGCATACGGCCCAATCCTACGTTCTGGAGATCAATGCCTTCCTCAACGCCCAAGGCGAGCACACCAGCAGCTACGTGAACCCGCCGGCGGTCGGGTTACAATCTGTGGGAGGCCCCGGCCGTTACGGACAAAACGCCCAAGAAGATGTCCAAGCAGGTCGTGTGGAGTTACAGTTCGTTGAGCAACCTGACTCTGTTCAGCCACATCGGGTGCAGTGCTCAGCGCCTGCCCAACGACAATACCTTGATCTGTGCGGATACGGAAGGGTATATCACCGAGATCACCGCCGAAAGCAAAATGGTATGGGAGTACATCGTTCCGGTTACGACCACCGGGATCGTACCAACGATCGGTGACAACCTGCCGATGGTCAACTCTATCTTCCGTGCCTATCGGTACGAGTCCCGACCATCCGGCCTTGGCGGGACGGACGCTGACTCCCGGAAAGACGATTGCCGGCCGGACGACGGTGGCGAATCCGTATGCCGGCGCCGAATACCAAGCCCTCCAGCGGCCTACCGAACTCCAGTACTGGGACGTGGCACAGGCCTACCGGGCTACACGTTCTTCGGGGCTCAGGGGACCTCGTATCTCATCGATATGCAGGGCCATGTCGTCAGAACTTGGCCTGTTGCGACGAATCCGCGTTTGTTGACCAGCGGCAACCTCATGGATATCACGGCGGACGCGAATGGATTGATGGAGTTGGATTGGAACAGGAACATCGTGTGGCAGCATGTGGAGACACGGTTGCTCTATCATCCCCACGATGATTTCGTCAGGATCTACAACAAGAAGCTCAGCGCCTGGACCACTCTGTACCTGGCCAGCAAGGATCTGACCGCCGCTCAGTGCCTGGCCGCAGGGTGCGATCCGGTTCAGGGCCCTTACACGGGAGCCCGAGCCGAGGGCGTGGTGGAGGTGGACGCCAGTGGAACCGTCGTTTGGGAGTGGTGCTTCTTCGACCATGCCATACAAGACCTGGATGCCTCCAAGGCCAACTACGTGGGTGCCGGAAAGAAGATCTCCAGCAACCCCGGCCGGATCAATCTGAATCTGCCGGGCCGACCGGTCCGCAGCAACTGGCTCCACTGCAATTCCCTCGATTACAGCCCGACTCTGGACCAGATCGTGGTCAATTGCCAAGAGGGCGAATTCTACGTAATCGATCACGGCGGCACCTTTGTCGCGGGCAATCCGGCCGCGAGCGTGGCCAAGGCTGCGACTTCCGCCGGCGACTTCTTGTACCGCTTCGGCGATCCGGCCATGTACGGCCAAGGCAATCCGCCCTCGGTCGCGCCGAACTGGGATTCCGCGACCAACGGCAACAAGCAGATCGGGGCCAGCAACAATGTCCAGTGGATCCCGGCCGGCCTGCCCGGAGCCGGACACTTGCTGGTGTTCAGCAACAATCAGTACCTCTTCCAGCGGACACCGCAGTCCTACGTTCTGGAGATCAACCCCTTCGTGGGTTCCAATGGCGCGGACACCGGCGCGTATGTCAACTCGCCCACCACTGGCTACGTCCAGTGGACATTTGACAAAGACACGATAAGACGACGCAGCAGTTGTCGAAGCAAGTGGTGTGGAAGTATGGTTCGGTGGGCAATCTCACTCTCTTCAGCCATTTGGGCTCCAGTGCTCAGCGTCTGCCCAACGGCAACACCCTGATCTGTGCGACCACCCAGGGATACCTGGTGGAGGTGACTTCCACTGGGCAGGTCGTGTGGGAGTACATTTGCCCGGTCACCAACGCCGGGATCGTGACGGCCATCGGCGACTGTTTGCCCATGACCAACGCCGTCCCCCGGGCCTACCGCTATGGGCTCGATTTCGCCGGCTTCCAGGGCCGCGACATGACAGCCGGTGCCACCATCACCGGGCGTACAAGTATCATGTCGACACTGCCCAAGCACGAGACCCGCGTGGCCACGAGCGTTTCTCAAGGCAGCATGACGAATTCGGTCGGCGCGTTGGCTCAGGCGGTGGTTGCTTGTTTGGTGGCAACCGTGCCTCAGCCGTCGGCACATTTCGACGTCCTGCTGGGCCGGCCCACGGATCGGTCGATTGCCGTAAGTGTGCTCTCGGATAGCAGTCTCGAGGCCTTCGTAGAGTACGGCACACAGTCCGGCGTATACACGACCCAGACGGCGCAGACCGCCCTCATCGCGGGGAGCCCCGCGATCCTGGTCTTGGATTCGCTTGACGCCGACCGGCAGTATTACTACCGTCTGCGATATCGCGGGCCGGGGGCGGCTTCCTTCGATGCCGGAACTGAGGCGATGTTCCACACCCAACGAAGACCCGGCAGCAGCTTCCAGTTTGCCATCGAGGCCGATCCGCACTACCAGGACAACGATCCCGACGTCTACCGGATTGCTCTGGCCAATATGGCCGCGGACCAGCCGGATTTCCTGATCAATCTGGGCGACACCTTCATGACCGAGAAGCTCAACGTCAACGACTACGCCGGCGCTGTCCAGCTTTGCCAGGACGTGCGGACGGGCTTCCATTCCATCGTTGGTGCATCGGTGCCCGTGTTCCTGATCAGCGGCAATCATGAGGCGGAGCTGGGCTGGCTTCTCAATTCCACCCATCCACAGGACAATATCGCCGTCTGGGCCACCCACGCCCGGCAATTGTTCTATCCGTGTCCCGTTCCCGGCGGATTCTACTCCGGCAGTACGGCCCCGGACCCCTTCCTGCAGAAGCCACGGGACGCTTACTACGCCTTCGAGTGGGGCGATGCTCTGTTCGTGGTCCTCGACCCCTTCTGGTACACGCGCACCAAGCCCACGAATGGGTGGGGTTGGACGCTGGGGCTGGACCAGTACCAGTGGCTCACGCGGACCCTGACGCAAAGCAAGGTGGCCTTCAAGTTCGTCTTCATCCATCACCTGGTGGGCGGCAGCTTCGACGGCATCGCCCGCGGCGGCAAGGAGTTTACCTCCTTTTTCGAGTGGGGCGGGCACAATGAGGACGGCACTTGGGGTTTCACGGTCCAGCGGCCGGGTTGGCCCCTGCCGATTCAGGATGTACTGCTCAAGAATGGGGTCAACATCGTCTTTCACGGCCACGACCACCTCTTCGACAAGCAGGACCTCGATGCGAACGGCGACGGCGTGACCGATCTGGTCTACCAGGAGACACCTCAGCCCAGTCGGAGCGGCGACAACGCCCAGTCCCTCGCGAAGAAGTTTGGATACACGGAGGGCGCCATCGTCGGCGGCTCGGGTCACCTGCGCGTGCAGGTCACCCCCACCCAGGCAAAGGTCGAATACGTCCGGGCGCTGCTACCGGCGGACGAAAACCCGCAACTGACCAATCGGATGGTCTCCTATACCTACACGGTGGCCCCTTCGGCCGCCGCATCCGCGCCGCTGACCGCTGCGTCATTGACTCCGCGTTTGGATCGATCTACCACCGGCCTCCTGCCGTAGAAGGAGAGAATGCCATGAAACGCAGTACGATGCTCTTTGGCCTCGCTTTGCTGGTCCTCGGTTCGACCGGAGTCTGGCATGCCCGCATTACTTTCGCGAAGTCTCCATCGACCGCGTCAGGGGTGTCGTCGTCCGGGGCATCTGCTGGCATGGTCATCCTGGGCCGGCCCACGGATCGGTCGGTGACGGCGAACGTGCTGGCCTCTACGGACCTTCAGGTCTACTTGGAATACGGTCCACAGTCTGGCGTATATCTGGGGCAGACGCCCGTCGCGAATCTGTCCGCGAGCCAGCCGTTGGAGGTGGTCCCGGGTCAGCTCCAGCCGGATTTGCTCTATTATTGCCGGCTACGCTTCAAAGCGGCCAGCGACACCGTGTTCCAGGCCGACACCGACGCCACGTTCCACACCCAGCGCACGCCCGGCAGCACGTTCACGTTCGACATCCAAGGCGATTCGTACCCGGAGCGCATGAACACGGAATTCAACGCCGACCTCTACGTTCGCACCCTGCAAACCGCCGCCACCGACCGGCCCGACTTCTACATGACCATCGGCGACGATTTCAGCGTGGACACACTCAAGGTAGTCAATGCGGATGTTGTGCGGTCCCTCTATGTCCAGCAGCGGTCGTGGCTGGGCTTGGTGGGAGTGCCCGTATTCCTCGTCAACGGCAATCACGAGCAGGCAGCACTGGTGAACCTCGATGGTACGCCCAACAACGTGGCGGTCTGGGCCCAGACCGCTCGCAATTCCCTCTACTCTCCGCCCACGGTTACGAGTGGGGTGGCAACAACGCCGATGGCACCTATGGCTTCGACACGCATCGTCCCGGCTGGGGCAAACCGATCCACCAGTTGATGGTGGATAACCACGTCACCATCTTCTTCCAGGGCCACGACCACATCTTCGTACACCAACAGCTCGATGGCGCGGTCTATCAGACGCTGCCGCAGCCGGCCGACTTCAACTACGCCTTGGAGTTCGCGGACTACTTAGGCTTGCTCACCATCCTGGGCAATGTTGGTTTCGTGTACCTATTGTATTGCCCATTGTCCGCAGAAGATGGACCAGGGGCCATGTCTTATTCATATTATGGAGCAATTACTTAGACAACCACCAGAGGAGTTGCTGCGGAAGTTTCAATCCTTGCAGAGTCGGCAGGATGTAGCTGACCCGCTGGAGGTGGAAGACAGGTTTTTGCGCATTCTGTCATACGGAACCAAGGAGCGGGAGAGATACCGGGATTGTGAGATACGCAAGCGGTCGGGGGGCAGTCGCCTGATATCCGTGCCCCCGAAGAATCTCGCCATCCCTCAGCGCAAACTCAGTACGGTTCTCGGTCTGGTCTATGTGCCGAAGGCGTGTGCGTTTGGGTTTGTGCGGGGGAAGAGCCTCGTTGGCAACGCCAGCCAGCACTGCAAAAAGGGCCACCTGCTGAACTGGGATCCGGAGGACTTCTTCCCGAGCATAAGTATCCAGCGTGTCATAGGATCGATCAGTTCCTATGGTGTGGGTCACGAGGCTGCGGTAGTACTTGCACAGATCTGCTGCATGGCCGATGGCACGCTCCCGCAAGGGGCGCCAACATCGCCGATCATATCAAACATGATCTGCCGGTCCCTGGACAATGGGTTCATGCAGTTGGCCAAGACCTTGAGATGTCGGTACACAAGGTATGCGGATGACCTCACCCTTTCGACGAGCCTACATCATGTTCCCAGCAAGATCGGCTACGCCGATGATCCGACCACACCCGGCAGCGAAATCACGAGCATCGTAGAAAGGAACGGATTTAAGATAAATCGCTCCAAAAGCCACTATTTTTCTCCTTTGCGCAGGCAGGAGGTCACCGGCATAGTAGTCAACGAGTTCCCGAACGTCAAACGAGCTTTCATCCGATCGGTGTTGGGCGGACTCTATGCCTGGGAGAAACACGGCTACGAGAAAGCAAACGCAGTTTACAGGGAGAAGTATCGCCAAGCTGGACGCGGGGCCGAACTGCGGAGTCACTTGAGAGGCAAGCTGTGCTTTCTGAAGATGGTGATCGGCCAAGATGCACCGACTTATCGCAAAGCAGCAAGAAGATTCAACATCCTTAATCCAGCACATCCGATTTCAGTGCGTCCCCTTACCGAAGCGGAGCCTTATCCGTTGAGAGGAAAGCCGCCCGATGAACCATGGAGATTGTGGTTTACACGTTACGCGAGCTGTATATACCTTCTGGAAATAACGACCGAAGATGAAAGCAAGTGCGCGGCCACAGCATTCTGCATAGGGCCAGACACGCTTGCGACCGCGGGGCATAACCTTGTACATGCGCACGTTGAGGTATTCATGGGAGACGCCAGGATTCAACCGGAATGTTCACGCGTTGAAGAGGGCCCCTCCGCGCCAGACGTGGGACTAATAGGGGTCAAAGAAGGCGTCATGAATTGCCCATCTCTCCTTACTCAAGGAAGGCTCCCGGAGATAGGCGAAGAAGTGTGCGATATTGGCTATCCTTCGCTCCCGATGCGGGATGCTACGGCTGTCGTGCATACAGGTATAGTAGAGGCCCTGCCCGTCACGTACGACAGAAAGCCGAGGTTCATCCAGGTCAGTTTTCAGAGTGGAGGCGGGCTCAGCGGCGCTCCCCTCATAGACAAGCGAGGGTTTGTCGTTGGCGTAATGATAGAGAACATATTCTCCGAAACGCAGGAACGGGTTCCACCGCGCCCGTATGGCCAGGCCGTGCCTATCGAGTACTTGGCCGACTTCCTTCTCCGCAACTGGAACGTGTGACGTTGGAGTGACCGGAGAGTTTCAAGATCGAACCTACGCATTTCACATTCTGCGGCAGAGCCGTGCATTCACGCGGAAAGACTGTCAGAAAGGCCGGATCGCAGCCGCCAACCATGTGCGTGAGCGTCTCCGAGTCGTGGAGCTTCGGCCGGGAGGGCTGCAAGATCCTACCCGTCCCAGAACAAGCTCCTGGGATAGGCTCGCCCTCCCCGCCGGTATCCCAAAGGCGATAAACGCCGTCTTCACTGCTGGCAGCGACTACGCCCATCCGTGGCAACGTCTAAAAGCGCCGCCACGTACTTTCGAAGGCCCGGCTGGCGATGGGGCAGGGCGAGAGCCCAGGTAGAATCGTGTCTGGCTCGTTTGGGCTGGAGATGATTTCTCCGCCGGATTGTGATATGCTGACGTATTAGCCTTGTGGGATGGCCCGGAGGCGAGTTTTTGACCGAATGACGCTGGTAGGGTGTGCAGCGCACACCATCGGGAAACTATGGCACGGAAATTCACACTCCAGTCGCGGACGGCGGCGGGGGATATCGATTTTGGGGCGGACCTGAATCCGGAGCAATTGACGGTGGCGACGGCGCCGGGCGGGCCCATGCTCGTCGTGGCGGGCGCCGGCAGCGGCAAGACGCGGGCGCTGACGTATCGCTTGGCCTGGCTCGTGCATCACGGCGTCGATCCCGGGCGGATCATGCTCGTTACCTTCACGAACCGGGCGGCCCGCGAGATGCTCAACCGGGTCGAGCTGCTGGTCAAGCAGAAGACCCGCGATATCTGGGGCGGCACCTTCCACCACATCGCCAACCGCATCCTGCGGACGCACGGCAAGCGGCTCGGCATCTCGCCGGACTTCACGATCCTCGACCGCGAGGACGCGAAGGACCTGCTGGCCTCGTGCGTTCAGGAGGCGGGCGTGGATATTCGCGAGCGGCGGTTTCCCCAGAAGAACGTCCTGGCCGCGATCTCCAGCTTCATCCAGAACACGCTCGAACCGCTGCCGGAGGTCATCAGCAAGCGATTCCCCATGTTCATCCAGGAATTGGACGGCATCGAGCGGGTGCTCGTGCTCTACACCGAGAAGAAGCGGCGGCGGCAACTCCTGGACTTCGACGATCTGCTCAGCGCCTGGCTGCGGCTGATGATGGACCATGCGGACGTTCGCGAGATGCTGGCCGGGCAGTTCCAGCACATTCTCGTCGATGAGTATCAGGACACGAACGCCATCCAGGGCGCGATCGTCGATCTGCTGGCCTCGAAGCATCGCAACCTGACGGTGGTCGGCGACGATTCCCAGTCGATCTACAGCTTTCGCGGGGCGAACTTCGACAACATCATCACGTTCAAGCAGCGGTACCCGGACGCCAAGGAGTACAAGCTCGAAACCAACTACCGCTCCGTGCCGGAGATTCTGACGCTGGCCAACGCGAGCATCGCCCAGAACAGCCGCCGGCTGCCCAAGAACCTCAAGGCGATTCGCAGCTCCGGCCTCAAGCCCGCGATCGTGGCTTGCCAAGACCACTTCACGCAATCGCGGTTCATCGCGGAGTACGTGCTGCACCTGCTCGACCAGGGCCGCACGCTGAACGACATCGCGGTCCTCTACCGCAGCCACTGGCATTCGCTGGAGATTCAATTGGAATTCCAGCGGCGCAACATCCCGTTCCACATCCGCGGCGGCCTGCGCTTCTTCGAGCAGGCGCACATGAAGGACATCCTCTGTTACCTCCGCGTCCTGCAAAACCCCAGCGATGAACTGGCCTGGCTGCGCCTGCTCCAGATGCTGCCCCGCATCGGCAGCGCGATCTCCCGGCGGGTCTGGCAGCACATCAGCAGCGCCGCCGACCCCTTCAACGAGGTCCTGGGCATCGAGACGGCCAGCCTCCTGCCCACGAGCGCGCAGCCTTTCTTCCAGGAGTTCGTCGGCCTGCTCAAGGAGTCGCGCGAAATCGATTCCCCGGCGGAGGTCATCGACCTGGCCAACAAACGCTTCTACGACGATTACCTCGTTTCCCACTACGACAACGCCGCCATGCGGCGGGAGGACATCCGCGCCCTGGCGAACTTCGCGGGCCAGTACAAGAACGTGGAGGCCTTTCTGGCCGACGTGTCGCTGGCGGGCGAATTCTCCGGCGAGACCTGCGTCGAAGGCCCGGTCGAGCAGGAGTTCGTCATCCTCAGCACGGTCCATCAGGCCAAGGGTCTGGAGTGGCCGGTCGTCTTCATCCCCTGGCTGGCGGACGGCCGCTTCCCGACGGACATGGCGATGAACAAAGACGAGGACCTCGAAGAGGAACGCCGGGTCTTCCACGTCGCCGTCACGCGGGCCCGCGACGAGCTGTACCTCGTGCTGCCGCAAGTCTACCGCAATCGCGGCGGCAACCTCATCATGATGAAGCCCAGCCGCTTCCTGACGGAATTGGCCAAAGACCTCACCGAACCGATGGAGCTCGAAGAGGGTCTGCCGCACCTGATCGGCGGTGTCGAACGTGACCTTTTGCCCGCGCCGCAAGAAATGCCGCCGGCGGAGAAGCTGCTGGAAGCGGAAGAAGGAAATGACGCACGAATTTGACGGCCGGAAATACGAGCAGGCGTCGGCCCACCAGAAGGAGTGGGGGGCCACGCTTATCGCGGACCTCCACCTCCAGGGCACCGAGCACGTGCTCGATCTCGGCTGCGGCGACGGCGCCCTCACCGCCCGCATGGCGGAGCTTCTCCCGCACGGGCAGGTCGTCGGTATCGATGTCTCGCGGGGCATGATTGAGGCGGCTCAACCAAAGGCGAAGCACAACCTCCGCTTTGTCTTGATGGACATCAACGATCTCGACTTCCGTGAGGAGTTCGACGTCGTCTTCTCGAACGCCACGCTGCATTGGGTGAAAGACCATCGTCGTCTGTATGAGAACGTGCGTCGCTTGCTCCGCCCCGGCGGGCGGGTTCGTTTCAACTTCGGCGCCGCTGGGAATTGCGTGCACTTCATCCAGGTGATTCAGGAAGCGATGTCGCAGCCGGCGTTCTCTCATCCTTCGCTGGGTTCGAGTGGCCCTGGTACATGCCCGCCGTGGAGGAGTATGCGGCTCTCGTGGAGGCAAGCGGGCTGAGGGATGTTCGCGTCGTGGGGCGAGAACGCCGACCGCTTCTTTGCGGATGCCGGACGGCGATGATTCGCTGGATCGATCAGCCGAGCATCGTTCCTTTTCTTGCCTGCGTCGCCGAGGAGCAGAAGAAGGAATTCCGCGATTACGTCGTGAAACGGATGATCGAGGAGACCAAGCAGAGCGACGGCCGCTGCTTTGAGACCTTCCGACGGATCAATGTCTGCGGCCCGCAAATAAGGGTCGACGCCGCACGGGGCGACCGCGTCAGGGTCGCCGGCAACCTGTGGAAACCACTGACTCGCCGCGATATACTACTGATCGAGTCTCGATTGGAGAAGTACCTATGCTCACGAAAGAAACGGCAAAACAGGTAATCGATTCATTGCCAGATGACGCCACCATGGATGACATTATCCATGCCCTCTACATAAATATCAAGTTCGCACGCGGAGAGAACGAGATCCGAGAGGGCAAGGGAATCGCCTCACGAGGAAGCCAAAAAGAGGCGGGAACAAGGAAGATAACCGGATCAAGAAGCAAATGAATAACTCGGCCCCCAATCGAGAACCACCGGAAATGCTCCCTGAGTATGACTTCAAGGGAAGAAGGGCATACGCGGAAATACGATTGTGCATGTCGCCAAGGCCATATCGTGAGAATCAACCAGGGACATGCCACCGCATAGTGACCACTCCAGGTTTCAACTAGACCTGTTCCGCCCGCTGATTGACTGCCGCGATCAATTAGTGCGCTGGATTCCTCCCATCGCAGCCGTGGACAGTCCTTGCCTTCGGAGATGGTGGATGGGAGGGAGTCGAAATCCACCGCAAACCCGGCTCGTTCGTTTCATCTGATCTCCTTTTAGTCAGCGGATCTCCATTTCCATTTTCCGCCTGTGCTTGTTGTCAGAGGCTCTGGCGGAAGTAACAGTTGCTGGTCAGACGTTGTACTTTGGCCTCTCGTCCCAATAAGGCACCGATATCGCTTGAATCTTCACCCGCTTTGATCGTACCTGCGGCGTAAGCATTATTTACGATCTTCCCGGAGGTGTGGAAAAAACGTCGCCTTCACTGACCGCGCCATGAAGCCGCCGAGCCCGCTGCTTTTCGTGCCGGCGGATACGCTCCCGGTGGCATAGCAGTCAGAGATTCTGAACTCCAGAAATGAGCCTCTCCCACCAGACCGCCTACGTCTTATGGTTTCCCTTCGGCCCCCGACACATTCTGCTATGCTGCCGACATCGCGTGATCTTCCCCGAGATGTCTCATCGTTCTATGCCGCCAGTCGCTTTGCGCTGCCCGAGAGTCATGGTGCACGCGGAGGAGCAAGCACGGACTTCACCTCGTGAAGTTTCCCCGACCAGGCCAGCAACGGCGCTGTCCTCCTGCGCCGGTGGATATCTGTCCCGGCGGCATGGCACCCAGTGATATGGGCGGAACTCTGTCCGGCCAAGGCACCGACATACCAGGCTTTATCTTCTCCGGCGATCGCTGTGAATTGCGGTGGATCAAGACATCTCCTCACCGTGGTCTGGTGATCCTGAGAGTTCCGAAGAGGCCAAAGAGTGCACCTTGATGAATAGTCAGGTTGGAGATGGCGAAGCCTGCTCCGTCGAAGACCCCGACAAAGGTGAGGAACTGGCGCACGTGTCCACGTTATGCCGGAGAGATCAATATTGGCCGCAAGTCTGTCTAGTGGCTCTGCTTACCGTTGTACCGGTCGATGCTCCCGAAGGTTTCTCCCGCGGTGGCTTATCCTTGTACGGGTCTTCTGATGTCCCGATGGAGCCCGACAACCGGGTGCGGTTGAAAGCCCGTCCAGAAGACCGCCAACTCGGGATAACCGCCCCTGTCGGGCATTCGCCAGATGCCGGCCAATCCGTTGCTGCGTTGGCCAAGGAAATCCCAGCCGGTGGTCAAGAATGTCTGCACGTCGTGCATCCGGGTG
>CAVVRJ010000037.1:0-224742 GCA_963750205.1 uncultured Planctomycetota bacterium
TAGGCATGTCCGGCTCACGAAGGCAGGCATGTCTGCGAGGCGTAGACATGGCACGCCGCACCTGGGAGTCTCGGTTACCGATTTTGCTCGTCAAGACTCCTCAGGGCGTAGACATGGCACCCCGCAACAGCCGGCGATGGGTTGCGGATTGTGTTTGTCGCGACTCATAAAGAGGTTAGGGTCGATGGTAGGCTTGCAGCGTATCCCCGTAGGTGTCCCGGCGCCAGTCGGGCGGAACCAGCTTGCGCAGGGGCTCTTCCAGAAAGGCGAAATAGGGCGGCTCGACGCCCACGATGACACCGGCCGGCGGGACGGGGGCCCACCAGATCGCCGAGCGTCTTGGGCCCGACCGTGTGGGTGATCTTCTCGCTCCGGTGCGGATAACAGATCCGCCACGCGATAGACAATCGAGCCGCAGGAAAGCTCAGGGCAGATGTCCCGGCCGCCTTCCAGCGCGTGGAGCGGACCTAACGTCAGCACGAGGCCCGGCTCTTTAATGTCGCCGGCGATCTTTGACAGCGGTTCTTGTGAAATTCCACCGGCGTCCACTGCTCGGGAATCGTGAGGAACAGGCAGCGGTACAACACGACGGGATAAGCCAGAACGGCCATGGCCGCGGCCGCTCCGGCAAGGCCGTACGTTAGCCTGTGCCAGTCTCTCCCTTCTTGATCTGCTGCGGCATAGCCGTCGCAGCGCCGCCAGCGGGTAGGCCAAGGCAAGCACCAGGAATGGCACGGGCACCGCCAGATACTGGTGCCACATCGTGGGCGGGATGTACGCGATTACGAAGAACAGCAGCACCAGCAGGGCAGTCACGGCGGCTCCTCGCTTTTCGGACGCGTTCAAACGCGACCTCTCGCGCCACGCGACGGCGACGAGGAACACGGCCAGGATCAGCAGCACGAGATACCCCGGCTGCTTCAGAGCATCAAGCGTGAGTGTAGCTTTGCCGAAGGTCTTTCCGATTTCGTGCAGCCAGTGGCCATAGAGGGACGGAATGCGCACGAGATTCAGCCAGAAGGCCCGTGGGGCCTGAGCGATGACCCAAAGAGGCCACAGCGCCATCACCAACGCCGCCCCCAGGAAGGGCAGAACCGCCCGGATTCTATTCCGGAGAGGTCCTCCTGCGGCAAGAGCACGCCGCCAGGAACAGCAACTCGACCAGGGCCGTGGTCACGCGCATGAAAGTGGCCAGAGTCATCAGCGCCCCGATAGCCCCGGTGCGCCAGAGATGCGATCTCTTCTCGAAATCTGTCGTCACGAACAGCCCAAGAGACACGACGACGCACAAGATGACGACATCGTGATTCCACGCGTACCCGGCGGCGTAATCGACCAGGGGGTTGAAGACATAAAGAGTGGCGGCGGCCAAGCCGAATAAGCAGTCCGCCCCACAGATCCGGGCCGAAGATGGAGCGATAGATCAGGAGGATGAAGACCACGACCAGGATGTCGCAGACGACGGAGACGAGCCGGCCGACGAGCAGGTAATGCGTCGTGCCGAGGGTGCGATAGAGAGTCGCCAGCAAGAGCGGGTGGTAGGGCAGTTGCGAAGGATACGAGAAGTCCCGATAGAGCGCGTGGCCCTGCCCCAGCAGGACCCCGGCCGTGCAGTACATTTGTTCATCGCGGCTGATCTCTTTGGTCATGCTGTTGGCCAGCAGGGCCGCGCCGAGCACGACGATGGCAAGGAGAGCCAGACGGTGACAGTCATTGCGAGGAGCGCAGCGACGAAGCAATCGCAATCCATGAGAGGGGAGATTGCTGCGCTCCGCTCGCAATGACATATCGTGCCGGTGCGGGCGATCTCTTGTCGGGTGCGCGGGCCGCTCGCCTTACGTTTACCACTCGGCCAGCTCACCTAAAAGCTCCTCAACCAAATCCTTCATCGTGACGATTCCCAGCGGCACATCGCGCCGGCCGCGACGCCGCGTCACCAAGACGATCTTACACTGCTCCCGGCGCATGATGTTGATGGCCTCCGTGATCGAGGTGTCGGCGTCCAGGCTCCGGATCGGCTGGAGGAACTTCTCCAGACTGGTGAATTCCTCGCCCGGAGCCCAGGACATCATAGACCTCGATGAAGCCGACGATCTCCGCCGGAGTGTTCTGCCAGACCGGCAGCCGGGTCGAGGCCCGCTTGGTCAACGCATTCAGCAGCGTCGCCCGATCCGTGCGAATCTCCACCGCGTGGACCCGCGGCAGCGGTACCATCACCATGCTCAGCCGCATGCTCGGGAATATTGGCGATGCGATCGACCATTTCCGTTTGGATATCGCTGAGCAATCCCTCTTCCTTGGTGTCCCGCAGGATGGCCCGGACTTGGTGGCTCTGGCTGGACGCGATGGCCACGCGGGGCGAGACGGGAGAGCCGATCAGCGGGCACAGAAGCGGGCCGTCGCTTTCAGCAGCGGCACGGCCCCGCACCACGTCAGAATCTTGTGGCTGACATACAGCAGGGGGGCGGTGAAGAACGTGAGCGTGTCGGCCCGGTGCAGAAAGATGTTCTTCGGAAGCAGATCGGAGAAAACAAAGAGCACGGGAGCGGCCACGAGCATCGTGTACAGCTCCGCCGCCCGCTCGGAAGCCACCAGGTCGAGAAACCACTTGGTGACGAGACTGGTCGCGAGGTACTGCGCGATGTTCGTGCCGACCAGGAGCGACAGCAGCAATCCGGAACTGTCCCGCATGACGTCGGCCAGCAGCAGCGCCGACCATTTGCCCGTTTCGACGCCCAGCCGCAGGCGCAGTCGGCTCAGCCGATAGATGCCCGTCTCCGAGCCGGAGAACAGGCCGGCCACGAGCACGGCCAGAATCGTCAGCAGAATGAGACCCAGTCTACTCATGGCCGATGATAGGCTCCAAGGACAGGATGAGCGTCTCGATCCGGTGCCGGTGGACGCGGTCCACCGTGAACTTCAGGTCCCCAAGGTAGGCGACGTCTCCCTTCCTCGGGATCTTCCCCAGGAGCGTCGTGACCAGGCCGCCCAGCGTCGAGACGCGGCTCTCTTCGATATCGACCCCGAAGGCGTCGGCCCAATCGTGAATCGCCAGATCGCCCGCCAGTTGGTACTGGAAGGGCCCCAACTGCTGGATGGGCTCGACGCGCGGGTGAACTTCGATCCGGCCGAACAGCTCCTCGGCAATGTCCTCCAGCCGCACCCAGCCGGCGATCCCGCCGTATTCGTCCACCACCACGGCCATGTCGGTCCCCGTTTTGCGGAAGAACTCCAACAGCGATTCGACGGTCTTCTGTTCCGGCACGAACTGCACGGGCTGGACCAGCCGGTCCAGCGGGACGCCGGGCCTCAGGAACAATGCCGCAGATGGACGAGGCCGATGATATTGTCCACAGGTCCGCTGGTAGACCGGGATCTTCGTCAGGTGACGCGTTCGCATGAGCTCGCGGACCGACTCGGGCGATGTCCGTCACATCGGCGGCGATCATGTCCACCCGCGGCTGCATGACGTGTCGCACCTTGAGCGATCCCGAGCTCGACGACCTCTCCCAGCAGCCTGTCCTCATCTTCGCTGATCAGCCCGCGGCGCCGGCTCAGACTCACCAGCGAGCGGAATTCCGCCAGCGTCGTCATGCTGGGCCAGCGGGCCGGGCCGAAAAGGACGCGCAGGACCGGCTCCAGGAACAGCATCCGGAAAAAGACGTGATCGGCCCCAGGAACCGGACCACGAGAAAAGCCGGTACGGCCGCCGCCACGGCCAGCGACCGCGAGTTCGAATAGGCCAAGGACTTTGGCAGAATCTCGCCGAAGAGCACCAGGACGAGGAAGGTGAGTAAGAGCCACGGCCGTGGCCCCGCCGAAACCCCAGAGGTGGCGGACGTGCACGATCAGCACGCTCGCGATGGCAAAGTACAGGACATTGACCATCATGTTGCCGAGCAGCAGGCAATTCAGCAAGTGCCCGGGGTTGCGCAGCAGGTGGGCCGCGAGCTTCTGGAGCCTGGCCTGCGAGGCCTCGAACTGCTTGAGCTGTCGCTGGGTGATGTTGAAGAAAGCCGTCTCCGCCCCCGAGAAGAACGCCGCACCGGCCACGAGAAGCAGCATCAAGACGATGTCGCCCAGGGTTTGGTAGACCAGCGCGATCATCGGTGGTCAAGGGCGGCAGGCGGGGCAGCCGGACCGTGAAGGTGCTTCCCTGCCCGATCTGCGATTGCACGGTGATCTCGCCGCCATGGGCGTCCACAATCCGCCGGCAGAACGCCAGTCCGACCCCCGAGCCCGAGTTGGAGCCGGCCGGGCGGTTCGTTCCGGTTTTCGTGGTGAAGAACGGCCGGAAGATATTCTTCAGGTTCTCCGGCGTGATGCCGGTGCCGGTGTCGCTGACGATCAGATTGACGATGCTCCTCATCGGCTGCCGCCGACACCCGCAGGGTGCCCCCGCCGGGCAGCATCGCGTCCCGGGCGTTCAGAATCAGGTTCATCAGCACCTGCTCGATCTGCACGGGAATGCAGGTCACCTGCAATGCCTCGTCAACCTGGATTTCCACGCGGATGCGGTCCTTGTTGAAATCCCGGCACAGGCACGTGAAGACTTCTTCGATCAGGGCCTTCGCCGAGACGGTCTCCCGTTGCTGTTTCTGGCCGTTGGCCATCGCCAGCATGCTCTGCATGATCTTCGCGGCCCGCTGGCAGTTTCGCACGGTCTTGTCGAGCACTTTCTCCGCCAGCTTCTTGTCGTCGGGGTTCTGCGTCGCCAAAGCGGCGTAGTTCGCCAGGGGCGTCAGGAGGTTGTTGATCTCGTGGGCAATCATGCACGTCGCCGAACCGAGGTTCGCGAGGGCCTGGAGCTGCATATTCTGGGACTTCAGTGCCCGGTTCTCCTCCTCCTTCTGGGCGAGGCACTGATGTAATGACAGGCGTCTTTCGATGATACTTGCCAACGCGTCACTCCTTGCATACAATCCTTCACCGGGTATCCATACCCTTGTATTATCGTATTGCAGGCGGCCGATTTTACAAGTGAAAACACAAGATTCTGCCCCCGCATAGGACACGACAGGAATGCCCGCATGAACGATCAGACGAATCCTCGAAGAGCTGCTGGCCTTACTGGAGGCGAAGAACGTGAAAATCCGGCGCGAGCCGCTGGGCGGCCGGGGCGGCGGGCTGGCTTCCATGAAGAAGGAAACGATCTTCTTCGTTGATACGGAAGCCGCAACGGCGGACGTGGCCACGCTTTGCGCCGAAGCGGTCCGGAAGCTGGTGGATATCGAGACGATCTACCTGCGTCCGGAAGTGCGTTTATACCTGGAAAGTCACGCCGATCCGGCCTTCTGAAGTCCGAGGCAAATCCTATGGCAATCTCGCGCAGGAAGTTTTTGGGCGCATCGGTTGCGGCCGGAGCGGCTTGGCCGGGGCTGGTGCCGGCGGGTCAGCCCGGAGCACAGGGGCCGGCTCGGCTGAGCGTCAGCCCAGAAACGGCTGCTGCTGCGGCATACGTGGACCATCTCGCGGAATTCGAGTGACTTCAAGGACAATGTGTTCGTGCGTGTGGAGCGGGACGGCGTCACCGGCTGGGGCGAGGCGGCTCCCAATGTCCGCTATGGGCAGAGCGCCGAGCAGACAATTGCGGCCCTGGAGAAGGCGAGGGCATTGGTCGAAGGCGGGGATTGGTTCCAGTACGTGAATCTGCGCGAGCAGTGGGAACGGGTGATCCCGGATCAGAGTTGTGCCTGTGCGGCGCTGGATATCGCCATCCTCGATTGGGTGGGCCGGAAGCTGAATGTGCCGCTCTACCGGCTATTCGGGCTGGATGCCGGCAAGACCCCCGTCACGACGTTCTCGATCGGCATCGACACGCCGGAAGCCGTCAAGCAGAAGGTCAAGGAGGCGAAGGACTTTCCGGTCCTCAAGATCAAGGTGGGCACGGAGAATGACGCCCAGATTGTCGCCGCCGTGCGGGAGGTGACCGACAGGCCGCTGCGCGTCGACGCCAACGAGGGCTGGCACGACAAGGAACAGGCCCTGGAGAAGATTCGCTGGCTCCAGCGGATGGGCGTGGAGCTGATCGAGCAGCCGCTGCCGGCGGCCATGATCGCAGAGACCGCGTGGCTCAAGGAGCGAGTGGAGATCCCGATCATTGCCGATGAAGCCGTTCAGCACGCCCGTGACATCCCCAAGCTGGCAGGGGCCTATGATGGGATCAACGTCAAACTCATGAAAGCCGGCGGGATCCAGGAAGCTCTGCGGATGATCCACGTTGCTCGTGCCTTGGGGCTCAAAATCATGCTCGGCTGCATGATCGAGAGTTCCGTGGCCGTATCCGCCGCCGCACAGATCAGTCCCCTGGTGGATTATGCCGACTTGGACGGGAACCTGCTGATCTCGAACGATCCGTTCGTTGGGGTGGGCGTGAAGGAGGGCAAGCTGATCCTCAACGACCGGCCGGGCCTGGGGATTAGCGAACGAGGTGGAGGCTGAGTGCCGTTCGCAGTTGTAGGATGGGCTTTAGCCCATGCAGCATATGTCATCGATATGCATTGAACCGCATGGGCTGAAGCCCATCCTACGAACTCATTGCTACGAGCAACCGGCATCGGCGTCCGGTTTGGCGGGTTGGCTCTTCTTCATGCCGGGGGGCATGGCCAAACCTACCGGGCCCTGGGTCTCCTTGAAGTCGACGATGATCCGGACGGCAGCGTCGGGATCGTCCTGGACCGTGAAGACGTCCAGGTCCTGGGACGAGATGTAGCCGTTCTCTTTGAGCATCTTCTCCTTCATCCAGTCGATCAAGCCGTTCCAGTAGTCGCTGACCATCAGGATGACGGGGAAATGGGCCTGGCGGAGGGTCTGGATCAGGACCGCCGACTCGAAGAACTCGTCCATCGTGCCGTAGCCGCCCGGGAAGGCGATGAAGCCGTTGGCGTACTTCAGGAACATCACCTTACGCACGAAGAAGTACCGGAAGTGCAGGGAGAGATTCTGGTAGTCGTTCGGGACCTGTTCTTCGGGGATTTCGATGTTCAGGCCGATGCTGGTCCCGCCGGCCTCGGTGGCCCCTTTGTTGGCGGCGCCCATCACGCCGCCGCCACCGCCGGTAATGACCGCAAATCCGGCTTGGGCCAGCTTGCGGGCGGTGACCTCGGCCAGTTGGTAGTGGGGATGATCGGGGGGCGTCCGGGCGGAGCCGAAAATGGATACCGCCGGACCAACCGAGGCGAGTTCCTCGAAACCTTCGGTGAACTCCGCCATAATTCGGAAGAGCCGCCACAAGTCCCTTACCGGTTTGTCGACGCCTTCGATCACGTGATTTCTTCTGGGTCGCATCATTACCATAAGTCAGGCCGATGGGCCGCCGGACAATGCGTCGGCGATGGGGCACTCGGGACAATTCGGCTTTCGTGCCGTGCAGATCCTTCGGCCGTGAAAGATCAGCAGATGGCTGAAGAGTGTCCAGTCCTTTTTTGGGACTATATCGGCTAAATCGAACTCCAGCTTTACCGGATCGTCCGCGTGTTCGGAGAGTTGAAGCCGCCGGGAGAGCCGCATGACGTGCGTGTCGCAGGCGATCGCGGGGATGCCAAAGGCATTGCCCAGCACGACATTCGCGGTCTTGCGGCCGACGCCCGGCAGGGTGACCAATTCCTCCATCGTGCTGGGGACCTTGCCGCCGAAGTCCTCGGCGATCTTGCGGGCAGCCCCTTGGATATTGACGGCCTTGTTGTGGTAGAAGCCGCAGGTCTTGATGTCCTGCTCGATCTCTTTGAGGTCCGCCTTGGCCCAATCGGCGGCGGATTTGTACTTCTTGAACAGTTCCGGCGTGACCATGTTGACCCTGACATCCGTGCATTGGGCGGAGAGAATCGTCGCGATCAGCAGCTCCAGGGGGGTGGTGAAGTGCAGGGCGGTAGTGGCATCCGGGTAGGTCTTCTTCAAAATGGGCAAGATCTTCTTGACCCGCTCCGCCGCCGCTGCTTTATCGAAGGTCCCCATCTTGCCGGGACTCGTCTTTACTCGTCTTGGGGGTCTTGGTAGAGTCTTTCTTCCCTGCCATGCACTGTGCCCTCCGGTAACTCGTTGAGAATTCGGATCAGTTGGTCCTTGTCGAAGATGCCGCGCAGCTTCTCCTGCGGACTTATCCGGCAAGAGAATGACGGTCACCGGCACGTTGCCTGCCTCGCCGTAGACCTGCTTGAGGTCCTTGGTCGCCGGATAATCGATGACCGTCGTGTCGGCCTTGAGCGGCAGCACGTTCTTCTCCCGGATCAGCTTGGCGACGTCCGGGTCCTGGTAGATTCTCTTATCGACGATCTTGCAGTTGGTGCACCAGTCGGCCATGAAGTCCAGCAAGACCGGCCGATTCTGTGCGACGGCTTGCTGCGCGAGCGTCGCATCATACGGTCGCCAGTCGATGGCGGCTTCGGCGGACTGTCCGTGTCGCCGGCAGCAGCCAGAGCCCGGCGATGACGGCTATTATCACCGCGACGGCTCGAATCGTCCACTTCTTGGAGGCGGGCGTCGAGAAGTCCACCCACTTGCCCCACATCCAGACGCAGAAGCTGAAGACGATCCCATACATCAGGACGTGCAGTAGTCTCTCTTTGGGCAGGGCCGCCAGGGTCAGCTTCACGGCGATGAAGAAGAGCAGAAAGGCCGTGGATTTCTTGAAGATCTCCATCCAGTGCCCCGGCTTGGGAATCCGCTCGATCAGAGAGGGGATCAGGACAAGCGATGGCGTAAGGCAGGGCCATGCCGACGCCCATGAGCACGATGGCCGTACTGCTGACGAGCAAGGGCTGGGTCTGGGCCCAGACGAGAACGAAGCCCAGCAGGGCCCCGCTGCACGGCGTGCTGAGGACGCCGGCAAAGAAGCCCATCCCCGCGGTGCCCGCGATTCCTGAGCCGGCTGCTGTGCCTGCCGGCGATGGCCGAGGGCAGCGACAGAGTGACCACGTCCAGCATCACCAAGCCGAAGAAGACGATGGCCAGGAACAGGCCCACGACGACCGCCGGATACCGAAAGAGGCTGTTGAGGTCGAGGACCGCTCCCGTGGCGAGATTGACAATGGCGGAAACGAGGGCGAACACAGCGAAGAAACCGACCACGCCCGCGGAGAACGCCAATCCCGAGGCGATGCGACTGCCGCCGGCCCGCTGGGACTGGTCGATCAGGCGGATCAAGATCAAGGGCAAGACCGGCAGCACGCAGGGCATGATATTGATGGACAGGCCGGCAGCGAGGGCGAGCAAGTAGTAGATGGCAGTGCCATAAGAGAGGCCTGTCGGATGGGCGGCCTCCGGCGGTGAGATCGACGGCCAAGAGTCGATCTGGCTGAGATCGAGGCTGGTGGTCAAGGTCTTGTCGAAGGGAGGCAGGCACAACTGGCTCGTGCACGCGATGCCGTGGATTCGCACCGTGACCTCCGGCGCGGGCTGTGTGCGGGGACCGGAGGCTTGCGGATCGGGACAAAGACGCGAAAATCGCCGACATATACTTCGACGGTTTTCCCGGCGGAGTCGACGAAGGTCTGCCAGGGAGGGAACACGGCCTCGCCGAACTTGATGCCGCCGGCGGTGGCCTCGACTTTCAGTTGCAGGCCGGGTGCAGGGGCTGTCTCGGCCCGGGCGTAATAGTGCAAATCCTCCGTGCCTTGGAAAACGACCGCCAGACCGGGCCGGCCGCTCAGACGGGCCGGCTCCAGACGTGCCGACGAACGCTGGTTCTCGTATCGAACGATCTCGACCGCATCGGCCTTGCCCCCCGGCCTCGCCACGGGCTCACCCCGGGCGAGCCCCGGCACGAGCGACAAGACCAGACCCATCGCCCCTACCAGAACGAATTTCGTCCACTCGCATCACAAATTCCCGGGCCTCGGCGCGGGGGCCTATCCGCCCACCGATTGTTCCTGCTCCTGCTTTTCCCCATCTTTGGGAGCCTTGGCCTGTTCCGCCGCCAGCAGATCGCCCACCGTGGGCTTATCCAGCCGGCCGCCGTCCAGGATTACCTTGACGTCATCGGCGTCGAGCGTCTCGTATTTGAGCAAGGCCTGAGCCACGCGCTCGAGCTTGTCGCGATTGTCCTCGATCACGTGCTTGGCCGCCTGGTAGGCCTCGTCCATGATCCGCTTGACCTCGGCGTCGATATGCTCCGCCGTCTTCTCGGAATACTCGCGTTCGCTCGGCATGAGATACATGAGGTCTTTCACGCCCAGGTCCGGCCCGTAGCTGATCGGGCCGAGTTGCTCGCTCATGCCCCAGGTCAGGACCATCTGCCGGGCGATCTTCGTGGCCTGCTCGATGTCGGACTGGGCGCCGCTGGAGATGTCTTCGCAGAACAACTCCTCGGCGATGCGCCCGCTGAAACAGACCTCCAGCAGGGCGTTGCAGTAGCGCCGCGTGAACATGGTGCGGTCCTTCTCGGGCAGGGCGAACGTGGCGCCGCCCATCGGGCCGCGCGGGATGATGCTCACCTTGTGCAGGGGGTCGGCGTCCTTGATGAGGCATTGGACCAGCGTGTGTCCGGCCTCGTGATAGGCAGTGATCTCGCGCTCTTTCTGATCGATCACGCGGCTGCGTCTTGGCGCGTCCCCAACGCACCTTGTCGCGGGCCTCTTCCAGGTCGCTCAACTCGATGCTGTCCTTGTTGGCCATGGTGGCGGCCAAGGCGGCTTCGTTGATGATCGCCGCCAGATCGGCGCCGCTGAACATCGGGGTGCCCCGGGCCAGCCGTTCGAGGGTGGTGCTGGGATTGAGCTTGACCCGCCGGGCGTGGACCCGCAGGATTTCGAGCCGGCCCTTGAGGTCCGGCAGCGGCACGACGACCTGGCGGTCGAAGCGGCCGGGCCGGGTCAGAGCGTGGTCCAGGATGTCGGCGCGGTTCGTCGCCGCGATCACGATGACCTGGTCGTTCGTGTCGAAGCCGTCCATCTCGACGAGGATCGCGTTGAGGGTCTGCTCGCGCTCGTCGTGGCCGCCGCCGACGAAGCTGGCGCCGCGTTTGCGGCCGATCGCGTCGATTTCATCGAGGAAGATGATGCAGGGCGAGTTGTCCTTGGCCTGCTTGAACAGGTCGCGGACGCGCGAAGCGCCGACGCCGACGAACATCTCGACGAAATCGCTGCCCGAGATGCTGAAGAACGGCACGTCGGCCTCGCCCGGCGATGGCCTTGGCCAGCAGGGTCTTGCCGCATCCGGGCGGACCGATCAGCAGGACGCCGCGCGGAATGCGCCCGCCGAGCCGCTGGAATTTCCGGGGGTTCCGGAGAAACTCGATGATCTCGGCGACCTCTTCCTGCGCCTCGTCAATGCCCGGCCACGTCCTTGAAGGTGACCTTGACGCGGTCCTTGCCCTGGACGCGATGGCGGCTGCGGCCGAACGACATCAGCATGCCGCCCGCGCCGCCCCGGAGGTTGCGGCCGACGAGAAAGTAGAAGAAGCCCACCAGCAACAGCACCGGCAGCAGCCCAGTTCAGCAGCCACAACATCCAGATCCGCTGCTGCGTGTATTCGACCTCCACGCGATACTTCGGATCGTCCACGGCCTTCTGGCGGAGCGTGTTGAGGGCCTCATTGAGCTGTTCCTTGGCCCCGGCTGTCCGGCCGCCAGTTGACCTTGAACGCCGCAGCCCCTCCGGCCTCCTGGGCACGCTTCCGAGCGTTCCCGGAACTTGCCGGTGATCTCGGTGTCGCCGATACTGACACGCTCGATCTGACCTCCCTCGTACAGATAATCCATGAACTTGTCCCAGCGGAGCGTGTAGGTCACCAAGCCCTGCTGGAGCACCATCATCGCGACGACCAGGATCACGGCCACGATCAGCCAACTGTACGGACTGCGTTTGTACGTGGGCAGCGTCGGCTTCTTGTTCGGCCGCCGGCCCGGTTGCCGCCGGGAGTCGTTGCGTTCGTTATTCAATAGGTTCTTCATATCTGCTATGGCCCGGCAAAGACTACTGACGTCTGCGCTATCGTGGCCGAGGCGCACAGTTCATCCTTTCTCTTCTATTGTACATGGACTTCTGCCAAATGGACATCAGGCCTATATTCTTCCCGGAAAGCGTGAAAACGATTTCCGGGAAGAATCGACTTAACTTGTGCTCTCTCAATAAGTTACGAAATTGGAAAGGAAAAATCGTTTCGTGATTTTTCCTTTCCAAAGCAGGCCCAATGTCCCTTTTGCAGAGGTCCAACCTTACCACGGATTCTCCATAAGCTGTACGATATACTGCGCCAGCTTGTTTGCCGCGATGGCGGAGCCGTACGCAAAGTCTTGCCCCTGAAAGTCAGAGTAGCTGGCCGAGGCCGTGACCGTGCGGTTGTTGATCAGGAGCTTGCCGCTTTGCAGGTCTTTCCAGTTCACCACGGCGGTCAGAATGACCTCCTTCTCCAACGCCTGGCCGCTGTCGCGTTCGATCGTCAGGATCGATTCGCCGGCCGTCGTGATTTGCCCGGTCATCAGGCTGTCGGCCCGATCCTGGCTGGACACGATCTTGTACGGCGTATCGACCTCAATGCGTTTGGCCAGCGCATCCGACAACGTGAACTCGATCCCCCGGCGGAAACTGCGATTGTCGAACATCTGCAGATAGACGCTGTTGACGTCCGTCGGGAACAGCGAACTGTTCGTATAGCCGGTAGACGGGCCGCAGCCCGTCAAGACAAGAGAAAACAGAGGACAGAAGACAGACGACAGAAGACAGAAGACAGATACCATCCGGAGCGGCCCGCCCGTCCTCAGAGATCTGTCTTCCGTCCTCCGTCCTCCGCCCTCCGGTTTTGCCGGGTTATTTGCCACCTTCTTGCTCCCCCTCCAGGGCTTCCTTGGCCAGGGCGCCCGCCTCCGTGTCCGGCCATTTGCCGGCGACCATATCGAAATACAGGTGGGCGGCCTGGCGTTTGCCCGTGCGGTAATAGAACTGGGCGACCGTGAGTTGCTTGAAGGCCATCTCCTCCTCGATGTGCCGCAGCTTCTCCGGGACTTCGTTTTCTTTGGCGTCCGCGGGATACAGGGCCTGGAATTTCGCGTAGTACGTCTTGGCCGTCGTCAGCCGGGAGGCATCAAAATTGGCCCTCTTTTGTCTCCGGAGGACGATCGTAGGAGGCAAGGTTATCCTCCGCCATCCGGTACAAGGCCCGCTTGCCGATGGGCCCGGTCTCCCAATAGGTGGCGATTTCCGCCCATTTCAGATAGGCCTCCGAGTACTTTTCCTTCGCCTCGTAGTACTCCGCCACGGCGATGGCGGCCCGCAGACCGATGCCGTTCGGCTCGTCCAGTCCGGCCCGGTTGCTGATCTTCTCCATGATCGAGATGCCTTCCGCATAGCCGGAGATCGGGATGAAGCCCAGAATGATCTTCGGGTGGCCTTCAAGTAGGCGTAGCGATGTCGAACTCCCGCTGTAAGGCCGGCGGCGAGAACTCCCAGCTCGACGACTTGCGGAAGTTCGTCTCATAGTACTTGAACATCTTCTCGAATCGCCCCACGGCCCGGCCGTAGTGATCCAGCCAATAATGCATCTCCCCGAGGATGAACGATTCGAGGTCCGGGCCCACGCGATCCGGGAATTCCTCCTTGACCTGCTGCAGCGCCTCCTTGACCTCGTCCTCATCGCCGGACCGTGCCAACTCCCTCAACTCGGAAACCGCGTGCCGGAACTGTTCCTGCGGGTCGGAGCCGACGGACTCCCATTGCTCCCCATCCTTCAGATGCCACGTCTCGGCCATCATGCTGGAGCAGCAGGAGAGAACGACACTGACGGCCAAGACTCACCCAGGGGACTCCGAACGCAACCTGTCGCGTTGGGAAACCCAACCCAATCCGTTGTTTCGACATTACTCCACTCACAGAAAGCGTTGCCAGGCAATCTCCCGAGGGCTCCGGCGTTGCGAGCCCCACGCCCATGCCGCCTTCGGCATTGTGCCAATTATACCGGCCCGGCCGGTGCAGGCAACAACAGGATAATTCCGGCCGGCGGCGCTATTCCACCGTGGGGGCGGCAATTCTTGACAATAGCACCCTCGGCTGCTAAAAGGACAGTGTAGAGGCCCGGTGGCGTTTCGCCGATTCCGGTCCAAAGACCTGCCCTCGTAGATCGATTAGGAATGCTTGGATGATCGCAGCACTTGGCGTCAGGACCATCCAGAGTGCCATTCACGCCGGCCATTTCGGCCGGTTCGCTTGGCGCTCCGTGGTGACTTCGGCGCGCAGCAGCATGGCCCCGCGGACGTATTCGCTCGTTTGGAACCAGATGAACCTCATCGGGGTCCGCAGTGTCCCGGTCATTATGATCACCGGCGCGTTCGTAGGAATGACGCTGGCGGTCCAGGCGTATGACCAGTTGGCCGGTATGGGCTTGGAGGAGCACCTGGGCGTTCTGATCAATATCTCGGTGGTGAAAGAGCTCGGCCCTGTGCTGGCGGCGGTCATGCTGGCCGGTCGGATCGGCGGCGCTCTGACGGCCGAACTGGGAACCATGAACGTCACCGAGCAGATCGACGCGATCCGCAGCATGGGGACCGACCCGGTTCGGTATCTGGTCGCGCCCCGCGTGCTGGCCTGCCTGCTGCTGACGCCGGTGCTCATCATCTATGCGGACCTCCTGGGCATCATCGGCGGCGCCCTGGTAAGCTTCCTGCAATTCCACATCAATAGCAAGGCGTACTGGGATTTAAGTGCTTACGGCGTGGACTCCTGGGATGTCATGGTCGGCGTCATCAAGGGGTTCTTCTTCGGCGGCGCCATCGCCGTGATCAGTTGTTACAAAGGCTTTACCTGCGAGGAGGGGGCCCACGGCGTCGGTGAAGCGTGCACGGAGGCTTTTGTCGCGAGCTTCATTTCGATTCTGGCCCTGGACTTTGCCTTGGCGGTCATTTTCAAGAATGTCTATGCGATTTTCTGGCCGATGAAGAGCCTGGTAGGATAGACCATGGATGGACCTAACACGGGACACGAGACCGCTCGCGGCGAGACGATCGTCGAGGTCAAAGACCTGACCAAGCGCTTTGGGACCAAGGTCGTGCTCGACGGCATCAGTCTCTCGATCGAGAAGGGCAAGACCACGGTCGTGATCGGCCCCAGCGGCTGCGGCAAGACGGTGCTCATCAAGCACTTCATCGTTCTGGTCCGGCCGTCGGAGGGGCAGGTGCTCTTCCAGGGGCGCCGGATCGACAATCTGGGCGAAGGAGAGCTGAGCAAGGTTCGCACGCACTTCGGCTATCTTTTTCAGGAAGGGGCCCTGTTCGACAGCATGACCGTGGCGGAGAACATCATGTTCCCGATCCGCCAGAACTACCGGGTGAGGAACTGGCAGGAGGTCGAGGATATCGTCAAGGCGAAGCTGGCGATGGTGGGGCTGGACGGCTTTCAGAACTCCTATCCCGCGCGGCTCTCGGGCGGTCAGCGCAAGAGAGTGGCCCTGGCCCGGGCGATCGCGCTGAACCCGGAGGTGATCCTGTACGACGAGCCGACGACGGGGCTCGATCCGATCCGCTCGGACATCATCAACGAGCTGATCCTCAAGCTCGAACGGGAGCTGGGAGTCACCACGGTCGTCGTGACGCACGACATGAAGAGCGCCTACAAGGTGGCGGACCGCATCATCATGCTGCACAACGGCAAGGTGATCGCCGACGGCGACGCCGACTACATCCGCAATCATCCGCACCCGGTGGTGCAGCAGTTCATCAACGGCCACGTCGGGGAAGATGACTTGGCCGTCCTGCGGATGACGGTTCCGCCGGCTCGGCCCAATTCTTGCCTCGGGATTTTCAGGCATAGACGGGGGTGGCACGGCTGACGCTTGTCTTGGCCGTGCCTGTGACGCATATGACAGAACGACAACCATCGCAGATTGCCGCGGATTTGACCAAGCTGGTTCGCGGCGATGTTTTTGCAGACATCATCCATCGCGTCGCCTTCAGCACCGATGCCAGCAGTTATCGGATCCTGCCGCAGTGCGTGGTGGCGCCGCGCGACGTGCAGGATGTCGTCGCGGTGGTGCGGTACGCGGCCGAGCACGGCCTTCCCGTGGCGCGCGCGGGTCCGGCAGCGGGCTGGCCGGCGAGTCCTTGTGCCACGGCATCGTTCTCGACATGACCCGCTGCATGAGGCGGATTCTCCGGATCGGAGGGCGAGACGGTCACGTGCGAGCCCGGCGTGGTCCTGGATGACCTGAACAAGAGCCTGCTGGAATCCCGCCGCAAAATCGGTCCTGACCCATCGAGCGGGAATCGGGCGACCATCGGGGGCGTCGTGGGCAATAACGCGACCGGCGCGCATTCGCTGCAATACGGCCACGCTGCCGCCTATGTCGAACGCGTCGAGGCGGTGCTCCCCGACGGCACTATCGTCGAATTTCGCAACGGTCTGGACGTGGAGCAGTTGCCCCAGGACAGGGCGGGCACGATCGCCCGGGAGTGCTGGTCGCTCCTGTCCGCAAATAGAGACGTGATTGCCAAGGCTCAGCCCGCGACCCCGCGGAACCGGTGCGGCTACAACATCGCCGGCGTCTGCCACGACCGTACGATTGACCTGGCGCATCTCGTCGCCGGATCGGAAGGGACCCTGGCCATCTTCACGAGCATCACTCTGCGGACGGTGCCGGTGCCGGCGGCCAAGGGGCTGCTGCAGTTGGAGTTCGACTCGCTCGAACGCATGGCGCGGACGGTCCCGGTCATCATGGAGACCAATCCAGCCGCCTGCGAGCTGATGGACCAGATGCTGACTCATCTGGCGATTGACCAGCTTCCGCAGTACCGCGACATTCTGCCCGCCGGGGCGGCGGCGGTGCTGGTGGTCGAGCACGTGGGCGAGTCGGCAGACGAAGTCCGCGCGAGGATCGAGGCGACCGACCGGGCCGTGGGCAAACAGGCGACCGGCCGGACAACGATCACGGACCCCAAGGCGCAGGCCCGCATCTGGAAATCCCGCAAGGATGCCGGGCCGCTGCTGTACCGCAAACGCCGCCGCCAGCATCCGGCGGAGTTCATGGAAGACGTGAGCGTCGATCACAAACGGCTGGCCGAGTATCTGGCGGGTCTCGACAAGATCCAGAAGAAGTATGGCATCACGATGTACTTCTTCGGCCACGCCGGGGACGGCGAGCTGCACGTCCGCCCGTACATCGATCTGAGCGATCCCAAGGATCGGGAGAAGATGCGGGCGATCGCCGAGGACGTCTATACGCTGACTTGGTCCCTCGGAGGCACCATCAGCGGCGAGCACGCGGTCGGCCTGATCCGGGCGGGCTTTGTGCGCCGCCAGTTCGGGGACGCGTATTACGAGATCCTGAAAGGCGTGAAGAAGATCTTCGATCCCACGGGTCTGATGAACCCGGGCAAGATCCTCAATGACGATCCGGACGTCATGTTCCGCAACCTGCGGCGGGAGCGGCGCCATTCTCCCGGAACGCGCCAAGTCGGAAATGCTCTTCCAGGAAAACGAGCTGGAGCTGGAGTTCGAGCAGTGCTACGGGTGCGGGCTGTGTCTCGGCCGGGAGCCGGCCTTGCGGATGTGCCCCGTGTTCCGGGCGATGGGCGACGAACTGGGCAGCTCCCGCGCCAAGGCCAATCTGCTCCACTATTGGGCGACGGGGCAATTCGAGGAGAAGGACTTCGAGTCGCCGGAATTCCGCAAATTCCTGGACCTGTGCGTCAACTGCAAGATGTGTCAGCAGCAGTGTCCCTCCGGCGTGGATATTTCGATGCTCATGGCCGCCGCCCGGAGCGAGTACGTCCGTCGCAAAGGGCTGCGGCGGACCGAGTTCGTCCTGAGCCACAATCGCTATCTCAGCAAGCTCGGCAGTGCGTTTGCCCCTGTGTCCAACCTGTTCCTGGGACTGCCCGTATCCAAATGGCTCCTGGAGCAAGTCGCCGGAATCGACCGACGGCGGAGCATGCCGCGCTTCGGTCGCGGATCGTTCCTGCAGGCCGGCCGCAAATACTTGGCTTCGTGCGAGCCGATCGCCCAAGCCGGTGGACAAGGTGGCGTATTTCGTGGACACCTATGCCAACTTCAACGACCACGAGCTTGGGTTTCGCCGTCGTGAATGTCCTGCGTCACAATGGGGTCGAGGTCATCCTGCCGGACCAGCGGCCGGCGCCGCTGCCCGCCATCGTCTACGGCGACGTCAAGACGGCCCGCCGGGACCTGTCCTACAGCGTGAAACACCTCGCCGAGGCCGTGCGCCAGGGCTACAAGATCGTCTGCTCCGAGCCCAGCGCCGCCCTGTGCCTGCGGGAGGAGCTTCGTCATTACGTGGCGGGTGAAGATGCTGCCCTCATTTCACAGAACACCTGTGAATTGATGAATTACCTCTCGGCTTTGCGAAGCCAGGGCAAGCTCCAAGCTCCGAGAGAGTCCATCGCAGACAAGTTCGTCGTATCACCTGCCTTGCCATCTGTGCGCGGTGGGCGAAGACACGGTGACTCTGCGTCTGTTGCAGGACCATTTCAAGATCGGCGTGGTGGACCTGCAAGCGGGCTGCTGCGGCCTGTCCGGCACCTTCGGCATGCAGCGGAAGAACTACGACTTGGCCGCGCAAATCTCCGAAAGCCTCAAGAATGCCCTGAAGAAATCGCCCACCCAGAACGTTCTGACCGAATGCGCCGCCTGCAAGATGCAGATCGAGCACATCGCCCCGGCCCGCACGAGCCACCCGATCAAGCTCATCGCCCAATGCTACGGTCTTTAGACGCGACGAGCTTTTATCCCGATTTGCTATTTCCGAGCTACGATTTACAATTGATCTGTGGCAGACGGTAAATCGTGGTGCGTGAATCCGGAGGATTTGCGATGGAATCGACGGAAACTCTTGAAAGAAGCCGTGCTTTGGGAGCCGGCAGAAGGACAGAAGGTCCACTGCCGGCTTGTGCAGCTTTCGCTGCCTGATCGGCGACGGCAAGCTGGGCCACTGCAATGTGCGCAAGAATATCGGCGGCAAGCTGTACTCGTTGAACTACTACAAGGTCTGTGCGACCAACGTGGACCCCATCGAGAAGAAGCCGATGTACCATTTCCAGCCGGGCAGCCGCAGCTTCTCCATCGCGACGGTCGGCTGCAATTTCCGCTGTGAGTTTTGCCAGAACTGGCAGATCAGCCAGGCCGCCCTGGAGACCGGCCGGATCGACGGCGAGGCGATCGCGCCGGAGCAGATCGTCGCGGCCGCCGTCCGGTCGGGCTGCAAGAGCATCGCCTACACCTACACCGAGCCGACGATCTTCATGGAGTTGTGCAACGATTGTGCCCGGCCGGCGAAGGAGAGGGGCTTGGCCAACGTCTTCGTCAGCAACGGCTACATGACGCGGGAGGCGATCGATTTCGCCGCCGACTGGCTCGACGGCATCAACGTGGACCTCAAGGCGTTCACGCGACGACTACTACCGGCAGCTTTGCGGCGCGCGGCTTGGGCCCGGTGCTGGACTCGATCGCCTATATCGCCAAACAGACGAAGATTTGGATCGAGATCACGACGCTTGCTGCTGCCCGGTCAGAACGACTCGGAGGAGGAGCTGAAGAAGCTCGCCGATTGGCTGGTCAAGGAAGCCGGCCCCGATGTGCCCTGGCACATCAGCCGGTTCTATCCGCAATACAAGTACACCGATTCCGAGCCGACGCCGCTGGAGTCCCTGCAGCGGGCGGCCGAGATCGGCAAGGCGGCGGGCCTGCATTACGTCTACCTCGGCAACGTGCCGGGATCGGACGGCGAGAACACGTATTGCCATAACTGCCACACGAAGCTCATCGAGCGGATAGGCTATCGAATCATGGCCAATCGAATCAAGGACTCCAAGTGCCCGAATTGCGGGACGGAGATTGCTGGTTTTGGATGGTGAGATGACATGAAGATCGTTGCCGACGCCAACATCCCTTTTGTACGCGAGTGCTTTTCTTCCGTGGGAGAGGTCGAGGTCCTCAGCGGGCGTGACATCACCGCGCCGAAGGTCGCGCAGGCGGATGCTCTGCTGGTGCGAAGCATCACGCCGGTGAATGAGGAACTGCTGCGTGGCAGCGCCGTGCGTTTCGTCGGCACGGCGACCATCGGCTTCGACCATGTCGATCTCGACTATCTGGAGCGGAATCGCATCGGTTTCGCCTCCGCCCCGGGCTCGAACGCGAATTCCGCCGCGGAATACATTATGGCCGCTCTGCTGGAGGTCGGGCGCAAGCACCAGATCCCGCTCGAGGGCAAATCGATCGGCGTCATCGGCGTGGGCAACGTGGGCAGCCGGGTCGCCCGCAAGTGCGAGGCACTGGGCCTGCACGTGCGGCGTAACGATCCGCCGCTTGCAGCGTCAAACCGGCGACGCGCAGTACGTGCCTATCGAAGCCTTGTACGACTGCGATTTCATCACGATTCACACGCCGCTGACGCGGGAAGGCATCGACAAGACGTTCCATCTCGCCAATGCCGAGTTCTTCTCGCATCTGAAGCCGGGGGCGGTCTTTCTCAATGCGTCCCGCGGGGCGGTGGCGGACTCCGAGGCCTTGCAGGCGGCGATACGGGCCGGCCGCCTGCAGGCGGTCGTGCTCGATGTCTGGGAGGACGAGCCGAACATCGACCCAGGGCTGCTGGAGATGGTCGATCTGGGCACGCCTCATATCGCGGGCTACTCCTTCGACGGCAAGGTCGCCGGCATGATCATGATCTATGAAGCTCTTTGTGCCCATTTTCAGTTGCGGCCGACCTGCTCAAGTCGCAGCTTTCCTGCCCCCGCCGGAGGTCCCGAAGCTGGAAATCGAGACCGCCCAGCGGAGCGACGAAGAGTTGCTGACGCGGGTCGTGGAACAGGTTTACCGCATCAAACGAGACGATGAGAATCTGCGCCAGATCGTGCACCAGCCCTCCGACAAACGCGGGCGGTTCTTCGACGATCTGCGGAAGCACTACCCCGTCCGCCGCGAGTTCCAAAACACCCTCGTGTCGCTGGACCAGCCGCGGGAGAGCCTGGCCCGCAAGCTCGCAGGAATCGGCTTCCGGTGTGATTGCAGATGGCGGATTGCAGATGGCGGATTGAAGCAGGCGGGCAGCGGCTAATCCGCCATCCGCCATCCGCCATCCGCAATCTGCAAGTACCATACTCCACTGGCCGAGGGGCCGTTTGGACTTCTCCGGCGGCTGCCTTGTCATGGGCATCCTGAACGTTACGCCGGACTCCTTCAGTGACGGTGGCCAATTCCTCGACGCCGATAGGGCGGTCGAGCACGGCCTGGAAATGGCGGCGCAAGGGGCCGCGCTCATCGACGTCGGCGGAGAATCGACTCGTCCGGAGTCGCAGCCCGTGCCGCCGGGCGAACAAATCCGCCGCGTCATTCCCATCATTGGCGCCTTGGCCGAGAAGATCGACATTCCCATCAGCATCGACACGCACCACGTCGAGGTCGCACGAGCAGCGCTCCTGGCGGGGGCCTCGATCCTCAATGACATCACGGCTTTGTCCGACAAGTCCATGGCGGAATTGGCCGCCCAGCAGCAAGTTCCTGTCATCCTCATGCACATGCAGGGCACGCCCGCGACGATGCAAGCGGAACCCCGCTACAACGACGTGGTGACGGAAGTACGTGACTTCCTGCTGGCTCGCTGCGAACGGGCACGAAGCTTCGGCATCCCGAAAGAGCGGCTTTTCCTCGACCCGGGCCTCGGCTTCGGGAAGACCCTGCAGCACAACCTGCTGCTGCTGCGGCATCTGGACCAACTCGTGGCCACCGGTTACCGCGTCCTGGTCGGCCCGAGCCGCAAGGCGTTCCTCGGCAAGCTCACGGGCAAAGAAGAACCCGCCGACCGCCTCTTCGGCACCGCCGCCGCCGTTGCACTCTGTGCGGCAGCCGGCGTATCCATCGTCCGCGTCCACGATGTGGGCGCCATGCTCGATGTGGTGAGAGTCACCCGCGCGATTGTGGAATGCACATAGATCCCATGCGTCCCATCGGTCCAATTGGTTTTATTTCATTTCGCGCCATCCAGCGCCGTCTTCAGCACATCATCGGTATTCTCGACGAACACCAGGTCGAGACCCCGGATCGTCTCCGGCCGAATGTCCGCAATGTCCTTCTTGTTCCGTGCGGGCAGAATGACCCGCTTGATCCCCGCTTCCTTGGCGGCCAGCAGCTTCTCCTTGAGCCCGCCGATCGGCAGGACCAAGCCGCGCAGCGTGATCTCGCCGGTCATGGCCACGTCAGGCCGGGTGGGCTTCTGCAGTAACAGGCTGACCAGCGACGTGAACATCGCAACGCCCGCGCTGGGTCCGTCCTTCGGCACTGCGCCCGCCGGCACGTGGATGTGATAATCGAACCGGCCGAACTGCTTGGCATCGATATCGAGCCGCTTGGCGTTGGCCTTGACGACGGAGAACGCCGCCTGGGCACTCTCCTTCATGACGTTGCCGATCTGGCCGGTCAGCTGCAGATGCCCCTTGCCCGGCATGGTGGCCGACTCGACGAAGAGCAGCTCGCCGCCGACCGGCGTGTAGGCCAGCCCGGTCGCCACGCCCGGAAGCCCGGAGCGCAAGGCCAGCTCGGACTCGAACTGGGTCGGGCCGAGAATGCGGGCCAGGTCTTTGCGGCCGATGGTCCTCTTTCTCTTATCTCTGCGGGCGATCTCGGTCGCTGTCGCGCGGCAAATGGAGGCGATATTCCGTTCCAGGTTGCGCACGCCGGCCTCCCGCGTATAGCTGGCGATCAGCGCGGACAACGCCTCATCCTTGATCGTCAGTTGCTTCTCCTGGAGGCCATGCTCCTTCAACTGCCGCGGGACGAGGTACTTCTTGGCGATGCTCAGCTTTTCCAGGGTCGTGTAGCCCGGCAGCTCGATGATCTCCATGCGATCCTGCAACGCCGGCGGGATCGGCTCGGCGTAGTTGGCCGTGCCGATGAACATCACGGCGGACAGGTCGAACGGCTGGTCCAGGTAGTGGTCGGTGAACGTGTTATTCTGCTCCGGGTCCAGCACTTCGAGCAGGGCGCTGGCCGGATCGCCGCGAAAATCGACGCCGATCTTGTCCATCTCGTCGAGCATGAACACCGGATTGTGGCTGCCGCACTTGCGCAACTCCTGAAGGATCCGGCCGGGCAGGGCCCCGATATAGGTGCGCCGGTGCCCCCGGATATCGGCTTCATCCCGGATGCCGCCCAGCGAGATGCGCACGAACTTGCGGCCCATGGCGCGGGCGATCGACTTGCCCAGCGAGGTCTTGCCGACGCCCGGCGGCCCGATGAAGCAGAGGATCGGGCTCTTGCCCGTGGGATTGAGCTTCCGCACCGCGAGAAACTCGAGGATGCGCTTCTTGACCTTGGTCAGGTCGTAGTGGTCGTGGTTGAGGATCCGCTCCGCGCGGGCGATATCGAGCTGGTCCTCCGTCTGCACGGACCAGGGCAGTTCGCACACCCAATCCAGATAGGTCCGAATCACGCTGTATTCGGGCGAAGCGGCCGGGATCTTGTTCAGCCGGTCCAGCTCGCGCAGGGCCTCTTCCTCCACCGGCTTGGGCATTTTGGCCTTGGCGATATTCTCGTGAAGTTCCTTCAGTTCCTCCGTCCGGGCATCCTGCTGGCCCAACTCCGTCTGGATGGCCTTGAGCTGCTCTTGCAGGAAGTACTCCCGCTGGGTCTTGTCGATGGATTCGCGGACGCGGCCCTGAATCTTGTGGCTCAGCTCCAGCACTTCAAGCTGGTGCGCCAGAAGGACGGAAATCGTCTCCAGCCGCTTGCCGGGGTCGAGTCTCCTCCAGCAGGGCCTGCTTCTGGCCCAGATCCATGCTGAGGTTGGCCGCCAGGAAGTCGGCGAGCGACGACGGGTCCTCGATGTTTTCGAGCAGCACGGAGGCTTCTTCCGGGATATTCGGACTCAGCGCGATCATCCGGTTGGCGCTGTGGCGGACACTGACCGCCAACGCCTGAAGCTGCTTGGTCATCTTCGTGCGGACATGGAGCAGCTTTACGTGCGCCTTGAGATAGGGATGCGTCGCTACCCGCTGTAGGATCCGGAACCGGGCAATCCCGTGGACCACGATGTTGATCGAGCCCTGGGGCATCTTGATCGTCTTGAGCACGGAGGCGGTCGTGCCGACGGAGTAAAGATCGCCGAACTCCGGCCTATCGGTGTCCGGGTTGCGTTGCGTGAGCAGACCGATCACCGTCTCATTCGGCTCGGTGTTTTTCAACAGCGCTTTGCTGCGTTCCCGCCCGACGGCCAAATGGGTCACCGTGCCCGGGTAGACCACGGTATTGCGAATGGGCAGAATCCCAATGACGTCCGGCACCTTCAAGTCCAAGTCGTCATCGTGAAACACCTCATCGTCGTCATCCACGTAGGTGTCGATCTCCTCGGTCTGGTCCGGCCGCATCTGGTCCATCCACTCATCGCCACTGAATAATCGTAAATTGTCAAAATGATTCGTCATGTACCTGTTCGATTGAGCCTATTGAGCCTCCCGTTTCGCTCTGGATTATACCCGATTATATACGTCAGGAAGCAAGATTTGGTCGAAATCGGCGAAAGATTGTCTGCCGCCCGGCCTCTCGTGCGTCATGGATAACCGCCAGGACGCCGAGGATACAGCGCAACAGACGTTCCTGAAAGGCTTTATGGGAATCCGAGGTCGTTCCTTTCTCCCCTCAACCGGTGTCCGACCGACGAAGTCCAGGTGGGGTAGGCCCTCCGGCCCAGCAGGCAACAGCTTCGCCCGCTCTTTGCTCCGGCGAATTGGCTTTGTTTTCCCCGAGCCCGTCGGGAGCCGAATCGCTCATAACCTCTGCACCATTAAGATACTTGGCTTGCATGGGAACCGGGCGCAATTGGCTTTGTTTCGCACGCTGGCTTCGCCGCCGCGAGCGTTTCTGTAGTGATGCCGGCTGGCGGTTCGGCTGAGCCCGGAAACCGCCGAGTTCGAAGTTTGGAGTGTGAAGTTCGAAGCGGGAGGATGCCAAGCTCGGCTTGCCTCACTTGAAACTTGACACTTCAAACATGACGCTCCTTCCGAAATTGGCTTTGTTTCGCACGATGCGATCGCCGGCGTGTTCGAAGTGGCGTCATGAGGCGTTTCTGCCAAGGTTGGTGGGTGCGCGAGCAAGGTGTCATCCGAGAGGTCGCCGGCGGCCGGATACGACGTTCGGCTGGGCTGGCGGAAGCATCCCCAGTCTTCTCTTGAGATTTGCTCCGCCACCCCTGCGCCGGAGGCTCGTTCCCGCCGCAGCCGCCGCAGTTCCGCCATCATCCGCAGCAGGCTGCCCTCAATCCGCCGCTCGTAAACCAGCAGCCGCTCCAGGACTCTCGTGTTGGCGAAGTCCGTCACGAGCATCTGGCCAAGGATCGGCCCATTGTCGGCCGCTGCGCCCGGACCCAGATCCGCGGACCCCTTCGGCGCCCAGGCGGCCTGCTTGTCATACAGTGTCTCGAAGGCCGCGTTCTGGCTCCGGGCCGTCCGTTGCAGACGCCAGGAGAGACCGACGATCCGCTCGGCCACTGTCGCTTCCAGAGCCCTGGGCGCCCAATTCCTCGAGCAACTGCTCGCGGTACTCGGCAAATTCCTCCGGATCTTCCCCCTGGAGCACCGCCGCCCGCGCCAGCAGGCCATGCTTGACCGCATTCTGGGCGACTTTGGTTTTGCCCTCCGCCGTCCGCGGTCCCGTCGATTTCCGGGCATTCAAACGATTGCGCTGGTCTGTGCTGCCGTAGCCATGACGAACCCTCCGAATTCCTGGTTTACAATGGGCGATTCCTGATCCTGCCGGTCCGCACCGGCAAAACTGCATGTATGATATAAACACCATAGCTCTGTGTCAACAGAAAAAGACAACAAAATGTCATAGTTGTATGGCTCCTAAACCACTGTCCCGCCAGGACTAAGAAACCGCCGCAAAAAGATCTTCCTCGGGGATCGTATTTGCCCCAGAGGTCACCGAGGTCACAGAGAACGGAGGCGGAGGACAGAAGACCGTAGGCTGAAGGCGGTAAGCCGTCCCCGGGACCGCCAATCTCCCGATTGGCTGCCTTGTGATGATGGGCAAGCCGGTCGTGGCCGAGACGCGTATTACGGTCGAACTCATCCGGGAGAAGCTGTCGGCCGGCGAGACCGTGGAGCAGATTCTCCAGGCTCATCCCCGCCTGACGCGGGAGGCCATTCAGGCGGCTTTGGCGTTTGCGGCCGAGGCCCTGCGTGCCGACGTCGTCTATCCGACCGCCGGGACCGCCACATGAAGTTTGTAGCTGACGAGGGGATTGACTGCGGTATCGTGGAACGCCTTCGGCAAGAGGGCCACCAAGTATGGTACGTGGCGGAGATAACCCCGTCGGTGTCCGATGAAGTCGTGCTCGGGATAGATCTTGTGTTGGTCCGAAATCGCGGGGCTCTGCCCCCGAACCCCCGGCATTTAACGCTTTCCGCCAATAGCATGGTGGGGGACAAGGCGGCCGCCGTTTGCCACGACATCGCCAGTCGCCTGAATCGAGGGATGCTCCCGTGAGATTAGCCCAAGGAGCAGATGGAGAACCGTTGCGAAGGCAGTGGAGGCAAGTCTTGCACCCTGGGAACCGAGAGCTGTCCTCTGACAACCCTCTTTACTGTCATGCCATTGGCCCAATCTTGTCCCCGCGCAGGCGGGGAGCGAAAAATGCCCAGGGGTTTGGGGACGGCGTCCCCAGGAGCACCGCAAGGCTCGGCGCCGCCATCTTCGATTCAAGCTCGGGATACGTGTCGCAGTTCTCCCGTTCGGAGTTCCGCCTTTAGGCGGGTCTGGGAGTCCGAATTCGAGGATTTGGATCGCCGGCCAGCCGGCGCTATTCCGCGTGGATGACGTACCCCGAGGCCGTGCACGTTCGCCGTGGCCCTGCGACGGGGTGCGTCGGCTTGCTCCAAGCGCTTGATTTCAATCTTGTCCATCTGGAGCATGGCCCGCATGACGCTCTCCGCTTTCTCTGCGTCCTGATCCTGCAACATCTCGCCCAAGAGGGGAGGGACAATCTGCCAGGATACGCCGCACTTGTCTTTTACCCAGCCGCATCCTTGAATCTCTCCGCCGTCGGAGAGCTTCTCCCAGAGCCGATCTATTTCTTCCTGCGTCGTGCAATTCACGACCAGCGAGATGGCCGGCGAGAATGTGAACGCCGGGCCGCCGTTCAGCGCCAGGAAGTCCTGCCCTTCGAGTTGGAAGGCAATCGTCATTACTGTTCCCTCAGGCCTTCCCGCGGCCTCCGACCCCGCTTGGCCATACCGGGCGATGCGTCCAATTCTCGAGTTGTTGAAGATAGAGGTATAGAAATGGACCGCCTCTTCGGCCTGATCGTCGAACCACAGGCATGGCATGATCTTTTGCATGTTGTCTCCTTTCGGCTCTTACCGGTTTTTTTGAGAGTCTCATAGTTCGGGTGGCAGCGGCAAGGCCTTCCGGCCTCGCCGCTGCCACCCGGAGACTCACCGGGAATTTGAGAAACTGAGTCGTAGTAGGTATTTCATGGCCCCGCTCATTTCGGCCGCAGGGCGAGTTTGCCCAGGTAGTGGGTGTTGAGGGCACGGATCGCTTCGGCGGCTTGCTCCAACGGGAACGTGCGGGCGATGTGCACCGCGAAGGGGCCGGCGGCGATCAGATCGTTGAGCTTGGCAATTGCCTGCGGATCAGGCATGCCATCGTAGCTCCGAATGTCCAGGCCGGAGCGGCCTTGCGGCTCGGGCTCGACGCCGTTGGGATAGGCGACGCGTCCACCTTCGCGCAGGGTGGTCAGTGCTCTCTCGGCCGCCTCGCCCCCGGCCGTCAGCAGGGCGGCGTCGAGACCGTCGGGCGCGAACTCCCGGGCGGCGGCCACGATGTCATCTGTGTGTCCGTCCACCACCGCGTCGGTGCTCAGCCGCCGGACCAGCGCCACGCCGTCGCCGCCCGAAGCCACGGCCAATACGCGGGCACCCATCCGCTTGGCGAGCTGCACGGCTAAGTGCCCGATGCCGCCGCTGGCGCCGAGGATCAGCAACGACTCGCCCGCCTGCAAGTTCAAAGTGTCGTCAAGGCCGCGCAGGGCGGTCATCGCGTCCACGGGCATGGCCCCGGCTCGATCGGTCGGCAAGTTGTCCGGGATGAGTCCGACGTTGTCCGTCTTGACTGCCACGTACTCGGCGTAAGATCCGCCCTTGGGATTGGCGAAGGTGAAGGCGTAGACATGATCGCCCTTGTGGAACCGGCTGACGCGCGTGCCGACCTCTACGACGGTCCCCGCGCTATCGGAGCCGGGAATGTAAGGAAACTTCGGCGCAGCTCCGTACAACTCGGCAAACCCGCCCTCGATCTCGTAGGGATCCCACACGCCCACGCCCGCCATTTCGACCTCGAGCAAGACTTCCTCCGGCCCGACTTCGGGAACGGGAAGCGTCTTTACTGTGAGCACCTCCGGGCCGCCAAACCCGTCGAGCGCGACGGCACGCATGGTCTTCTGGCCGGTCGGTTTCACCGCCGGTCGCGCAGATTTCGTTTTCACTTTGCTCATAACTTCTCCTTTCAAACCTGATAAGAACAGATTCCGCCGCCGGCCGGCAACGTGCGATGGCAAAATCCTTGATGAGATGCTACGCCTTGCCTAACTCGGCTTGCTCGAGGGGGCCGCCGAGAAGATTGATGGGGTTGCGGCAAGTCCGATAGAAAGGAGAACACGCCCGGGAAATGCAAGACGGTGGCCGGTGCGCATCATCTGCAAACCTGGGCCACCGTCTGGGAAAGGACGACGGGAAAGGAGGCCGCCGGGGAAAGACAACGACGGAAGGTCGGGGAAGACTACAAGACTACGACCGGCTCTTCCTCCTCGATCTCTTTATGGGCCGGACGGGACTTGGCGGCGGGCTCCGAGTCCTTGGCGTCGTCGCAGGCCTCGAAGGCCGGCCAGCGGTCCTTGGCCTTGGCGACGATCTCGATCAGCCGGCCGATGACGACCTCCGGCGTATCGTCGAAGGGATCGATCACGAAACTCTTCAACTGCTCGTACAACTCGTCGGATACTTTGAACGTCCTCATGGATTTCCTCCGGAACGCCCTTGGCTCAATGTCCTCCCCGTTTCTGCCGCATGGCCTCATGCTATGGAAAGCTTAGGAAGAAATCCGCCGGCCGCCAAGGCATTCCCGAAGCGACTGTAGTCTGGCCCCTGGTTCCCTCGGGATTGTCTTGCCTCGCGAGTGCAGGATGAGTTAGAGTACGCGGGCATGACAGTGAAGCATAAGAAAGCCGTGGGCGCAGTCCTCGCGGCCGGTGCCCTGGTCGCCCTGGTGGTCCTGTCCCGGGTTCTGACGGCGGATACACGCCGCCTCGCGAGCATCTTGGCCGCCTATCAGGAGCAGGGGACTTTCGGCTACATCGCTCTGGAGTATCCCTTTGACGGAACACTGTTCCCGCCCGAGATCGTGCCGCCGACGTTTCGCTGGAAGGATGGTGCGCCGGCGTCGCGGCGATGGCTGGTGCGGATCGCGTTTGCCGACGGCGGGCCGGACGTTCGTTGGCTGCTCCGCCGGCCCCAGTGGACCCCCGGGCCGCAGGAGTGGGAAAAGCTCAAGCAGCGTTCACTCGAAAAGGACGCGCGGGTGCTCATTCTCGGTGTCGGCCGGGGATGGACGCCACAGATTCTGTCGCGGGCGAACCTGTCGTTTCGCACTTCCCAGGACCCGGTCGGAGCGCCGCTGTTTTATCGGGAAGTGGTTCTGCCGTTTCTCCAGGCCGATAAGGACCCGTCCCGCATGCGTTGGCGTTTCGGGTCGATTGAATCGTCGCCACCGCCGATTATCCTGGAGCATCTGCCGGTCTGCGCCAATTGCCATTCCTTCGACCGGGCCGGGACGACTCTGGCGATGGACGCCGACTTCGCCAATGACAGGGGCTCGTACATCATCACGTCCATCAAGCCCCAGATGGTGTTGACGCGTGGGGACATCATGACCTGGAATGACTTCACGCACTCCGGCCCGACCACCGGGCTATTGTCCCAGATCGCCCCGGACGGCCGGCACGTGGTCAGCACCGTGCAGGATATGGCGGTTTTCGTGCCGCGGCCGCCTTTGGCCTTCTCGCAGCTTTTCTTCCCCGTCAAGGGGATCTTGTGTGTATACGACCGGCAAACGCGCAGAATTCCGGTTGCTGCCCGGGGCGAATGACCCCAATCTCGTGCAGAGCAACCCGAACTGGAGCCCGGATGGCCGGGAGATCGTCTTTGCCCGCAGCCGGATCGCCGATTTCAGCCGGACCCGGGGCCAGGGCCTCAGGCCGCTGACCCGGGACGAGTGCGAAGTGCTGCTCGAGGACGGCAAACCCTTCCGGTTCGACCTCTACAAGATTCCCTTCAACGAGGGCCGGGGTGGCACGCCGCAGCCTTTGGCCGGGGCCTCCCACAACGGCATGAGCAATTACTTCCCTCGGTACTCGCCGGACGGAAGGTGGATCGTCTTTTGCCGGGCGAACAGCTACATGTTGTTGCAGCCGGATAGCGAGCTGTATATCATCCCGGCCGGGGGCGGCACGGCCCGCCGGCTGCGCTGCAACACCCGCCGCATGAACTCCTGGCACAGTTGGTCCCCCAATGGCAAATGGCTCGTGTTCTCGTCGAAGGCCTGGTCCGACTACACGCAGCTCTGCCTGACTCACATCGACGAAAATGGCGACAGCAGCCCGCCGGTTCTCCTGGCGCACCTTACCGCTCCCGACCGGGCGGCGAACATCCCCGAATTCGTGAACACGAGCCCCACCGCCATCGTCCAGATTCGCGAGCAGTTCGTGAAGAAACGACACTGAAGGCGCCAGCCGACCTAAGATTACCTGTTCATACGGATCGACAGAGCTGCAGGGAGATGAAAGGGGTCGTCCCAGGAGATTAGGCAATTCCCTCATTGACGAACTGAGCCAAAGACTTATCGTGTGGGGCGTTCCGGACTCAGGGAGGAGCCGTCGGCACGATGTGTCACGCCCGGTATCCCGTGTTCGGGGGGAGAAAGTGCACCAACGGAGAAATGGACAGGGAGGTACCGGATGAAAAGGCAGCATCGTGGCCAGATAAGGGGGCAAACGTTTCCGCAACAATTCCGCTGGGTTGGTCTGGTAGTAGTGGGTCTGCTACTGCGACCCGCGTCTACGCAAGCGTACAGCGGCTGGGAAGAGTGGATCGGGGGAGGATCGAACACCAACTGGTCCAACGGCGCCAACTGGGCCGATGGGGCGGGCAACCCGTTGCCGCCCGTCGGTACGGACACCGTCCGGTTCGGCAGTACGAGCGCCGTCAATAGCACGAGTGTCGTGGACGCCGATCTTACGATCGCACTTTTGCGCTATCTCGGTGGTGGCACGCACACGCTGGATATCCCCACCGGCCGTCAGCTCAAGATCGAGGGAAATCCACTTCAGGTGGGCTGGGATGGGGCAGACAATGGCGCCAGTGTGACGTGGACCGGCGGAGGCTCGGTGATGATCGGCACCCCCGGGGCTCCCCAGGCGATAGACATTGGGTACAACGCGAGCAGTGGGGCCAGCGCAAGCTCGCTGACGATCAATGGCGTGACCGTGGACGCCTACGTCGATAGCGCCGGCAGCGGCGGCATTGCCCTCGGGGCAAATTACGGCGCCGGCAGCACGAGCGGCACACTGATCTTGGGCCCCGGCTCGCAGCTCAATGCCGGGACGCCGACCGCACCCCTCCGGCCCGGCCTGACAATCGGCTATAACGACCAACAGGCGGGCTCGGGCACGGGCTTGGTGGACACGTCGGCCGGCACAGCCAACATTCATGTGGACACGCTGTACGTGGGCAACAACTACAACGGCGCCGGCACGGTCGGCGCCGCCTCAGGGACGCTCACGACCGGCGCCCACACCACGCTCACGGCAAGCAATGCTTACGTCGCCCGGGGCGCCAATACCACCGGCACGGTCAACATGAACGGTGGCCTGTTCGCCGCGAACGTCCTCGATATCGGCGCCGGCGGGATTTTCAATTTCAACGGTGGTCGGGTGGCGGTCAACGATATCCGGTATGCCGGTGTGGGAACATTGGTCCAGCATGGCGGTACCCTCGCTCCGGGATTCAACAATGCGGACCGGTCGCAGACCGCGCTGGCAGGAATATCGACGATCCACGGCAATTACGCCCTCGACTCGGCCGGGGCTCTGGAGATCGAGCTCTTCGGCACGACCGGCGGGACGGGATACGACCAACTGCGTGTCCTGGGCGGGGTCAATCTCGATGCGGATTCCAAGGGCGGCGGGGTCCTGAGCCTGAAGCTGGACTTCAAGCCGACGGTCGGCGAGCAGTTCACGATCATTGACAATGACCTGACCGACCCGGTCCTCGGACACTTCGCGGGCTTGTCAGACTTGGCCACGCTGGATGAAATGTACGACGGTTCCACGTACATGTTCCGGATCAGCTACAACTCGTTCGCCGGCGGCAACGACGTTGTGCTGCAGGTGATCGATCCCACCTGTCCGGCGGTGGTTCCCGCCCCGGGCGCCTTGCTGCTCGGCAGTCTCGGCGTGAGCCTGCTGACCTGGCTGCGCCGCCGCCGGACGCTCTGACAGCGTCGCGTGAGTTCGGAGAAATCGATCGGGGGCACAACAAGAGGCCTCCGGCCTTCTCGATCAGGCCCGGGTGATACCGCGTTCGATACGATCACGGACCCCGCGCTGACGCCGGGCTCGGAACGTGGCTGGCCCTTCGATCTCCAGAACGCGGGAGGATACACCGGCGCTATCCTTGTGACCTATAGCGGCCCGGTGAGTCTGACCGGGCAATCGTTCTCCGGCGACCTGTATCGGTACATGGAAGTGGATTTTTCCAGTCCCTTCACGGGCGTGCTCACCTTCATTGCCGATACCGATAATGCGTCCATTCACGGGGACATTCACCCGACGGTCCCGGCACCGGGTGCTCTGCTGCTGGCAGCCCTGGGGTCCGCCCTCGTGCCTTGGCTGTGTAGACAACGCGTGGTTTAGTGAGTTCTGACGAGCAAGATCGGTAATCGAAACCCTCCGGCGGGCGGGTGCCATGTCTACGCCTCGTAGACATGCCCGACTTCATGAGCCAGACATGCCTACTACGACAGCGCAATATAGGCTCAAGAAAACGACGGGAGCACGTCGATAACTCCTTGGGAAAGATCAACTTACCAGGAGGATCGACATGGATGTCCAACAGATCAAAGGGCTGGGTCGGGAATTGAAGAAGTTCTTGCACAAGTTCGCGGATTGTTTTGGGCGGAGTGAGCCGCGGGAGCATCTGCGTACGTACGTGCAAGGCCAGTTGTCCGATCTGCCGCGCAAGAGCATCGAGCCGATGGCGTTGGCGGCCGGCGTCACCCCGCGGACCTTGCAGAACTTCGTGACCCAATTGCGGTGGGACGGGCCGCGGCTGCGGGACCACGTCCAGTGGATCGTGGCCCGGGAGCATGCCCACCCGCAGGCCATCGGGATCGTGGACGAGAGCGGCAATCCCAAGAAGGGCCGGCATACGGCCGGGGTCCAGCGGCAATGGTGCGGCAACACCGGCAAGCGGGACAACTGCGTCGTCGGGGTCCACCTGGCGTACGCGGCGGGCGATTTCCAGTGCCTGCTCGATAGCGATCTGTATCTGCCGCCCGCCTGGGCCGAAGACCCGGTGCGTCGGCAAGAGGTGGGGGTCCCGGACGAGGTGGTCTTTCGCACCAAGCCGGCGATCGCCTTGGACCAGATCCGGCGGGCGTTGGGCAACGGGGTCCGGGTGGCGGCCTGGACCTTTGATGAGTTCTATGGCCGGGGGCAGGACTTCCTGGACGGCTTGCGGGAGATAGGTCAGAACTTCGTGGGCGAGGTCCCCTGTGATGCCACCGGCTGGCTGCGGCCGCCGCAGGTCCTGCAGCACCCGGGTCCGGGCCCTAAGCCGCGCGGCCGTTCGGCCCGGCGGTATCCCCGCCTGGCCCGCAAGAACCTGCCGGCCAGCGAGGTACGGAATCTGGCGGTGTATTCGCCGCTCTTTCAGAAACAGAAGTGGCAGAAGTTCCGGATCAAAGATGGGGAAAAGGGCCCGATCGTGTGGGAGGTCAAACACGCGTCGTTCTACCGCAAACAAGGCTCGACCGGCTTGCCGGGGCCGACCGATACGCTGCTGGTCGCCCGCAACGTTCTGGATCCGAAGGAGATCAAGTACTTCCTGTCCAACCTGGTTCCCGACGGCCGGACGGTTACGCTCGAAGGGTTGCTGTGGGTGGGGTTCTGCCGGGCGCCCATCGAACGCTGTTTTGAGATCGCCAAGAGCGAGTTGGGGATGGACCATTTCGAGATGCGTTCCTGGCAGGGCCTTCACCGGCACTGGTACCTGACGCAAGTGAGCCAGTTGTTCTGCGCGGGTGCACCAGCACTACCGGGAGAAAAAAAACTCCGCAGGACCTCTACCTGACGGTCGAACAAGTCCGCTTGGCGGCCTGTGCGTGGGTGGCGGCCCAGGCGTCTTCGTCGGCCGCGCGAACCCGCCTGTACGAACGAGCGGCGGCCCGCCTCCGGCGCTACCAGCGCAGGAATCAACAGGCGCGGATCGCCCACTGGAAAAAGACGCTCCGCCGGCTCACCGCGTTGGGCATCGATATCCGCCAATTGAAGTCCTGTATACCGCGTGATCTATGAAGAAAAAGTTGCGCTGTCGTACTACGCAAAGCCGTAGGCATGGCACCCTGCATTTGCCGAAGTTGTTCGTCAATGGGGGGCGGGATTGGCTCGGGCAGCAGCCGTTATGCCTTCAGACCAGACAGGTCGGGCTCCAAGCGGCGGTTCTCGTGCAGGACCTCCTCGAGGGTTAGCTTCGTTCTGCGGCGGGCGGCTTCCCGGCCCAAAATCGTCGCCAGCGTCGCGTTGACGCTCGTCTCGACGGTCGCGTTGTCGTAGACGCCCGTGGTGACGTACTTGTGGAACGCGTCGATGTTCCGCTCGGCGCCGGAAGGGTAGAGGTTCACGACGTCGCCGCCGCGCCAGCCGGTGCGCGTGCCGAGGATGCGGACCCGCGAGGTGTAGCCGGTCTCCAGCCAGCCGTCCTGGCCCTGGGCGATGCAGTCGCTGCGGAACTCCGAGCGGTTCTTGAGGTGCTCGCCGCGATGGTTCAGGATCATGCCGTTCGGGAATTCGTAGGTGAGCGAGAAGACATCGTGGGAATCGCCGTGCGGGTCGGCCCGGACGATCTGCGAAGCGCCCGTGGCGCTCGTCGGCATCTGGCCGGCGATCCACAGGGCCACGTCGATGGCGTGGATGCCCGCGTTGACGAGATAACTGCCGCCCAGGGCATCGTCGTTGACCCAGATCAGCTCTTGCAGGCGGCTCTCGATATTGGCGGTCTTCGGGGGGTCGCGGAAGCTCTCATCGTTGTACTCGGACGACAGCAAACCGATCCGGCCGATGGCGCCCTCGCGCACGCGTTTGACGCCCTCGATGAAGAACGGGTCCGTGCGCGTCTGGAAATCCACGAGGAAGACCCGCTTATGGGTGGTGGCTTTCTTGGCGGCGGCTTGGATGCGCAGGCACCCGGGGACATCGCAGCCCAGAGGCTTGGCGGTGTAGACGTGCCGGCCGGCCTCAACCGCCGCCTCGGCGTGTTCGGGGAAGCAGTAGGGTGGTGTCTCCAGGAACACGGCCTCGACCCCGCTGGCGATCAGGCCTTTGTAGGCCGCCAAGCCGGAGAACCGGCTCGCCTTGGGCACACTGAACTGCTCGCCGACGGCGTCCGCCACGCGCTCGAAGTAGTCCGCCACGGCCGTGATCTCGTAGCCGCCGTGCTTTTGGACCATGCCGGTGATCATGCGGCCGCGACTGCCCAGGCCGATGATGCCTGCCTTGATCCGGCTGTTCGCCTGCGTCCCCGCGACCGCCTCGGGCCGCACGACGGCCAGCGAGAGTGCCGCCGCCCGGTCCCGGCGATGAAGCCCCGCCGCGTGATCGATTGCCCCTGCCCCTGCTTCGATCCTGTCATGACAATGCCTCCTTATGCCCAATCCGAGCCATTCATCCCTTGGAAGTGGCACGCAGCGGACTCTTCCGACTTGACACTTCCAACTTGAATCTTCTTCTGCCTATAGCAAACCGGGGATTTCGGGTGCTGTCAACTCGTTAGTCCATCCGGGCGTGACAAGGGCGAAAATCTTCTTGGCTTTGTGTGGCTCTTCGGGTAAAATGGGTAAAAAGTGCAACTGGGTGTCGTAGCATGGGTGCGGGTCGCCCATGTGTATCACGGGCGTCGCGCCCGTGGAGGCAGGGCCAAGATGGCCCTGCGACTCACAGGCAAGATGCCCATGCTACTGAGCTCTCTGTAGAGTGGAGTTCCGATGAAAAGACACGTGCTTTATGGGACGATCCTGGCGGTGGCCGTGGTGGGCCTGTACGCAGGCTTCGGCACGCTCGAGCTGGGCCGCCGCACCGCAGCCGGCGATTGTGCAACACACGGGGCAATGGACGCTGGAAGTTCGATACGAGCATCCGCAGCAGATCGTAATGCCGTGGGGCCCCGGCGGCGCAGACGCGGTTCTGGTACATGATCGTGGCGGTGACCAACCGCACGGGCCAGGACGCGGATTTCTTCCCGAAATGCGATCTGATGACGGACACGTTCCAGATCGTGCCGGCGGGACAAGGGCGTGACACCGGCGGTCTTCGAAGCGATCAAACAGCGTCATCAAAGCCGATATCCCCTGCTGGAGCCGCTCCGCGGGGTCGCCAACCGCATTCTGGAGGGCGAAGACAACGCCAAGGACATCGCCATCATCTGGCAGGACTTCGACCCGCACGCCTTGGGCTTCAAAGTGTACCTGACTGGCCTGAGCAACGAGACAGCAGTCGTGCCTCATCCTGTGGCAGTGGACAAGACGACCGGCAAGCCTGTGCCAGTCTACCTGCGTAAGACCCTCGAACTGACCTACGCCCTGCGCGGCGATCCCGCCCTAAGATCTTCCGTCGACGTGGTTTACAAAGGCCAGGGCTGGGTGATGCGCTGATGAATTGCCGCCCCTTGGCGGCGCGTCAATCGCCCTATGGCTCCAAAGGAAGGGGGAAGAACGGGGTCGCGTCGTAAATTCTAACCATTCTTTTACGGATAACCAGACAGCCAAGTCGCATTTCTGACACGCCAAGAACAGGCTGTTATCGGCGCGATCCTCTCTCAGTTGCAGCATACCTTTGCCGGGGCCGACATCATCTTCACCACTTCGCTGCCGGCACCGGGAACGGAGTATTCCACCATCTACATCGGCGGTGACGACTTGGCGTTCTCCAGCTACGGCTCCTTCCTGGGGTTGGCGGAACAGGCAGACGTGGGAAATGTCGATTATTCCTTCTTCCTGCGGTTTGTCCGTGCCGACTTCAGGGTCAACTTCTCGCGGACGTAAGCCAACCAGTCGTCGCGCAGGGCGCCGTAGGGACGGAACTTCTCCAGCCCGCCTTGTTCCTCGCTGAACAGAAGCGCCCGATGGAGGCCGAGCTGATTGGCGAGGGGCGAGTCAATCAGGTTGCTGGAGTCGGCCGCACTCATCTGGAACAGCACCCGGTGATCGAATTCACGCAAGGTCTGGCGGTCCACGGTTCGCTCCAAGGTGCTGAGGGTATCGGCCCAGACGAGAACGTGGATGCCGACACCGGGACCCTCCCGCAACAATTCCGCGAACTGGACCTCCGGCCGGGGCGGGGCCTGGTCGTCGAAGGATAAGCCTATACCGTCCTCGCTGCGGCGGAGGACGCGATACCGCTGCAAGCCATAGATCATCAGGATCACGGCCGGCGCATCATGCTGATTGGCCTGCATGCGTCTTTCTGTCTCCTGGGCCAATTCTGCGACCGTCTCGGGAACGTCGCGCCAGGAGATAAGCCGGCAGGGGTGGGGAAGTGCGGCGGTCACGCGTGCCAGCGCACCGGTATCGGGAGAATCGGGTGCGCTTCCATCGAGGATGACGAACTGGGTCGACCGGCGCGGAAGCTGTGCGGCCAAACCGACGAGGGCCGCTGCCGTCAGGTTCAGGGCCGTCTCCTCCCGCTGTCCGACCAGCAATAGATTCGCCCCGGCTTGGCGGCGCAGCGTCACCGCGGTCGGGTCTTTCATGGTCACGGGCGCCCCCAGCCAAATCCGTGGTGCGATGGTCTCGACGGTCGGTGCTTCCTGCTCCAGGCATCCCGCCAACAGGTGATTGTCTCGGATATCCGCGGGAGCGCTGCCCTCGAAGACGACCGTGGGCGCATGGGAGACGTGTTTGGTGCGTGCGAGCTCCGTGATGCGGCTCAAGTAGGAATCCCGGCCGGAATCCGACAACCAGGCCGTTTGGAAAGGACTGTTGCCCGCAAAAGCGCCGCCGCGGTCGTTGTAAATAGCTTCCCCCGGCCGCGACAGCAAGCGGGCGGCGACGTTCTCGTCGTCGAGGATGAGTTGGGAGTCCGCCTCCGAGCATTGCAGGGCAATTCGCACGGCCATCTGTCCAATCGTGCTGCGCCAGGCCGAACACGCCGCCCAGAGTCTGCGATCCCAGGACGACGTGAATGCCGAACGCTCGTCCCTGACGTACGAGCTGTTCCAGGAGAACAGCGGCGTCCTGGGCGAGCTTGTCATCCTCCGCGAAGAAGGCCTGGAACTCGTCCACGATCAGCACGGTGCGGGGCATGCTGGCCAGTGGGCAGTTGACAGTTCCCGGTTGACAGTTGGCTGAGAACTGAGAACTGCCCACTGACAACTTCTGCCGGTAGGCGTTGATATCTTGAACGCCGGCATTGCGGAACTGCTCGCCGCGCCGGGCCATTTCGACCTCCAGACGCCGCAGGATGCTCAACCCAAATTCGCGGTCGCTTTCGATGGCGATGCGCGGGCATGCGGGAGATCATGGGTGACGTAGGTCTTGAACTCCACACCCTGCTTGAAATCGATCAAGTACAGCTCGACCTGGTCCGGGGCATACCAGAGGGCCAGATTGGTGACCAGCACGTGCAGGAGGGTCGATTTGCCGGAGCCGGTTTTGCCGGCGATCAGCATGTGCTGGGCCACCCCCCGGCCGAGGCGCAGCGATTGCAGCCGCGTGGCGCCCGTGCGGCCGAGCGGAATGCAGATCTCCTCGCGGCTGTTCAGCGACCACAATTGATCCGGGGCAGGCGCGACCGCTTCGAAGGGGACCTCCACGCGCGCCGCCTTGTGCCGGCCTTGCCAACGAGGTGCATGATCCTGGTCAAGGTCATTTCCTCGGGCGGGCGGTCCAGGGTGAGCGGGAATTGCCCCAGGACTCGATCCTGGCAAACGTATTGGCCCTTTTCATAGACCAGATGAATGCTATTGGCGCTCACGTCGTTGATGTCGATGCCGGTCGGCAGCTCATGGCGCGTGTCATAGGCGATCAGCGTATGGACGCCGCACCGGGGGCCGCTGTGGATGATGCTGCTCAGCCGCCGGGCCGACTCTTCGCTGAAATTGGTCGGGAAATCGGCGATGACCAGAAAGCGGTACGGCTCGGCCAATTCGCCCGCCTGTTGATTGTACTGCTCGATTGTCTCGAATTCGTTGCGGAGGTATTTCTGGATCACGTTCTCCATGTGCTGGGTAAGGTCTTCCAGTTGTTGCTGAACCTGGGGGGCCTCGGTCCAAATGCGGCCCCCGACCAGGGCCTCCTGGTAGTCGCCCGCGTGCATGAATCCGGCGAAGCTCTCGCCCAGACCGATGGGATCGAGAATCGTGAAGCGGACCCGCCCCGCCGGGAGAGACGTGAACAGCCGCATCATCACGGCGCGCAGGCTCTCGATCGCCAGCGTTCGTCCTTCCCGCGGCGCCTGGAGCAGGATCGAACACGGCCGGGGGAATTCCAGCAGAGCCGGAAGCACCACCGGTCCCGCAGGCACCGGAGCCGCGGCGGCCCGGGCCCGCACGGTGTCCGCCAGCAGCCGTAAATCCACCTGGAAGGCCCCGAATCGGACGACGGATTCGGAGGCCTGCGGCGGCGTCCAGGACTCCGCCAGCAGATGGTCCCAGCCCGGGACGGTTCGCTCCCCGAGAGCGGCGGCATCCTGGATCATGGCTTGGATACAGGCCAGCCCTTGGTCCCAGCGTTCCTCCAGCAACCGGCGGGAAGTCCGATATTCGTTCCCCGCGGCCGCCATGTCTTCGTCGTGCTTGGCTTGCACCTGGGCCAGGCTTTGATCGTGCTCGTGTTCCAGTGTCCCTTGTCGCTCCCGGTACTCGTGTTCGGTCTCGGCCACGGCTTTATCTCGTTGCCGCTTGAGGTGCTCCAGGGCTTCCCGTCCGCGTGTGTCGATCTCTTGCAGGGATGTGTTGCGCTGCTTGTCGACCTGCGTCCGGGCCGTTTCGAGAGTCTCGCGGGCCTTTCGCAACTCCGCCTCCTTTTGCTCCAAGGCGGTCCGGGATTGTTGTTCGAGATTCTGTACGGTCCGCTGGTAGTGTTGCTCCAGAGCGGCCCGGGTCCCCCGCAGGGCCCCTTGGAAGGCTTGGAACGTTCGTTGGGCCTGGCGCTTGCCCCGTTGCCACAGGGCCTGCCCGCCCAGACCGATCAGAACGACGACGAGGCCCGCCGCGACCGGACCCGTTATGTGAAAGGGAGGAAGGTAGGGGACCTTCAGCAGGTACAACAAAGCCAGCAACATCCCCGCCGTGGCGAAAAGCCCGCCTGCGAACAGTACCGGGCGGACTCCCGCGAAAAGCTGGGCGAGGAACAGCCGTTCGAGAGCTTTCAGATGCTGTTCGGCCAGGGCTTGCTGGGCACGGCAGACTTCGGCGGGATTCTCGCCCGATTCCATCTTGGATTCCGCGGCTTCGCCGGGCGTGGGGATGGGCTGACGATAGAAGCGCAGCAGACCCTCCGCGTGTGTGGCGAGGGCCTCCAGGTACCGGCGTGCGTTCTGGACCTCCACCTGGGCCACGACGCGTCCCTGCTGGATCCTCGTCGCGGCCCCTTCGGCCACGAAATCCGCCGTCATCACCTGGTCGCGGTATTCCTTCTCCGCCGCGCCGACCAGTTCCACCGCTTTTTGGTTGACGCGGTTGTGCCCATGATGGGCCTCAACCTTGATGGTGCTGAACTGCTTCTCGTAATCCGCCCGGATCGTCTCCAACTGCGCATCGTGCCGGCCTCGCATCTCCTCGAGGCGGGTCTGCAACTCGGAATCGAGCTTGCTTTTCTGAATCGTGAAACGCTCCTCGGCTCGCTGTCTGGCCGTCTGGTAGTCAGACTCAATCTGAGATTCCAGGGGCTGTATCACCGCCGTGGAGAGTCGGAGCACTTCGTCCAATGCTTGGTGCTGGAGAAGCGTGTGGCCGAGCCCGTTCATTCCGTTCGGGGTCCCCGTACCCTCCTGCCCCGGTTCGGAGCCGGCCAGATAGGCTTGCAGACGACTGTTCATAGATCAGGTCCCGAGTTCTCCCCACAATCTTGTTGAGCGTTGTCAAGCAGGGCTTCCATCCGCTCCAGGGCCAGGGTCGCCGCCCGGATGCTCAACTCCAGCGGCGTCATAAACTTCTTGCCGAACTGCTGGCAATTGTCGTCACGCCACGCTTCCTGGGCTTGCTGCCAGTCCGCCATCAGTTTCTTGGCGGCTTGAATCAACTTGGCACGGCTTTCGATGGCGCTCACGGGTCCTCTCTTCCCAGATCGGAGGCAGGATTCTCCGGCGCCACCGGTGCTGCCTCGCCCTTTGCGTCGCGGTCCTCTTCGGGGCTCCCGGAAGCAGCCGGTTGCGTCTCAGCCGGGGATGGCGCCGCTATATCCGCAGGTGGCACGAGAACGGCCTCGGCTTTCTCCGTCGCAGTCCCGGGCATCTCCGGCGGCGCCAGAGCGAGATACGCCTCGAGCGAGTCGATCATCCTGTCCAGCTTGGCGCGCGCGTTCGGGATATTCACGTCGATGGCTTCGACGAGCTGCTGCACGGCCCCGCGGTAGTCCGACATCTGCTTCTCCAAGCGCAGGCTCCAGGCCTTAACCCGCTGGAATTTGTGCTCCGCCTCGCGCAGCCGCGCTTCCGCTATCTTCAAGGCCTTTCTCTCATCTACACATGAGCTGGGCGTCCCCGCAAGAGTCCGGTCGAGCACCTGTCGTCCTTTCAGCGCGAGCTTCGCACATGTGAATTTTTCGCTGCGCACCTGGACCTGGACCTTCCAGTGCCGGTAGCAGTCCTGCTCCAGCCAGCGGGTAACGCGCTGGATCTCCGTACCCGCCTCGTCCAAGGCCGCTGAGGCGGTCCCGGCGAAGGTGCCCAGCGAGGCCCGGAGCTGCTTGAGCACGACGACGGAGCTGATTTTGGCCTCTTGGCTCATCTTCGGCTCCTACCGCTGCTGGAGATAGTCTTCAATATGACGTGCCTTCTTCGCCAGGAACATCACGTGCTGCGTGGAGGCGTCGAGAAAACGCCGCAGCGCCTTCACCGTGAGCTCGAACTCCTGGGTGAAGCGTTTCTGTTCCTGGTCCGTCCAGCTTCGCTCCAACTCCTTGAGGCGGCCTTGCAGACCGACCATCAAGGTCTCCAGATCGGAGTTGAAACGTGTCAGATCGCGGGCAAACCGCCGCAATTCCGCCGGATCAACACTTGCCTTGGCCATAGATGCCTCCGCTGCTCCCGACCCCGTACACCCCGCTACTGACTCGTATCGGAGCCGATACCTGGCAGGATCGACCGTTTGTTCTTGTCATATGTATTCATTGTAGCGAATTCTGCTCCTGACTTCCAGAGGGTCTCGGCCAGGATCTCATCGCTGTTTCAGAAATCGCGCCACGGGGATGCCTCGCTGAGCGTGCGTCCTCGCACGATTGTGCCGGAATGCTCGGCATCGCGCCATCTCTGGAATCCACACCCGACGGCCAATTGGTCCCCGCCGTCGAGTTCGAGCGGCTCCGCGCCGGCCTCGATGATTATCGGTACTTGTTGACGCTGGCGTCCTCCTGATGGATCACGATGGGTATGTAGCCGATCTCCAGGCCGGCGGGTGGCGTCACGAGCAGGGCTGGATCGAGGGTCACCAGAGTGCCGCGGGTGGGCGGCGCCATGTAGTCTCGGTCGATCGGCCAGTGAGCGTGAATTCTCTCGACGAAGGCTTGGAGTCTGGCCTTCTTTTCGTCGCTCCAATGGTACTGCTGGAAAGAGGGCTGATCGACGAAGCGATACCAGGAATAGGTGACTATCGACCCGTCGGCAAGCGTGACCTGGAAAGGACCGCGCACCGAGCCGGGATGACTCCAGGCGCCGGTAGTCGGCGAGGTGTAGGGCGCGCCCGCGTCCGGCCCGCTTGAACTCCTGGGTCCGGAGTTGCGTCTCCGGCGGCACATCCGCCGCAGATACGGCGACACGTTCGTCTCCGGCCTGCTTGAAGTACTGCGGGAAATGGCCTATGTCGCTAATGAGGCTGTTGTGCCATTCCAGCCCCCAGACGCTGGGCTCAAAGACCTTCGTGTTCAGGACCTTATCCACGCCGCCGATCGCCTTGCCGGCCTGGTCGAAACGCGGCGTGCGCGTCTTGAGAGTGCATTTCCACGTTCCCCTCTCGTCGAACCGTTCGGAACAGGCTGGACCGCCGTCCCGCCATGCTTTGAAGGCGTCATACAGGGCCGCCTTGGAGTAGTACGCCACGTCCTGGACCAGCAGCGTGTTCCCCTGATCATCTACCGGGAACTGCAACTTGGGGATCTTCGAATAGACCACACCCTGTGCATCTTTGGCTTCGAAGCACGGGACGGTGTTGATCTCCATTGCGCCGCCGCCCATCTCGCCCGGCCGGGCATCGAGTCCTCGGCCGTAGATAAAGGGATAATGGAACAACCCGCCGATCTTGCTCCAAGTCTCGGGGATGTAGTAGGCGATGGGGCCCTTGAAGTTGGCCGCACTGAGGAAACAAGTCCAGCTCTGATCGCCCGTGGGTGGCTCGCCCGGCGTGGGCTCGGTGAAGGGCAGGGCCATGTAGGTATACCCCAGGAACTGGCCGTTGGGATTGCCCTGGAAGGGCAGTCCGTCCGGCGGAATCAGCAATCGGTTGCTCAGTTGGGCGACGCCCAGGTGCTTGTCCGGCAGGGCTTCATTGCTGTAGAAGAACGACCAGCCGGGTGACCCGACTTCGTAATCGTAGCATTGCGGCGTGGCGTTCATGCTGAATTTCGGCGGGCCGTAGCGGAAGTGATTCCCCGCCCAGTAGCCCAGACCCCCCTCGACGGTCTGGAAGACGCTGCTCCAGGTCGGCCCGCGCTCGGGCCAATGGTCCCGGGCCAGCGTGCCGACCGGAGCCAGGGGCGTATCCTTGTCATCGGAGTTGTCCGGCGTGATCCACGGCGCCGGGCAGGCCGATCTGAAAGTGGGCAACCGGCTCATCGATCAGCGGCCAGACGGCGGAATAGAAACCCATGCCCGCCCCATAATCGCTGTGTGCCGGCGGCCGGGAGGTGCTGTAACTGATGTATCCGTGCAGGCCGCGGGAGTGGGTCGTGACGACATTTGCCTGCTTGGCATCGGCGTCCTTGGCCTGCTTTCCTCCCCCGTCGTTCGTTGATGGCAACAGGGCAAGAACGACAATCGTGAATAGCGAAATGCCCATGTTCTTCTCCTGGTTGCGGGTGCCATGTCTACGCCTCGTAGACATGCCTGACTCGACGGGCCAAGCATGCCTACGCAAAGCCGTAGGCATGGCACCCAGCCATTACCAAGTTGTCTGTCAGACCTCATTAGGGACGATCCGTATCACCCTCCGCCCAAGCCGCGATAGCCTTGTTGTTGATGCAGGATCTCAATGAACGCCTGCATGTTCTCCAGAGGCACGTCGCCTTCCACGTCGTGGGCCGGAGCGAAGATGTACCCGCCTTCTCGCCCGAGGCTCAGCAAACGACGGGTCTCCCGACGCACGTCGTCTACCGAACCAAAAGGCAACGTTCGCTGGGTGGACAGCCCGCCGTGGAAGGCCAGCCGCCCACGGTAGCGTGGCAGCAGGGCGTGGACATCCATGACCTCCGGCTGGAAGGGGTTGAAGCAATTGACGCCCGCCTCGATCAGGTCGTCGAACAACTCGTCCACCTTGCCGCACGAGTGGATCATCACGAACTTGCCCGCAGAACGGACCACGCCGTACATGCGCCGGAGCACGGGCAGAATCAGCCGGCGCCAATGGGCGGGGCCCATTTGCAGCCCGCGCTGCTGGCCCCAGTCGTCGCCAAAATACACGGCGTCGATGTCGTACTTCAAAGCCTCACGGACTTGGGCGATGTTGTAATCCGCGATGGCATTGAACAGGTCCTGCACAAAGGCCGGCTCGGCGACAAAGTCGAGCAGCAGGTTCTCCATGCCGCGGAGGGTCCAGGCCCGCTCATACAGTGAGAATCCGATCTGGAAGACCCGGAAACGATCCGGGTGCGCTGTGATCTTGGAGGGGATATCTTCAAAGAACCGCCGATCCAGCGGATCGGGGAACCGGTAGCCGGTCAGGGTTGGCCTTGGCAAGAGGCATCCTTCCACGATGCCAATGTCCTTATCGACGCTGCGATTCCAAACCACCCCGAATACATCCCGCACGCGATCGTTCCCGAGGTCCTCAAAGAAGCCGATGTCGCTGCCCAGCTTGAGGAGGTGGTTCTGCAGGGGTACGTCGATGTCCTCGGTGCCGTGGTATGTCTGGAGCTTGGCTTTGGCCTCTTTCGTGAAGCCACAGGACCAGGGCACGTAGGGTGGTTTTTTGCCCTCCAGCACCAAGCGGAGGACATGACGGGGAGTAATGACCATCCTAATCTACCAACTCCTTCTCGATCTCTTCGAGCGTCTTGCCTCGGGTCTCGGGCAGACGCATCAGAATGAACAGAAAACCCGCGAAACAGATTCCGGCGTACAGCCAGGAGCAGCGCGCCAGTCCCAACTTCTCGTATAGCACCGGAAAAGTGAGGGATAGTGCGAAGTTGCCCATCCACAAGGCCACGACGGAGACCGACATCGCGCCGCCGCGGATGCGGTTGGGGAAGATCTCGGATAGGATCACCCAGGTGATGGGCGCCAGAGAGTAGCAGTAACAACCGATGGCCGCCACGACGAGTGTCACCGGTATCGGTCCTTGCAGGCCACGATGATAGACCCAGCCGACCAAGAGATAGATTACCGACAGCCCCAGGGCGCCGCTCAACATCAGGATACGCCGGCCCCAGCGATCCACGGTGCCGATCGCCACAAAGGTCATCAGCACGGACACGATGCCGGTGATGACGATGTTGAACAGGATGCCGGAGACCTCATAGCCCGCGTCAGCGAAGATGCGCGAACCGTACTGGAAGATCACGTTGATCCCGCACCACTGCTGGAAGACCGCCAGCACCACGCCGACCATCAGGATCTTGCGCATCTTGGGGTCGAGCAGCTCGCGCAGGTCCACGCGATCGATCTCGTTGACCAGCGTGGCCTCAATGTCCCGCACTGAGCGCTCCGCGTAGACTGGGCCGCCAATCCGCGTGAGCACACTGCGGGCAAGATCGGACCGTCCCTTCTTGGCCAGCCAGCGCGGGCTCTCAGGGACGAAAAGCATGGCGAAGAAGAATACCGCCGCGGGGATGGCTGTGACGCCGAACATCCAACGCCAGCCGGTCACCACATTCCAGGAATCCGGCGGGAGTGCGGCGACGGCAATGCCGGCGGGAGTCGGCTCGGCGATCAGCCAATTCACCAACTGCGCCGCCATCACGCCGAGGGCGATGGTCAATTGATTCACCGATACGAGCCGGCCGCGCAGGTGGGCCGGGGCAATCTCGGCGATATACATGGGCGAGAGATTGGAGGCGATGCCGATTGCCACGCCCCCGAGCAGCCGGTTGGTCACGAACAGGGGAAAGCTCGGCGCCGAACCCCGTGCCGATCGAGGTTGCCACGAACAGGAGCCCGGCAAGCCGCAGCAAGGGCCGGCGACCGAATTTGTCGCTGAGGGCGCCGGCGGCCAAGGCCCCGATCAACGCGCCGACCAAGGCACTGCTCATCGCCCAACCGATGGCCAGCGAAGAGACCAGATGGAAGCAACGCTCGTAGAACAGCTCGGCGCCGCCGATCACCACCCAGTCATAGCCGAACATCAGCCCGCCCAGGGCCGCGACGACGCAAACGGCCCAGATGTACCTCATATTGTATGGGGTTGGCACACTATGGCCTGTAGCGGTCTCCACTGCGGTTGCCATGAACCATCCTTCCACCAAGTGCGGAACCCCGTGCGAAACACGGGCCAAGTGACGATCTTATTGTCGAATCCCGGCACGTCAAGGCCGGCCTATCCGAGCCCGGAGCAATTGCAATCAGACGCTATACCTGAGTATCATGGAACACGTACTGTCAAGGAACACAGTCTATGGCGTCACGTGGAGAATCCCGAATGAGAGTTCATCCTGGCTTCGTGTTGTTGGGTCTTGTGACGGCGGCCCTCACTGCGCCTTTGGCTTCCGCGAATCCGGCGGCCGCTCCTTCCTTCGATCCGCCCGCTGTGCGGCCGCCTTCCGCTCTCATTGCCGATGCCGCGGACGGCCAAGTGTTCCTCGAATGGAATCCGGGCCTGGAGGCGGATCTGGTCGGGTACTGCGTGTACCGGCGTCCGGCGCAGGGGAACGGATTCGAACTCGTCACGCCCAAGCCGATCGCCGGGACGATGTTCGCGGACACAGGTCTGAGGAACGGCTTGGCCTGCCATTACCGCGTCACCTCGGTGCTGCGTGATGGGAAGGAGAGCGAGCCTTCGAATGAGGTCGTGGTGGAACCCCGTGCGGCCGGAGCGCCAACGGTGACCGTGGGACCAGCGGACATCCAGGTGCCCGGCTCGGAAGCGATCCACCTCCCGCGGGCACTGACGATTCTCTTCGAGAATGGCCACCGGTTGGTCTTCGACTTGGATCTGGCCCGGGCCCGCAACTGGATCGCGCCCGACGGCGCACATCTACTCTACCCGAAGCCCTACGGCAACGCGATCGACTTGGCCGAATTGGACGAATTCGGTCTGCCCAAGCCTCTGCCCGCCACGGCCGAGCGTCCCGCCGCCGGGCCGGCGCTCAACTTGGACTACCGGCTGCGAAAGGGGCAGATGGCGGCCCTCTGGGTGGGCCACACGATCTCGGCGAATCGGCTCATCGTTGAGTACCGTATCCCGCTTGCAGGCCCCGGTGTTCCACAAGGCACCACGCACGATGTCTGGATCTGGGCCACCGTGCGGGAGACCTGGACGCCGGTGACGCGCGATCTCGGGGGGACGAAGTACGGTGGCTTGGCGCGGCGGACCGAGCTGGAGGTGCCCTCGTACTATCAGGACGGTTTCTCGGTCTGCCCGAATGACGGCTTCGGTGTGGATGGGTCCTGTAGTGGCGCGGTCACTTACGAACTGCGGTGGTCGAGCGAATCGTTTCTCCTTGAGACGCACTGGGAGAAGGGCAAGGACGGCAAGGGCTGCGGTTCGCCGCGCGGCTCCTCCGGTTTCCACCCGACCGAGTGCGCGACCCAGGTGATGCCTTTCCTCTTCGCCCATTTCCCCAAAGGGACGCTGATTCTCGCGCCCCGGCGTTACTACTTTGCCACCTCGTACGCTTGGCGAAATTATGCGGCGCAAGGGCACGATGGCCTCTGGCCGAACTACGCCGTCGATGTCGTATCTGATGGTCGCCCTCTGGCGGTGGAGACTCTCGAGTGGCTCTGGGCCCCCGGGGAAATCCCGCCCGCGCCCCAGCGGTTCATGGATGCCACGTTCCACTACCGCCGGGGGCTCGCGGATCTCTACGGCCTGAAGCGCGACTTGCCTTGCCTGGATTATGCCTGGGATTACTGGGGACCGGGCCGGGAAGTGCTGCGGGTCGAGTCCCCGGCCGAGCGGTACAGAATGCTGGCCGAGTGGGGGGAGAAAACCGCAACGCGTGCGAAGGCGGTTGGTGCGGACCGTGTCGGCGGTTGCCACGAGCTTTGGACCTCTTCGCCCTACACGGTGGATGACGCGATTCGCCTGGACCCGAAGCATCCGTTGAACCAGGCGATCCTGGAGATGAACCGGCGCTTCGCGGCGGCGGGGATCGAATACGGTTACTGGGTGCGGCCGGAGTTTGTGAAACAGGCTCTCCCCAACGTCCTGTCCACCCGATTCTACACCCCTTACTACGGCTATCAGCAACAAACCTATCCGCCCGCACTGCCTCTGGTGGAGGCTCGGGGCCTGCCCCTGATCCGTGAGCACCCAGGTTGGATCCGCGTCGCACGCGACGGCTCCCACCCGCAGCGCACGCCTTACAACTGGACGCCGATGTCGCTCACCTCTGGCTGGTACGACGACGTGGTTTACAAATCGCTCGTGATGATGAAGCGGCTCGGCTTTGCCAGCGTCTTCCAGGACGGCGGCTACGCCGCGCTGAGCGGCGTGGACTATACCGGCGGCAAGGCCCGCCCGGTTCAGCCATACTACTGGCGGTTCTACCGGGACATCGCCCGTCTGGGGCTCGACCTGGCCGGCGAGTGTCCTGTCGGCTGGCCCGGGAACACCTTGCCCACGCCGAATCGCAAAGATCTGGATAATCTGTGGGCCTACACGCTCGGCACCTATCGCGGCAACCGCGAGCAGCCTTTCGCCTGGTTCACTCCGGCGATGCGGTACCGCTCGCACCAGCTCTACATCGGTGTCTACCTCCACCTCGATAGTGCGCCCGGGCACGCGGTCGCCGCCCGCTTCGGGCAGGAATTTGTAAAGAAGAACGGGCCACCGGAGCGCGTGGTCCTGGAGGGTCTCAGGCTGGACAAAGACGGCAAGTGGGTCTGGGACAACGTCTGGTGGGAGTACGCCGGCGGTCGGCGAGTACGGTATCCGGATTGGGCCGAAGTCGCCGGCAAGTGAGGCGCGGGAATTGTCCTGTGATGAGCCCTTGAGATCGGATACAGTACGCAGATACTATGGCCCCGGGCCCTGTGTGGAGCGCCGTCTGTGGTATTCGGCAGAGGCTTGCGACTGGTTGCGACACCGTTGTAGGAGTGCGGATATGAGAAAGTGTGGGCTTTGGTTCGTGGGATGGTCTCTGTTGCTGGCGTGCCTGTCTGCGGGGGCGTTGGCCCAGGATGGGTCTCTTACACCGGCGCTGGTCGAAAAGATTCGCGGCGGTTTCCAGATGGACCCGTATGCACGGGCCATGCGCAACGCCCTGACCGCCACCGGCATCAAAGGAATCGCCGAGAACCGGGAGATTCTGGCCGACCACAACAACACGTTCAGCCACCAGATCAAAACCAAGGGCATTAGCAACCAGAAGGCCAGCGGGCGGTGCTGGATGTTCGCCGGCTTCAATCTGTTCAAGCAAGTCCTCCAGAACAAGCTCGACGTGGACGAGTTCGAGTTCTCGCAGGTTTACCTGCAGTTCTGGGACAAGCTGGAGAAAGCCAACAAGTTCCTCGAATGTATGATCGCCGAGCGCGACCGGGACCTGATGGATCGCGAAGTCGTGTTCCTGCTGCAAGATCCTTGTCCGGACGGCGGGTATTGGGAGAGTTTCGCCGATCTGGCGGCCAAGCACGGCGTGGTTCCCAAGGAGGCCATGGCCGAGACCGTCAACTCCGAGGGGACGGACATGATGAACCGTGTGCTGGCGCTGGCTCTGCGGAGACAGGCGACCCAACTGCGGGAGATCTACCAGCAAACGGGGTCCGTGGAGAAGATGCGGGAGGCCAAGGAGAAAATGCTGGCCGAGGTTTATCGCGTGCTGGTCCTCAATCTCGGTGTGCCGCCGGCCGAGTTCGCCTGGCGCTATAAGCTGAAGGACAAGGACGATCACGAGACCGGCGCGAAGAGCGGAGAAGCCGAAAGCCAGAAAGACAAGAAGTCGAAGGACTATCAGGTCCAGCAGAAGTGGAGCACGCTGCGCACGTTCACCCCCAAGTCCTTCTACCAGGAATTCGTCGGGCTCGACTTGAGTCAGTATGTCAATATCGCGGATGACCCGATCCGGCCGAAAGGCAAGCACTACGAGATCGATCTGACGAACAGTGTGCAAGGGGGCCGGAACTCGAATTACGCCAATGTGGAGATCCAGGTGCTCAGGGACGCAGCGGTCAAGGCGATCCTCGACAACAAGGCGGTGTGCTTTGACGCGGACGTGTCGCCGGACCAGGACCGGGGCAAGGGCATCATGGCCCGCCACCTGTACGATTACGAGTCTGTGTATGGTATCGGGCTGGGCTTGAGCAAGGCCGAGCGGCTGCTCTCGCGCGACAGCACGGTCAATCACGGCATGACGTTCATCGGCGTGGACCTGCGCGACGGCAAGCCCGTCAAGTGGCTGGTCGAGAACAGTTGGGGCTCGGATTGCGGCGACAAAGGGCTGTGGACGATGTACGACGATTGGTTCACGGACAACGTGTACAAGGTCATCATACGCCGCGATTACGCGCCCGCCGACGTCCTGAAGATTCTCGAACAGCCCCCCATCAAGCTGCCCGTTTGGGATCCCATGTGGTGATGGACCATGATGCAAGGAGGAAGTCTATGAAAGCAATTCGCTTCGTCATGTGGGCGTCCATGGCGGCATCGGGCATCTTGCCGCTGCGTGCAACGGCGGAACCCGTGGACATGGCTCAGCGGACCAAGGAATTGAAGTCGCTGAAGTGGGGCATGTTCCTTTGCTGGTCGTTCAGCACGTTCTCCGGCAAGGAGTGGACCCCGGGCATCAGCGATGTGAGCTTCTTCAAAGCCACCGCCTGCGACACCGACCAGTGGGCCCGCACGGCCCAGGAAGCCGGCATGGGCTACATCCTGTTTCTGACCAAGCACCATGACGGCTTCTGTCTCTGGGACACGAAGACCACCGATCGCAAGGTGACGAAGGCACCGCTCGGCCGCAACGTCCTCGCCGAATTGCGTAAGAGCTGCGATAAATACGGCATCAAGCTGGCGCTCTATTTCTCTGAGGGCGATTGGACCTGGCCCGGCGCGACGGACGGAAAGGGCGGGGAAGGCGGTGGTGGCAAGAACCCCGAAATGAAGAAAGCCCAGCTCAAGGAGCTGCTCACGCAATACGGCCCGATTGAGTACATATGGTTCGATCACGCGATCGGTGATGGGGGCTTTAGCCACGCCGAGACAATCGCCTTCTGCAAATCGCTCCAACCCGGCTGCTTCATCGGTTTCAACCACGGCGACCAGCAGGGCGCCGACATCCGCCTCGGCGAACTGGGCCGGCCCGGCCCGCTCGACGAGCAGGCGGCGGCGGGTCCATACATGAAAGACGCACCCAGCAAGAGCTACCGACTCGCCGAATTCACATATCCGATTCTGCCGCCTCACGAAGGTGGCGCGATGTGGTTCTACTCGCTGCCGGTCCACGATGCGCTCTGCCATCCCGCGGAGAAGCTCTATCGCGATTATCTCGGCGCGGTGAAGTTCGGCAACATCTTTTCCCTCGATGTCGGGCCTGATCACGCGGGGCGGTTGCGTGAGGTGGACGTCCAGACACTCCGGAAGGTCGGCGCGATGATTCGCAAGGAGTACGCACAGTGAAGAAACTCGGCACGCTGTTTCTACAGGGCCTGATTGCGATCCTCCCCATCGCGTTAACCGTTTACCTCGTCCATTGGTTGGCGGCGTCCGCGGAAGCTGTGCTCGGCAAAGGCATGCGGCTCATCGTCGGCGATGCTTACTATGTCCCCGGCTTGGGCGTGCTGGCCGGACTCCTGATCACGCTGGGAATCGGCGTACTCCTGAGACTATGGTTGTTCCGCAAGATCTTCTCCCTGGGCGAGACATTGCTGCAGCGCATCCCGGGCATCAAATTCTTATACGGCTCCATCCGCGACATGGTCGGGTTCTTCGATGCCTCGAAGCAGAAGGAATTCGGCAAGACCGTCATGGTCACTCTTGCCGATGGAAATGTGCGTCTGATGGGCTTGGTGACGCGGGAGGACTTCGGCGACCTGCCCGAGGGCATTGGGGACGAGCAAACCGTGGCCGTCTATCTTCCCATGAGCTATCAGTTCGCCGGTTTCACCGTGATGGTCCCCAAGGCCAACATCAGACCGGTCGATATGAAGGTCGACCAGGCGATGCAGTTCCTTCTGACTGCCGCGGTCACGTCAACGCCCAAAGGGAAGAAACCGCCGGCGCCATGAGCCTCCCGCTTTCGCGAAGAACTGGTTGCCCGATTGTCGCATTTAATTCTGGGGCTTGCTACATAGTTTCACCATACTCATCTCAAGACCGAAATAAGTAAGGCGTCCCCGAAATTCCGTGAAGTGCCGTTTCGAAGGGCGGAGGCCTGGGCCGCGGCCCACCCGGCGTCGCGTTGGCAGGAGTTCACCGTCTCGGACGGTCAGAAAGGACCTCTCCGGGTCCAAGCCGTCATGACTTCGGTGCGGACCCGCCAAGACCAGCGTTTGGGACCGCAGGAGTGGCTGATCGTGATTCGTCATTGGGAATCCGAGGGGAGCGCGCCGGACGTCAGTTACCACGTGGCCTGGGCTCCTCAGGAGAGGTCGCTGGAGGAATGGGTGCAAGCCCATGGCCGCCGCCACCAGATGGAACAGATGTTGGCGCACGGCAAGGGCGAGGCTGGCTTGGACCATTACGAGGTTCGCAGTTATGTGGGCTGGCATCATCATATGACGTTGTCGCTGCTGGCCTTGTGGTTCCTGAATTGGGAGCGGGTGGTGCTGGGGGGAAAAAAACACCGGCGGCGACGGTGCCACAGGTGCGGGAGATTCTCGCGCGGCTGTTGCGTCATCCCGCCCCCACGGCTCGACAGATCGCGCAAGAGGTCACCGACGTGCTGGTGCGCAACGAACAAACGCGAATTTACCACTGGCACGCCCGGACGGGTCAGTTCCCGCCGCGTCTCCACCCCGGCGGCTCGGGATAAAACGGTTACAGTAGAAATAGGATCATATACTTCTTTCCCTTTAGCCATGCCGGACTACATGTTGTGATCTTCCGACTGTCAGCATAGTGCCCGCCCGACAACACTTCAAGCTCGAATGCCTGCACGACGCGATAATCGGTGCAGGCAAGGGATCCGGGGCCATTGTGCTCAATTCGGGATCGAAACAAGACGTCTCCGAGACTCCAAGACGGAGAAAGTTGGGGCTTTGCGCGGAAACGCTGGGACGATCTTCGGGTTGGCCAAACCGCGTGGATGAGGGTATATTCACTCAATGAGAGAGTATGTCTCTCGCAGGCAAGAACAGCCGGAAAGGGGATTTCTATGAAGAAGCACGTTCTGATGGGGCTGCTGGTGCTCCTGTCCGCGCCCGCGTGGGCCGGCGACTGGAAGCTGGTCTGGTCCGATGACTTCAATGAACCGGGGCTGCCCAACCCGGCGAAATGGGACTATGAAACGGGGTTCATCCGCAACAACGAGCAGCAGTATTACACCCGCGCGCGCCAGGAGAATGCACGCGTCGAGGACGGCATGCTGATCATCGAAGCCCGGAAAGAACAATGGAAGAATCCGGCCTACGATCCCAACGCCAAGGACACGGGTCGCGGGAGACGCGGGCGCCAGTTCGCGGAATACACGTCCGCCAGTCTGACGACGCGGGGCAAGGCGAGCTGGACCTATGGTCGGATCGAGGTCCGCGCCAAGCTGCCTTCCGGCCGGGGCACCTGGCCGGCGATTTGGATGCTGGGCACCAATCGGCAGGTCCGCTGGCCCGCCTGCGGCGAGATCGACATCATGGAGTTCGTCGGCTTTGAGCCGGGCCTCATTCATGCCAATATCCACACCCAGAAGTACAACCACGCGATCGGCACCGGCAAAGGCGACCAGATCACCATCGCCGACGCCTCGACGGCATTTCACGTCTATGCCATCGAGTGGGAGCCCGACCGCATCGATTTCTTCGTGGACAACCAGAAGTACTTCACCTTCCGCAACGAAGGGACGGGCGCCGACGCGTGGCCCTACGATAAGGATCAATATCTGATCCTCAATCTGGCCATTGGCGGCTCGTGGGGCGGCCAGAAAGGGATTGACGACGCCATCTTCCCGCAGCGCTACTATATCGACTACGCCTCGCGTCTACGCGCGGGACAAGAACGCAGCCGACAACAGCCCCAAGCCCAGTGCCTCAACGGCGACGCGGGTTTCAGGACCGCCCGCGGAGGGCAACTGGAAGCTGACCTTCGAGGACACCTTTGACGGCGACAAGCTGGACTCCTCGAAATGGATTCCCAGTTATCAGTGGGGCCAGACACACAACTACAACGCCTATTGCGATCCGAACAACGTGCTGGTTGAGAAAGGCCTGTTGCGGCTGAAGGTTCAGGACAAGCCGTCGCACGGCAAGAAGTACACCTCGGCGGTTGTCACGAGCTACGGCAAGTTCGCGCAGAAGTATGGCTATTTCGAAGGGCGGTTCCGGATCCCGGCGGGCAAGGGATTCTGGCCGGCGTTCTGGCTGCTGCCGTATCCGCAGCATTGGCCGCCCGAGATCGACATCTTCGAGACGATCAAGGACGACCCGCAGCTCCACATGCACTATCACTGGAATGCCCAGGGGCACAAGTCCTTCGGCAAGAGCTGGACCGAGGACGGTTTCTCGTACAGCCAGGAGTTCCACACCTATGGGCTGCTGTGGGAGCCGGACAAGATCCTGTGGTATGTCGACGGCGTCGAGCGGGCGCGGTTCACCGACGCCCAGGCGATCGTCAATGAGCCGATGTATCTGCTGGTCAACTTCGGGATCGACGCCCGCTGGCCGGGACCGTGCGATGCGACCACGCCGTTCCCGAGTTATTATGAGTGCGACGCAATCCGGGTGTACCAGAAGAACTGACTTGGGTGTGACTTGTCTCCCGCTTTGCCATACGAACCGCTGCCACGATACTCATTGGGTTTCTTTCCGACCCCGCTGGTGAAGCTCGCTCGTCTGACGGAAAGACTCGCGGGTCCTCGTCTTTTCATGAAGCGAGACGACCAAACCGGCTTGGCCCTGGGTGGCAACAAGGTCCGGAAACTCGAATTCCTGGTAGGTGAGGCCCTGGCGCAGGGATGCGACACGTTGATTACCGGGGGCGCGGCGCAGTCCAACCATTGCCGCCAGACGGCCGCCGCTGCAGCCGCCTGCGGTCTTCGCTGTCATTTGGTTCTTGGGGGTGAGGCCCCGTCGGTTCCCGAGGGCAATCTCCTGCTGGACCAGCTTTTCGGGGCTGTGATTCACTGGACGGGGGAGCTACGCAAGGGGGAGAAGATTCCCGAAATCGCGGAATCGCTCCGGTCGGCGGGGCACAAGCCCTACGTGGTCCCGTACGGCGGCTCCAACACGATGGGTGCGGCCGGATTTGTGGAAGCGGTGCGAGAACTGAGCCAGCAACTCGCACAATTGGGCGAATCCATCACGCACATTGTGTTTGCCTCCAGTTCCGGCGGGACACAGGCGGGCCTGACCGTCGGCAAGAGTCTCTTTGGCTTGGACTGTGAACTCATTGGGATCGGTATCGACAAGGGTGCCTCGGGAGACGTTCCGTTTGACGAGCATGTCGCGCAGCTTGCCAACGCGACGGCGGAACGCTTGGGCGTCAAGGATCGCTTTTCGGCCTCCGACCTGACGATCCGAAAGAACTATCTGGGTGACGGCTATGGTGTGGTAGGGGACTTGGAGCGGCGTGCTATTCGGATGGTGGCCCAGACAGAGGGGATACTGCTTGACCCGGTCTATACCGGGCGCGCCATGGGTGGGCTGATCGACATGATTGAACGCGGGGAACTGTCCCGGGAGCATTCCGTGTTGTTTTGGCACACCGGCGGGACGCCGGCTTTGTTTCCTTATGCCCAGGACTTGATTGGGAGGAGAAATGGAACGACGACAGGTTGACCTATCGGTCAGGATCGCGGCGGGCTTCATCGTCTTGATGGCCTCGCTCGCGTCGGCCTCCGACTTGGTGGAGGTTCAACCGCTGACCGACCGCATCGTGATGCTGCACTTCAACGACGGCTACGTGCAACACCATCAACGAGGCCAGCCGCGCGGTGAAGAGAAGGTCTTCGTCGATCCGCTCGACATGGCCGCCGCCTCGCGGGCGGAGAGCTACGCGTCGTGAGCGCCGGACGATCCGGCCTACCGCGACGGCGAAGCTCCCCATCGAGTGGGGCGCAAGAGCAAGGGCATGGACTTCGCCTGGTTCGTCGACACATGGGAAAACGGCCGCGCGGTCAACACGCCGCCCCGACCACGACCGAGGAGCACTGGCTCTACCTCGGTCTTGCCCGACCGCCATGCAGCCGGGACGGACCTACACCGTCCGGACCGGCGCTCTGGCGACCAACGGCCAGGAGTGGAAGCTCAAGTTCGATGACGAGCCAAGGCCCGCTCCGAGGCGGTCCACGTCAACCTGCTCGGCTACGTGCCGACGCACCGCAGAAGTATCGCCTACGTCGTATCACTGTGGATGGGCGACAGGGGACTCGCTGGACCTGAAGGCCTACGAGGGGCGTCCTTTTCATTTGGTCGACCACGACAGCGGCACGAGTGCTCTTCAGTGGCCAGGTGCGCTTCCGTATGGCCAGGAGACCCGCGGAGACCGCCCACAAATCCGACTCCCCGCCCTACGGCAACTTCCTTGGGACTGACGTCTGGGAGTGCGACTTCTCCTCTTTCCACCGGCCCGGCCGCTACGTGGTGGCGGTCGAAGGCATAGGCTGTTCCTGGCCGTTTCGCATCGATCGCGGATGTCTACCGTTCGGCTTTCCTGACGGTGGCACGGGCTCTGTACCACAATCGCTCGGGCATCGCGCTACAGCGGCCCTACACGGAATTCCAGCGTCCCGCGCCGCATAATCCGAAATTGACGCCCGGCTTTGCCGGCAAGCTCCGCTACACCCGGGTCCGTTGGCCGGAGTGGGGGAGCGAGGGAGGCGACGCCAAGAAGCTCATGGCCGATTCACATGGTCCCCTGGAGGACACCTGGGGCTGGTACCAGGATGCCGGAGATTGGGACAGCTATTACACGCACTTGCGCGTTGCCCAGGAGTTGCTGCTCGTCTATGAAATGGGGCCGGGCAAGTTCCGGGATGGCGAGCTGAACATCCCGGAGAGCGGCAACGGCGTTCCCGACATCCTCGATGAGGCCGCGTGGCTGCCGCGGTTCTGCCAACGGCTTCGCCGCTGAACTGGTGGCGAAAGGCTGGGGCACAGGCGGCGTGGGCCTGCGGGTAGCGGGCGACGCCTTTGGCAGCGACGAGGGCACGACGGCCGAAGGTAAGAAGGTCGGTCGTGGCTCGTGGGAGGACACCGATCGGACCTGGATGGTCTCCGGCGAGGACCCCTGGTCCACCTATCGGTACGCCGGCACGGCGGCCCACTTGGCCTACGCGTACCAACTGGCCGGCGTGAAACGCGATCCGGCGGGAGTGGATTGGGAGAAGGAAGCACGGGAGGCCTATGCCTGGGCGAAGGCGAACACGCGGCACGGCGACGAGACAGCAATGGGCGGCAGTCCTTCGTCATCCGCGCGCCTATGCTGCCGCGTGTCTCTTCCGACTGACGGGCGAGGAGAGCTATGAGAACGCAGTTGGCGGCGGATACGCAGTGGATCAAAGCGGATACCAAGCTCGCGGACGATGCTGCCTACGGACCCTTCGTCTATGCTTTGAGCGGTGGGAAGACCGCACCACGTCCCGAGTTACTGCAACGCCTGCGTGCAGCGACGCTCTTCACTGCTGACCAGGTGGTGCTTTCCTCGGCGGCGCAAGCGTGCCTTGCGCTGGGGCGGGGACTTCTACATGCCCATGCTCATCGGCCAGCAGACCACGCCGCTGGTGCTCCCGGGCGCGGTGGCCTATACGCTGACGCGATCTTCCGAGCCCGAGCCGGGCCCGGCGCTATCTGGCGGCCCTCTACACCACCTGCGACTACTTCCTCGGCTGCAATTCTCTCAACCAGACCTGGGTCACCGGTCTGGGACCGCGTTATCCCACCCAGATCTTCCACATGGACGCCTGGTACAACGGCCGGGGGCGTTTTCATCCGGGCCTGATTCCTTACAGCCCCTGGCGCAAGGACAAGGAACAAGGCGCTGGGCCGTGGGACCATGCCTGGCCGTACCAGACCCTCCATCCGGGTATTGACGCTGGCCCGGCAACGAACGCTGGTTGAGCAACCGCTGCTCGCCTATGGCCAGCGAGTTCACGATCCACCAGAACATCGGTCCGGCCGCCGCGATCTTCGGCTTCCTTTGTGCGGAGGAGCGAACACGCTGAAAGTGCTTCCTGAGTGCCGGAGCGTCAAACAAAGTGAGAGACGAATAGTAGAGGGGCAGGTAGGTCATTGCGAGCACAGCGACGCAATCTCAAACCCACGCGGGTAGAGACGCAAGATTTTGCGTCTCTACGACGTCACTGCGCTCCTTGCAATGACATATTGACGTTTATTTCAAGAACCCCTGGGGCCACGCTTTGATTCGGGCGCCGCGATACTGAATGACGGCTCCCGGCGTATGCTGCTGGAACCCGATGCCTCCCTGGTAGGGAGGTTTGAGTTGGTTCGTCGCACAGACCTTCTCGCCATTGACGAAGACCATCGCCTTCGGGCCCTCGGCGAAGATCTGCAGCAGGTACCACTCGCCGTCCCGGCTGACGACGCGCCGGGCGGGAGCGATACCGTAAAGACTGCCGGTGGGGTTCGTGCTGTCTGCCACACTGAAGCACTGGACTTCGACGCCCTGCGGGCTGCAATTGAAGAACACGCCGCCGTTGCCATCCACCGCCGTCTTGACCCACACTTGCAGCTCGAAGGGGCCGTCGAAGGATTGCTTCGTGAATGTCTCTCCGGTGGGACCTTTGCCGGTGAGCGTGTCGTCCTGGATCTGCCAGTCGGCGTTGCCGGTCCGGCGGAGCCCATCCAGGCCGGGCTCCAGCACGCGGGTCCAGCGTTCCTGATCCGGCAGCGGCCGGATCTGGATGTTCCGGAAATAGGCCCGGCAGCCGATGTTTTGAATGCCGATAAAGCCTTGGCGCAGCCGGTACCGGAGGACATCGTTGGCATCCATAGCGATATCATGGATGACAGTGCCATTGAGGGTGACGCGCAGCCGGGGCCAATTGCACTCGATTTCACATCGGTTCCATTGCCCCGAGGGGAGGTTGACAAGGCGGCGCGGAGCTGCCACATCGTAAATGGCGCCCGGCGAGCGAGTACCGTACTCGTGCTGGTCGTGCCGCAGATGAATCTTGAGTCCCAGTGTCGAGACTGGTCCGTCGAGTGGGCGTGAATCAGGACGCCGCCCTCGTACCAGCCTTCGGTCTGGTATTCAAAACGGAGCACGAAACTCTCGTAGGACTTGGTGCTGCGAAGCCAGGAAGGATAGGGCCCGGCTCCCGTTGTATAGATCGCTTCTTGCTTGACGATGAAGGCGTCCGGCGTTCCCACCGGGACCCATCCGGTGAGGTCCTTTCCGTTGAAGAGGGAGGTGAAGTCCTCCTGAGCGGACCCGCACATGACCGGCAGGCCGGAGAAGACAACCAATGCCGCCAACACTTGGACCGAACGCACAACTGTCTTCGTCACGAGTCTCTCCTTACCAGAGGTCATCTTCTTTGGGATCACGACGCACCAAAACTCGGCGCAGACTCCCAAGCAATCGAGCCGGGACATCGAAACGCCAAACCCCTCGTATGGTACGTTGTGGACCTTGTCTTGGCAACTGCTTCATTGGCTTCTTCGTAGCCCGGGCGTCCTCGCCCGCAGATAGGGAGGACGGGGGGGGGCACCAATCCGGGTTCCCAACCCTGGGACCGCCAATCTCCCGATTGGCTCTTCGGGACCTGCCGCCGAAGAAGCGGAAGCCTCGGAGCTATTCCGACAGCCAATCAGGAGATTGGCGGTCCCAGGGACGCCCGCATCCGAGGCATTGCCGCTACGCCATTCCAACCGTATGATAGGATAGAATGAGCAACCGCAGGGCAACACCGTCCGAACCTCGATGGCAGCCAAAGCGAAGAAGGTGCGCCACATTATGAGAGAGTGCTCTCTTGCCCCTCTTCTGCCCGTCGAGATCGTGCTGCATCCCTCGTGGTGGCACGCCCACGCCGGGATCACGTTTGACGAGGACTTCTTCTACCACCCGGCCAAGCGGGTCGAGAGCGAACGGCGGATGGAAGCCGTGCTGCACGAGCGTTTCGGCGCTCACGGCCTCGGCGCCGACCGCGACCGTGACCTGCCGGTGATCGGCGCGGTGCACAACGCCGCCGGTTATCTGCTCCAGGAAATGCTCGGCTGCGAAGTCCGCTACCATGCCGACGCGGCGCCTGATGTGCTGCCGGCCGGACGGGACCGGCTGGACGGTCGATCCCGAAGCGGCGTTCGACAGCGCTGCGTTTCGACGCTACCAGCAGTTGTGCGAGGCGCTCAAGACACGCTACGGTTACGTGCGGGGCGACATCAACTGGTCGGGCGTGCTCAATGTCGCCCTCGACTTGCGCGGTCAGGATTTGTTCCTCGACATGAGCGACAGCCCCGACACCGTTCGCGCCGGGCTGCAACAGATCGCCGGCGTCATCGAGCGGTTCGCCGCGGGCGTGCAGGCCGAGACCGGCACCAGCTCGATCTCGGTCAACCGGACCGTCCGGCATTTCGCGCGGCCGGTGTTCCTGCATTCGGAGTGCTCCAACACCATGATTGCCGCCGACGACTATGAGCGGTTCCTCCTGCCGATCGACGTCGCCTGGAGCCGGCGGCACCGGCCGTTCGGGATTCACCACTGCGGCCGGGACCCGCATCGCTTCGCCGCGAGCTATGCGAAGGTGCCGCACCTGGATTTTCTCGATGTCGGCTGGGGCGGCGACGTCCGGACGCTGCGGGCGCATCTGCCGCACACGTTCCTGAACTTGCGTCTCGATCCGGTGCAATTGGTGACATGGACCCCCGCGCAGATTCGAGAGACGATCGTCCGGCTGGTGGCCGAGTCGGCCGACCCGTGGCGGACCGGCATCTGTTGCATCAATCTCGACCAGCGCGTCACCGATGCGCAGATCAACGCGATCTTCGAAACCGTGGAGGAGCTGCGCACGGCGAATCTCGCCCCGCAGAAATGAGGGACAATCTGACAATGAGGACCATACTCGTTCTAACGCTGACGCTCGTATCCAGCGCGGCCGGCGCCGCCGGCCAACCTATTGACCGCCATGCTCTCGTCACCCGCCACAACATCGAGTGGAACGACTTGCACGGGCAGATTCCACTCGGCAACGGGGAGTTCTGCTTCAATGTGGATGCGACCGGCTTACAGACCTTCGAGGGCAGTACTCTGTCGCACTGGGCCTGGCACTGTGCCCCCTTGCCGCAGGCGTGCACCGCGGCGGACGTACCGGCGACGGGGACAGTGGAGAAGGGCCGGATCGCAGGCCCCATGCGCACGGCCGCGGAACGGGCGGACCTCAGCGGGTGGATGTTTCGCAATCCCCATCCGATCAATCTGGGGCGACTACGCCTGGTCCGGGCCGACGGTAGCGATCTGGAGGCCAAGGCCATTACAGGCCTGGAGCGGAAGTACGATATGTGGACCGGTCTGCATACGAGCTGTTTCAATGTGGACGGGCAACCCGTCAAGGTCGAGACCTGTGTCCATCCGACGCTGGACCTGATCGCGCTTCGCATTGAGTCCGCGCTATTGGGACAAGCTAAACTCGCGGTCGCACTTGATTTCCCCTATCCCAGCGTGAAGTCCGGGCCGCATTGGGTGGGTGACTGGGATCGCCCCCAGGCTCACACCAGCGAGTTGGTGCTCTTGCCCGGGGAGCGTTGTGCCGACATCCATCGCACGGCTGACGCCTCGACTTATCACGCCGGCGTTGCCTGGTCGGGCGAATGCTCTTTCGATCGGTACCAGAACTCCTCCACCGACCGGGGACACAGCTTCCTTCTGTCGGCCGGAAAGAGCGAACGGCTGGAATTCCTCTGCTCCTTCTCCGCTCAAAAGCTGGATGCAATGCCGACAGTCGCCGAGACCCAACAGGCGGCGGCCGCACGCTGGCGGGACTTCTGGAGTACGGGGGGAGCGATTGACCTGTCCCAAAGCAGAGACCCCCGATGGAAGGAGCTGGAGCGGCGTATCGTGCTCTCCCAGTACGAAATGGCCGCCCAATCGGCCGGAAGCTGGCCCTCGGCGGAAATCGGGCTCATGGGCATCGATCCCTGGAGCGGCCAATTCCACATGGAGATGGTCTGGTGGCATCTGGCCCACTACGCCTTGTGGGATCGTTGGCCGATGGCGGAGCGGGCCCTGCGGCTGTTATCGGGAGTTCCTGCCGGTGGCGCGGCAACTGGCCCAGCAGTTTGACTACCCGGGGGCCAAATGGGGCAAGCAGGTTGGGCCCGAGGGACGCACCGCGCCGTGGAGTGGCAGCTTTGTCCTGCATTGGCAGCAGCCGCACCCGATCTTCTTTGCCGAGCTGGAATATCGCGCTGCGGCCGACCCGGGCCACGCTGGAGAAGTGGAGCGAGATTGTCTTTGCCACGGCCGACTACATGGCGGCATTTCCGACACCCGACGCCGAAGGGGTCTATCATCTCCAGCCCATCATGCCGCCGAGCGAGCAGGGCATCACGCGCGACACGGTGTTCGACCTGGCGTACTGGCGCTGGGGCCTCGACCAGGCGCAGCGCGTGGCGCGAGCGGATGGGCCTGGCTCGTGAACCATCCTGGGACGAGGTCCGCCGCCATCTGGCGCCATTGCCGGCCTTGGAGGGCGTGTTCGTTCACTCCGCCGAGTGGAAGGACACCTACGGCCAAGCGCGCCTGGGAGCATCCCGATCCGATTGGCGTCCTCGGGATGCTTGCCGTCCCTGGAAGGGGTGGATCTCGCCACGGCGCACCGCACTGTGCTGAAAGTATGGCAGACCTGGGACTGGGCCCGCTGCTGGGGCTGGGATTTCCCCTGGATGGCGATGGCCGCCGCGCGCGTGGGGGAGCCGCAAATGGCCGTGGAGGCCCTGCTCAAGGAGGCCGGCGCAAGAATCGGTACGATGCTCGCGGCGTCAATACGGGTGGGCCTTGTCCGTATTTGCCGGGCAATGGGGGACTGCTCTATGCCGTCGCTCTGATGGCCGCCGGTTGGGACGGTGCTCCGGATCGACATGCCCCGGGTTTTCCGGATGACGGAAGCTGGGTGGTCCAATGGGAAGGATTGAAAAAGGCGCCATAATGAGAAATCGAATGGATGAGGAGTTGCCCATGTTCAATAGCTTGAAGATCGTTTTCGCATCCCTTCTGCTCGGCCTTGTTTCCACAAGTGTCCAAGCCGCCGCCGCTCCGGCCCAGAGGATCGCCGAGGACTTGGGGGCCTCTTCGGATGGCCAAGCTACGCGGGAGATTGCAGATCCGCGCGTGCGTCACTACGTGATCCCGCGACGTGTGGTCTGGCAGTCCCTCGGCGCCACGACGGAGAACACTCAAGCCCTGCTCTCGGCCGGTCGCGGCCAAGTGACCCTGGACAACGCCCATCCTTGTGTGTTGCACGAAGGTGGGGGTGTGCTCGTGGATTTTGGGCGGGAATTGCAGGGGGGCGTGCAGATTATGATCGGGCGCATGAAGGACCAGACGCCGGCGCGTCTGCGGGTCCGTTTTGGCGAATCCGTGAGCGAGGCCATGAGCGAGATCGGCGGCGCCAAGAATGCCACGAACGACCACGCCGTGCGCGATCAATCCGTGCTGGCGCCATGGCTCGGGACGTTGGAGCTGGGCAACACGGGCTTCCGCTTCGTGCGGCTGGACTTGCAGGACAAGGGCCGGTCTGTTCCCCTGGTGGGCCTGCGGGCTGTGTCGCTCCTGCGCGATCTGGAATACAAGGGATCTTTTCGTTGCAGCGACGAGCGGCTCAATCGCATCTGGCAGACGGGGGCCTACACGGTACACCTGAACATGCAGGATTACCTCTGGGACGGCATCAAACGCGACCGCCTCGTCTGGATCGGGGACATGCACCCGGAGACCAGGACTATCCTCGCGGTGTTTGGCGGCCATGAGATCATCCCCCGCAGCCTGGACCTGATCCGGGACGAGACCCCGCTGCCCAAATGGATGAACGGCATCAGTTCCTATTCCATGTGGTGGATCTTGATTCACCGCGAATGGTACCGCTACACGGCGGACCGGGCGTATCTGCGGCAGCAGCGTGATTACCTCGTTCCCTTGTTGCAGCAGCTCTGCAAATGCGTCGATGCGAAAGGCCGGGAGAAGCTGCCGGAAGGCCGTTTTCTGGACTGGCCTTCCCAGGCCGACAAGCAGGCGACACACGCCGGTCTGCACGCCTTGCTCGTTCTGACCTTGGACGCCGGGGCCGAGCTCTGCGACGTGCTCCAGGAACAGGACCAGGCCCGGCAGTGCCGGGACATGGCCTCCCGTTTGCGCCAGTACGTCCCGGACCCCGGTCCCAGCAAACAAGCGGCGGCTCTGATGGCTTTGGCCGACTTGCGCGATGCCCGCCAGCTCAATGAACAGGTCCTCGCCGTCGGTGGCGCTGCGCGGATGAGCACGTTCTACGGCTACTACGTCCTCCAGGCCCGGGCCCGAGCGGGAGATATCCAAGGATGTCTGGATTGTATTCGCAAATACTGGGGAGGCATGTTGGATCTGGGCGCTACGACTTTCTGGGAGGACTTCGACCTGGCCTGGACCGAGAACGCGGCTCGCATCGATGAGCTGGTGCCCGAGGGCAAGAAGGACATTCACGGCGATTTCGGCAACTATTGCTACAAGGGTTTTCGCCACAGCCTCTGTCACGGCTGGGCTTCGGGGCCCACAGCCTGGCTGAGCGAACACGTGCTGGGGATTCGCATCCTGGAGCCGGGCGGCACGAAGATCCGGTTGGAGCCGCACCTCGGCGATCTCGATTGGGCCGAGGGCACGTTCCCACTGCGGCAAGGTGTGGTTCGCGTCCGGCATGTCCGGCAGGCCGACGGGAGCGTGAAGAGCGAAGTCACCGCCCCAGTCGGCGTGGAGGTTGTTCGTGGATCGCAGGGGCAGTGAGAATGAGGAGGATTCGTTGGTCTTGTTTGTGACGTAGGATCACATGTGACATTCCGTCTCGCGAAGGGGTGACCATCTATGTTGCGGAACCGAATCTGTAGGAACGCAAGGGTAGCCGTCACGGGTTTTGTCGCTGGGATCGCATTGATGCTGGTCCTGGGCGTGGCCAAGAGCACGGATAAGAACAAAAGAGAGATTCTTCCCAAGAATGTATTTGGCGACTTGCGGATCATCACTGAGCCCATGGACTTGGGCGAGCTTAAAGAGTCGATGGTCATATACAAGGGAGATATCCCCCTCATCTACCTCTTCCGTAACGATGCGAACGAGGTAAGCGGATTCGGCATCACGTGTGGCAACGATGGGATGCCTGGCTGGGCGCAGTTGGCAAAATCCGGCATATCCGACTTCGTAGTGTACGGCAACAAGATACATGCCGAAAGTCGCACGGCTGTTCTCGTGCTGACAGCTTCTGACAAACCCGGCGTCAGGCGTCATCTGGGATACGGTTTGAGTGTTCCCAAATACGATGATAATAAGGTGCCCGGTCATAGGATACCGAGTTATCGAATCGTGGGGGACGTCTATCGGGACCTCGACTTCGACGGCAGGTTTGACGCCAAGGAGGTATTCAACGATAAATCGGTCGTGGTTTCCGAGTCCATCTTCGTAAATGGAGAATGGAGGGAACTTGGACGTCTGGACAGCAACAGTCAATTCATTGAGCGACTGAAGCGCGTGGGTTCATTTGACGACAAGAACCTGACCGCCTTCACAGCGGGAGGTGGATAGCGGAAAGAAGACGTATTTCGACTTTGTCTGGGGGAAAGGCTGGCAGGAGCGGACGCAGTAACCACTCCTGAAGATTGGCAAGAGGGCAGTGAGAATGATGATCCGTTCGTTATGTTTGTCGCTGCTGTTTGGAGTCACAGCATCTGCGCAAAGCAGCCCGCCGCCGGCGCTGTACGGTACGGATGCCCTGGGGCGGTCCATGCCCCGACCCGTGGAGGTGCGAGCCTTTCGTAGCGACCGGTATGTGGGCACATTCTATTTTCTCTGGCTTCACTTGGATCGGGCGTATGACAACTCTCAAATTCTGAGAGACCACCCCGACGCCCGGCAGACCAATGCTTCTCCGCCGTGGGGGCCCGTCAACGCCTTTCATTTTTGGGGCGAGCCTTTGTTTGGTTATTATCGCAGCGACGATCCGTGGGTTCTGCGACGCCACGCGGCGTTGCTTTCGGATGCCGGCGTGGATTTCCTGGTTTTCGACACGACCAACGCGGTGATCTACGAAGACGTGGTCCTGCGGCTGTGCGAGGTATTCGAGCAGCAGCGGCAACTTGGCGAATGCGTGCCCCAGATCGCCTTCATGGTGAACACCCAGGCCGGCCGGACTGCCGAGAAGATCTACGAATTGCTGTACAAGCCGGGTCGCTATCGGGAGTTGTGGTTCTGCTGGCAGGGCAAACCTCTGTTGCTGTGCGATCCGGCCCAGGCGTCGAAGGAGATTGCAGAGTTCTTCACCTTGCGGAAGGCCCACTGGCCATTCGAACTCGTCAATACGCACAATGAATGGCATTGGGAGGCGACGTATCCGCAGGTTTACTCCTATGATCGTGACCCGTCTCGGCCCGAGCAGACAGATGTCTCCGTGGGTCAAAATCTGCATCAGAAGACCGGTCGCGTCGAGATGATGAGCACCGGCCGGGCCCGGGGGCGTAGTTTCCATGATGGCCTCATGGATTCCCGGCCGGACGCTTCCAAGTACGGCCTGAACTTCCAAGAGCAGTGGCAGCGTGCGTTGACGCTGGACCCGAATATCGTCTTCATCACGGGCTGGAACGAGTGGATCGCGATGCAGTTGAACCAGAAGGAAGGCCCGCCTGTGTTCTGCGATGAGTTCAATCTTGAATTCAGTCGCGATGTGGAAATGATGAAGGGCGGCTATGGCGATAGCTACTACATGCAGATGGCGGCGATGATCCGACGGTTCAAAGGGATGGCGGCACCGCCGGAAGTGTCCGTCGGCAAAACGATCGACATCGCGGGCCCGTTCGGCCAGTGGGATGACGTGCGGCCGGCGTACCGCGACCACGGCCTTGACATGCTACCCCGGGATTTTTCCGGCTGTGGGGGCAGCCACTATACCATCCGTTCCGGCCGCAATGACTTTCGCCTCCTGAAGGTTGCCCGAGATGACCAGAATGTCTACTTCTACGCGCAAACCGACAAGCCTATCACGGCCTCTACAGATCCATACTGGATGTGGCTGCTGCTTGACATCCACGGGTCTGCGGCGCCGAGCTGGGAGGGCTTCGATTTCCGCGTGAATGGCCACGTCTCCAGCGCCACCGAGACATCCGTGGAGGCATGCCGGGGCGGCTGGCAGTGGCGGCCAGATTGGCACCGTAGCCTATCGGGTCGAAGGCAGACAACTCCATATCGCCGTGCCGAGGCGCCTGCTGGGTCTGCCATCCGGGGACTTGGCCCTCGAGTTCAAGTGGATCGACAATGCCCAGCGGCCAGGGGATATCTTGAACGCCTACATAGACGGCGACGCCGCACCGGACGGACGCTTCCGCTACCGCTATGACACGCGCTCACCAAATGCAGGATAGGACCCCTCTGCCAATCACGCCCTACTGGACGGATCGTGTAGAACCCCCGCCCTCGGGGGTTGTTCGAAAGCAAGTCCGCCAAAGTCATTTGAGCAACCGGACCTGCTCCAAGACTGTCAGCCGAGGGCGGCTGACCTACATGTTATGGCGTCACCTTCAAGATCCCTCGGACGGGGATTTCTGCCGACGATTTGCCCACCATGATCTCAAAGTCGCCCGGTACGACCTTCCAGCGCATGTCGATGTCGAGCAACTGGAGATCTTCCGGAGTAAGCTGGAAGGTGGCGGTCTTCGTCTCCCCGGGCTCCAGGGCCACGCGGGCAAACCCCCGCAGTTGCTTGACAGGCGTTGATACCGGGGCGTAGCGCTCGTGCAGGTAGAGCTGGACCGTCTCCACGCCGGCCCGGTCGCCGGTGTTCTTCACGTCCACCGTCACGCGTGCTTCGCCGCCCGTGTGAATCTGGGCCGGCTCTATCCGCAAATTGCTGTAGTCGAATTTGGTGAAGCTCAGACCATAGCCAAATGGATACAGGGGCGTTGCCGGCATATCGACGTAGCCTTCGCGCATCCGGGCAGCCTTGCCGGGCTTGTAGTTGTAGTAGATGGGCAATTGGCCGGAGTGCCGGGGGACAGAGATGGCCAGCCGGCCGGTGGGATTGTAGTTGCCAAAGAGTACGTCGGCCACGGCTTGCCCGCCGCTCTCGCCTGGTTCCCAGGCCTCCACCAGAGCAGGCACGTGTTCGGCGGTCCACCGCGTGGAGAGCGGCCGGCCGTTGATCAGCACCACAACGGTCGGCGTCCCGGTCGCGAAGACCGCCTGGATCAGGTCCTCCTGCACGCCGGTCAGGTCCAGGCTCGCCACATCATGGCTTTCCCCATCCGTCGATTTGCCATGCTGGCTCTCGCCGACGACCACGACGGCGACGTCGGCCCCTTTGGCTGCCTGCACGGCTTCGGCAAAGCCGCTCTTGTCCGTGCCCAGGATCTCGCAACCGCGCACCTGGATGACTTTGGTTTGCGGTGACACCGTCGCCTTGATGCCCTCGATTACCGTCGTCACGTGCTGCAGGACTTTCTTCGGCGAGTAGTCGCCCAGTTGGTTCATCACGTCATCCGTGTTGGGGCCGATCACCGCCACCGCTTTCAGATCCTTCTTGAGCGGCAGCAGGTTCTTGTCGTTCTTGAGCAGCACGATCCCTTCGCGGCCCGCCCGGAGAGCCAAATCCTGGTGAGCCTGCGAGTGTACGACCTGGACGGCGTGGTCCACATCGACGTAGGGATGTTCGAAGAGGCCCAGATGGAACTTCTGGGTCAGGACCCGGCGCAGGGCGCGATCCACCAGCGCCATCGGGACGCGTCCCTCCTGCACGCTCTCAACCAGGGGCCCCATGTAGGCGGGCTCGTAGGTGATGTTCAAATCGACGCCGGCCTGCAAGCCCAGCAGGCCCGCCTCCTTCTGGGTGGGAACGATGTGCTCATAAATCAAGGTCCCAAAGCCGCCGCCCTCGCTCACGACGATCCCCTGGAAGCCGATTTCCTGTCGCAGCACGTCGTTCATCCATTTCACCGAGGCGTGGGCCGGGACGTCTTCGACTTCCGGGTAACCCGCCATCACACCCAAACCGCCGGCCTTCGTGATCGACCCGATCCAGGGCGGCATGAAGCTCTCCCGCAGGCAACGATCCGAGACCTCGATTGCACCCCGTTCGAGACCGCTCGCCGGCTCGCTCTGCGTCGGGAAATCCGTCAGCACCGCAATGACCTTGTCCGGGGCCGAGATGTCGGAGCCCTGCGTGGCTCGCACGATGGTTTCGCCGAGACGCATATATAAGTATGGGTCTTCGGTGTAAGCCTCCTCGTTACGCCCCATTCGCGGATCGCGGTCCACTTCCATTACCAAAGTGGACAGCATGTGGATGCCGACCGCGCGTGCCTCCGCCGCGGCCGCCGCGTAGATCCCGTACACCAGATCCAGGTCGAACGAACTGCCCACGGCCAGGCCCTCCGGGAACACCGTGCCGCCCGGGCACATGAGGCCGTGCGTGCCTTCTTCATCCTCCAACACCGGGATCTTCAGACGCGTCTGAGTGAGGGCGATTTTCTGCAGCTCGTTGAAGTACTCCGCCTGCTGCCGGGTGCCTTCGCGGAGAATCTCATCGGCGAGGGTGAAGAACCCGCAGGCCGGACCGATCTCCGGCGTGTATGTCCCCGCTGTGAACTTCCGGCATGCCTCCTGCTTCGCAGGGATGGTTCTTCCCAGTTGCTCCACATAAACGCAGGGCAGATTGAGCTGCCCGACTTTCTCCTTGAGAGTCATCCGGTTCATGAGGTCGTCGATGCGCTCCTCGATCGGGCGTTTAGGATCGAGGTAGATCGGTGTTGAGTTTCCATCTTGCGCGGCTTACCGAGAGGGATGCCAGCAGCGCCGCGGCCGCCACGACGAGCCCCCAAAGCGTTTTCTGCCCCGTTCGTTTTGTGATCATAGTCTATTCCCTTCTATCAAGTGAGACTCCATTACTGTGTTCTTGTCAGGCTATAGTAGGCCGTACTGTGAGCAATGGTCAAGAGGCTCTCGGGGGCATGTCCGTTCTTGCGTCAGTCCAGCGGTGTTCGGATCTCAAAGGCTACCCGGACTGGTCGACCCGCCTGAAGGCGGAACTCCGAACGGCGCAGCCGCAATCATGCATCCTCGGGCGGTGTGTCGAGACCGGGCGCACGACAAAACTGTGGCAGTGCAGGCAGGGGAGATAGAGGAGGACGCTGCCGGGGGAGGTCGGTTGTCTCAGTCCTCCGCGTGGTCGATGAGGGTCGCCATCGCATCCTCGACACGATGCAGCCGCAGCACAGTCCCGGTCGTCCGCGCCAGCTCGGCCCCCGCAATGTGGAACTCGACCAGCGCATTGACGTGCGCGCGGCGGGCTTGGGCATAGGTCTCCTGGGCCTGCAGCTTGACCAGCAGGAACTCCGGCGTCAACTTCTCCCGCACCGGCTCCGACTCCTCCAGGGCCCGCAACTGACTCAGCGCGGCTTGAGCTGCTTCCTGGTGCATATGGATCTGCTCCAGCGTCGTGCGGGCCTTGCGGGCTTTCTCCTTGACCTGCGACCGCCACCTGATCGGCCGCACTGTGCAGGACCGAGACCGCCTTATGCTGCTCCAGTTGCCGCCGCAGCAGTTCGGCGTCCTGCGCGCGGTTGCCCAGCGGAATCTCGATGTTCAGACCGATGCTGTAGCTGACATACTGGCCGTTCCACAGTTGATTGTGGGCCTCGGTGCTGGTGGCGCCCAAGCTTTGGGCTCGCGTCGAACCGACCAGGTCCACCCGCGGCAGTTGCTGATTCTTCGCCACCTGCACGTTGATCTCGGCAATTTTGATCCGCAGGCGGGCCTCCACCACGGCCGGATTGTACCGCATCGCGGTCGCCAGGGCGTCATCCGTATTGTCCCACCCCGGAGTCCGTGCGGCGGCCTCTGCGGCGGTTTGGGCCAGCGCCGGCAGCTCCAGCCCGGCCTCGGGGGCCGAGACCGGCACGATCGTCATGTCGCTGGCCGCGTTCACCTCGGGATGGGCTAGCAGGCGGGCCAGCGTATCCTGGGCATCCTTGACCAGCTTGCGGGCGTCCAGCAAGTCCGCCTCCCGCACCTTGACGTAGGCTCGGGCCTGCATCAATTGCACATCGGTGGCGTCGATCTCGCGGCGGCTGTCCACTTTGTGCAAGGTCTGGAGGGTTTGCTGGACCAGCTCCTGCTGAATCTCCAGATTGCGGCGGGCTTGCGCCAGACGCCAGTACGCCGTGATGACATCGGCGGCGACGCTCTCGGCCTTGTCGCGAAAGCCGATTAGGGCCACCTGGTACTGGAGCTTGGCGACGTTCACCCCTGCCAGATTCACCTCCGGTCCGGCATCCCGCAGCAGGGGCTGCTTGAGTTGGAACACGAACATCGGCTCATCCCGCGTCGCCAGCGTTCGGCCGACCAGATCGTCCCAATTGCGGGCGAACACATAGCTGGCGGACCATTCCGAGCCGAGGGTCGTTCTTCTGGCGGACTCCCGGACTCGAAGCGGCGGTTGTCCGCCTGCCCGGGCTCGAAATAGCTGTTGGGGGGCTGTCCTGCTTGTCCCAGGACATCTGCTCGAATTCGACCGGGTCGAAGTCGGCCGCGGCTTTTTTGATGTCCTGCCGGGCGATCTCGGGATCGAAGCTGACGACCCGGATGTCCGGGCTGTTGGCCAGGGTCTGGGTGATCGCCTGTTCCAGGGTCAAAGAGACCGTCTTTTGCCCGGAGTTGGGATCGGTGCTCGTGTTCAAGCTCGAACTCCGGCGGCGTGTGCTCGGGCTCAGCGGGTACAGCATTCCCGGGCCCGCTCCGGTTCGTCGTTGGCATCGCCCAGACGCGGCTGGGGCCCCTGACGGGCGAGCTCCTGCTGATAGGCGATCAGCGGGGCCTCATACGTAAGGCTCGTCGGAGACACAGCCGTCCAGCACCGGCGAGACAGAGGACGGTGGACAGAAGGCAGAGACGAGGCACGGCGATCCGTTGGCTGCAGCGCGGTAGATGGGGCTATATCTGGATCCTTCGCTACTCTCAGAACTGACCAGCACATGCTCGCCGGCAGGTCTTTTGGCTTTGTTGGGCACTTCGATGCGTACCCTCAAGGTGTCGCTGGCGGCATCGGCCACGGCCGCGACAAAGATGACCCGCCCCGGGATGACCACGCTGGTCAGCCGGCCCGGTCTTGCCTGCCGGGTCGGCGGGCCCGAAGCTCACCTGGGCTGTCGCTTCCCACCTTGAGCGTCAGGGCCTGCGTCAGCGGCACAGGGGTATCGATCCACAAAGGATCGATTTGGACCACGCGGATGGCCTCGGCCGTCGTGCTGTTGACGGATTCGCCAACCTCCACGTCGATCTTCTCGACGGACCCCTCGATCGGGCTTTTCAGTTGCATATTCTGGATGCGGATCTTGAGCTCCTGGTATTTGCGGCCCGCCTGCGCATGCTCGAACTGGGCCAGTTCCAGGGATAGCTGCGCGATCGTCACATCCAGCTTGGCATGCTCGACTTCCAGTGCCGTGGCGGCGTTGCTGGCATTGGCTTTTTCGATCTTTTGCAGATCGACTTTCTTCTGGGCCAGGGAGGCCTCGCTGGCCCGGATCTGGGTGGTATCTTCGCTTTGGGCCTTGAGTTGGGCCAACTGGACCTGATCGGCGGCGTCGTCCTGTTGGATCAGGAGTTGGTCGGTCTTGACAGCGTCACCTTCCTTGAAGTACACGGCGGCAATGCGACCGGGCTGCACGAAGGACGCCGTGATATCGGCGCTGGGCCGCGTGATTGCCCGAACGCCACCGGTGGCGTTCCTCTGAGACGCCGTCTACAGACGCATAGGCCGCCAGACAGACAAGGACGAGGGCACAGAACGTTCCTTTGGACATAGATCGAGCCTCCATACCAACCACGGTCGGCGGCAAGATCCCGGCGAACCGCTGGAGTTCCAAGTCTTACCTGGTACAAGACTGGTCCCGGGCAACGCCGGCGAAAGAGTCTGCCTGATTGGAATTACTTATCGGCCATTTCGGGACGCCTTGTTAAGCGGAATCAAGCACCGCGTTAATGTCTGCGGATCGTAAGGGTCGATTCTGCCGGGAATTAGGAGAAGCCCAAGCCGTTTTCCCTGTGGCGGTGTGTCCGAAATAAACTGGGAAATACGTACTTGTACGGATAGACACGCCTGGAGAGACTCTGTAATATGGTGGTACTTGCTCAGGACGGGGCCATCGCGCGGGTAGCATAATCTGCGGACACAGGACTGCATTTAACCCAAGTGGCCTCTGGACATAGGGGAGCACGGCGTTGAAGCGTCTGTGGAATTGGTTAGGAGAGAGAGTCGGGGTAGGGGAGAGAGTGTCCCGGGCGCAGCCCTCCTGCCTTTGAGTCCCTGGAGCCCAGACTCCTTCTCAATGCCGATCTGGCTGCCAGCTCATCTCCGATCCCTCTGGAAGGGCCGCTCGACAACCAAGCCGTGCTGGCTGACCTGCAGGGGCAGGACAATCCGTCCGAGAATACCCCCTCTGCGCTCCTGACCTTGGAGGTGGCACCTTCTACGGCTGCCACTTCGCCCGCCCAAGACAAGGCGGCAAGCACCGATAATTCACAAGCCATCGGCCTTCTTGACGTCTCGCCGGCAGTCTTTGTCGCGAACGAGGGGCAATGGTCTGACCCCGCCGTCCGGTACGTCGAAGATGGTGATAGCGTCTGCCTCGCGGCGACAGACTCAGGGATACAGTTCCGGACTCTCCTCAACAGTCCCGACCCGGGTCAGAATTCGACCGGTCCTGCGGTAGGGGCCCAAGATTCATGGCAGGCAACGGGTGCAAATTCCCAAGTGCTTCAGTTCTCTGCCTCCCTTGTCGGGGCTAACCCGGTCCGGCCGGTGGGGCTGGAGCCGTCGGGGAGTTTGTTCAACTACTATGTGGGCGACCAAGCTCATTGGCGGCAGGACGTGCCCGCGTACGAGTTGGTGAGTTATGAGGGGCTATACGCGGGGATTGACCTGCAGATCCAGGGCCTGCGGAACCACGTGAAATACCAATTCCACGTGGCGCCAGGTGCGGACTATAGCCAGATTGCGATCCGGTACGAAGGCATCGAGGGTTTGTCCCTCGGGGAGGATAGTTCCCTGGAGGTGAATCTGGGTGCGGGGCGGGGTGTGATTTGCGATGACGCGCCCTACATCTACCAGGAGATTGACGGCCGAAAAGTGGAGGTGCCTGGACGGTTCGTTCTCCTCGACGACCGGACTTACTCATTCGAAATCACCGGCGCGATCAATCCCGACCAGGCCCTGGTGATCGACCCCGACCTCGTCTGGAGCACGTATCTGGGCGGAGGCAATCAGGGCGAGGGCAAAGACGTCGCTGTAGACGCCTCCGGAGCGATCTACGTGACGGGGGACGTGCCTTCCCTTGGCTCGATGAGCGGGGGGTTCGACACGACACCCAATGGGGGAAAAGATGCGTTCGTGGTCAAGTTCGGTTCCAGCGGGCAGTATCTCTGGGGTACCTACCTGGGCGGCAGCTATGATGACTTCGGCTGTGGTATCGCCGTGGACGCGTCTGGGGATATCTACGTCACAGGATATACATACTCTCCCGGTTGGACGAGCGGCGGATACGACACAACTCTCGATGGCCAAAGCGACGCGTTCGTGGTCAAGCTCAGTCCCAGCGGGGCGGCCCTGTGGAGCAGCTATCTGGGCGGTGGCGGTGGGGACCAGGGCCGTGATGTCGCCGTGGACGCTTCAGGCGATGTCTACGTGACGGGGGACTCGTGGTGTCCCTATTGGACGAGCGGTGGGTTCGACACGAGCTATAGCGACTACTCTGACGTGTTTGTGGTCAAGCTCAACTCCGACGGTGCTCACCTGTGGAGCACGTATCTGGGCGGCAATAGTTATGATTTCGCTCATGGTATTGCCGTGGACGCCTCCGGGAATGTCTTGATCGCGGGAGAGACGGCCACGGTGGGTTGGCCAAACGACGGGACCGACACGACCATCTGGAGCGGCTATGATGCATTTGTGGTCAAGCTCGACTCCGGTGGTCAGTATCTCTGGGGCAAGGGCCTGAGAGGGTACGCCGTCGATGAGGCCTTTGGGATTGCCGTGGACACCTCCGGCAATGTCTACGTCACGGGCCAAACGAGTTCCTCGGCCTGGAAGGGCGGCGGATTCAACAACCGTTACAGGGGCGAGAACGATGTGTTCGTGGCCAAGTTCAGTCCCGGGGGCGAGTACTTGTGGGGCACCTATCTGGGCGGCAGCGGCTTTGACGGCGGCTACGGCATCGCCGTGAATGCCTCCGGTGATGTGTATGTGACGGGGGAGACACGGTCTTCCGGTTGGGCAACCTCGGGCTTCGATACGACTTACGACGGTGGGTACTGTGATGCGTTTGTGGCCAAGCTCGACTTCGCGGGGGAGCTTCTCTGGGCCGTTTACCTGGGCGGCAACAGTTACGATTACGGCTATGGCATCACAGCGGACACTTCCGGGAATGTTTACGTGACGGGGTACACCACGTCCGCCGGCTGGACAAGCGGGGGATTCAACACGACTTACGAGGCAGGACAGGAAGTCTTCCTGGCCAAGCTCTCGGACCTCCCGGACACGACGCCGCCAACGATTGCCGGCTTCAGCGTTTCTCAGACTTCGGTGCTGTTGGGCGACAGCGTCACGTTTTCGTACACGATCTCCGACACAGGTGGATCGGGGCTAAGCCATGTCGAACTGTGGCGAACCGACGATCTGGACAATTGGCCTGCCCAAGCTGTGGCGCAGAATGCGGCGGCGGACAACGGGCCGATCTCGGGCAGCTTCGCGGATGTCCCGCCGGCGCAAGGGGATTGGTGGTACCTCATTCGCGTATCCGATGGGGCCGGGAACGCGACTACGGTCAGCCAGCCGATTCATGTGGTCGTGGGTCCGCCGGACACGACGGCACCGTCCCCGGATCCCAGCACGTGGTCCAGTGAGCCCTATGCCACCAGCCCGACCTCGATCCGGATGCTGGCCACGCCGGCAACCGATGTCAATGGCGTGGAGTACTACTTCCACGAGACCAGTGGCAATCCGGGCGCAACGGACAGCGGCTGGCAGGACAGCAACATGTATGAAGACGCCGGTCTCTTGCCGGGCACAACGTATACTTACCAGGTGATGACGCGGGACAAATCGTCAAACCACAATCCGACCGGCTACGCAACGGCACGGTCGGCCACTACGTGGCTGAATACCATTGTGACCAGTATCAATTCCATCGGCGTGCGCGAGGGCTCGGCGACAGCATTCGGTGTGAAGTTGTCGGTGCAACCGAGCGGCAAGGTGACCGTGAGCGTCAGCCGGGTCAGCGGGGATACCGACATTTCCGTTACCGGGGGATCCAGCCTGACGTTCACACCATCGAACGGGGACAGTTATCAGCAGGTGACACTGTGGCAGGCTCAGGAGGCGGATACGGTGGAGGGGACGGCGACGATCCGCTGCAGTGCGGCCGGACTCGCGGATAAGGACGTAACCGCCTCCGAGTATATTCTGGGCGACATGAACTGGGACGGGATGGTGAGCATTGTCGGGGATGTCCCGGCGTTTGTTCGAATGGTCTATTGCGGCGACACCGGCTGGTACCAGCAGCAGTTCCCCGGCAAAGACCCGGTCCTTCCCGGCGACTGCAACGGCGACGGCGTTCTCAGCATCGTCGGCGACGTGCCGGGGTTTGTGGACTGCGTGTACTTCGGGCAATCTCCGGGGACCTCCGCGTCGGATAGTTGGTCAGGGTCGGTGGACAGCGGCATGGCGTCGGAAGGAGGTTTGGCAATCGCCTGTGTAGCCTGCGCAGGGACCGCGAGTACGGGCGGGGCGAAGGCGCAAACCGATCGTCTGCCCACACTCCCAGGGCTGGCGCCGATCAACACCACGGCGGATGACATTGCCGGCCAGATCGTCTACCTCGACTTTGCTGGCGACCAGGGCGTCAGTTATCACGGTCCTCTGACGGTCGGCCCGTTTGACGTGCCGGCATTCCAGGCTCCGGATGCATTGGCCGGGCAAGAGCCGACGATCATTGCCGATGTCTCGGCGGAACTCGAACAGACCTTCGCCGGTACCGGAGCCATCTTCACGACCGAGAGGCCCGATGGAACGCAGCCGCACTCCACCATCTACATCGGGGGCGATGGCTCAGAGTTTGCGTCTTACGGATCGTTCTTGGGTGTGGCGGAACAAGTGGATATTGAGAACCGCCAGCATGGCGATGATGCCTGGGTCTTTGCGGACCGTCTGGGGCAGGGTATCGGAGACACAAACGTGCTGGCCGATAGTCTGGCGGATGTCATTGCCCACGAAGTGGGGCACCTGCTTGGCTACAGTCATACCTGACGAAACGAGCCAGAACGAGCGGGCCCCACTCGGCCTATTCCAGGGCTGGATTGTGGCACGGACATCCCCCGCCTGCGCGGGGGCAGGCTCTGCCCGTGAGGGTTTGTAGCATCGGCACCCTGCCCATGACTCATGGGCTGGAAGGGGCCCCCCAACGCGGAATCTTGCGTTGGGGACCCCAAGCCCATGCCGCGACGGGCCTCTTACATGCCCTCTTACAACTCGTGCGTGGACAGGTGGTTCGCGTTCACTGCTCTGGATAGAACCCCCGGCAGGGGATCAGCAACGTCTGCCCATCCTTGATCTTCACTTGGAGCACGTCCGCCAGGTTCGGCTTCTGGCCCTCCGGCACGGGCGGCGTGATCTGGACCCGCAGGCAGAAGCCGCCGTCCATCTTCGACTTCTCCAGGAGCGTGATCGTCCCTTTCTGCGATGCGACGGACTCGATCTCGAAATCCTCCTGATAGTTGTTGCGGATTCGGAATTCCCGGGCAGCAGGCTGGCCGGCTTGGAGCCCGAACAGCACGAGGTTGGGCGGGCTGATCGCGAATTCGGGCACAACGACATACTGCACCTGCACGTTGGTACACTCCGGGTGCGTCAGAGTGATGCTGATCCGGCCGCTTCTTTGCTGCTGTAATCTCGCCAGGTCCACCTGGGGCTTCAAGGTGAACTCGGTGGCCTTCACGCCGGGATCGAAGGGGGCCGTAATGGCGCCCAAGCTCGCCTTGAAGTCCGTGATGGAGAAAGGCCGGTGATCGAGACTGGTGAGCACCAGGTCGGGGCAGCCTACGTTCGGCCCGCGTAACGCCAGTGTCAGGCTCTTGGGGCTGCAATCAACGCGCCGAACCACGGACGCCTTGAGGGTCAGGGGAGTTGTTCCGTGTTTGGGATCGTTCGTTTGCAGAGAGACTAGGCGAACCACGGCAGGACTCGGGATGGAAGGGGCCTGGAAGGTGAAGTCGAGGGTGCCACCGGCGCCGGGCGCGTACTCTTGGCCCGTCTCCACGCCCTTGACCGCGACCCCGCAACAGGCGCGCACCTGAACGATCTTCAGCGGTGCGGCGCCGGTATTGGTGAACTTGAACTGTCCCTCATGCTTGGTATCCACGCCGATCTCTCCGAGATCACAGACGTCCTTCTCCAGCGCGATCTTCGGTCCGGCCCCGGAGACCTCCGCTCCAGCAGATTTCGCAGCTTCTGTCTGCGATGGGGCGGTCGGGGCCTTTGGTGCCGAGACAGACCCATGGCAGCCTGCCAGGAAGGCCACGATGAGACCGGGCGACAGAGAGAACAACTGCCTACGAACGGTCGGACGGTCACGCATACGTTTTATCGGATTCCTTGCGGTCATTATGCACTCCAGAGCCAAGACATCCCAGAGGCCTGCCCATGGTGGCCTTGAGCCTGTTATTGAACGATCATCACCGGCGCGAATGGCGGTGCTTGCGGACCAAACGTGGCGTGGCGTGAGTGGGGGTCTGGGGTCCCACGCGACGGGAGTGAGTTGCTTACGCCTCGCAGCTTGTCCTGTTTTGAGGGTGACAGTTTAGGTTGATTTGTGGAGCATAGGTGTGTGAGAGGTGGTGTGATCGGATGCGTGAGGTGATCAGCAGGCCGCCGACGCAGGCGGCATAGGGGCAAAAGCGCGCCGGCATTCCCCCCGGCGTCCGGGAGCAGCCGCACAACCGCCGCCCGTGCTGCGGCGGGGCTTCGCGTAGAGACGCAAAATCTTGCGTCTCTGCAGCGGGCCGGCGGGACGCCCTCGACAAGTTCCTGGGTTGTGGCCGTGGGCGCATTCGGTTCCGGCCAATAGACGGCCAAGAACTGGATGCTTTGATTGGCCGCGAGGTTCTTCGGATTGACTTCGATCGTGATGAAGCGTTGCCCGTCGCACCACCCGCGGACGAGATGCTCCATCGAATAGCCGGATTTGGCCGGCGTAACCGTGTAGCTTCCCGGAGGCACGTCCATCTTCCAAAGACCGAGGATACCGGCCGTGACGGCTTCAAAGTGGCCTTGATCGCCTTGCACCTGGACGGCAACGCCCTGCAAGCCGGTGCGGATCGGATCGTGCACATCCAAGTAGATCACGCCGCCGATCGTGATCGGCGGATTGCTCGCGTTGTCCGCCGCCCGCGTGGCGGCACCCACCATGAGCGTGAGCAACATGATTCCCGCGCCGAGTCGCGCGTCTCGTACAACCTGCATATCCCGCGCCTTCCAACCAGGTTGCGCTTCGTTGCGTCCTATCGGCCCCCGACTCGAAGAAGAACTCTTCCAGCCACCGTACACGCGGGCAGTATAGCACAGGACGGGGCGGCGGACAAGGCCGGTGTGCCTGTAGGGCAGGGCAATTGCACGTGACCATGCTCCATGTGAGGCTCGGCCCGTGTCGCGGGCATCCTGCCCGCGATTCGAGGGCGGGACGCCCTCGACACGTCAGCTCGGCGGCTACATGCAATTGCCCTGGCCTGTAGGGGCAACCGAAGAACCACGCGCGAACACCCTGTCGATCAACGCCGAAGGCACCGGCGACTATCCGACCATCGAGGCGGCGATCAATTCGGCCCAGAACGGGCACACGGTTGTCGTGGCGCCGGGCCTGGATGTCAATTTCGGCGACCAGGATATCACGATGACGAACAAGGTCCTGACCCTGCGCAGCCAGGGTCAGAACGATCCGAACGCCGGCGGGGATACGGTGGGAACGGGGGAGGAAGGTTCGCCACGGCACGAAGGGGGCGGGGCACGTGTCCTGCATTCATTGACCTCCCCCTGACACCAAAAAGACTAAGCGAGACGTACGCATTCCTGTGAGTTGACAACGGCTGACCGGGCGGTAGACTCGCTGACGCAGTGAGGATCGGAGAGGAGGCGGAAGGCACTTGCTGTGGTCGAGGTCAATGTGGTCCGGTGAGGGGAGATAGCATGAATATGCTAGTGCCGTTTCCAGTCAGAGAGTTTCGTGACCCGCCGCGGCGGTATAGAAGCGTGGTAAGAACGCCCACCTTTGGGGCGGAGTTGACGTAGCTTCTCCAGGAGATGTTGAGAATAGAAATGGAGAAGCTACTATCGAAACGGTTAAAGCACGGACGCTCAGGCCCCACGAAGGGCTCAAGCTCCATCGTATGAAACGACAGTTCGTCAATCAGGTGAATCACCGCCACGCCCGCATCATTCTGCTGTCGCGGGGCGGGCTCCCCAACGCCCAGATTGCCCAACACTGCGATTGCACGGCGACCTGGGTGCGTCGGATTATCCACCGCTTCAACGCCGGCGGGATCGAGGCAATCACCTGGTATCCTTATTACTGTAGTCCGACGGGCCCGCGAAAGTTCATGGCCGAAATCACCGAGCAGATCTATGAGGTGGCTCTTTCGCCTCCGAAGAAGCTCATTGGCTTGGCGGTTTGGTCCCTATCGAAGCTGCGTGAGTACCTCCAGCAGCAGAAGATCGTCGGCTCGATCTCGCTGGAATGGCGGCGGCAACTGCTGCGGCGTAACCGCATCCACTGGCGGCACACCAAGACCTGGAAAGACTCTGACGATCCGCAGTTCTGGCCCAAATACCGCCGGATTCGGCGGCTGTATCGCCACCGGCCCGCGGGCGGCCGGCGGATCTGCATTCGATGAGTTCGGCCCGTTGAATCTCCAGCCCCGCCACGGCCGACATTATGCCCGGACCGGCCATGTGGATCGATTACGGGCCACCTACAACCGCAAAGGTGGGGTGCGTCATAGGTTCGCAGCCTACGACATGGAGTCAGACAAGCTCATCGGCTCGTTCGCCGCCCAGAAGAACTGGACGACCTTCCTGCCATTCCTCAAGCAACTGCGTCGGCGCTACCGCCACGGGGAGATCCTCCACATTGTGCTGGACAACGCCAAGTACCATCTCAAGGCCGAAGTCCAGCGGTACGCCGCTACGCACAAGATCCGCTTCTATTGGACGCCCACCAGCGCCTCGTGGCTCAATCGCATTGAATGCCACCTGACGGCTCTGCGGAAGTTCACGTTGGACGATACCGACTACCGCAGTCATGAGGAGCAGCAAGAAGCGATTGACAGCTATCTGTGTTGGCGTAACGGCGAACGTCCCCTCGACGTCCTTGATTGGGAGACTTACTACTGGCAAAGGAAGAAGGCCGGTTGATCATTCGGGACAAGTCACGAAACTATGTTACTGGAAACGGCACTAGAGAGGATTCCGGCCGCTCCGGGGGAAACGTCAAGGGCACCCCGCGGACAGCCGTGATCTCCGGGGCGTACGAAGACAATGAGGCATGGCGACACGATGAAGTACGTGACGCGGTATGTGGATCGATCCAGATAAAGGTAAATCGCATGGAGTCTCAGCAGAGTCCCAACCCCATTCCCGCGGCGGGCGAGCCGCCCCAGAATCAGGCTCCGGCGGCGCGGGGTCGATCCGACAGCGCGCTCGGCCAATTCTTATCCGGTCTCCTGGCGGCGACGTGCCGGCTGGGGCCGGCCCAAGCGGCTGCCGCGCTGCGACACAACGAGGGCAACCGGATTGATGTTCTGGCCCTCTATCCCGCGGCCGAGGCCGACCATCCGCCGGAGTGGTTGAACACCGCGGCCCAACTGGCCCACGACAGCATGCAAGTGAACCGGTCCGCCCTGGCCGTGTGGTCCGCGCGGGACGGACGTCACATCCTGTGCATTCCCTTCAAGCTGGCGGAACTGCCTTCGGCGGCGGCGGCCTTCTTGATTCAGACGCGGGATGAGATGGCTCTGCGGACCGTGCGCGAGCGGCTGGAACTGGGGATTTCCCTGCTGGCTTTGGCCGAGTCACGGCAGATCATGCAGAAAAAGGAGTTGGACCTGCGGCGGCTGCACAAGGCGATGGAGACCCTGGCCGCGGTCAACCGTCATCGGCGGTTCGGCAGCACGGCGATGGCCCTGTGCAACGAGGCGGCCGCCCAATGGCGGTGCGAGCGCGTCAGCCTCGGGGTGCTCAAAGGCCGCTACGTTCACGTCAAAGCGCTGAGTCACACGGAGAGTTTCAGTCGCAAGATGCAGGTGGTGCAGGACCTCGAGGGGGCGATGGAGGAGTGCCTGGACCAGGATAGCGAGATCATCCACCCGGCGGCGGCAGATTCCACCTACATCAGCCGGCAGACGGCGGAGTTCTCCAAGCGGCATGGTCCGCTTGCGGTGGCCAGCCTTCCTATTCGCTACAGTGGGAAGGTCTGGGGTGTGCTGACCCTGGAGCGGCCGGCGGATCGGCCTTTCACGGTCGAGGAAGTCGAGGCTGTTCGGCTGGCTCTGGAGTTGTGCACGGCCCGGTTGGGCGCCTTGCACGAGCACGACCGCTGGATCGGCGCCAAGCTCGCGGTCGGTCTGCGGGAATCTTTGGCCGTGGTCGTGGGACCGCGCCATACGTGGGTCAAGCTCATCGTCCTGCTGGCTTTGGCGGGGGTGCTCTTTCTCATCTTTGCCAGCGGTGAATACCGGGCCGAAGCCTCGTTCGTCTTGGAGGGGACGGAGCGGCAGGTGGTGCCCGCCCCGTTCGATGGTTTCCTCAAGGTGGTCAATGTGGAGGTCAGCGACAAGATCCAGGCCGGCCGGACCTCTCTGGGCGAGCTGGACACAGCGGAGCTTCGCCTGAAGCTGGCGGAGGCCAAGGCCGACAAGGCGGGCTACCTCAAGCAGAGGGACGCCGCCATGCGCGACGGCGAGACGTCCCAGGCGCAAATTGCCGAAGCGAACGCCGACAAGGCCCAGGCCCAGATCGACCTGTTCGAGTACGAGATCGGGCAGGCCAGACTGGTCTCGCCCTTGAGCGGAACGGTGGTCGAGGGCGACCTGAAGCGCCAGATCGGCGCCCCCTTCAAGACGGGCGATGTCCTCTTCGAGGTCACGCCGTTGGAGTCCCTGCGGGCCGTGCTGCACGTGCGGGAGGACCAGGCCGCGGAGGTCCGCGTCGGCCAACAGGGGACCTTGGCCACGGCCTCTTATCCGGGCCACTACATTGCGTTTGAGGTCGAGCGGGTCAACCCGATCGCGGAAATCGTCAAGCAGAAGAACGTCTTCAAGGTCCGCGTGCGCCTGAACGAGCTGTATCCCTGGATGCGGCCGGGCATGGAAGGGGTCGGCAAGATCGACCTGGGGAAACGGCCCTACGCCTGGATCTGGACGCGCAAGATCGTCAACTGGATCCGCATGAAACTGTGGCTGTAAAGGAGGGGCGGGTCCCATGGCTGTAGATCGACCGACATTCCACGAAGCCTGGTACCGGGTCGCGGGCCTGAGGCCCCGGCTGCTCTCGGGCGTGCAGGTGCATCGCCAGCACTTCCGGGGTCAGCCGTGGTACATTCTCGAAAACCCCACCAGCGATCAGTACTCCCGGATCAGCGAGGAGGCCTACCGGTTCATCGGCCTGCTCAACGGCCGCAGGACCGTGTCCGAGGTCTGGCAGGTCTGCAACGAGCAGCTCGGGGACCGCGCCCCGACGCAGGGCGAAGTCATCCAACTTCTGGGGCAACTGCACGCCTCCAACCTGCTGTACGTCGAATTAGCGCCGGATAGCGAGGCCCTGTTCAGTCGCTACCACAAGCGGGTCACGCGCGAGGTGCAGAACTACCTGATGAACCTCTTGTTCCTGCGGATTCCGCTGCTGGATCCCAATCGCTTTCTGGACCGCTGGGTGGGGATCTTCGGCCGCGTGTTTAGCTGGGTCGGCCTGGTGCTGTGGCTGGCGCTCGTGGGGACGGGCTTGTACTCTGTGATCGGCAACGCCCCGGACCTGATCAGTCAAAGCTCGGATGTGCTCGATCCCGGCAACCTCTTCTTTCTCTACCTGACTTTTGTCGTCATCAAGGTCCTGCACGAGTTCAGCCACGCGTTTGCCTGCAAACGCTTCGGCCGGCTGAATGCCACCGGCGGCGAAGTCCACAAGATGGGCGTGATGTTCCTCGTGCTGTTTCCCTTGCCGTACGTGGATGCCTCCAGCGCGTGGGCCTTTCGCCGGAAATGGCATCGGGCCATCGTCGGCATGGCCGGCGTCCTGGCGGAATTGGCGGCGGCGGCCGTAGCCGTGATGGTCTGGGCTTACACCTCGACCGGAACGCCTCACATCATCGCCTATAACGTCATCTTCGTGGCCAGCGTCTCGACGGTGCTGTTCAATGGCAACCCGCTGCTGCGCTTCGACGCCTACTACGTGCTGACCGATTTGATCGAGATCCCCAATCTGGCCCAGCGCTGCCGCCAGTACTTCTCGTATCTGGTCCGGCGTTATGCCTGGGGCCTCAAACGCACATCTGGAACCCGGCCTACACGGTGGGCGAGCGCCTGTGGTTCCTCTCCTATGGGACGCTTTCCTTCATCTATCGTGTGTACATCTCGATCCGCATTCTTCTGTTCCTCAACGGCCGGTTGCCGGAGGCGTTGTTCATTATTGTGCCGATCCTGGCGTTGTCCGGGATCGTAGGTTGGCTGCTGGTGCCGGTCGGCCGCTTCGTCCACTATCTGGCGACCAGCGAGGAATTGGCGCGCCACCGGCCGCGGGCGGTGCTATCGACAGCCGCGGTGGCCGTAGCGCTCGTCGTGACCCTGGGCGTGGTCCGATTGCCGGACCACCGCCGGGTCGAAGGGATCGTCGAGCCGCAGAACCTCTCGATCATGCACGCCGAGAGTGATGGATTCGTCACCGGCTTTCTTCCTTCCCAGACCGCTGTTACAGCGGCGGGTCCGGCCCTCGTCGAGGCGGTGAATCCGGCCTTGGAGGCCGAGCATCGCAGGTTGGTGGCTCAGCGGCGGGCCCTGGAGGTCAAACGCAGCCAGGCCGTTCTGAAAGAGGTGGCGGCCGCTCAGATTCTGGACGAGCAACTGGCGGCCCTGGGGGAGAAGATTGCCCGCACGGAGCAGCAGCTTGCCAAGCTGCACCTGCTGGCGCCGGCGGCCGGGACCTGGGTCGCGCCGGAGATCGAGTTTACCAAGGGCAAGTTCGTGCGCCGGGGCGAAAGCCTCGGCACCGTGGCCGACGTTGGACGACCTGCGGGTGCGGGCGACGGCCGGCCAGAACGTCGCGGCCCTGCTGATCGAGCAGGCGGCCCAGGAAGTCGAAATCCGCGCCGGTGGGGCGGCCGGACCCGACGATGGCCGGGACGATCGAGAAGATCTTTCCGGCGGGACAGGAGCAGTTGCCCTCGCCAGGCACTCGGTTACGCCGTGGGCGGCCCCATGCCGGTGGATGCCCATGACCCCAGCGGCACCAAGACCGCCGAGAAGTTCTTCGAGATCCGCATTCGTCCCCACGTGGAGGACCCGAATCAGTGGCTGACCGGCCAACGTGTGGTGGTCCGGGTCCGTTTGCAGCCCAAGCCGCTGGCGGCTCAGGTGTACCACTATGGCCGCCAGCTTTTCCAGCGGAGGTTCCACATCTAAATGGCTTCCGTACCGAGCAGCACGTGGCGCATGTTGGACCAGCGGCAGGTGGACAAGCCCTTGGCCAAGGGTCTCGACGCCGTCTGGGATGCCGGACTGGGTCTGGTCCAGCGCTGTGTGCCCCGGCAGCGGCGCTTCCTCCAGCGGGCCCAAGCCGTGCTGAAGTTCGAGAAGCACTTCTCCGACATGTCCAATGCGCAGCTTCGCGAGGCCCTGGAGCCTTTGCGCGAGACGTTCCGCCGGTATCGGGATACTCCGGGACGATCTGGACCGGGCCTTTGCCCTGATTCGCGAAGTGGCCATGCGTCAGATCGGCGAAAGGCCCTTTCCGGTGCAGGTGGCCGGGGCTTTGGCGCTGGAGGCCGGCTGCGTCGTCGAGATGGCCACCGGCGAGGGCAAGACCCTCACGGCCACCATGCCCGCGACCGTCGCCGGCTGGCGGGGCCGGGGCTGCCACATCATCACCGTCAACGACTACCTGGCCAAGCGCGACGCCGAGTGGATGGGCCGCATCTATCATTTCTGCGGCCTGAACGTCGCCCACGTCGAGCAGGGCATGGCGCCGACCGGACCGCCGGGCCGCTTACGCGGCGGACATCACCTACTGCACGAACAAGGAGGTGACGGCGGACTTCCTGCGCGACCGGCTGTCCTGGGCCGCTGCGGCGGCCTGCCGTCGGCGCTGCTCGACCGAGTGGCCGAGGACGCGGCGGCGGCACGGACCGGCTGGTCCAGCGCGGTCTGGCCTACGCGATCGTCGACGAGGCCGACTCGATCCTGATCGACGAGGCCGTGACGCCGCTGATCATCTCCGGGCCGGGCGCCCAACCCCGAGCAGGTCGAGGCGTTCCGAACAGGCGGCGGGCCTCGCCGCCCAATTGGAGGCCGGGAGCGATTACCGGGTGGACCCCCGATACCGCGAAGTCGACCTGACCGAGGCGGGCAAGCAACGGCTGGGGCAACTGGCGGCGGGTCTGGGCGGCTTGTGGCGCGGGGCCCGCCGCCGCGAGGAGCTTGTCGTCAAGGCCCTGACCGCCAAGGAACTCTATCTGCGCGACAAGCAGTACGTCGTCGACGGGCGGCAAGGTCGTCATCGTCGATGAGTTCACCGGGCGGCTGATGCCGGACCGCCAGTGGCGCGACGGCCTGCACCAGGCCGTCGAGGCCAAGGAGCAGATCGCAGTCACCCCGCCGAAGGAGACCTATGCCCGGGTCAGCTTCCAGCGGTTCTTCCGCATGTACGGCAAACTGGCCGGGATGACGGGCACGGCCGAGGAAGCGACGGCGGAGTTCTGGCAGATCTATCATCTGCCGGTGGTGGTCATCCCGACGAACCGCCCCTGCATCCGGCAGGTACCTGCCCGACCGGGTGTTTGCGAACGAGGCCGCCAAGTGGCAGGAAATTGTCGCCCAGATTGTCCGCATGCACGCGACGGGCCGGCCCATCCTGGTCGGCACCCGCAGCGTCCGGGCCAGCGAGTCTCTCAGCGGGCTCCTGGCCCAGCAGGGCCTGGAGCATCGGGTGCTCAACGCCGTTCACCACGCGAGGAGGCGGAGATCGTCCGCCAGGCCGGCCAACGCGGCGGATCACCGTGGCGACGAACATGGCCGGGCGGGGGACGGACATCAAGCTCGGTCCCGGCATCGCCCAGATCGGCGGCCTGCACGTGATGGCCACCGAGCGCAACGAGTCCGGACGCATCGACCGCCAGCTCTTCGGCCGCTGTGCCCGCCAGGGCGACCCCGGCAGCGCCCAGGCCATCGTGTCACTGGATGATGAGTTCATTGCCCGTTACGCCAAGACCCTGGTCCAATCGCTCAAAAGACGACATGGAAATGACGCAAATGACATTTCCTCCCCGTTCACCCGGGCCGCATTTCGTTTTGCCCAGTGGCGTGCCGACCGGTTGGCACTGCGGCGGCGCAAGGCGGTGATCAAATCGGACCATTGGCTGGACGAGCACTTGAGCTTCGCGGGAAGGGAGTGATCAGGGCAAGACGTGAATGCTGGAGAGCGGGAGGGCGACGGTCAGGCGGGAGCAATGTCTCAACTCCGCGAAGGCGGCGGGGGTGGTGTGGGCGATGAGGTCGATCGGACCGGTCAACTCCAGCCGCAGGTAGGCGCCGCAGTCGCGCCAGCCCGCCAATTGCAGTTCGAAGTAGTTGCTGCTGGGGCAGGCTGCTTCTGCCTTCGGCAAGACCAGGACCTGGTCAGGACGAATCACGAAAGTGATGCCGCCCCCATGCCGGCCCGGAACATCCACGATCGTGCTGCCCAGCGCAACCCGTGTGCGCATTGGCTCCGCCACCGTGGTCTGCGGCGCGACCTGAAAAGATGTTCTCGGTGCGGACGAAGCGCGCCACGAATTGCGAGTTCGGCCGGCGGAGCAGTTCGTCCATGGGCCCGACCTGCTGCAGCCGGCCTGCGCGGAGGATGGCTGCCTGGTCCGCGACGGAGAAGGCCTCCTCCAAGTTGTGACTGACGTGGACGACCGTCAACTGCAATTGCCGCTGGAGGTGCAAGAGCTGACGGCACACCTCCTGCCGCATCGCTTCGTCGAGGGCGCACACGGGCTCATCCAGCAGCAGGATCTTGGGTTGCAGAACCAGGGCGCGGGCCAGGGCCACTCGCTGTTGCTCGCCTCCACTGAGACCCGCAATCCGGCGGGCGAGCAAGGACTCGAGGCCGAGCAGTTGGGCGATGTCTTCGGATGCGGGACGTCAGTTGCCGGGGCTCGCATCCGCGTAGACCAAACGTGATGTTTTGTCTCACCGACAGGTGCGGGAACAGAGCGTAATCCTGGGGCACGTATCCAATGCCGCGGCGACGCGGCTCCACGCGGGTGACATCCTGCCCGTCGATGAGGATGCGGCCGCTGTCGATCTCGTCGCAGGCCGCAGAGGCATTCGAGAAAGATGCTTTTCCCTGCGCCGGGAGGGCCCAGCAGCACGAAGTACCGGCCGGCGGGGATATCGATCGTCAGGTGGTCCAGTTGGAACGTGCCGACGCGAAAGGTGAGCTCTTCCGTGTGGATCATAGCTTCACCAGAGCAGAACCACCTACCAAGCGGATGGCGGTCAGCGCGACCAGGGCAATGAAGATGAGCAGCAGGGCGATGGCCAGCGCCACCTCCAGGTTGCCTACGGATTGTTCGAGGAAGATGGTGGTGCTGAGGACTTCGGTCCGGCCCCGGAAGGAGCCGACGAAGATCATCAGCGGACCGAACAAGCCGAAGGCCCGGGCCCACGTCAGGATGCCGCCGGCAATGATCCCGTTGCGGGCCAGCGGTAAAGAGACCCGCCAGAAGCTCTCGCAACGGGTGCAGCCGAGCGTCAAGGCGACATTTTCGTACCGCCGGTCCACGTCATCGAAGGCGGTCTTGGCGGAACGGATGGCGAAGCTGGCGGCGGTGAAGAACTGGCAGAGCACGATGCCCCTGGGCTGGAAAATGAATTCGAGGCCAAGGTCTTCCTGTATCCACCGGCCCACCGTCGTCTGCGAGAAGAAGACCAGAAGGGTCAGACCGGCGACGAGAGGCGGAAAGACGATGGGCAGATCGACAATCGTGTCCGCCAGAAAACGGCCGGGGAACCGGAAACGGCTCAGAGGCGTAGCCCATGGGGATCGCAAAGAGCACCGCGATCACGGTGGTCGTCGCGCTGGTCCAGATGCTCATCCACAAGGCGTGGCGAATGAAGCCGGACGTCAGGACCGCCGCCACGGCTTTGCGATCGATGTAGAAGATGTCGCCGAGAATCAAGCCCACCACGAACACGACAAAGGCCGAGACAAAGAAGAACGTCGCGGCGGCGAAGAGCCGGTCGCGTAGGCTGGCAACAGGTCGGTTGGGGCTTAAGCTCATCCGTCGTGACTTCCTTCCCGGCGGTGTGTCCCACGGTCAGTGGGGTAGGGTGACGGTGTAGTGATGCTTCTTGAAGATGGCCCGGCCTTGCTCCGAGGCGGCGAATTCGACGAACTGCTCGGCGAGCGAGCGCTTCTGGGTACAGTTCAGGACGGCGAGATCCACCGTGGAAACCGTGTTCATCTGCGCGGGAATCGGCGATCTCCGTGCCGCTGTCCTGGTAGTACTGGGCGATGGCATCCCAGACGATGACGGCATCGAGGGCCTTGGCCTGAATTTGCAGGCCCAACTCGTTGACGGTCAGCGATTGAAAGGCCACGTTCTTCTCGATGTCCGGCCAGGCAATGCCATTCTTGTCCAGAAGCTGCCGCGTCTCACGCCCGATCGCGCAGGCCTGGGGATCGCCGAGACCGATCTTGAGCCCCGGGCGGGTCAGATCGCGCAAGCTCTGGACGTTCTTCGGGTTGCCCTTTTGCACAAGGATCATGGGCACGAAGTAGCATACGGGCGTCTGGGAGAGGATCATGCCCGCCTGGACGGCCTGATCGACGTAGTACCTGTCGCCGGGCAGGTAGAGATCGCCTTTGTGGACCAGCCGCATCTTGGCGAGCAGCACCTCGCTCCCGGCATAATCCGTCACAATCTTGACGTGGTGTGTAGAGGCGAAGACGCCGATCAGGTCATCTGCCACGGGACGCAGTCCTGCGCCGCAATACAGGAGCAGCTCGACAGGTTGTGAGCTGGTTGGCTGCTCCTTGGCACCGCAGCCGGCCAGGAAGCGCTACGACCGCCAGAATCGCTGTTCTCATCCTGATCTCAGAGCCTCGCTATTTGACGTAGCCGTAGTCGGCGAAGACTTCCGGACCTCGTATGTGGGCGAATTCCATGAACTTCTTGACCGCGTCGGCATGCTTCGAGTAGCTCAAGCCAATGATGTGTACCCGGGTCTCCTGGTCGTATTCATACGGGGTCTTCACGACTTCCACGCTGTCTTTGAAGGTATGGGCCACACCGTTCCACATAATCACGGCATCGACAACCTGTGTTTTCAGGAAGGTTCCCAGGTCGTTGTGGCCTTTCGTCAGGCGGTTCCCGACATTGGCCATGACGGCATCTTTGATTCCTTTCTTCGTAAGGAGCGCGAAGACCATCTCTCCGCAGGTGGAGTATTGGGGATCGGTCAGGGCGACCTTCAGGCCGGGCTGGGCCAGGTCCTGGATGCTCTTGAGACCTTTCGGGTTGCCGCGCTGGACGGCGAGCACGGGTGCGACGAAGCCGACCTGCACGTGATCGGCCAGGGCGTTGGCGTTGCGGACGTAGTCCAGATAAGGATCATGGGTGATAAGGATGTCGCCCTTTTGACCGGCTTTGACCAACGGCAGGAAGTCCTCGCTGCCGGCCACGGTGCTGGTCATGACGATGCCCGTCTTCGCATGGAATTCGGCACAGAGCTGCTCCACGGGTTGGACGAAGGAACTGCCGCACAGGACGACGAGCTCCTCGGGTTGTTTCGCGACGGGCTTCTTGGCACAACCGGCAGCCAGTACGATGCTCAGCATGCCTGCCATCACCAACAGTGTGCCTCGGGGTCAAGAACAAACGACTTACCTTCATAATGCCTGCCTTTCCTTTCTTTCAGTGATTTGGTTTCAGATGCGGTCCGCTCGCAGGATCTCCACACAGTTGAGAAGGGGAGCTTCGGTCTTGTTTGGGTTGGTCGCCTTGGGGACCAATTCCAGAACCAAGGCGTCATCGACCGCGACATCTTTGAATTCCTGGATAACAGCCTTATCGGCTCCGCCGGAGACTCTGGGCGATGTCGAAGTCCTTGGCTACGGTCACGGCCTTGCAGCTTGATGTCGCATACCCGTTGGCCCGGCCTGTCGCCCTCTGCGGCCCGGAAGCCCAGGCGGACCTTGTAGAGGCCCGGCTCGGGATTCGAGCCTTTGTCCCGTACCGGGATTTCACAGCGGAGCAAGCCCAGGCAGCCGGAGGTGAAGAGCCAAGGTTTGTTCGTCCCCTCGATCTTGACGCCTTTGAAGTCGTGGCGGAAATACCCCATGTCCTTCTGGACGACCTCGTTCAAATTGAACTTGATCCCGTAATTGGCGAAGTGATTCTGGCTGTACACGGTCTTGGGATTGGGGTAGGCCAGCCACAATGTCCCGTCCTCGTCCTTCATGTCACCCGGCGCACCCAGATTGATGGCCAGGTGCTTTACGGGCTTGTCGTACGGGCGGGGCAGGGCCTGCTCTCTTTGTCTGATCTCGGTGTGGTTGATGAAAACGGTCCACGGCTGAGCCCGCTGGGGCTTGTGCACCAGCGTGAAGGAGCCGCGCAGGGGGTACGAGCACGTGCAGCCCACACTGGCCTCCGGGACGAGCACGAGGCCGTTGGCCGGGATCATGTTGATCCAGCAGCCAGGGCGGATGCCTCCAAAAAGCGTGACCCCCGCATCGCGGTCAAAGTCGTACATAGCCACGCAGGACGAACGGTAGAAGAGCGTGTTCGGGGAGGCACTGGAAATCGCACACGTGTGCCCCGGCCGCAGGAACTCCCAGGGGACCTGCTGGCCCGTGATGGGATCGACGCGCATCAGGATTCGGCCGGTACGCAGATCGCACGCACGCGGCTCGATGATGATTCTGTCGCCGATGACCACCGGCCGCGTGCGGTAGTTGATGGGACGCGACCACAGAATCTCCCCGGTGGAAGCGGACAGCGCCACGATGCGCCGGTACAGGAGTTGGTTCTCCTCCCAACGATAGGCATCATGGTTGCCCACGCAGCCGAAAAACAGCAATACGTCGTTCTGGTAAGCGGAGCCCATAGCGTCGCCGCAGCAGCCGGTGAAGTCCACGGGTCTTTCCCAGAGCTTCTTGCCGCTGGCGGCGTCGCGGGCCACCACAAGCCTGATATCCGACGGTGCGTACTTCTCCGCCTTCTTCATGCTCTGCGTCTCTTCGTAGAGACCTTGGCCGATGAGCTCGCGACGTTCGTCCAGGGCCTGGTTTCTCAGCCTCTCGGTGATGTTGCTATCCGCAAAGAAGACCTTCCCGTCGCCGATGGACAGCGTCAGATTGGCAATACGCTTACCTGGATGCGTCCACAGGACTGCCCCTGTGTCGGGATTCAGGGCAAAGACCATGTCACCGGCCATCATCTTGTCGGTCAGCGAGCCCTTTTCCGGGTTGTAGTTTTCCCACAGCGGGTAGTTGGCCATCGGGAGCCACTTGGCGTTGGACTGGGTATAGGCCCAACGGACGTTGTCATTCGGCTCCGCGTGTCTGGCCCGCAGGTCGGCCCCATACGGCTGCTTCATCGGCTCGGCTCGTATGCCGAACAGGATATTCCGATCCGTTGCGACGCAGGCCCAACGGTAGCTGCCGGCGCCGGCTTCCGGCACGTTATATATGCGAACAGTAGCACCGGTCGCAGGGTCCAAGCGGAGGCATCGGTCGTAGGCCGCTACATAGAGGGCCTCTTCGGTCAAGGCCAGGTTTCCGCCGTCCACGTCCGCGCGCGGCCGCACGGCGCCGGAATCTGGCGTCGCCACAGCGGTGTTCCATTGTAGGCATCGACAGCCAGGATCAGCTCCTCGCCCTGAATGAACAAGCGGCCGTCCGTCGCCACAGGGCTTTGGGCCCTGGCGTGCCTCTCCACCATCGACAGCGGGCCCGGCTCGCCGAACCACAAGACGCCGAGCGGGCCCTTGGCCAACTGGTCGGAAGAGCAGGCCGTGTTCTGCGCGTTGCCGTATTCGTGTGTCCAACTCCCCGCCTGGTCGAGCTTCGGCCGTTTGAAGGAGTGCCATTGCAGATTGCCTTGACTATCCGGCATGCCCGTCACTATCATCCCGCCGGCCGGCCTCAGGACACGCTCCAACTCCTGTTGGGTGGCGGTGGCGACCCCTGTGGTCAGCATCTCCTCGGAGACGATAAGATTGGCGAAGTACGGCGGCAAAGAGGCGAGATCCCAGGACTCCACGACCACGCGGGAGCCCAAGAGGCCCGCGGAACGCAACCTTTCCCGCGCGATTTGTAGGGGCGAATGACTATTCGCCCGGTCGGGCGAATGATTATTCGCCCCTACGAGACCGACGATTTGGAGATCGGTGATCTGCGTCAACTCATAGGCGAGTTGGCCGAGGTTGCAGTCGAGAACGAGACAGTACCCCCTCGTCATCTTGCTTTCTTCCACGATCCGGCGGGCGGCCTCGCGGTACAACTGCCTCTGGGGATTGGTATTGAAGGCGTTGGGATCGCGCACGATCCTCGTCACCTTCGGCGCGGAGGGACTCTGGGCCGCGGCAAAGCAACAGATTCTCCCGTCATCCGTGCTGACGATCAGGCGGCCACTGCCGACGGCCAGACCCAGGGCGTTTCCCGTCACATCTGCCTGCCATGTTTTTCGGCCGGCCGGCACCGCGATGCCGAGGACCTGTTTTACGCCGCCCACGAAGAGAGTGTCGCCGGCCAGAATCAGGGATGCCGCACTGCGGCGCGGGCAGGTGCCACCCGACGCAGGAATCCTGCCAGCGTTTCTCCTCGGCGGCGGAGGCCGCGGTGAGACGAACGATCTCATCGATCCGCGTGCGGATCTTCGCTTGTTCCTGGGGCTGTGCCTTCTTTGGACTCTCACGGAGTTGGGCCAGTTCCTTCCCCAACGCTTCGCGCTCTTTGATCGAGCCGGCGGCCTTGACGCATGGCCTCGGCGTGTTTGCTGCGATCGATGGCATAGACACCGGTGGGCGTGAGGACATAGGCGGTCTTGCTCTCGGATCACCATGTCCAGCCCCGGGAACCAAGCGAACACGTCGCCCTTGCTCGCCCCGGTCTTGGCGTCGTAGACGGCCTTATGAGGCGTTCCGGAGCGATCGACGCCCGCAATGAGCTGGCTATCGCTCACGAGGGACCAGGTGCCACCTTGCTTGCCGCCGGGAGCGGTCCAGAAGAGGAATTCCCCTGTCTGGCGGCTGAAGGCCGCAGGCATGGCCCGGCCGGCCGGGACGTAGAGGATGTCCGGCGAGGCGAGCAGATATCCGTGCGGCGTTATGCCTCCGAAGCTCAACTCGTGGGCCCGGTCGCCGATGGTATCGTTCTTCCAGATCACCGACCCCTTATCCGCGTCGAGGGCACAGATGTAGAGGCCCTTCGTAGGGGAACACGCCGGCGCCACAATAGACGACGCCCCGATCCACCATCACGCTGGTGCGGACCGGCCAGAGAGAAATCATCCGCTCATTGCCCAGGACCTTCTCGTCGCTCGGCCCGGGGCGGTATTTCCAGACCAGCGACCCGTCATCAGCCTTCAGACAGTAAACATGGCCGTCATCCGAGCCGGCATAGACCCGGCCGCTGGACACGGTGGGGGCGAACCGGACGGGGCCTTCGGTGGCGTAGCTCCAGGCGATCTTGCCGGAGGCGGCGTCGAGCGCCGTGATTTCGTTCGTCACGGAAGAGCCGAAGAACACGCGGCCCTCGGCCATGGCAACGTGGAAGGCGTTGTCCATGTGCATGCGCGGCATTTCCTCGGAAGGGGTGGGCCACGCCGGTTTGGGCGGGTGCAGCGGGATGTAGGTCCACTGCAAGGATAGGTTGCCCCGCAGATTCTCGGTGGTTACGCCGCTGTGTGTTGCATCGTGCCGGTAGGTGGGCCAATCAGCCGCGACAGCGACGCTGCCGGCGAGCACGGAGAAAGACAGTGCGATAAGCAATGCTAGATGTTTTCTGGACACGCCGTGAATCTGCGCGGTTTGTGCGGTCATCTGCTGTATCTCTCCGTAGAGACGCAAAATTTTGCGTCTCTACCAATCGGGCCACCTTTCTCTTGATCCGTTCGTAGTGACGCCGCGTAGAGACGCAAGATCTTGCGTCTCTACCGATGCCCTTGTGGGCACACTACCAACAGCATCAGAGTACCTGCGCACCGGAGATATTGCAACCGGGGATAAGATCACCACGCTTCGTCGTGGGACCGATGTGCAAGAAGCCCCTGCGTGTTTGACAAGCGGGTGAGGGCCGGCTACCGTGGCGGATTGTCAGAAGTGACGCGCTCACGCGGTTGAGCCGAACGAGCACGCATTTCATGGAAGGGCGCGAGGAGAAGAATGGCTGCGAACAAGCTGATGGAGCATGATAGGACCGTCTGACAGGTTTCCCCAGTGGAGCACAGAAACACCAGGATCGAGTGGAGTACCGGCGGAGGTTTGGCCGCGATCGTCCTCTGGAGCACGACGTTCGCCCTGGCACGCAGTCTGTCGGAGCGGCTCGGTCCTTTGACGGCGGGGGCCTGCGTTTACCTGCCGGGCGGCTTGCTTTGCTTGGTGCCACTGTCTGGCGGGGGGCTTCCCGGCGGCAATTCCCGCCCGTACAGACGCAAGATTTTGCGACTCTCGGCGGCGCTACGTATTCGGCTGCGGGGTCCTCTTTGTCCTGTATACCGTCCTCATCTACGTGGCGGTGGGGTCGGCCTCGGACCGCCAGCAGGTGCTGGAAATCGGCTTGGTGAACTACCTGTGGCCGGCGGCCACCATCCTGCTTTCGCTGCTGCTCCTGAGCAAACGGACCCGTTGGCTCTTGGTGCCGGGGACCGTGCTGGCCCTGGCGGGGGAGTTTCTGGTGATCACGCAAGGCACGCACGTGTCATGGCGATCTTTCGGGGGACATTTGCAAGCGAACCCCACGGCCTATGCGTTTGCCCTGGTGGCGGCCCTGGCGTGGGCGTTCTACTCGACGCTCACGCGCCGCTGGTCGCGGCCGGGGACCGGCGGGGCCGTGGCCCTGTTCCTTCCGGCGGCCGGTCTGGCGCTGCTGGTCCTGCGGCTTTTCTCCCCGGAAGCCTCCGTGTGGACGGTGCGTGCTGCCGGTGAAGTGGTGGTGCTGGCGGCCTTTACCACGCTGGCGTATGCCCTTTGGGACGCGGCCATGCGCAAGGGCGACCTGTTGTTCGTCACCGCCTGTTCTTATTTCACGCCTCTGCTGTCGACTCTGGTGAGCTGTGTGTATTTACAGGTGACGCCGGGGTGGAGACTGTGGGCCGGATGTGTGGTACTTGTAGCCGGTTCTCTCCTGACGTGGGTTTCGATCTCGGACCGATCCGGCAAGAACGCGTAGGGTGTGCCGTGCACACCGATTTCAGAGGCGGATGGAATGATGGTGTGCACGGCACACCCTACATTGCATTCGTCCAGGTGGCCCGGAAGAAACAAGGAAAAACCGAGATGAGTTCCCAATCTCCGGAATCCCTGCTACCGAGACATGAGGCCTTCCTGCGCTGCGAGAAGGTGGACCGGCCGCTGCTGGGCGCCTGGCTGGGCGGCTATTATCCCGCCGAGCAATTCCCGCAGGGCCATCACTCCTGGCAACTCGGGCAGTTGCTCCAGCCGGCGGATGTCCGCTTCGAGGCGTTTCGCCACGATTATGAGATGCTGTATCGCCTGCATCGGGAAGCCGAGGACGATTTCTTCTACGTTGGCTCCGCCTACTGGGGCATCCCCTGGCTGGAGGCTATTCTCGGTTGTGCCATTCACGTAGGAGAGACAAGCTGCTGGAGCGAAGGGTGTGCCCCCGGATCGGAGCGACTTGTCGCGGCTGGGCTTCGACCTGGAGAACAACGCGTGGTTCCAATGCCTCCTGCGATTCACGCAGGACCTGTTGCGGTTTGCGGCGGGACGTTTTCCGGTCTGTGCGCCTTTGCTGCGAGGTCCCGGTGATGCCGCCTGTGCCCTGTGCGGTCCGGAGGCGGTGGCGATGGCCTTGATCGACGGCGAGTCGTGGATAGACGAGCTTCTCTGCTCACTGCGCGGCGATTCGGTCGGAGGTGCTGGAGCATCTGCACCGTGTGATCCCTGCCTGGCTCGGCACGCATGCTGCCGGCGGGTATCCCAGCAAGCTCTGGACCGCAGGCACGGTCGCCTACTACCAGGAGGATTCCGCGACCGTCCTCAATCCGCAGCTGTTTGCCGATCACCTTCTGCCGCTGGCACGCCTGACCAAGCCGCTGGCGGACGTCCATTTCATTCATCTTCATTCAAGCTGCCTCTACATGGTCGACGCGCTGCTGGCGGACGACATGTTCGCGGTGATCGAGGTCAACCTGGATCATCCCGGCTCCAGTCCGCCTCTGGCGCAGTACCTGCCGACACTGCGGCGGATTCAGCAGGCAGGCCGTCCCCTGTTGCTCTGGGGGGAGATCGGTCCCGTCCGACTGGGACCTCCTCCGCGGAGAATTGTCGCCCCCGGGCTGAGCATTCAACCCATCCTACGGGTCCCGGCGGACATCGGCTGCTACCGCTGGGTTTAGTCCGGTGTCTCCGATTCAATTGCTTCCAGCATCTCGCGGACGCCGGAGCTATTGGAATCGGAGACGACACGTTGGTATCATGGGGCCGGTGTCGTGCAAGAACATAATCTACGAGGTCAAATAGGAATCCAAATGAGTATGAGCACACTTGGTAAGATGGAACGATGCATGGTGGACTGGTCCTGCTGGTCGCGGTGCAGGGCGTGGTGCAGGTCAGAATGCGGCCCGATGGTCCTGGCAGGAGCCGCAGGCGAAGGTGTTGCCGACCGGCGATCTGGAGTGGGCGCCGCAGCCGTTCGAATTCAAGGCCGGTACGTCCGTTCGCTACATTGACTTCGAGTCCGGCAGATGACGCCAACGACGGCCTCTCGAAGGCAGACGCCCTGGAAGCACCATCCCTGGGACCCCGAGGCCGGCGGCCAGGCAAAGGCCTGCAAGGGCGTGCACACCTACGTCTTCAAGCAGGGCGTCATCTATCGCGGCGAGATGAACGCGAATGAATCGGGCACGGCGGACAGCCCCATCATCCTGACCCGGGACCCGTCCTGGGGCACGGGGCCGGCGGTCATCTGCGGCTCGGAGGCGGTGACGGGCTGGAAGAAGGGCGCCGACAACAGCCTGATCCCGGAGCCCGAGAAGGTCTGGTACGTGGACCTCAACTGGCGCCGCGCAACGTCTGGATGGTGGGCAAGGACGGCGTCGTGACGCGGATCGCACTGGCCCGCACGCCGAACTGGAAGATCACCGACCTGGACGACATCCAGAGCGAGTGGTGGACATGGAAGAACCCCGATAAGCCGTTTGACAACTACGCCACGATCAACGGTCAGCAGCGGCACCTGGCGTTCGACAAGGACGACATCAACGAGAGCCAGCCGCAGGAGTACTACGAGGGCGCGATCGTCCGGACCACCAAGGGCTGGGTGATGGGCAGCCCGTTCCCGGCCCGGGTCCTGGCCGTGGACCGCAAGAATGGCTCGCTGGTCTTCCCTGGCCAGTGGGGCGGGGCGCCATCCTACAAGATCATCCGCGGCTGCCGCTTCTACCTGGAAGACAAGCCCCAGTACCTCGACAGCCCCGGCGAGTTCTGGTTCGACAAGAAGGGCAGCGGCGGCCGGCTCTATCTCCGCCTGCCCGGCGACCGCGACCCGAACACCGTCCGGATCGAAGTGGCGAAACGCATCCACATGATCGAGAGCTCGGGCATGAGCCACGTGCACATTCGCGGGCTCACGTTCCGCTTCACCAACATTTATTGGAACCTGACCGCCGCACCTTACTGGGTCTCCCATGAGAGCATCGACGTGGAGCCCGGCTGCGTGCGCCTGCTGGGCAGCGGTACGGATATCCAGGTGACGAACTGCACCTTCGAGCATGTCCACCGGGGCGTCCGCCTCAAGGCCGTGGGCCGGGAGGATGCCATCGACCAGGTCGTGGTGAGCGACAACGTGTTCTCCGATGCGGACGCCGGCGGCGTGGAACTGGCGGACAGCACGACCTATGGGGACGTGGACCCGCCGATGGGCCGGCTCTACGACGTCCGCGTGCTGCGGAACAAGTTCGACCACATCGGCCTCCGCCCCGACCTCTTCGGCCAAGGCCCGGCACTGGAAATCGGACTACGCACAGACCGCGGAGGTGGCGGGAAACATCTTCGACCGAGTCTGCGCCCAGGGGATCGACGTGCATGGCGCCAAGCCGAGCGGGGCGGCCACCGACCGCCCCTTCACCCGCATTCTCATCCACCACAACAAGGCCGTCGATACGCTGCTGAACAATGACGATTTCGGTGGCATCGAGACCTGGCAGGGCGGTCCGGCCTACGTCTTATGACAACATCTCGGGCAATCCCGGCGGCTACCGCAACTGGGATCACGTGCTCAACCCCAATGCGGAGTGCCGCTTCGGCCACGCCTACTACTTGGACGGGGCGTTCAAGAACTACTACTTCAACAACATCGCCTGGGGCAAGTCCAAAGGCCCGGCCGGCAAGCTGGCCAACACGTCGGCCTTCCAGGAGATCATCAGCTATCAGAACACCTTCTTCAACAACACCATTTACAACTTCGTGCGCGGCTCGCGCCGGCAGGACCCCCAGGCCGGCCGGGTCAAGTTCCTGGGCAATATCTGGCAGAGCATGGGTCTGAGCGTCTTCCGTGACGCCGACCCGGCGAAGACCGCCGCCGGCAACGCCGGGGGCCGCCGCAACCAGTTTGCGCTGGACACCGAACGCCTATGCCCGCAACATCTTCTACGACGTAGGAACCAGCCAGGGCTTTGGGGTGTTGGAGCCCTCGGGACGCTGGCTGGGCACCTTTGAGGCGTTCCGCGATGCCCTGGAGAGCTACAAACCGCTGGCGGCGACGGTGGGCATCATGGCCGAGCAGTCGCCCCTGTGCGATCCGGCCGCGCACGACTTCCGGCCGTCTGCTGACTCGGCGGCCCGCGGCCAGGGTGCGAAGGTCTTCGTGCCGTGGAGCCTCTACGAGACCGTCGGCGAATGGAACTTCTATCCCATCGAGAGCGATCCGACACGCATCCTGGATGAGCACTGGTGCATGTCTCCCTACTACACGAGCCGGGATGACTACTACAAGCACCCCACGTATCCGCTCAAGGGCGTCAACATCACCCTGAAAGACTACCAGAACGGCCCGCTGGAGAACTGGACCACAGGCGCCCTGCACTTCAACGGACGCGACCAGTACGCCGTTCTTGCCAACGAAGACATCAACCGCACGGTCGCCACGGGCGGCCAGCGGGGCGCCCAGCAGCGCACCGTCAGCGGCGCGGACCTGAGCAACCCGCAGATCTACACCTCGAACTTCCTGATCGAGGCGTACTTCCAGACGGCGCCGGGACAGAAAGACGCGACCTTGATCCAAAAGATGGATGACGCCGGATACGCCCTGTGCGTCAACGAGGCGGGCGGCGTCGACCCTGACCGCGAAGTCGGGCGGTGCCAAGGCGAGCTCTGGCCAGCCGTCGTGTTGTCAATGACGGCCGGTGGCATCACGTCATTGCCGAGGCCGACCGCAAGGCGGGAACGTTCACGATCTACATCGATGGCAAGCAGGACGCCAGCGGGCCTGGCCTTGGGGCGGATGCCTCGCTGGCCAACGGTGCCGATCTCTACGTGGCCGGCACGCCGCAGGGCCACAACCTGGACGGCGCCATCGACTTCCTGCGCCTCGCGCGCGGCACGCTGGCCGATTCGAAGACGACGATCGAGGAACTCTACGCGTGGGAGTTCCACGGACCATTCCTTTATGACTTCACCGGCCGCGAGCGCCCAGCCGATGGCGGGTATGCCGGTGCTATTGACGAGGTCGCCCAGGCGCGAAGAGTCTTCGCCCGTCCGGCGGCCATGTACGTGGTGGACCAGGCGGCCCCCGGGGCGGCCGACACGAACCCGGGAACGGAGGACAAGCCCTTCAAGACCGTGCAGCACGCCGCCGACGTGGCCCAGCCGGGCGACACCATCTATGTCATGGCGGGCAAGTATGACGAACGGCGTCAGGGTCAAGACCAGCGGCACGGAGGGTAAGCCCATCGCCTTCGTGGCACGGCCCCGCGCATCGGCGACCGTGCGTGGCTTCGACCTGGAGGCGAGCTACATCCGCGTGGAGGGCTTCGAGATCACGGCCGATAAGCCCGCCACGGCCGTCCAACTGCGGGCCAGCCACTGCGAAGTCGTGGACAACTACATCCACGACATGATGGTGGCGGTCAACGGGACGGTCGGCAAGCCGAGCGCCGACGGCCAAACACGCGACTACTCCGCCGTGGCGCACAACCGCATCGCCTACAACAAGGTCTATCACAGCGAGTACGGCTTCATCCTGGGCGGCGAGGACTGGCTGGTGGAGAACAACGAAGTCAACCGCCTCTTCATGTACGCCCCGGGCAACAAGAACGACGACTGCGATTACTCGCGGTTCTTCGGCAAGGGCTGCATCCAGCGGTACAACTACTATCACGGCAGCATCCGCTCGGAGATCAAGACCGCGCACGTCGATTGTCTCCAGACCTTCACGGTCAACGGCGAGATCGCGCAGGACCTGCTCTTCGAGTACAACACCTGTTTCGACTTCCATCAGATGTGCATGGTGGAGAGTGCGCCGCATATCGGCAGCGTGAAGGGCTGGACCTTCCGGCACAACATCGTTTCGCCCAATTCCCCGATGATGCGCGGGGGCTGGGGCCCGGACATCATTCAGACGCTCGACGTGACCATCGAGAACTGCACCATCTCGACGGTGAATTGGGCCACGATCGGCCTGCGGGGCAAGGAATCGACCAATGGGCTCATTCGCAACAACATCCTCTGCGAGGCCGAGCGGGCCGTCGACGACCGCATGGACTTCACTCCGGCCAACCCGGTCATCGAGCACAACCTGACGTTCAAGACCGCGCCGCTGGCGGGCGGGACGAACATCAACGGCAAAGACCCGCTCTTCGTCGATCCCCAGAAGCGGGATTTCCGCCTGCGCCAGGGCAGCCCGGCCATCGGGGCGGGTAAGGGTGGGGTGACAGTGGGGGCCTTGGAGTACCCCAACGTCTATTACGTGGACCCGCGTCATCCGGCCGCCTCTGACGAGCCGGCGTGGGGCTATCCCGCCGTGCCGCTGGCGAGCTTGGCCAAAGCCTGCGCGATCGCCCAGCCGGGGGAGACGATCGTCCTGCGGGGCGGGGTCTATCGTGAGGTCCTGGCCCCGAAAAACGACGGCGTGACCATCCGCGCCATGCCGGGCGAGAAAGTCACGATCAGCGGGGCCGACCTCATCGAAGGTTGGCAGCGTCAGGCGGATGGAAGCTGGTCGGCGCCCTTGGCTGGCGAACCGAAGAAGATCCTGCGCGACGGCCAGCCGTGGGGCGAGTTCCGCTATGACCAGGCCGCCCAGCGAATCACGGTGAAGGCCGGCGGCGATCCGCGGCTGCACGTCTTCGAGACCGTCGTGCGGGAGCAGGGCATCGACCTGGCCGGCAAGAAGGACGCGAAGATTGAGGGGATCACGGTCGTGACGCACTGAAGGCGGGCGTCCGGATCAGAGAGCGACGAACAAATTCAATATTGGAGCTTGCCATGAAAGCCTTGAAGAACCAACGGAAGTCTCTTTGGACGCGGCGCGGTTTTCTCAGGTCAACCGGGCTGCTCGCGGCCGGTATGGCGGCCGCCGGTCCTTTGGCGGCGCTGACCGCGAGTCCGGCCCCGGCGGCCAACGAGGGCACGCCGTCCAGCCGTGCGGTGGTTGTCTACACCAAGGACAACGCCCCGGCCACGCCTAAACTCGAGGCCCTCCCGCTCCAAGAGAGCGTCAGCGAGTACGGCATCACCTGGGCCTTCGAGAAGCCCGCCCGCGTCGGGCAGTTCATCAACGGCGACTGGTACGTCGTCGGCCCCGTCACCGTCGTCAGGATTGACCCCGCCCCGCGCTACGGCAAAGAGGTCGCCGCCGACGAACTCGACGGCCGGGAGAAGAAGATCCCCGTGGACCAGCGCTGCCGCAACGGTTCCATGCTCAATGCGCCCGCCCGGCAGGAAGTGGCCTGGGACTCGGGCGTCATCAACTACTATCGCTCGGAGCACCGTGCTGCTCTGCCCCTCGCCATGAAGACCGGCGACAGCCTGGCCTCCAGCATCAGCCTCAAGCAGGGCGAGAAGGTCACGTACAAGTATCATCGCGGCACCGTGCGCGGCGAAGGCGACAACAGCCCGGTCAAGATCGTCGCCGTGCTCACCTGCGTCGCCGACCCGCTGCCGCCCGCCCTACGACAAGGACCCCTACCTCGACGACAGCAAAGACTGGTTCCACGAGGGCTATGCCGACCGGCCCTGGATCAAGGAGTTGTGGAACAAGTACCGCCCGCTGAGTTCCGTGCCGACCGACGGCTGGAAGCAGAAGCACGACGACAGCTACTACGGCAACGCCGTCGCAAAGCAGCGGAAGAAGTAGGGACCAGAGCTTCGATAGCCGTCGGAGAAGACGGCAAAAAACTTCGGCGCCATAGGGGGTGATTGCTGGCGGCGGCAGGCCGCCTGGGACGGTGGCTGAGGTTGAAGATCGTGTAACGAAAGCAGGATAAGGAAGACAAGAATGAATCCGCGAGAACACAGGGTCTTGGTGGCACACTGCCTGCTGACGTGCGTCGGTTTGTTGGCTGGCATGGCTGGGCAGGTTCGGGCGGCCACGTTCGTGGTTGACCAGGCGGCCCCCGGCGCGGCCGACACCAACGGCGGCACGGAGGAGAAGCCGTTCAAAACAATTCAGCACGCGGCCGATGTGGCCCAGCCGGGCGACACCGTCTGCGTCATGGCGGGCAAGTATGACGAGCGCGTCAGGGTCAAGGCCGGCGGGGCGGAGGGCCAGCCCATCACCTTCCGGGCGATGCCACGCCGCTCTGCGACGGTCTCCGGCTTCGACCTCCAGGCCAGCTACCTCCGCATCGAAGGCTTCGACATCACGGCGGCCAGGCCGGCGGTGGCGGTGCAACTGGGCGGGAGCCACTGCGAGGTGCTGGATAATTACATCCACGAGATGCTGATCGGGGTCAACGGGACGTACGGCCGGTCCGTCGCCGGGGGCCCACGCGACTACTCGGCCGTGGCGCATATCCGCGTCGCCTATAACAAGGTCTATCACAGCGAGTACGGCTTCGTGGTGGGCGGGGAGGACTGGTTGGTGGAGAACAACGAGGTGAGGCGGCTGTTCATGTACTCCCCGGGCAACCGGAACGACGACTGCGACTACACGCGGTTCTTCGGCAAGGGCTGCGTGCAGCGGTACAACTACTATCATGGCACGGTCACCTCGGAGATCAAGGTCGCCCACGTGGATTGCATCCAGACGTTCATGGGTCAGGACTCGATGGCGCAGGACGTGCTCTTCGAGCACAACACCTGCTTTGACTGGGGCCAGGGGGCGATGATCGAGAGTAAACCGAATATCGGCAGCGTGCGCAACTGGACCTGGCGGCATAACATCTATTCCTCCAAGCTGCCCACCTATCGGGGAGCGTGGGGGTTGGACATCATCCAGACGCTCGACGTGACGATTGAGAACAACACCTTCGCCGGGATCCCCTGGTGCGGAGTGGGCCTGCGGGGCAAGGAATCGAGCAACGGGCAAATCCGCAACAACCTTTTCTACGACATGCAGCAGGCCGTTCTGGATGGCAACAAGGACGATTTCACCCCGGCCAATCCGGTGATCGAGTACAATCTGGCGTTCCAGACCGCGCCGCTGGCGCTGGACAAGAACATCAACGACAAGGACCCGTTGTTGGTGGATGCGGAGCAGCGGGATTTCCGTTTGCGAAAGGGCAGCCCGGCCATCGGGGCGGGCCGGGACGGCGTGACGATCGGGGCCCTGGAGTACCCCAACGTCTACTATGTAGACCCGCGGCATCCGGCCGCCGCCGACGAGCCGGCGTGGGGCTATCCCGCTGTGCCGCTGGCGAGCTTGGCCAAAGCTTGCGCGATCGCCCAGCCGGGGGAGACGATTGTCCTGCGGGGCGGTGTTTATCGTGAGGTTCTGGCCCCGAAGAACGACGGCGTGACCATCCGCGCCATGCCGGGCGAAAAAGTCACGATCAGCGGGGCCGACCTCATTGAGGGTTGGCAGCGTCAGGCAGATGGAAGCTGGTCGGCACCCCTGGCGGCCGAGCCGAAGAAGGTCTTACGCGACGGCCAGCCATGGGGCGAGTCCCGCTACGACCAGACTGCCCAGCGCATCACTGTGCAGACCGGCGGCGATCCGCGTCTGCACGTGTTCGAGACGGTCCGGCGGGAGCAGGGCATCGACCTGGCCGGCAAGAAGGACACGAAGGTTGAAGGAATCACCGTCGTTGACACTCTGAAGTGAGAATCCTGCTGGAGAAGGCAGCCATGAGCAAGTCCATTCCTATCCTTGCGTCATTGAGCATTCTGGCGTTCTCCCCGTGTTCCTTGCCACGGCCTGGGCCAAGCCGATTGACCTCACGCTCGGCAGCGGCGACATTCTGCGCATCGAGCCGGTGGCCGCGAACATCATTCGTGTCCGGCTCAGCGCCGATGGCAAGTTCGAGCCGTCGTTGATGGAGCGATACGGAATCGTCCGGACGGATTGGCCCGAGTGTCAAGGTCTCGACCCGCGAGGAGTCAGGCGTCACACGGATCAGCACCGAAAACGGGGCGTTGGACGTGCGCGCCAGCGACGGCCGGATACAATTGCTCAATAGCCAAGGCAAGACGATCTGCGAACAAATCCTGCCGCAGCTTTCGCGGCTGAGCGGACCCCAGTTGCAGGCCTTCAAGACGCGGCAGGCCTCCCTGGCGGAGTATTTCAAAGGCGAGAAGCGTAAGGCCGGACAAATCCAGATCGTCGGCAGTGCCACGCAGGACAAGACCGAGTATTCGGAGAGCATGCACGAGTTCGATCTGCCCGACAACTCCTTCGGGGCGACCTTCAACATTCGCAAGGATGAGCGTTTCTATGGCTTGGGGACCGCCTCCTCCCATCGTCTGCAACTGCGGGGATACGGCTACCGGCTCTGGACGCAGTATCGCGGCAACTTCGAATTCCGGGGGACTCCCGGAGGTTGGGAACAGACGGAAGGCCCGATTCCGCTGTTGCTCAGCACGGGCGGCTGGGGCATCTTCGTCAACACGACCTGGGTCCATTACTATGACATCGGCCGCTACGAGGCGGACAAGATGTTCTTCTGGGGGCCGGGCGGCCAGCTCGATTTCTATCTCCTGATCGGCGACACACTGCCGAAGCTGATCGAGCTTTACACCGAGATCACGGGCAAGCCTCGGCTGCTGCCGCTGTTCGGCTATGGCTTGAGCTACGTCGGCCAGATCACGCAGAACGAGCATGAAATCCTCAACGACGCCCGACTATTCCGCGAGAAAGGTATCCCGTGCGACCTCATGGGGCTGGAGCCGCAGTGGATGAAAAAGAACTACGATGCCTCGCACGAGAAGGAGTGGAACCCGGACAAGTTCTACGTCCCGGCGTGGATGGGGCCGAACTCGAAGAACGGCACCTTCATCGGCGGGCTGGATCGGATCGGCTTCAAGCTCTCCCTTTGGCTGGTCTGCCGGGACGATCTGACGATGGAAGAGGAACGCCAGATCGCCATCCGCGAGGGTCGCGGCAAGGACTTCCCGGCCGAGCCCGATGCCTGGTTCAACCATCTCCAGAAGTTCGTCCGCAATGGCGTGCGGGCCTTCAAAATGGACCCGGAGAACCTCATTCAAGAGCATTCCGGCCGCAAATACTACAACGGTCGCTGCGACCTGGAGAACCACAATCTGACTCAGATTCTCTATCACAAGCAGATGTGCCTGGGTTACGAGCAGTTCACGGGCCGGCGGGCCATGACGCACTACTGCGCCGCCTACGCCGGGGTGCAGCACTGGGGCGCGACCACGATGGGCGACAACGGCGGTGGCTCGAAGGCCCTGGTGTGGATGCTCAACTACGGGATGTGCGGTCACATGAACACCTCGTGCGATATGGAGACCCGGGGACCGGGCGTTCATTTCGGCTTCTTGCAGCCTTGGAGCCAGCACAACAATTGGGCCTACGCGACGCAGCCGTGGTTCCTGGGCAAGCAGGCGGAAGCGATCTACCGCGACTACGCCCGCCTGCGTTACAGCCTGATGCCCTATATCTACTCCGCCGCCCACGTGGGCAGTCTTACGGCACTGCCGATTCTGCGGCCGATGCCGCTGGTGTTTCCCGGCGATCCCAAGTTGGCGGATTGCACCACCGAGTACATGCTGGGCGATAGCCTGCTGGTGACGGCCTTCAGCAATAAGGTCTACTTGCCGGCCGGGCGCTGGATCGACTATTGGAGCGGCGCCGAGTACGAGGGGCCGCGAGAGATGGCGTGCGCATATCCCAAGAACCGTGCCGGTGGGCTGTTCATTCGGGCCGGGGCGATCATTCCCTACTGGCCCGAGATGGACTATGTCGGCGAACAGCCGGTGGAGACATTACAGCTTCACGTCTATCCCGAAGGAAAGAGCGACTACACCCTCTATGAGGACGACGGCGACTCGCTCGAATACCTCAAAGGGGCGGTGGCCCAAACCTCGATCCGCTGTGAGGCGAACCAGCGCCGCGTGATGCTGACGATCGGTCCTGCGTCAAGGCTCCTATCGGGGCATGCCCTCCGTGCGCGGCTATGAAGTGTCGCTCCACATGGCCCCGCCCAAGACCGTGACCGTAACGGGCGCAACCGACACGCCGAAAGTGAACTGGAGCTACAACGCCGAGGCCAAGACCGTGTGTTTGGCTGTAACAGAAGACCCGCAGCGCAAGACCCCGATTGTCATCCAATGTGACCTCTGACAACTCGAAATGGCTGGTTTGCATGCCCCGTGCCGTGTATACTGGGGTCAAGATTAGGAAGGGGGTGCCGCGCAGGGAACTCGCCGTAGACACAAGGAGTACAAGTACGGTGGCGAAGTCGCGCAGCGATGTTGAGAACCGGATACTGGCTGCTCTGCAAGGTGGCCTTCCGCGAAGTCAGACGCCTTTTTGCGACTTGGCGCGTGGGATCGGCATCTCCACGGAGGAATTGCTGACGGTCCTCGACCGTTGGAGTCAGGATGGCACCATACGCCGGTTTGGGGCCATCGTGGACCATTTCCAGGTGGGATGGGGCGACGGCGCGATGGTCGTTTGGAGGGTCGAGCCCGATCGAATAGCACAGGTGGGGGCGGTCTTGGCCGGCTTCGCGGAGGTCAGCCACGCTTACGAACGCGAAACCGCACCGGGCTGGGAATACAATCTCTACACTATGGTGCATGAAACGACACCCGAGGCGCTGCGGCAGACCGTAGAACGGATGAGCCGGGCCGCCGGGGTGGCCGAGTACGTGATTTTATCGACGTGCCGGGAGTTGAAGAAGACCCCGCCGCGGTATGTTGAGTGATAAGCATGTTTGACCTGTCTGTGCCGGAAGTCGTTGTTCTGTTGTTGGTCGTGACGGCTCACGCCACAGGCGGGGTGGTTGCTGCGCTGCAACTGGTCGCAAGCGGAAAACGGTACGAGAGCGGTGCTCGTGCCCCTTGTCCTGGCGGCGGTGGTTCTGGATGCCGTGATGCTGGGGCTTCGGGCCGCATCCCTCGGCGAGGTTCCGCTGACGGGCCTGTTCGAATCGCTCCTGCTGCTGGCCCTTGTGCTGGGCGTTCTCTATTTGCTGCTGAAATCGACGCTGGACCAGGTGTGGTTCAGTTCCGTGATGGTATGGGTCATCCTGGGGATGATCTTGGCCGCGGCCCTGGTAGCCAAGCCGGCGGCGCGGCCCGAGGCCGTTGCGGCGACGCCTTGGGCCCTGGCGCATGCCACGGCCATGATCCTGGCCTCGGCCTCGATCATGTTCGCCGCCGCCAGTTCCGTCCTTTATCTGCTGGGCAGCCACCGGCTCAAACGCAAGAAGATCGTCCTGGTGCTGGGCCGGATTCCCAACATGGAGACCCTGGCCCACATGAATCGGACCGCCATACGGGTCGGTTTCCTCCTGCTGCTGCTGGGCGTCGCCAGTGGGCTGTGCCTGACGGTCCTGCGCGGCCCCGGGATTGTCCCGTGGTTGATGGACGTCAAGGTCATCTGCATCATCCTGGCCTGGGGCCTGCTGGGGGCGATCCTTCTTCTCGATCGGTTCCACCTGCTCAAGGTCAAAGTGCGAGCCTATGCGACGCTGGTCGTGTTCGGATTACTTGTTGTCGCGCTGGTGGGGGTGACGGTGGCCGGGGCGACCCAGCACCGGTTCTCGCTGGATCGTTCGCCGGCCACCGTGCGAGGTACATGAGTTTAAGATGAGCATTGTCGTTCTCGGCATCAATCATAAGAGTGCTCCCGTGGAGATTCGGGAGAAGCTGGCGTTCGACGCGTCTCAGACGATGACGGCGCTGGGCCGGCTCAAGGACATGGAGTGCGAGGCCGAGTTTGTTCTGCTTTCGACCTGCAACCGGGTCGAGTTGTACTACGCGGGCGCGCAGGATCTGCCCCAGATCGCGGGCCGACTGGTCGCCTTCCTGTCCGACTTTCACGGCGTGGCGCCGGAGCAGTTCAGATCCGCGCTGTACGTCCATGAGAATGAGGACGCGGTTCGGCATTTGCTCCTGGTGGCCTCGGGCTTGGACAGCATGGTCGTGGGCGAGGCCCAGATTCTCGGACAGGTCAAGGAGAGCTACAAACTGGCCTGTGCGGCCCACAGCACGGGCAAAACCCTCAACCGGCTGTTTCACTGTGCCTTCTTCACGGCCAAGAACGTCCACACCAACACAGCCATCTCGAACGGGCGGGTGAGCGTCGCCGGCGTGACGGTGGAGTTGGCACTACAGCTTTTTGCGGATCTGACACGGGCCCGGGCCGTGGTCATCGGGGCCGGCGAGACGGGCGAGTTGGTAGTACAGCATCTGGTCAAGGCCGGTTGCACGGACGTGACCGTCGTGAATCGGACCTACGCCCACGGCGTGGAGGTGGCCCGGCGCTGGCAGATCGCCGTCGGCAAATGGGAAGAGTTGGACGAGCAGATCGGGCGGGCGAACATTGTGATCTCTTCGGCCGCCACGGATAGCTACCTCTACACCAAGGAGTCCTTCGCGCGGGCGGTGCGGAACCGCAGGGGGGGATCTTTGCTGATTATCGACGTCGGCGTGCCCCGCAACTTCGACCCCGCCGTCAACGAGGTGGAAGAAGTCTACCTCTACAGCATGGATGAGCTCAAGAAAGTCGCCGAGCAGAACCTCAAGGCACGCGAGGAAGACGTCACCAGCGGCCTGGAGATCGTTTATGCCAGCGCCGGCGAGTTCATGGATTGGTTCCACGCCAAGGATATCGGCCCGCTGATCGGCCGGATGAAAGAGGAGTTCCAGCAGATCAGCCGCAACGAGTTGGGCCGGTTCTTCTCCGGGCCCCGCCGGGAGGCTTCGTGTCGGGCCCTCTTGGAAGAGATGGTCGATCGCGTGGTCAATAAGCTTGCTGCATTGCGTGATCAAGAACGTCGATGCCGTGGCGAAAGAGGCCGGTCCGACGGAAGCGGCCAAGCTGGTGGACACGATCCTGCGGCAGGCCCACGAAATCTCCGGTGCCGCAAAGCAGGAAGGGGTCCAAGGAGGTCCTCGGGAATGATGCCTGCGGCCGCCTCCAACCGAGTTCTGCGTCTGCTCTTTTGGGAGACGACGATTCGCTGCAACCTGGCCTGCGCCCATTGCCGCCGCTTGGAATCGAACGACGCCGACACCGGCGACCTGTCCCCGCAAGCCGGGACCTCATCGAACAACTTGCAGAACTGGGCCGACGACAGTCGCAACGTGGCGAGGGCGTCCAGCAACCTTGCTGTCGCGGGCAATGCCTGCGGCACCCGAGGGCAGGATGCCCTCGCCACGTCCGAGGCCAGATGCCGGTGCTGGTCTTCTCGGGCGGCGAGCCTCTGTGCCGGCAGGATTTGTTCGACCTGATCGACAAAGCCCGGCAAAACGGACTGATCACGGCCTTAGCCACGAACGGCACGATGATCGACGAGGAACAGGCCCGGCGCATTCGTGACTAGCGGCGTGGCCCGCGTCTCGGTGAGTCTGGACGGAGCGACCGCCGAGGTGCACGACCGGATGCGGCAGATTCCCGGGGCGTTCGATGGGGCCCTCGCAGGCATTCGGCATCTGCGCGAGCAACAAGTGCCTTTCCAATCAACGTCACCCTCACGAAGCAGAATGTCGGGCAACTGCAGCAGGTTTACGATCTGACGCGCTCCCTGGGGGCGGCCGCCTTGCACATCTTCATGCTGGTCCCGGTTGGTTGCGGGCAGGTCCTGGCCGAGACGGAGATGCTTTCGCCCGAGCAATACGAGCAGATCCTCGGCGACATCTACGCGCTGGAGAACCGGGGTGAGATTCAGGTCAAAGTGACCTGCGGCCCACACTACGAGCGCGTCAAACGGCAATTGGCACGTAGTGGCACGCGGGCATCCCGCCTATGAGTATCAGGGGCAGCGATAGGCAAGATACTCGTGACACTCACGGCCGGGACGGCCGTGCTACTCATGGGCGGGACGCCCATGCTACGGAAACGCCTCACGGCGTCACTACAAACGCGCCTCCGCAATCGAAGGGTTGCTTAGCAGGCCTTGGGCGTGCTCTTTGTCAGTCATCGTGGCGACGTCTATCCCTGCGGCTATTTGCCCTGAACTGCGGCAGTATCCTGGAGAAGAGACTGATCGAGATTTGGGACCGAAGCCCGGATCTGGCGCGGCTGCGGGACGGTGATGCCCTGGAGGGCAAGTGCGGCGTCTGTGAATATAAGCGAGTTTGTGGCGGCTGTCGCGCCGGTGCGTTCGGAATGACCGGCAATTACCTGGGTGAAGAACCCTTCTGTGCCTACCATCCTCCGCAGGCCCGGCGATAGGGTGAGTGGATGATCAACATCAGCAGACTTTATTGCGACGAGATCACACCGGGGGACTGGTTACGCTACGGCCGCCAAGGGTCCGGCGAGCGATCGGGCGAGTCTGTGCCCGCGAAGGCGTCGGAAAGAAAGCCCATCGTCGTATGGAACATCACGCGGGCGTGCAATCTCCAATGCGTTCACTGTTATAACGACAGCGGACCAGGTCGGCCCTGCAACGACATTTCCACGGCCGAGGCCAAAGCCGTCATCGACGATCTGGCCGGCTTCGGGGTGCCCTCGATCCTGTTCTCGGGCGGCGAGCCGCTCCTGCGCCCTGACCTCTTCGAGCTGATCGCCTACGCCGTCGGCAAGGGCGTTCGCACCGTGATCTCGACTAACGGCACGCTGATCGACGCGGACAAGGCCGGACAGATCAAGCGGCTCGGCGTCTCCTATGTGGGCATCAGTCTTGACGGTATCGGCCCCATCAACGACAAGTTCCGAGGTGTTTCCGGAGCATTCGAGCGGGCGGTCCGAGGCATTCGAAATTGCCAGGCGGCCGGCGTGCGGGTGGGCCTGCGACTGACGCTGACCCAACGAAATGCCCAGGACATCGATGGCCTGTTCGACTTCTTCGAGGCCCAGGGCGTCGAACGGGCTTGCTTCTACCACTTGGTCCCCAGCGGCCGGGGCAGGGCGATCGCGAATGACGATCTGACGCATGCTCAGACTCGGGAGGCATCTGGACCGCATCCTCGCCCGGACCCGGCTCTTCCGGCAGGCGGGACGCAAGACGGATATCCTGACCGTCGATAATCACGTTGATGGCGCGTATCTGTACCTTAAGCTGCTCGCGGAAGGGTCCGATCGCTCCGCCGAGGTCTGGAAGCTGCTCACCTGGAATGGCGGAGGCCTCTATAGCAGCGGCGTGGGCATCGGCTGCATCGACTTCAACGGCCATGTTCACCCGGACCAGTTCTGGTGGCATTACGACCTCGGCGACATCCGCGACCGGCCCTTCAGCGAAATCTGGACTGACTCGGATGAGCCACTGCTAAAGGGCCTGCGCGACCGGCGGGGGCGAATCAAGGGTCGCTGCCGAGAGTGCCGGTTCTTCGATGCTTGCGGCGGCAGCCTGCGGGTGCGGGCCGACTGTGACGGTGGGAGACCCCTGGGCCCCCGATCCTGCCTGCTATCTGACGGATGATGAGATCACACCATTGCCGATGGCGGATTGCGGATTGCGGATTGCAGCGAGGGCCGCCTTGCCTCAATCCACAATCCGAAATCCGCCATCCGAAATCACTCCTCTCGACCGCCGAATTCTGGAGGCCCTGCAATATGACTTTCCCCATGACTCGCGGCCTTATGAGGTCCTGGCCCAGCGGCTGGGGATCGACGCCGAACTGCTGTGGCACCGCGTGGAGGCCCTGCTCGACCGGGGCGTAATTCGCCGGCTCGGGGCCAGCTTCGATTCCCGCAAGCTGGGCTTTCGCAGCACCTTGGCGGCGGTCCGTGTCGGGCCGGAACAGGTGGACCGGGCGGCCGAGATCATCGGCCGCTATCCGGAGGTGACCCACAGTTATCTGCGGGACCATGAATTCAACATCTGGTTTGCGATCATCGCTACAAACGAACAGGAGATCGAAACGATTCTTCAGGAGATACGAACCGCGTTGTCTCTGGATACCTCAGACGTCCTGAACCTCCCGACGAAGCAGGTATTCAAGTTGGACGCTCGTTTCAAGGCCCCGCCGTAAGCGTCCGTCTCCCTCAGGAGCGTTCCGCGTTCTCGATGGCATCGAGCATCCCGTCGATGGTATGCTCCGTAGCCTCGACGTCGATTCGCACGCCGAACTTGAGCCAACTCCCGGGAGGTAACCGGGCCGATGGACGCGATTCTCACTTGGCTGGCGTTGGCGATTTCAGGCCGGACTTGCTCAAAGAAGCCCCGTACGGCCGAAGGGCTGGCGAACGTCAGCCAGTGGATGCGGCCTTGGCCGATCTGGCTTTCCAGTGCGATGGCGTCGCCCTGATGCGGCACGGCGGTGTAGATCGAGACGTCCCGCACGTGGGCCTGCCCCTGCTGGAGCACTTCGACCAGCTCATCCGAAGCCAGCTCGGAACGGAGCAGCAGGACCTTCTTGTCGCGGAGATTCGCGAACGACAACAATTGCAGACCGAGATCTCGGCCCGTAAAGCTTGTCGGCACGAAATCCGCCTTGATGCCATACCGCGCGAGGCACTCGGCGGTCTTGGCGCCCAGCGTGGCCAAGCGGATCGCGGCGAATACCCGCGCATCTTTCCCCAGGGTGCCCATCGCCTCGAAGAAGACCCGGACGCCATTGGGGCTGGTGAAGATTACCCAGTCGTACTCCCGCAACTCCGTCAGCACCTGGAGAAACTCGGTGCGGTCGGTCAGCGGCACGAGAGTCATCGTGGTGAATGCGACGGGGTTGCCACCGCGGCTGACAATCTTCTGGGCCATCTCGGCGTTGCCCTCCGCATCCCGCGTCACCAGGATCGTCCGGCCGAACAGCGGCTGATGCATGAACCAGTTCAGGCCGGCTTCGCCCTGGGCTGCCGGGCCGACGATGATCAGAGCCGGTGGCTCGATCTGCTCGCGCCGGCACGTCTCGACAATCTCGTTCAAGGGGGCCCGCGCGAGCCTTTGGGTGGGCAGGGTCGCGTTGGCCACGAGTGCCGCCGGCGTCTCTGCGGCCATTCCCTGGGCCATGAGTTGCTCGGCAATCGTAGGCAGGGTGCCGATCCCCATGTAGAAGACGAGCGTGCCCGGGAAGCGGGCCAGCACGTTCCAGTCAATGTTCGAGTCTTCCTTGCCCTCGGCTTCGTGGCCGGTGATGAACGCCACCTGCGAGCTGTACCGGCGGTCGGTCAGCATGATGCCCGTGTACTCGGCGGCGGCGATCGCGGCGGTGATGCCCGGCACGATCTCAAAAGCGACGCCCGCCTCGTTCAGCAGGGCCGCTTCCTCCGTGCACCGGCCGAAGATGCAGGGATCGCCGCCCTTGAGTCGCACGACGGTTTTGCCGGCCAGGGCCTTCTCGACGAGGATCTGGTTGATCTGGTCCTGTGTGAACGAGCCCGGACCGATCCGCTTGGGCACGTGAATGATCTCGGCATCCGGGCGGGCCATCTCCAGCAACGCCGGATTGGCGAGCTTGTCGGCGATGATGCAGTCGGCGCTCTTGAGCAACTCGGCCCCGCGCAGCGTGATCAAATCCGCCCGTCCCGGCCCGGCCCCGACCAGATAGGCGATCACCTTTATTTAGGTTCTTTCCGATTCACGTTCGTGCTCTGTCCCCTTTCCAAGCAATCCCTGAAGAATCTCCCGGCCGCCGGCAGCGAGCAGCTTCCGGGCGACCTCCTCGCCCAACTCGCATCGCCTGCGACACGGGGCCTCGGGCCTGCTTGTGAATCACGTTGTTGCCTTCGACATCGGCTACGAACGCGTGAATCTCCATGACGTCGCCCTCGCACTGGGCGTAAGCGCCCACAGGGGCATGACAGCCGCACTTCATCGCGACGAGCACCTGCCGCTCCGCCACACTGACGGCCCGGGCCTGCGGATCGTCAATGGATCGAACCAGGGCGACCGTCTGGCTCGTCATCGCTGCGGGTCTGAATGGCCAGGGCGCCCTGAGCCGGGGCGGGAAGGAATTGCCTCGGATCGAAGGTAAATGAAATCAGATGCGCCAGGCCGAGCCGCTCCAGACCCGCCCGCGCGAGGATGATGGCGTCGAGATCGGTGGTTTCGAGCTTGTGGATCCGCGTCTGCACATTGCCCCGCAGCGGCACCAGTTGCAGGTCAGGCCGCAGGTGCCGCAATTGGGCCGCCCGGCGCAAGCTCGAAGTCCCGACTCGCGCGGACGTGGGCAACTCGTTGATGGAGCCGACCGGCCGTTTGGCGAGCAGGCAATCCTCCGGCCAGCGTCGATCGTAGACGGCCGTCACGGCCAAGCCTTCGCGCTGGTCGGTCGGCAGGTCCTTGAAGCTGTGTACGGCCAGATCCGCTTTACCCTCCAGCAGGGCATCTTCCAGATGCGACGTGAAGAAGCCGGTATCCTTCAGGTCCCATAGGGCGGTGCGCCGATCCCGGTCCCCGGCGCTGGTTATCTCCACGATGCGAAGATCGAGGTCCGGATGCTTGGCCTGCACGGCGGCGATCACCATCCGTGTTTGGGCCAGGGCCAGTTCCCCCCGGCGTGTTGCGATGTTCAGGGTTCTCATATCGACTCATTATAACGCCGAAGCGGCACGTTTGTGCTATGGCCGTTGTGCACAAACCGGCTGGCGGAGGCCATGCCTTCGCGGTACCATTTCCAGGTAGTGACGATGTTTAAGTGACATACGAGTTACTGGACCATTTAGATATGATCCCCCAGAAATTGAAACAAAGGCGCACCACCACGGTCCTTACCTCCTGCAAGGAACATCTGCATTGCGTTGCCTGCTATAACGCTGTTTGTCGTCATTTCTTCCGGTGGAACGGCCGGGGCGGGGTGGGAGGAGCGGTTCGCCCAGCCGCCGGCCGAGGCACGCATCTTGAAGATCATCCACAACTGGCCCGACCAGTCCGAGGCGCAGGACCAACTCATCGGCAAGCTCTGCTGCGCAGGGCTTCGGTGGGGTGGTCTGCAACGTCTCCTTCGATCAATACCTTGAAAGCGACGCCAAGTGGCTTGCGTTCACGCGCGCCGTCAACGAGGCAAAGAAGGCCGGCTTGGCGCTGTGGCTGTACGATGAGCGTGGCTATCCCTCCGGCAATGCGGGCGGCATCACGCTGCGGGATCACCCGGAGTGGGAAGCCCGTGGCCTGCTCATCGCCGACACGGAATCGCAGGGCGGCCCCGTCACGCTGGAGCTTCCGCCGGGCAAATTGGTGCTGGCGGGCGCCTTTGCGGTTCGCGACGGCAACATCGACATGGCCTCCAAAGTGGACCTTGCAGCGGAGGTCCGGGACGGGAAGCTGGTTTGGCAGGCGCCGGCGGGCCGTTGGCGTGTCATGGCGATCACCGAGAACCGCCTCTACGAAGGCACGCACGCCGAAGGCAATCTCCACGCCAAGATTCCCTATATCAACCTGCTCATGCCGGAGCCGACGGCCCGCTTTATCGAGGTGACTCACGGCGGCTACGTGAAGCACCTGGGCGACGACTTGGGCAAGTACTTCATGGCCACGTTCACCGACGAGCCGTCGTTGATGAGCCTCTTCCTGCGGCCGATGCCGTATCGGCCGCTGCCGTGGGCACCGAATCTGCCGACTGAGTTTCAGAAACGCCGCGGCTATGCTCTGGACACTGCGCTCCTGCCGGCCCTGGTCGCCGAAGCGGGGCCCGCCGGCGCGAAAATCCGCTACGATTTCTGGCAGACGGTGGGCGAACTGGTTTCGGAGAACTACTTCGGGCAGATTCAGACCTACTGCCGCCAACACGGCGTTTCTTCCGGCGGGCATCTGCTGGCGGAAGAGGGGATTGCCGGGCATGTCCCGCTGTATGGCGATTTCTTCCGCTGCATCCGCCGGCTCGATGCGCCGAGCATCGACTGCCTGACCAGCGTGCCGGCGGAGGTGCCGTGGTTCATTGCACGCCTGCTGAGCAGTGCCGCCGAACTGGAAGACCGGCCGTGGTCATGAGCGAAACCTCCGACCACAGCCAGCGTTACCGGCCGGCCGGCGATCAGCGGCCCAGGCGGGTGGTGACGGAGGCCGAAATCCGCGGCACCTGCAATCGCCTGATCGTCGCGGGCGTCAACTGCATCACCAGCTACTACAGCTTCACGGATTTGTCCGACGAGCAACTGCGCCGCCTCAATGAATGGGTAGGCCGGTGCTGCACGGCCCTGCGCGGCGGGCATCAGGTTGCGGATATCGCCGTGCTCTATCCCATGGAGAGCCTGTGGACCAAGTTCGTCCCGTCCCGCCACTGGACGACCGAAGCCGCGGCGGCGGCACGGATTGAGAGTCTCTACCGCACGGCCGCCGAAAGCCTCTTTGCCGCCCAGCGCGACTTCACGTTCATTGACAGCCGTGCGCTGCGAGAAGCGGCCGTGGAATCGTCCGCTCTAGTTCACGGCCAACTCCGCTGGCGCGTCGTCGTCCTGCCGGGCACGGATACCATGCCTCTGGCGGCCTGGGAGAACCTGGCGAAGTTCGTCCGCCAAGGCGGCGCGGTGATTGCGCTGGGCACTTTGCCGGCCAACAGCGAGAGCGAATTCCCCTCCGCCCGTGTGCAGACGCTGGCAAAGGAGATCTTCGGCGAAAGCGGGGCGGGCTCTACTCTCACCCGTGAGCCGCAATCCCATGTCAATGCGGCGGGTGGCACTGGCATCTTCCTTCCTGCCGGCCTGGAAGGGTTGCTGCCGTTAGTGCTCGACGGCCTGTTGGAGCCGGATGTGAAAGTGGCCGAACCCAAATCGCCACTACGCGTCACGCACCGTCGCCTCGATGACCACGACGTCTACTTCGTCATCAACGACAGCGCCAAACCGTGGACGGGCCAAGTGGATTTCGCGGCAACCGGGGCCGGCGAACGCTGGAATCCCGCCACGGGTCAGAGAGAGGAAACACTGACTGCCAGCACGGCCAAGCTAAGCCTCGAACCCTACGGCGCCGCTTTCTTCCGCTTTGCTTCGGCAAAATCAACTCAGCGGCGTACCGCCACTAACGCGGCCTTGCCGAACCTCGTCCAACACGCTGTGCCGGTAGCCGAACCTGTCATGGGTCACGGCGAATTTGTTCGTGCCGAGTTGACGCCGGACGCGGCCCACTCGCGTAGCGGTTCTCCGGCTTGGCAGGCCGCTGCCGTCTTGACCAAGGGCAAAGTGGACACCCATCTGTTCCTCCAGTTCCATTACCCGAAGCCGTTGGACCTGAGTGACGCCGACTGTCTGGTCATGGAAAGCTGGGTGCCCGACGGTCAGTCCACGCCGAGCCAGCTCTTGGTGATTCTGCACGAAGAAGGCGGCGGCGACTTCCTCGCGGAAACGGGCCGCTCTCTGGCGGCCCCGGGCCGGGAACGCACCTTCGTTGCGCTGAGCCGTTTCCAACTCGCGGGTTGGTCGAAGGACGCCGATGGCGTTCTGGACTTGAAACGCGTGGCTGATATCCGCATCGGCTGGGGCGGCTATTACGGAACCGAGGGCGAGAAAGTACAATTCAGCGTGGCGCTGCCGGAGGTTGGTACAGTGACACGGTACCTCAAATGAGCGACTACCTGATAGCGGAACTCAGGGTCAGTAATATTTGACGCCAGACAGGTCACATGGTCTACTATGGCCCCAGCATGGCTAAAGCGAAGTACATCTTGCGCTCGATCAGGGGACGACCAGTTCCCGGGCGTTGATCGTGAACCAGGAAGGGGATGTCGTCTCGGTCGCGCAGAAGGAATTCCGGCAGATCTTCCCGAAGAGCGGCTGGGTGGAGCACGACCCGAACGAGATCTGGTCGAGCCAGGCCGGTGTGGCGGCCGAAGCCCTCGCCAAGGTGAACATCGATGGGTCGCAGATCGCTGCCCTGGGGATCAGCAACCAGCGGGAAACCGCCATCGTCTGGGACCGCCGGACGGGCGAGCCGATCTACAACGCCATCGTCTGGCAGGATCGTCGCACGTCGGCATTTTGCGACGAGCTCAAGCAAGCGGGACTGGCCGAGAAGATCCGCTCCAAGACCGGGCTGGTCCTGGACGCCTACTTCTCGGCAACCAAGGTACGCTGGATTCTGGACCATGTGCCCGGGGCCCGGCCGCGTGCGCAGGCGGGCGAGTTGGCTTTCGGCACCGTCGATTCCTGGCTGGTCTGGAAGCTGACCAACGGCCGGGTTCACGCGACCGACATGTCCAATGCCAGCCGGACGCTGCTTTTCAATATCCACGAACAGAAATGGGACGAGGAATTGTGCTCGCTGTTTGATGTCCCGGTGTCCATGCTCCCCGCTGTCAAGAGTTCCAGCGAGGTGATGGGCATGACGGCGACCGCATTTACCGCGGCAGGAATTTCCATCGCCGGTATAGCGGGCGACCAGCAGGCCGCCATGTTCGGCCAGATGTGCACCCGGGAGGGCATGATCAAGAACACCTACGGCACCGGCTGCTTCATCATGATGAACACGGTGCACAAGCCAAACACTCCAAGAACAACCTGCTCACCACGATCGCCTGGAAGCTGGGCGACCAGGTGACGTACGCTTTGGAGGGAAGCATCTTCATCGGTGGGGCTGTGGTGCAATGGCTGCGGGATGGGCTTAGGTGCATCGCCTGCTCGCAGGAGGTTGAAACGCTCGCCAACTCGGTCCGGGACAACGGCGGCGTCTACGTGGTCCCGGCATTCGCTGGATTGGGGGCGCCTATTGGGATCAGTACGCCCGCGGCGCCATCTTCGGCATTACCCGTGGGACAACCAACGCGCACATCGCCCGGGCCTGCCTCGAATCGATCGCCTTCCAGACGAAGGACGTTCTCGACGCCATGGCCGACGACGCCGGTATCCCGATCACCGAGTTGCGTGTCGATGGTGGCGCGTCCATCAACAATGGCCTCATGGAATTCCAGGCTGGCCTGACGCAGGCAAAAGTCATCCGGCCGCAGACGCTGGAGACCACGGCCCTGGGGGCCGCGTTCTTCGCGGGTCTGGCCGTCGGTTACTGGAAGGACTTGGCCGAGATTCGCAGAATCTGGAAGCAGGGGGCCCAGTTCGAGCCCCATATGGCGGCCGAGATGCGGGTCGAGCTTCTGAAGAACTGGCATAAAGCGGTGGAGCGCGTGCGGGATTGGGACAGATAGCATGAGTGAGTTTGCGGCCGAATTCATTGGGACGATGATTCTGGTCCTCCTGGGCGATGGCGTGGTGGCCAACGTCTGTCTCAAGGGCACTAAGGGATGCAACGCCGGCTGGATCGTGATTACGATGGGCTGGGGACTGGCTGTCTTTACGGCCGTCATGATTACGGAACAATTCAGTGGCGCTCACCTCAATCCGGCGGTGACGATCGGTCTGGCGACCGCCGGGAAGTTCTCCTTCGCCAAAGTCCCCCTGTTCCTCGCCGCCCAGTTCCTCGGCGGTGCGGCGGGCGCGTTGCTCGTTTGGCTCTTCTACAAAAATCACTACGACATCAGCACCGATCCCGGCGTGATCCTCGGCACCTTTGCCACCGGGCCGGCGATTCGCAAGCCCCTCCGCAATGTCTTCTGTGAGATCATAGGTACCTTTGTCCTGATCCTGGCCGTGCTGTACAGCGCCGGACCGAAGATCACCTCGACTGCCGGCGAGATGAAGGTGGGCTTGGGCTCCCTCGGCGCTCTACCCGTGGCCTTCGTGGTGATTGGCATCGGCCTGTCCCTGGGGGGTACGACCGGTTACGCCATCAACCCCGCCCGCGATCTGGGGCCACGCCTCGTCCACCACCTGGCACCGATCCAGAACAAAGGGACCAGCGACTGGGCCTATAGCTGGGTCCCCATCGTCGGTCCCATCCTCGGCGCGCTCTTGGCCGCTCTTGTCTACTCCTTGGGCCCACGTGCCTGACGGTACCGTCTTACGGCGTCGCGATGACGTAGACGGGGCTGCCCGCTTTGAGCGGTACGCTCAACAGACGTGCGGAACTGTCGCTGGCAGTGGGTTGGGTTTCCATTTCCTTTGTTTCACCCACGGTGTTGACAAGCCGCACTTTTTGCGCCGGGAGTTTCAGGTCCACCGTTGCGTCCGACTTCGGGTTCCACAGTGCGATGACGACACGGCCATCGCCACGCGTGGATATGAAACGGTGGGCGAAGTTGCCGGCGCCAGCCTCCACGGGCTGGTCGAACTTCATCCCGTCGAGCACGGCCGCCAACGTGGCATAGGCGAGATAAGCGGGCTTGGGTGTCCCGTCGTGGCGTAGCGTGCCGAGGGTGTGCTCGAAGTAGAAGGGGTCATCGCCATCGTTGCGGAAGTCATACCAGAAGGTCCGGGGCTCGACGCCGGACACGATTGAGCACAAGTAGGTGCGCAGCGATGAGTTCGGCCTGGGCCCGTTGCGTCACCGGCTCGAAATCCTGCCGCAGGACCGGATGCGGGACCTGTGTGGCCCAGCCCATCTCCGTGAGCCACACCGGGCGTCGCTTGCCGTCGGGGAGCATGACCTGATCGGAGACCTTCTTGAGGTCAGCGATGAACGCCGCGTCGTCGAGGGTCTTGCGATAGGGATGAATCGTCAGTACGTCGAAGGGCGTCCCGAGCTTGAGCATCTTGTCGATGAAACCGGAATCGATGCCCGCCGTGGAGAGGCCCAGGACTTGCGCGGACGGGTCTTCCGCCTTTAGGGCGGCGTAGCTCTTCTTGAGCATCTCCGCGTACAACTCCTTCGGGCCTTGCCAGAAGAAGATGTTCGGCTCGTTCCAAATCTCCCATTGTTGGATGCGATCCTTGTAGCGGCGTACGAGCTGGCGCAGAAAGGCGACATACTGGTCCACGCCTTCGCTGGTGTAGTTCTTCGACCAAGAGGTCCAGTAGCCGACGATGGCATAGACGGTAATGCCATTGCGACGGGCGGTGTCGAGCAGCTTGTCGTAGTAGTCCCAGTGAAACTCGCCCGGCCGGGGCTCGATACGCTGCCAGGAGAAATCCTCACGCGACCATTTTACGCCGGCATCGCGGGCCATGCGTGCGACTTCCTCCTGATCGCGTCCGCCATAACGGCAGAGGTAGATACCCATGCCAAAGGGTGATTCGGGCTGCAAGCTCGGCCTCGTCTCGCGGCGGAATCGGCGCGAGCCAGTATGCCTGCACAGGCGCGACTGCCTGGCCGGGGACATCCAGAGAGAAACTTGCCTCGGCGAAGCGCAGACTCGGCGGCAAGTTCGGGCAGTGGAACACTCACCGCCATTCGTTTGCCCCCGGCCGGCAGGGCTACGGATTGTTGGCCGTGTGTCAACTCATGCTGATCCCAGTCGCGCACCGTCCAATTCAGGGTGCCTGATAGCGGATTAGGGGCAAGCGCACGCAACTCGACGCGGAATTCGCCTTTCCCGGCGGTCGCAAGGCAATCCGCCGTCATGGTGCAGAGCTTGTTGCCCGGACATTGGCCCTCGACGGTGAAGCTTAACAATTCCAGCGTGCCCGAGTTGGCCAGGCCGTTTGCTTCGAGCTGGATGTCGCCCAACCGCAGCGGCCCATGAATCTTGCCGTCGTTTTCGCCGCCGTGCCATTGCCAGCCCTCGCCGGGCGGGGCGGTGAAGACAAGCTCCTGTTCGCCGCTGCCGGTGAATTCGCCCACCACCTTCTGGAAGGTCATAAAATGGGTGCGGAATGAGATACGTACCGGATGTCCCTTGGCCTCGCCGCGCACGCGCAGCCGGAATTGCTGGGGCCGGGTCAGCAGCGTGCGGTCGGGGAGCGTCAGACCGACCGAAGCAGCGCCCCGCGTGAAATCGTAATGCCACACGCGTCCTTCGAGGCGCGTGGTCCCGGCGTCGCCGGAGGTACTCGTGTGCCAACCCTCGCCTGCCTCGAATTGGTATGCAACGTAGGGGACGCTCGAATTGGCAGAGCCGGCGGTGTTTGTGCCGGAGGCAGCGTTGACGACGGCAACCAGCCAGCAGACCAGCGCCGGCGTCATCAAGCGATTCATCAGATTGGTCATAGTCGGCTTCCTTTATTCCACCACGAAGACTCGGCTGTCCTGGAATTGTTCCTTTCCGCTTTTCGCGGAGGCCAAGTTCAAGCGCAACTCCCCCGGCGTCGGCGGCGTGAAAGTGATGTCCACGATGGTATGTCCGCCCAGGGGGATCTTCAAGGTGCGTGTCTCGCCCGCGCAGGACTTGTCCCCGAGAACCGCCTGCCAACGCAAGTCCACATCTTCTCCCGAGAAGGCATCGTTATACACGACCAGCTTACGCTGGACGGCGACGCCTGCCTTCAGCGTCGGCGGTTTGGGGAATGGGCCCAGCTCGTCGTAGTCCTTGTCGAACACCGCGATCGGCGCGAAGGACTTCACCAGGATCTCATACGCCTCCCGGCAGTCCGGGCGGACGCCTTCTTTTCGCAAGAACCCGGAATAGGAGGGATTGTAGGGGCGAATGTCGAACCAGTCCGCCAGGCGGTAGCCGCGCGCCTGGAGGCCCATGCTGTAGATGACCTCGCGCTCTTTCCCGCGCAGGCCCGGCTCGTACGGGAACATGAACTCCCCGCACCCGAGCGGCACATCCTGGTGATAGGCCGTGGCCCAGTAAATGTCGTTGCGCAGGTCCCGGGCGTAGCCGGAGGAATGACCGCCGCGATCTTTGAGATCTTCGATCGTCTTGACGTAGTGCTTCACGCTGGCCGGCGAAGCACCGTAGGCGGTGCCATCGCCGTCGAATACGACGGGCCGGCTCCCGTCGGCGGCGTCGATGATCCGGCGGAACTCTGCCAGCATGGCCGGCGTGAGGACGTTCACGTTCAGCCCTTCATTCTCCGCGGACCATAGGATGACGGAAGGATGATTGCGGTCCCGGCGCACCCAGCGGGTGAGGTGCTCGCGGCAGTGCGTCATCCAGTCGGGGTGCTCTGGCATGAGCATCTGCCAACTGGCGTAGATGGCGCTTTCGTCGATTATCAGCATGCCCAACTCGTCGCACACATCCAGCACGTGCGGCGGGGCGGGCATCGAATGGAAACGCAAGACGTTGCAGTTAGCTGCTTGGTAGCGCCGGATCATCTCCGTGGCTGATTCATGCGTGGCGAACAGGTCGGCTTTTTCGGAGTAGGCCGGACTCTCGCCGCGCAGATTGCACCGGATGCCGTTAAGGTAGAAGTTGATGCCCGCAAACCAGATCTCTCGGAAGCCGAAGCGCGTCGAGACCTGATGCAGCGGCACCGCGCTGCGACTATCCGCCAGGGTAGTCCGCAGGGTGTAAAGCGTCGGATGGTCCGGCTGCCAAAGCTCAATTCCTTCGAAAGGGGTCGTGATGGTTACGGTCGTAGTGACAAAACCGGGGAGTTCGATGCTCTTCACCGGCACAGAGATAGCCACCGTGCCGTTCTGGGCCATGACCTGGGCAGAGAGCTGGGCCTGGACGGTCTCCTTGCGGCCATTGAAGAGTTCGTAGGTTACGCTCAATTCCCGCTGTTGCACCGAGGTGCGAATGCGCACGTCGGCGACATTCACCACCGGTCGGGCCAGGAGCGTCACCGCTTGGTAGAGGCCCTTGCGGCTGTTGGCGCCCATGCCTCGCGGGCATCCAGTGCTTGCGATTGCGGCGGTCGCTCGCTTGTCGCGGAACGCTGAAGTGAGAATCGTCCCGCACCGCGACGACCAGCTTGTTGCCCGTGGAAGGAATGGCCACCAGGGCGGTGATATCCACTTCGAACGGCAGGCACGCCCCCGCGTGGCCGCCCGCGTACTGGCCGTTGACCGACACGTCGGCGGCATCGCCGACAGCATCGAAGCGCAGAAGCACGCGCCGGCCCGCAAACGATTCGGGGACATCGAATTCACGGGTGTAGGTCGCCTCATGCACGTTGCTCAGACCCGACACCCGCTCCCAGAAGCCCGGCACCGCGATCTCTCGCTCTTGCCCGCCCGCCGGCTGGATATGCCACGTACCATTCAGCGAAATCGTAGTCTCCTCTGCGGTGGCACCGAACGCCCGCGAGCCAACCGCGAAGAGAAATGAAGCCGCGAGCACGACCAGCAGCGCTCTGCACAGAGTTTTCATAAGACCTCCTTTGAGGCTCATGATAACGCGGCTTGCCGTATCCTTCAACGCGGCGTTGTCAGGCCTTCATCCGCGCGGTAGGATCGTCGCGTTATATCAAGGAGAAGAGCAATGCGACGGTGTGTGGACAGAAGTACGAGGAGATGGCTGTTAGTCATTCTGGCTCTTTCAATCGTGGGCCGACCGGGATTGGCCCAGGAGAACATCGGCCAAATCCCGGCGGGAGAAGAGCGATCGAAGGACTATACGGTCCAAGTGGAAGGCCGGGATATCCCCGTGTATGCGGTCAAGGTCGCCCCTGCCGACCCGGCTCGACGCTGGAAAGCAATGGATGACAAGGACCGGTCGGCCGACTATTTCGACAAGGCGGCTTTTGCCTATTTTGACATGTCCAAGCCAGTGGCGGTGACTGTTGCTTGCCCTCAGCCGATCACCTCAGCGAAGGTTCTGCCCAGTTCCTTGAAGATTGTCCCTGTCATTGAGGGACAGCGATTGACCTTTTCGCTGGCGGAGCCCAAACCCATAACGATTGAAATCAACGGAAACTGGGTGGGGGCCTTGCACCTGTTCGCGAATCCGCCGGAGACGGCGGCCCCACGCCCCGACGATCCGAACGTCATTTACTTCGGCCCGGGCGTTCATGACGTCACCGGCATGACCGTCGGCAGCGGCAAGACGGTCTACGTGGCCGCCGGCGCGGTTGTGAAAGGTACGGCGGGCCGGCGGAGTCCGGTCTTCACCCTGCAAGGCGAGCACATCGTGCTGCGCGGGCGTGGCGTGATCGACGGGAGCCTGTGCCCGACGCACTCTCGGCACCTGCTGCTGGTGCGTGGCAAAGATATCACGGTCGAAGGCGTCATCTTCCGGGATTCGAGCGTCTGGACGATTCCGATCCGCCAGTCGGACCGGGTGACCGTGAAGAACGTGAAGCTGCTCGGCTACCGGGCGAACTCCGACGGGATCGACGTGTGCAACAGCCGGGACGTGACGATCGAGGGATGCTTCATCCGCACGCTGGACGACTCGATCGTGGTCAAGACCGACCAGGGGCAGGGCCAGGCCCGCCGGATCGTGGCGCGCAAGTGCGTGCTCTGGAACGAGGTGGCCCACGCTCTGAGTGTCGGGGCGGAGCTTCGGGAGGATGTCGATGACGTGCTTTTCGAGGACTGCGACGTGATCCACGACAAGGGCCGGGAGTGGACCCTGCGGGTGTTTCACTGCGACGCCGCCCGCGTGAGCAACGTCCGGTTCGAGAATATCCGTATCGAGGAATCGCCTCGGCTGATCTCCCTGTGGATCGGCAAGTTCGTCTGGACCCGCGATCCGGAGCGGGGGCATATTCAGGGTGTGACGTTCAAGGACATTCGTGCCGTGGCCGACCCGTTGCGGATCGAGCTGAACGGCTTTGATGAGACGCACGCGGTCAGCGATGTCGTGTTCCAGAACGTGCAGGTCAACGGCAGGCCACTGACTCGGGCGGATGTCAAGGCGAACGCCTTTGTGCAAAACGTGAACGTGCGCCCGTGAAATCGTGGCATAATGCAGGAGACCGGGATGCTTGGCAGACAGAAGGCCATACATACCAGCGCCATCATGTTTTCCCTGGCGGCTTCCGCCTTTACTCAGAAGGGCAGTGGCGACTGGCTGGTCCAGCCGGTGACGGAGCCCGTGACCGTGGAACGGAGCGCCGATGGTAAGGACATCGTTCTGCGCAATGGACTGATCCGCCGGACGCTTCGGCTGCAGCCGAACGCCGCCACCGTGGCCTATGACAATCTCATGACGGGGGCGTCGATCTTGCGGGGCGTCAAGCCGGAGGCGATGGTTCAGATCGACGGCCGCAGGTTCGACATCGGTGGTCTGCGGGGACAGGTCGAGTACGCCTACCTGCGGCCCGAGTGGGTCGATGCTCTCACGAGCGACCCTAATGCCTTTCGTTTCGTCGGCTACGAGACGGGCGAGACGAAGGCCCGTTTCGCGTGGGCGCATAAACGATATTCGGCGGATCTACCCTGGCCGCCGCTGGGGGCGTCGCTGAGGCTGCGGTTCGAGCCGCCGGAGGGCGTACTGCCGGGAGTCGCCGTCACAGTCTGCTACGAGATGTACCGGGGAATCCCTCTGCTGGCCAAATGGCTGGAGATTCACAATGGCGGTGCCCAAGCCATCCGGCTCAACGCGTTCACCAGCGAGATTCTGGCGGCCGTCGAACACGAGTCGCTCGTCAACGATCCGAATCACTGGGAACCGCCCAACCTGCACGTCGAGAGCGACTATGCCTTCCACGGTGATGACCCGCGGACGGCCGACAAGACGACCCACTGGGTGGCGGACCCGCAGTACACGACGCAGGTCAATTACTTGCGCCGCACGCCGGCGCTGCTGGAATCCCGACCGCCGCTCGGGCCGGACGTGTCCATCGAGCCGGGACAGACCTTCGTATCGTTCCGCACGTTCGAGCTGGTTCACGACAGCACCGAGCGGGAGCGACAGGGCCTTGCGGTGCGGCGGATGTACCGTACGCTCGCGCCGTGGGTCACGGAGAATCCCATTCTCATGCACGTCCGTCACGCCGATCCGGAGGCGGTCCGTCTCGCCGTCGATCAGTGCGCCGAGGTCGGGTTCGAGATGGTCATCATGACCTTCGGCAGCGGGCTGAACATGGAGAACACCGATCCGGCGTATATGGACAGGATCAAGGAACTGGTCGATTACGCCCACAGCAAAGGCATCGAGCTGGGCGGCTATTCGCTCTTGGCCAGCCGCCGGATCAGCGACGAGCAGGACGTGATCAATCCCAAGACCGGCAAAACCGGCGGCGCCATCTTCGACAATTCGCCCTGCCTGTGCAGCGAGTGGGGCCGGCAGTATTTCCAGCGGCTGAAGACCTTCGTGGAGCATACGGGCCTCGACATCATTGAGAACGACGGGTCGTATCCCGGCGATCTCTGTGCCTCCACGTCGCACCCGGGGCACAGAGGACTGAACGACTCGCAGTGGCGCCAGTGGGAGGCCATCCGCGACTTCTACCAGTGGTGCCGCGGCCGGGGCGTGTACCTGAACGTCCCCGACTGGTATTTCCTGACCGGCTCGACCAAGTCGGCGATGGGCTATCGCGAGGTCAACTGGTCGCTGCCCCGGGAGCGGCAGATCCTCCTCGGCCGGCAGAACATCTTCGACGGCACCTGGTGGAAGACGCCGAGCATGGGCTGGATGTTCGTGCCGCTGACCGAATACCACGGCGGCGGGGCGGCCGCCACGCTTGAGCCACTCGGCGAGCACCTCGACGCCTACGCGGCTCATCTCGCCCAGAACTTCGGCGCGGGTGTCCAGGCCTGTTATCGCGGCCCGCGGCTCTATGACACCGACGAGACGAAGGCCGTCGTCAAGAAATGGGTGGATTTCTACAAGACGGTATCGGCCCATCCTCGATTCGGATATCATCCATGTCCGCCGCCCGGATGGCCGCGACATCGACTGTATTCTTCACGTCAACCCGCAACTTAAGACCAAGGGACTGGCCATGATCTACAATCCGTTGGACCAGCCGGTCGACCGTGAGGTGAAGCTGCCCTTGTACTATACGGGTCTGACCGACACCGCCACCATCTGTGAGCAGGAAGGCAAACCCAAACAATACACGCTCGATCGCCAGTATAACGTGACGGTCCCCGTGACCGTCCCGGCCCGTGGCTGCACCTGGTTGCTGATCGAATAGACAGGCTGCCATGCTATTTGTTCGTCGCTCTCTTGCGTCCCCGTCCCGCCGGACGTATGATCGTTCCCCGTAGGGTGAAACGGCATTCTCTTTCCGTCCCTTGTAAGGAGGATAGATTGCTCATGCGAACCAATCGGCGACGATTTCTGGCAACTGCTTTGGCCGGTGGCGTGGCGGCGACTACGTCACCCTTATCCTCCTACGGTTCCCAAGACCCCAAGCCGGGATCGGCAGCGGCTCTGCACCCCCGGTACAGCAAGCTCGATGAGATCCTCAAGCAGCCGGTCCTCAAGAAGGAATTGTTCCCGGCTCCCGTCATCATCAAGACTCTGGAATTGCTGCGGTACCGGGACAGCTTTCTATGCCGGGTGCGTTCTGCCGATGGGGCCGAAGGGGTTTCGGTGGGGCACAGCAGCCTGAACTCGCTCTATCCGATCTTCGTCAATCTGCTGCAACCGTTCTTCCTCGACAAGGACGCCCGCGACCTGGACTTGTTGCTGGAGAAGGTCTACATCTACAACTTCAATTTCCGCCTGAACGGCATGGCGCTCGGGATTCCCTTGGCCACCATCGAGTTTGCCATCCTCGACATGCTGGGCCGCAGCGCCGGCAAGTCTATAGGCCAGTTGATCGGCGAGATCCACCATCCCCAGGTAACCGTGTACCAGGCCACGGAGTACCGCGAGAAATCGGTCGAGGAGTCCCTGGAACTGATCAAACGGGATGTCGCGGAATACAAGGCCTATGCCCTCAAGATCAAGGTCGGTGGATTGATGTTCATGACGAAGGACATCAACGCCGTCGGGCCCAAGGGCAGAACGGAGACCATCATCCCGCTGATTCGCAAGACCTTCGGCGATGACATGGCCCTGTATGCCGACGCGAATGGTTTCTATTCCCCCGAGGAGGCCATTCGTGTGGGCCACCTGTTGGAAGAGTACCACTACGGCTTTTTTGAAGAGCCTGTCATGTTCGACTGGTACGAAGAGACGAGACAGGTAGCTGCGGCCCTAACTATTCCCATCGCGGGTGGCGAGCAGGAGTACGGCCTGCACGGATTCCGCTGGTTGATCGCCCACGACGGTCTGCACATTGTTCAGCCCGACAACTACTACTTCGGCGGCATGATTCGCTCGATGAAGGTGGCGCGCATGGCCCAGGCGTTCGGAAAAGTTTGCACGCCGCACATGTCCGGCGGAGGGCTCGGATATCTCTATATGATGCACTTCGTGTCGGCCCTGCCCAATGCGTGTCCGCACCATGAGTTCAAGGGACTCAAGACGAACGTGCAATTCGAATGCAAGACGTCGCCCCTGACCGTTGTCGATGGGCAGGTGCAAGTGCCGACCGGCCCGGGATTGGGTGTGGATATTGACGCGAGTTACATCAACAAGCATCAATCGGTGAAAGCATAAGGAGCACAAGCATGAAAGACCCGAAACGAACGACAGAAGAACAGATGATCTCCCGGCGCGAGCTGCTGGGCAGTGCGGCGGCTGTGGCCGCCTTTACCATTGTGCCAAGCCACATTGTGGGAGCGGCCGGCGCCCCGGCCGGGGCCAAGCCGAATTCCGTGTTCAACGGCGTGCGCATCGGCACGATTACGTATAGCTTCCGCGGTGTCGAGAATACGGCCGAGGGAACACTGAAAGCCATCCTGGCGTGCGGGCTCAGCGAGGTCGAGCTGATGAGCGGACCGGTGGATGATTACGTCGGTCTGGCCGGCGGCGCTCGTGGGGGCCGCCGCGGCGGGAAGGGCAAAGGAGCGGAGAAGTCGGACCAGCCGCAGGGGCAACCGCAGGAAGACCCACGCAAGCGGCGCCTGGCCGTCCCGATGGCGAAATACGAGGCCCTCCGCAAGATGTACAACGATGCGGGCGTCAACATCCACATCGTCAAGTATGACAACATCGGCGCCGAGAACATGACCGACGAGGAGATCGACAATTGCTTCCAGGCCGCCAAGGCGCTGGGGGCCACGGGCATCACCCGCGAGCTGTCGGAGCCCATCGCCAAGAGACTCGGGCCCTTCGCCGACAAGCACAAGATCTGGATCGGTTTCCATAACCATGAGCAGCTCCGACCCACGACGTACGATAACGGCATTTTGTCCTATGGCAAATACATCGGCATCAATTTCGACACCGGCCACTATCTCGCCGGCGCGAAGGAGTCGCCGATCGCGTTCATCGAGAAGTATCACGAGCGGATCATCAGCCTGCACTTGAAGGACAGGACCAAGGCGGGCGGCAACCTGCCCTGGGGCCAGGGTGAGACGCCCATCAAGGAAATGCTCCAGTTGATGCGCAAGAACAAGTGGACATTCCCGGGCGATATCGAGTTGGAATACCGGATTCCGCAAGGCTCCAGTGCCGTGGCGGAAGTGACCAAATGCGTGCAATACTGTAAGGACGCGCTGGCCTGATCTTTACGCCAAGCGAGTTTCCAGTGAGTTTCTGGGGCGGGCCTCGTCTTCAACAACGAGGCCCGTCTTTTCACTGAGTTCCCAGGATTCGGCCCAGCAGGGCATGATCGCTGAACAACAGACCGAGACCGTGTGCGTACCGCACGATTACGAGGTTCTGCGAGGGGAGCACGTAGAGCCGCTGGTTTTCGAGACCCGCAGCCATATAGAGGTCCGTCGGCGCATTGTTCGCAATCTGCGTGCCGTCACCCCGAGCCCCGGGCGGGATCTGGTCCACGCTCGGATCGTATGTGCCATCAGTGGGGACGTTGAGCCACCAGGTCAGGCCATAGCCACGGTAGGCCGTGTTCGGGTAAGTGACGGCCAGATGCATGGCGCCGGATCCAGTAGTTGCTGGCCCTCCCATTGACCGTTCTGAATCCACAGCTTGCCGTAATTGACCCACTCCCGGGCCGTGAAGTGGGCGCCGCCGGGCATGTCCGGCTTGCCCTTTTTGTCCCGAATCCAGAGCTTGAGGTTGTCGGCACTGAAACCGAGCTTGGAGAGCAGGCGGTCGTAGAGGTACTGGACCGGGTCCAGGCCGGTCTTTCGCTCGAAGAGGGCGGCGAACACGTAGAAATTGCAGGGCGCATAGATGCAGGCAACACCCGGCGCATACAGTGCGCTGGAGCCATTGATGGCAAGGTCGTAGGTGTCGAGGGTCGGCACGGTAAGGTCATTGTACTGGGGCGAATCGACCAGGCCACTCGTGAGGCTGAGCAGATGCCGGATGCAAATCTGGGACTTGTTGGGATCGCTCTGCCATTCGGTGATCGTTTGCGCGACCTTCTCATCGAGCGTCCAAATGCCGTCGGCTTGGCCCAGGGCAAAGAGAGCGATGTTGAAGCTCTTCGTGCCCGAGGCGAGCATGTGAGCGGTGTCGGCAGTTGTGTCACCGACATAGTTCTCGAAGACGATTTGGCCCTGCTTCATCACCAGCAAAGCGTCGCCGTCGACCAAGGCGGAGTAACTGGCGGCATTGGCGTAGCGTGCCAATTCCTCCGGCGTCGCCGTTGCCGGGGCTGCCGGAGCGGCAGGAGGGGCGGAGGCTTTCATGGTGGCGCGGAAGAACGCCAAAACGGCATCATCGTGGTCGCTGTAGAACTTATGCTCGCTGTAGCAGCAGTCGAGCTGGTCCAGAATGTCCTGCTCGTAGACGCTGTAGACGGAGGGGAGGACGGAGATCCAGGCCGTGGAGGTCTCCGGGCTGGCCACGAGATAGTCGTTGGCGTCGAGAATGCCTCCCTTTTTCAACGCCAGGTAGATGACGTTGGAGCCAAGAGCCGAAATCCCCGGAATTCGCGCAAAGCGCTTGGAATAGACGGGTGAGGGCCCGTTGACCCAATACGCCCAGGCGACGCCGCGGCTGGTAAACGAGGGCTGGAAGGCGGCGACTTTTGTGAAGAAGCTCGGGTGGGGGTCATTCTGCCCAGGCACCAGATATTGGGGACCGTGGTCGTCGTCATGAGTTGGTCCGGCGCTCCTGCCGAGCAGAAGTTGGCATTGGCCTGGAATCCCAGATAGTAGGCCGGCTTGGGAGCAAAGCCGCCACCGCTGCCATTCGTAACAGTGAGCAAAGAGCTGGCTCCCTCAGCATTTTGGCACCAGACGCCCATCAGACAGACCAAGGCGGGCAGAAGACATGCCCTCATGGGCCGTCGACGTCTCGCACACGCCGTGACAAACACCGCTTTCACACCTCATCTCCTTTCCGTCCGACGTGGAGTCGGATCACCGAGTTGAGCGCCGGTCCGAAAGGGCAATAAAGACCTTCCCTTATAAAGTGCCCGAAAGGAGGATCGAGGTTACACGCTTCGACCGATCAATCCAGCGAGGTGGTGGAGCTCACTCCTGCCGTGGTTTGGGGCTGCACAACATGTGCAGATGAGGCCTTGCCCTTTCACTTGCAGCCGGACAGGGCCAAGATGAGGACCAGCGAGAACAAGAGAATTGACAATGCTCTTTCGCTTCATGTCGCTATCCTTCAGAGCGGTTACTCTGTCCTGCCTGTCAGTTGGGGTGCCTTGGCCGGCCCGAAAGCTACGTTCAACTCGCCGTCGTATTGCAGCTCTGATCCGGAGAACTTCAGGCGAATTGTGCCGATGAACGGGGTCTCGTAGAAGCAGAGCTTGACGGTGAAGGTGTCATCTTTCGTCCACGCGCCGCTGGCGGCCGCCGGTTGCTCGGGCAACAGGGCCCAGCCCATTCGTCCCTTCTGCCACGTGCCACGGCCGCAGGCGATCCGTCGTCGACGCCGTCGAAGCGGGCGACGAGAGTCACGGCTCCGTTCGGGCTACCACCCTCGAGTGTGATCGCTTCCAGCTTATGCTCGTTGGCCGCAAATACGTACTTCTTGTTCAACACCGGCGCGGGGGAGGCGGAACCTTCCTGCGGACGCAGGGACAGATTCTTCAGGGTCTGTTCGAGTTTCGTCCGGGTCGCCTCGTCGGGGGCCAAGGGCGATGGCTTGAAGGCAGGCAGCAGGTTGTCCCAGACCAGATTCAGGACCGCCTGCATGTCTTTTACGCCGCTGGTGATGGCGATCACGGCCTCTTGCTCGGGCAGCACGATGCAGTACTGCCCGAAGGCGCCGTCGCCCCGATAGATGTTGTGACGGCAGCGCCAGAACTGGTAGCCGTAGCCCTGGTCCCAGTCGCTGTTCGGGCTGCTGCCGTTGGAGGTCTGGCGGGCGGTGGCCGCGTCGACCCAGGCGGCGGGCACAAGCTGCTTGCCCTGCCATTGGCCCTTCTGCAGGTAGAGTTGGCCGAAGCGGGCGATGTCCTCGGTGCGAATGCTCAAGCCGTAGCCACCGGTGCTGATGCCTTCCGGGCTGGTTTCCCAGGTCGGGTGCTCGATGCCCAGCGGCTCGAACAGCCGCGGCCGCAGGTACTCCAGCACGGTCTGGCCCGTGGCCTTCTGGACGATAGCCGAGAGCATGTACGTGCCCCGAGGTGTTGTAGAGGAAATGCGTCCCGGGCTTGAAGGGGACCGGATGGGCCAGGAACGCCTTGGTCCAAGGCTGATCGGCCGGACGGGGCGGCTCGGTCTGCTGGCCCGTGGACATGCCGGAGCAGGTCGCTGACGCGCATCGCCTTGAGGTTACTGCTCGGGTCTGCGGGCGCACTCGCCGGGGAAGAACTTCAGCACCTCGTCATCCAGGCTGAGTTTGCCTTCTGCGATGGCCAGCCCTACCGCCGTGGAGGTGAAGCTCTTGCTGAGCGAGTACAACTGGTGGGGTGACTGCGGATTGTAGGGCGCCCACCAGCCCTCCGCCACCACGTGGCCGTGGCGCACGAGCATGAAGCTGTGCAGCGAATCGATGTCCTTGTCGGCCGCCTCGACAAAGGAGAGGATGGCGGCCGAGGAGACGCCTTGGGCCTCCGGGCTGCTGCGGGGCAGATCGGCCCCGAGGCAGACCGAGCTGCCGGCGACGGTCAGTGCGATAACGGAGAGACTTTTCATACTGGTGACCTCTTGCCTTTCTTGTTTTTCTGTGTGCCCGCGGGGTAATCCCCTTGATTTCCGGGCGGATGCGAGTATTGTAGGAGCAAGCCGCCGGAAGGCAAAGAGGAAATCGACGGAAGGACCCACCGGCTCAACGGGGCAGCCCCACCAAAAAGTGTTGTCGCTGAGACCGACTTGTCGAAGAAACGACTACGGAGGCCGCCGCCGCTGTCCGGCTGGTGGCAGGGAAAGACTGTTGGGAGCATCGTGCGGAAGGAAATATTCATATGGATAACACTGCTGTGAAGGGCGGGTTTACGTGGAGTTGCCAAACGCGGGTCGTGGCTGGATGGTTGGCCATGCTGGTTGTTGCTGGTCGGCGCCGGCGGTGCTCCTGCGACCGAGAAGGGGGCGGAGGGCACGCCACCGCAGAAGACGCTTGTGACGACGGAGGTCTACGCTTTGAAGACGCAGGATCCTGTGTCATTGGCCGAAGTGTTAGGCAAACTGGCCCAAGGGACGGCACAGGACAAGGAAGGCAAAGGGGAAAAGGTAGTCATCGCCCCGGATAAGACGACCCGCTCTGTGATCGTCCGTGCCAACCGGGAGAATCAGGAGTGGATCGCCAAGCTGATTCGGGAATTAGACAGCGCCAGCCGCAGGTCCTGATCGACGTGACCATGGTCGAGATCACCAATCACGACAAGTTCGACTACGATCTGAATTTCATTCGCGACCCATCTTTTCTGGCCAGCACAATAACTCCCCCAAATATCGTCCAGACCGACAAGACAGTAGTCGGGTCCCCGCAGGCCGGCATCGGAGCCTGCCGGTCTTCTATGGCGACAAACAGATTCAATGCCCTTCTGTCGCACGGTGCAGGAGAAGCACTATGGGCACATAGCGGCCAAGCCGAAATTGCTGGTCAATGACCATCAGAAGGGCGGGATTGAGACGAGAAAGACGATCTATGCGGAAGGGGTCTCGGGGAAATGCCACCCCTACGAGGCCGGCATCGCGCTGGATGTCACGCCGCATGTTCTCGAAGGAGGAAGCACCGCGCAATTGGACGTCGTTGTCGTCCGGTCGGACTTCCTGGAGCGTACCTCCGCGAAACCGCTGGAAACCCAATTCAGCCGCGTGGAATGCTCGGTCGTACTGCCGGACGGCTACACCGTCATCCTGGGAGGTATGATCAAGCGGAACAAAGCGGGAGCCAAGGTGCCCGTTCTGGGCGATCTGCCGCTGTTCGGGGGGCTGTTCCGGAGCGACCATGACGAGCAGGCAGAGAGCTATCTGTATCTTCTCGTCAAGGCGGAGATCATACCGGCTGACGAACCGGTCGGCGTGGACGGATTGAAAGTCCTTTCCGAGCGGCAGCAGCGCCGCGTTCGAAAGACGCGAGCGGGAGTTCCAGGCCTACCGGGATTTGCCCGGCGTGAAGCCCAAGTGGATCGACCCTCCTCCGGTCCTGAAGGCGCCTTGATGAGAAAGGCAGGAGCGTGAATCGTGAAATCGAATGGGGAGCCATCGGTGATGACCATCACGCGTGTCGCGGTCGTCATTTTGGCGGCATTGCTCCAAGTGTGATTCAGGCTTTTGCCGGGACCGGCGACACGAGTTGGATGAGCCAGGGCAAGTACGGGATCTTCCTGCACTATCAGTACCGGATTCTGCTGGGCTACTCGATCAAGACCCAGCCGCAGTTCCCGAATCTGTCGCAAATGACTGCCGAAGGGTGGAACCGGTTCGTGGACGGGTTCGATGTGCAGGGCTTTGCCCGGCAGATGGCCGAGGCGAAGGTCGGCTGGGTCATCTTCTGCCTTGACGATCACTACTTCGCCTGGCCCTGCGCTCCGAATAAGGCGTTCAGCGAGTACACCGGCTACGCGCCGGGGGAGAAATGCTCCCGCCGGGACCTGATCCTGGATTTGGCGGACGCGCTCAACGCCAAGGGCGTGAAGCTGATCTGCTACTTCGCCGGTTTGAACGGCTACATGAAGGAGCCGAAGGTTTTGGCCGGCTTGGGCGATGATACCTCGCGCGGGCAGTTCAATGACAAAACACCGCCTTCCGCCGAGTGCCGCAGGCGGCGGCTGGCGGTGCTCAAGGAGTATGCCGACCGCTACCGGGACAGGATCGCCGGCTGGTGGTTTGATGGCATGGGGCTCGACACGTACAAGGCCAGCCCGATGACTGGCGGACGATCGAATCCATCGTCCACGGCGCCAATCCCAAGGCGGTCATCGCCTTCAGCTACGGCGCCAACGAGCAAGCCTGCGTCTGCAAGGGAGTCGATGACTACACCGGCGGCGATACATGGAGCAAGCAGGACCTCAAGCGGCTGACGCCCCAGCGCCTGCCGGCGCAGGAAGGCATCCTGTGGCATGGCAAGATCTACTGCGGCAACGTCTACCACGGCCAGGGCGACGCCAACCAGTTCAGCGATCAGGAACTGATCGACTGGATCAACACCTGCAACGCCAGGGCGGCGTCTGCACGCTCGATTGGCCCTTCGATCCCCAAACGGGGCTGCTCAAGGACTTCGGCCTCGCGCAATTGAAGAGAATCGCATCCGCCGTAAAGGCCGACGAGCCGGCCCCGCAACGCCGGAAGTACGAGCCCACGTGGGAGTCGTTGGACCAGCGGCCTGTGGCCCCGTGGTGGCTGGACGCCAAGTTCGGCGTCTATGTGCACTGGACGCTGGCGTCGGTGCCGGGCTGGGGCAATCATTCCTCGTTCTACTGGCCCAACCTGCTCAAAAGCCGGCAGATGGAAGCGACCGGGCCGCGTCCGGCGAAGAACGACATCGCCGAGGAGTACGTAGGCCTCTGGCAGTTCCACGTCCGCACTTATGGGCCGGATTTCCAGTTCCCGGATTTCGCCCCCATGTTCCGGGCCGAGGCGTTCGACCCGGACCATTGGGCCGAGGTTTTCGCCCGCTCGCAGGCGAAGTACGTGGTCCTCACGGCCAAACACCACGATGGCTTCTGCCTGTGGCCCAGCGCCGAAGCCAGCCGGAGTTGGGGCCGCCCGTGGAACGCGATGGACATCGGGCCTAAGCAGGACCTGGTGGGCAAGTTGACCGAGGCCGTGCGCCGGCGCGGCCTGAGGATGGGGCTCTACTACTCCTTCTTCGAGTGGTACAATCCGCTGTGGCTGGCGGACCGGCCGCGGTTCGTGCGCGAGCACATGCAGCCGCAGCTGCGGGACCTGATTACCCGCTACAGGCCGGATGTCCTCTGGGCGGACGGCGAATGGGACGGCCCGGACAGCCTGTGGCAGAGCCGCGAGTTCCTCGCGTGGCTGTTCAACGAATCGCCCGTCCCGGAGATCGTCATCGATGACCGCTGGGGCCAAGGGTGCCGCCACAAGCACGGGGGCTTCTACACCACGGAATTCACGCCGGGGATGAAGGACGGGAGCCACGCCTGGGAAGAGAACCGGACTGTGACGCGGCCCCGGGCCTACGATGCCGAGGACCGTCCGCTCTGGTACGATTGGGTTTTCAACCGGCAATTGACGCTGGACGAACTACTATTCGGCCCGCGAGTTGGTGCTGACGCTCGTGGACACCGTCAGCCGCGGCGGCAACTTGCTCTTGAACGTCGGGCCGACGCCGGATGGGCGGATTACGGGTGATCGAGGAGGAGCGGCTGATCCAGATCGGGGACTGGCTGAAGGTCAATGGGGAAGCGATTTTCGGCACCCGTCCCTGGATCAGGAGTTGTCAATGGAGCGCCGGCCAGCGGCCCAAGATCGAGTATGACCGCGAGTGGCGGTACAAGTACGACATTGCCGCCATCGCCGGGAAGCCCGGCGCAAGGCCGGGCCGCCGTCGAGGCATTCTTCACCGCGAAGGGCGACACGCTGTACGCGATCCTGCCTGCGTGGCCTTCCCGGCCGGTGGTACTCAAGGACGTCCGCCCGTCCGGGCAAACCGTCGTGACGATGCTCGGGTTGGAGAAAGCCCTTGAAGTGGACGCCCGTCGAGGGCGGCCTTGCCGTCGAGATTCCGCGCGTTGTCCGTCGACGAACTGCCTTGCGAGCATGCGTACACGATCAAATTGACCCACGTCGAAGGGGATCAGCCCCGCTGATCTTGTCCTACAGGAGGTTCAAACCTATGTGCCTGCCAGACGTGCACGATGCAGACTTGCCGAAGCCGCTTCACGGCGGCGCTTCTCTGCAAGCGAGCCGGTGTTGCGGCGTGTGCGAGCGTGATCGCCTCGTCAGCAGCCAGGAGCGACGAGCCGCCGCGTCACAGTTTCCAACGGGTGGTCGATCTGACGCATACGCTCAGCGCGAGTTTCCCCATGACCTGGCCGAATCCCTTTGTCTTGGAGCAGGTCAGCAAGCTGGGAAAAGACAAGTGGAACGCCTACCGCTGGCACTTGCAGGAACACAGCGGCACGCACCTCGATGCGCCGCTGCACTGCACGGGCGGCCCGAGCGGCGACCGCATTCCCGCCGAACAACTGGTGGGGCCGCTGGTGGTCGTGGACATACGCGCCCGTGCCGCCACGCGAATGCGGATGCCCAACTCACGCCGGATGACCTCAAGGCGTGGGAACAGCAGCATGGACCGATTCCGGCCGGGGCCGTGGTTGCCCTGTTCAGCGGCTGGGACGCCCGCGTCGGCGATGCCCGCAAGTTCTTCGGCCTGGATGACAAGGGCGGGTACCACTTCCCCGGTTTTCACGTGGAGGCGGTCCAGTTTCTCCAGGAGCGGCGCAAAGTCAAAGGGATCGCCACCGACACACTGAGCCTCGATCCCGGCCCCAGCGCGGACTTTCCGGTCCACCACTATTGGCTTGGTCGTCAGAAGTGGGGGCTGGAAAACGTTGCCGAACTTGGGCCAAGTCCCAGCCAACGGCGCAACTGATCGTCGTGGGCAGTCCCAAGATTGCCGGTTGCACGGGCGGGCCCAGCCGGGTGCTCGCTTTACTGTAGCTTCAGGCGAGCGGCGATATCGACCTGGAACGCGGGCGGGGCGAGTTGGAGAGTGCCGCCGGAGGCGGTCGCCTTATCGGTCGCCAAACGTTTGCCCGCGAGGGTGTCCCACCACTCGACCGACCAGGTCCCGTCGCTCGAGGCCCGTGAGTGTCAGCTTCACATCCGTTTGCAGGCGAAGGGTTGGCCTCCATGGCGCCGTCCGGCCAATCGTAAGCGCGGTCGAGCAGCCAGACGATCGCCTCATTGCGGGCGGCCACGCCGAAGGGCGTCACGGAACCTTCGATGTTCTCGAAGTGGGCGGGCGCAGGTCCGCCCGGCCGATTCCCGGTCCCTTGCAAGAAAGCTACGCAGGGCCGACCAGTGCTGGGTAGAGGTTGGCCGTGTGGACGTTCTCCCACCACCAAGTCATGCCCGTGCCGGCGGCGCCTGTGAAGGCGCCGCTCCAGATTGCCTGGTGCAGGGCCCGGAAATGCGGGTCGGTGTCGGGCTTCCAGCCCCTCCAGTCCGTCCCGTATTCGCTGACGAAGAAGGGCTTGTGGTACTTCTCGAAGAACCGCGCGGTCTTCTCGGCCATCATCTGCGCCGGATGTTTCTCGTTGTAGGAATGGTACTGGGCGAAGTCCATCTCCGGCAGGGCGAAGAGGTCGGGGCGTCTCGCTGCTCCCGGTGAAGCTCGATGAGATCAGGTGCCGGCAGGGATCGATCGACCGCAATTGGCGGCCCATCTCGCGGTGCCAGGCGACCACGTCGTTGTGCTTGAGGTACTTGTATTCGTTGTCGATCTCGTTGAAGAACTCCCAGGCGAGAAGGTTGGGGAAGGCGGACCAGCGTGCCACGAGGTAACGCAGCCGCTTGGCGTAGAGCTTCTTGGCCTCTTCGTTGGTGAAGAAATCATTTTGTGTCTGGCAGGGACCGCCGTTGGCGGCGTTGTAGGGGTGGCGCGGCCAGAAATTGTTCCCGCCCCAGTAGTCGGGCTTGACCTCGAAGATGCCGTGATAGTCGAGGCAGAGCATGACGAAGACGCCGTGTTGCTCGGCCTCCGCGAGGACGCGGTCGAGCCGCCAGGCGTTGTCGAGGCGATAGTTGACCTTGTCGCCCTTGTCCCATTCGATGCCGAACGCCTGGTGCCACATCCAGATCCGGATGTAGTTGATGCCCGCTTTCTGGTAGGCGGCGAGCCAGTCGTCGTAGTCGTACGTGCCGCGGCGGCCGTGCCAGCAGGCACACAGCCCGTTCAGAAACAGCGGCGTGCCATCGTCCAGACGGAAGTAATGCTTGCCCTCGGGCTCGACGCGTGCCAAGCCGTGACGCTTGCCGGGGGCCACCTCGATGGCGGCCTCACCTCGCCCCGCGGGCTTGCCTGCCGAGCGTCACCGTCGCGACCAGCGTGTGCCGGCCCGCTTCCAGGGGCAGCCAGCGGAGGCAGGGCTCCAGGCGGAATTTGCATGGGGACCGAGTTCCCTTCGCCCTTCGGTGTGAGGACCTCGCGGTTGCCCTCGAGCTTGCGGTCGAAGTCACGCTGAAAGTAGCCGGGGACACGCAGCTGCTGCCCGGACGGCTGTGTCACCTCCAGGTCGAGGGCGATCGATTCGGGGTCGAAGGGATTGGCCGCGGCGGGCACGCCCTCGACGGCGATCTCGACGCGCTCGAAGACCTCGGGCTGGCCGGCGGGCAAACGGAGATTCAGTTTTCCATCGGCGTCACCGGCCCCGGCGACGCTCGGGAGCAGGATGAACAGAACGGTCGCGATACACGCAAAGCGACTGGTCTTCATGTCATTTACCCCTTATCCATATCTTCCAGGGCGCAACGTGGAGAACCGCTCGGTCAATTGTCGGGCAGTCCCAGTTCATTATACCAGCGCTGGAAGAAATCCGCCAGGGACGCGCCATAGACAGATTCAAGACACAGTCAGCTCGATCTCCGTTTGGTCGATTTGGACTGCCCGTGCCGGGACCCCCCCGTCATCGCCCCGGCAATCCCCATCAGGATCGCCGGGGTCATCGTGACTGGCGTCCAGCCTGATTTGGCTTTGTTTGGCGCGACTGACAAGTCGTTCACACTCCTCATAACTCTCTTTCTCCGGGCCATTTAGCGTTCGTCGCCCATGGGCTTTGTCCGGCGCACGCAGCTCAGCGGCGGCCCGTGGATCGCCCCCTTTTTGCATATTTTAGACGGCGGACCGCGACGTGCGCAGCACAGGACGGGACCGAATCTACGGATTTTACGTCCTATGATGAGCCACAAAACCCTCGAAGCGGCCACCCCGGGAAGCCATCACCCAGGCGTACCTCCTCCATCTGGAGGTGGTGATTATGGATGTGGTCACGCCCCTCATCAACGGCGATGAAGTCACACGGCAGATCAAGAAGCACTTGCCTGCTGCGCGGACAGTAGCCCTACCGATTATAGCGGGAGTCTCTGGAGGGAGCCTGATTGCGCACCGGGCCGCGGCTGCGGAACTCCCGGATGCCGGGGCGACGGGGACGCTGGGGCCCTCTGCGGAAGCCCGATTTTTGAGGGGCGGGACCTTCTTTCATCAATTGCAGCGATTTGGCGCAGGCATCTTTGGTATGCGGTTGGGATGGGTCAGGCCCTTGGTGAGGGCCTCCTCCGCCAGCTTGCGCATCCGGCCGTTCATGCTGCGCAAACCATAAGCGGCAGCCTTCTTCGTGTCCCGCGGAAAACTGCCGAACAGCGCCTCGACGAGGATGTCCATAGCCATCCTCCTGCATCCAGGAGAGGTTGAAGGCGGCTTTGCGGGCCACCGAGATCTCCTCGGCGTGCAACTTGTCCCGCAACTGCGCCAGGGCCACGAGGGCGGCTTCATCTTTTTCTCGACCCGATGGTTTTCTTGGTTCCAGCTTCATGTGGTCACCCTCTGATCCGTCAACTCCATTCTCCGGACATTTCTCCCCGGAGGGTGTTAGTTATTGTTGGGGACCGCCAACGCGGCGTCTCGCGTAGGGAGACCCTTCCGTACGAGCCTCGTGCCCGCCGGCCATCCACATGGGCTCCGAGCCCACGGAGGTATTGTCACAACCGTTTGCGGCGTAAGGCAAGAGAATTTTGGATAAGAAATGCGGAATGATTGTCACAGAGGCAGGTCGCGACGATTCCAGATCACGGCGCCGAGACCGGCGATCACGAGGAGGATCGCCGCCAGGAGGCTCAGGTTGCGCCACGGCCAGCCTTGCCAGAGGTTCGAGCTGTCGATCAGGTAAAAGAGCGACGCCCGTTTGAGAAAGGCTATGACGGGCCACCAATTGGAGATGATGGCCACGAAATAGTTGGCCACGAGGAACGCGACGGCGACGCCGACCGCGGTGTACAGCCGCCCGAACGTGGCGGCACAGAGCAGGGCCACGGCCCCGAAGGTGCTGGCGAGCAGGCCGCCGTTGATCGCGATGCGAAAGAAGATTTCGAGAGGCACCCGATCCTTGAACGTGAAGATGTGCACGGCCGCGACCGTCCCCAGGAACATCACGAGGACCAGAGCGAACATGCCGGCCAGCGTCAGACTGCCGGCACAGGCGTAGACCTGGACCTTCGTCGTCGGCCGGCTCAGGATCAGCTCCATGGTCCCGCGCTGCACCTCGCCGGCCAGCAGGCCTGTGGGCGTCCCGACGGCGAACAGCATGTAGAGGAATAGGACAAATGGGTGGTTGTAGCCGATGGCGACCAACCCCGCCGTGTTGCCCATCTGCAGCATCTTGCCGCCGAGCGAGGTCTTGACGATCGACGGCAGCATGTCGAGGAAGCTCAAGAAGACTTTGACTTTCTCATTGTCATGCACGATGCCGCTGACAGCGATCTGCATCAGGAAGATCAACAGGGCGATTCCGCACCACGCGGGCAGAATCCGCATCAGCCAGAAGCGCAGGAGCATAAAAGGAAACGGCGGGTGGGACCCGTGGCTCATGGGCGGGCTCCTTTCGCGGTCCGGACGCTGGTGCTCGACGGCTGCCGGTAGTACTGAATGAAGGCCTCCTCCAGGGACGTCTGCGGCGTGGCAATCCGATCCACGGGAAACTGGGCGATCCATTTGAGGATGGCGTCGGCGGTGCCCTGGTGCGCCAAGTGGAGCATCCCCGGCTGCCGTTCGATCACACGGACTCCCGGCAACCGGTTCGTCGGCACATCCGGGACCAGCGTGCCGTTGACGAACCAGATTTTCAGGCGGTGCTCACCTTGTTGTGCGATCTGAGCAATGGGGGCGACCTCGACCAACTTGCCTTCCCGCAGGATGGCGGCGCGGCCGCAGACGGCCGACACCTCGCTGAGGTCGTGGGATGATAGAAGGACGGCTGCCCCCGCGTCCGCCGCTTCCCGAATTAAGTCCAACACCGCCTGGCGCATGAGCGGGTCCAGGCCGGCCGTAGGCTCATCGAGAACGAGCACGTCCGGCTGGTGCTGGAACGCACAAATCACCGCCACCTTCTGCCGGTTGCCTTTGGACAGGTCCCCCACGGGCCGGTCCAGGTTCAACTCCAGCCGTGCCGCCAGTTCTTCCCGCCGGGCCGCGGCGGTATCACGCCCTCCGAGACCGGCCAACACTCTCAGCGAGCGGCGTGACCGTGGCCGCCCCCAAATCCGAAACTCCCCCGGCAGATAGCCGATTCGCGCGTGCTGCGTGCCGCGTCCCGGCCTGACCTGTTCCCCCAGGATGCGGACCACGCCGCTGCTCGGCCGCAGCAGGCTCATGAGGCAGCGGATGGTCGTGGTCTTGCCGGACCCGTTGGGCCCGAGGTATCCGAAGACCTCGCCCCGCTCGATCGCGAAGGTCACGTCCTCAACCCCGCGCGCCCGACCATACCATTTTGTTAGCGCCTCGATCTCAATTGCCGCCATGGCCATCCTGCACCTTCACGGTCCTGTCTATCCCGCGAGTCATCCTCGCGCAGGACCGCTATTATGGTCCCGGTCCCCGTTGGGGGCAAGAGGACAACGCGCGCGCACCAGAGCGAACGCGGAGTCAGTTGGCCGATCGGCCTTGAACCATGGTCGGGATACAAAAATGTAATTGGGTGCGATTCTGCCCACGTTTTTGTACGCTTTCTCGCGGGTCCCGGTCCGGCGGTGCTCTTGGCGGGACGTTGATTCATGGGGTCCGGGCGTAAAGGGGCCTATTTGGCACGCCGCTTGCAAAGGTGCGGAGATGGCCCCACGGTGGGCCGAGGCGCGGCTGAGCGGATCGTCCCGGGGCCGCATGAGCAACCTGTGCAAATAGGAGTGAACGGAACATGGCAAGATCGAAGATCCTATGGTCTGTAGCGGCATTGATGGCGAGCGCGGCGACAATGGCGTGGGCCGAGGAGAAGGAGGCCGCGGAGCCACCCGCTGCCAATCCGGACAACGTGGCGGTGGGCGCGACGGCGGACTTCTTCAGCAAGTACGTCTGGCGCGGGCAGAATGTCGTCGATAACTGGGTCATGCAGCCCGGCGCGAGCGTCGGCTACCAGGGGCTCACCGGCTCGATCTGGGGCAACATGGACCTGACGGGCGCGGTGGTCGGCGGTGGACAGTTCAACGAGGTCGATTTCACGCTGGATTACTCCAACAAGGTCCCCGGCCTGGACGTTCTCGGCTACTCGGTCGGTGTGATTCACTACGATTTCGTCAACACGCCCTTCCCGGCGACCAGTGAAGCGTACCTCGGCCTGACCGCCGCGGTGCCGGCGTCGCCGGGCGTGCGGTGGTTTTATGATTTCCAGCAGTTCCACGGCAATTACATCCAGTTTTCCGTGGGGCATACGCTCGAGAAGTTCCACGAGTGGCAGAAGGACTGCTATTGCGGCCTGCAGGTGGGGGCCAGCCTGGGCTTGGCCGACTCCCGGTATAACGAGGGCTACTTCGGCGTGGACCGGACGGCGCTGAACGACCTGACGCTCACCGCCGGCGTCCCCTTCACCTTCGGCAAGCTGACCATTCGCCCGAGCATCAACTATTCCATGATGCTTGACCGGGACATCCGGGCGGCCACGGCCAAGAGCGACAACTTCTGGGGCGGTGTCGGCCTGGCCTACAACTTCTGACCGCCCGCCGACCGCGGCCCCCTTTACGCCGGAAACAACGAGTGGCAGCCATCCGTGGACGCGGATGGCTGCCGCTTCGCATTGGGGGACTGCCTGGGGGCCGGCCCAGATCCCCCGCGGATTTGCTCTCGCCTCTGGCCCCGGGGGCGTGCCTACAAAACTGTAATCACTGGCTTCTCTGCCTACAAAAATGTAAGCCAGCGGGGCTGCTTTACGACCCAGGAATCGCCCGAAACCGCATTTTTCTCGTCGGATACGGATTTCGGGTGACGCCCACCACCTTGGCACGCCGTTTGTACTTCTTCTCCGGTAGGTTCACTGGCATCCTTCCTCTGCGGTGCCAGCGGGAACAAGTCGTAAAGCCCCAGCAGGACTCCAGGGGACATCCTGCGCACCGCTGAGGCGTGGGGCCAGAAAGGGGATCTATGGGAATAGAAAGGTGTGCAATGATCTTTCGGAAAGGGTGGCGGGGCTCCGTGGCCGTCCGTGGGGCGGTCCTGGGACGTGACCGTGCCGGCGGGGGGGCCGGCTTCGGCATCCCAGAGCCCGAGGGTAAGCAGCGCGGAGTGCAACGGCTCAATGTGCCTTACAGAAATGACTCTATGAACAGGAGTGAATTCCATGTCTGACTCAACGATGACCCTCTCTCTCCATAAGCCCGTCACGGTCGTGCCGGGGCAATCGACGAGCGTCACCCACAGCCCAATGCAGTCGCCTCTGGTAAAACCCACTCTGGGATTGGTCGGCGCCACGGTCAGCGCCATGGCGCTGATCGCGCCAGGGGCCTTCTTGTGGATCACCTACCAGCTTCAGGCCGCCGCCACGGCCCCGAGCGGCGCTTCCGTGGCCGGCGACATCTGGGCCGGCATCGTGTTGGCGCTGCTGGTCGCCTTCCTCACCGCGTTCTCTTATTCGGAATTGGCGAAGATCTATCCCGAAGCCGGCTTTGCCAGTTGCGTGTACTTCGCCGAGAAGGCTTTTCTGGACAGCCGCGGTGACAAGGCCAGCGGGCCGAAGTCGGTGGCCCGGCTCGCCAAGCTCGCCACCGGCTGGGCGGCCCACCTGTTCTATTGGGTTTATCCCGGCGTCATGGTGGCGATGATGGCGACCCTGATCGGCTACATTTACACCCAGTGCACCGGCGGCACGCTCTCCAACATGGTCCTGACGGTAATCGGCGTGGTGTTCGCGGTCGTGACGGGATATGTCGCCTACCGGGGTGTTACCGGGTCGGTCAGCACCGCTCTGTGGATCAACGTGATTCAGCTCGTCACGCTGGTGGTCTTCAGCGTCTTGGCGGTTCTGTATCGTGTCATCAATCCGGAGCATGCGACGCAATGGGCCTTCAGCGGCAGTTGGGACGTGATTCGTCCGCACAGCCTCCAGGGCGTGCTGGTTCAATCCACCCTGGCGATCCTGATTCTGGTGGGTTTTGAGAGCTGCACGGCCCTGTCCGCTGAGACGAAAGAGCCCAAGACCACCATACCGAAGGCGATTATCATCTCCCTGGTCATCCAGGGGCTGTTCGCCTACTTGATCGAGTACTTCGCGGCCGGCCTGATGGTCAGTGAGAAGCTGACCGCGACGGCCAACAACGCGACGGTGACCGGCATGGCCGCGGCGGGGGCCTCGAGCGCCCCGATCGGGGATATGGCCCGCCTCATCGGCGACCACCTGCTGGGTGGCATCGGCTTCGGTCTGATGATCACGATGGCCGTGACAGTTGCCATCGCCATCATCGGCACGACCCTGAGCTGCATGAATACGGCGATGCGGATCAGTTGCGGCATGGCGGCGGATCGCGAGTTGCCCGAGATGCTCGGCTTCATGCACGAGCGGTTCAGCACGCCCCACGTGGCCCTGGGAACCCTGATCGTGGTTACGTCCGTGATTGCCGCCATTGGTGTGCGGTCCGTCGTGGGCCTGACCGGGATCACGCTGGCCTCCAACTTGGGGACGTTCATCCTCTACGGCCTGACGTGCGTCTGGACCATCGTCGCCTTCCGGGACCGGAAGGAGTACAGCACGCTCAGGCACTGGATCATTCCTGCCTTGGGCATTGTGACCAACGCGGCCATGACCATCGCGATCATCTACCTGTACAGCGTGGGCAACGCCGATGCCAAGAAAGAAGCGGATATCTGCTTCCTGCTCGCCGGGGCCTGGGCCATCGTGGCGCTCGCCTACGTCGCCCTGACGACGGTGCGGCGGTCCTACCGGCTCAAGATGATCTCCTGCATGCTGCGCCCCGAGCAGCTCGGCATGGTGGTCGAAGCGCTCAAAGAGGACGATCTCATCAACGGCATGAGCATCACGAAGATCAAAGGCTTCGGCCGGCAGAAGGGCCACACGGACGGCGGCTCCGGCCCGGTCGAGGACAAGATCACGTTTCTCCCCAAAATCCGCGCGGACCTCGTCGTCAAGGATTGGGATGTCCGCCGCGTCATGGACATCATCGGCGAGGCCGTCCGCACGGGCAACGTCGGCGACGGCAAGATCTTTGTGACCGATGCCACCGACGCCATGCGGATCCGCACGGGGGAAAGAGGCGTTTGGGCCATATAGCCAATTACCAAAGAGGATTTAACGGACTACTTACAGGGGATCACAACCATGAAGAAAATTGAAGCTATCGTGCGGCCGACCAAGCTCGGCGATGTATGCTCGGCTCTAAACCGCATTGGGCATCCGGGAATCACGGTGACCGAAGTCGAAGGGCACGGCAAACAAAGGGGTGTAGAGCAGCAGTTTCGGGGTAAGACCTACAAGGTGGAGCTGCTGACGAAAGGGCGAATCGAAGTCATCGCCGAGGATCGCGACGTGGAGGGGATTGCCCGGGCCATTCAGGAGGCCGCTTTCACGGGTCAGGCCGGGGACGGCAAGATCTTCATCTACCCGGTCGAAGATGTCATCCGGATTCGCACCCAGGAGCGCGGCAGTGCGGCCATCAATTAGGATACTTGGGGCTCCCCAACGCCTCTTCTCGCGTTGGGGACCCCTTCCCTACCTTAGGGCCATCATTTCTGTGCCCGTTGGGCCGGAAGGGGCCCTGCCGTCCGAGCGGCAGGGCCCTATTTACCTGCGGACCGGCGCGCGACTCGCCGCCACCAATCCCGAGGCGGTTCCCCCGGCCTCCCGGCAAGCACCGCGCCTCGGAGGAGACGGCGAGTCCGCGTCTACTCTGGCCCATAAGTTGAAGAACCTGGTGATCGGACGGCGTCTCCGCTTACACGATCCGACGTTGTTCCACCGGCTTTCGCTGGTCGTGTTCTTTGCCTGGGTGGGCTTGGGCGTGGACGGGTTGAGCTCCTCGTGCTATGGTCCGGAGGAGACCTTCCTGGCCCTGGGCCGGCACATGGCGCTGGCGGTCTTCGTGGCCTTCTTTGCGGCCCTGACCATCTTCGTCATCAGCGCCAGCTACTCGCAGATCGTCGAGTTGTTTCCCACGGGCGCCGGCGGGGCGGATAGGAGGGAAAATACAGAAACGTAGACTATAAAGCTAATGCCTACGAAAATGTAAGTAGCTGAACTGGCTCACTAGGCGGGCAAAGGAGGCGTAAGTGCCTATAGACGCTGTGGTTACGAGGATTCCGCTCGCCTGTCTGCGGTTTGGCACGCGGCTTGTACTTAGGGATAGAAGCAAGCATGCGTGCTCTCTCGTAGGTAAGTTGACAAACAGATCGCAGTGGAACAAGCGACCCAGCAGAAAGGGTACAGATATGATGGCAACGCGGGAGTGGTCTGTCTTGCGCGGGCAGGACATGGGTGACAATCGCAATAACGGGGGGCCTGATCGCCCTTCTGGGCGCTAGCGGCATGCGCGCGCCGGGGAGCAGGGCGCGGCGGTTACCCCTGCGCCCGCGGCGGCGGTGGCCAAGGTGGATTCGGGCGATACGGCGTGGGTGCTGGTGGCCACGGCATTAGTGATGCTGATGACGCCGGCCCTGGCGTTCTTCTACGGGGGGTTGGTGCGCCGCAAGAACATGCTCTCGGTGCTGATGCAGTGTCTGATGCTCTTGTGCCTGATCAGCCTGCAATGGGTAATTCTGGGGTACAGCTTGTCTTTCGCCCCGGGCAACAGCCTGATCGGCGGGCTGAAATGGGTGTTCCTGAACGGCGTGGGGCTGGAGCCCAATGCGGACTATGCGAGCACGATTCCGCACGAAGTTTTCATGATGTTCCAGATGATGTTCGCGGTGATCACGCCGGCGCTGATCATTGGGGCCTTTGCGGAACGGATGAAGTTCTCGGCCCTGTGCGTGTTCATGCTGCTGTGGGCAACGGTGGTCTACGACCCGGTCGCGCACTGGGTCTGGGGCGTGGGCGGCTTCCTCCGGCAGTCGGGGGCACTCGACTTTGCGGGCGGTACCGTGGTGCACATCAATGCGGGCATGACGGCCTTGGCTGCCGCGCTGGTGCTCGGTCGCCGGCAGGGCTATCCGGAAGGGATCTCTCCGCCGCACAACCTGCCCTTTGCGGTGCTGGGAGCGGCGCTGCTGTGGTTCGGCTGGTTCGGTTTCAACGCGGGCAGCGCTCTGGCGCGCAACGGCTTGGCGGGCAGTGCCTTCACGGTGACGCATATTGCCGCGGCGGCGGCCGGTCTCACGTGGGCGTTGCTGGATTGGGTGAAACACAAGAAACCCACCACGCTGGGCATGATTACGGGCGCGGTGGCGGGCTTGGTGGCGATTACGCCGGCCTCCGGATTCGTTGCGCCGGGGGGAGCGATCTGCATCGGCATCGGGGCGGGTCTGATTCCCTGGCTGGCGGTGACGTATATCAAAGCCGCCCTGGGCTACGATGACTCGCTGGATGCCTTCGGCGTGCATGGAATTGGCGGTATGTGGGGTGCCGTCGCGACCGGCCTATTCGCGACCAAATCGGTCAATCCGACCGGAGCGAACGGTCTGTTCTATGGCAACCCGGCCCTGCTTTGGATCCAGATCAAGGCCGTGCTGATTACGGTTGTCTTCTCTTTCGTGGTCGGCTTCGTGCTGCTCAAGTTGGTGGATGCGTTCCTGGGTCTGCGGGTCACCGAGCACGAGGAACGCGTGGGTCTCGACCTGTCGCTGCACCGTGAAGCCGCGTACACCGTGATTGACTAACCGCACGCCCTAGGTCGTCACGAGCGCGACGGAGCAACCTCCAACAATAGGGGTTGAGATTGCCTCGTCGCCGCGCTCTTCGCCGTGACGTAGAGAAAGGATATGGGGACATGAAGTACATTATCGGCATCATTCAGCCGGATCGCTTGGATGAAGTGCTCAAGAAACTCACGAACGAAGAGATTCACCTGGTGACCGTGTCGAACGTAATTGGCCGGGGGCGGCAGAAGGGGGTGGCGGAGGTCTATCGCAGCCACAAGGAGCAGGGCTGTCTGCTCAAGAAGGTCAAATTGGAAATTGCGGTCAACGAGGCCTTCGTGGAAAAGACGATCGAGGCCATCACGGCCGGTGCTCGTTCCGGTCAGATCGGTGATGGAAAGATCTTCGTCCTCGACTTGGATGAGTGCGCCCGGATTCGCACCGGCGAACGCGGCGGCGAAGCCATCGGGTAACGTCCCGGGCCGGAGGCAACCCGTGGGCATCCGGCCGACAGTTCAACCAGCCATCATTTCTCGTGCCCGTCTGGGCCGGAAAGGGGCCCTGTCGCACGAACGGCAGGGCCTTTTTGTTGCATCCTCAAGTCATTCTACCGCCGTCAGCTTACGCCGTCCATCCTGTCACCGCATTTCCGCGCTCAGGCACCTGCCGCAGGAAACGGCTGAGAATATACAAAACCGTAGTTTGCGTGAGCTTAGTCTACAAAAGTGTAGTTTTCTAAGCCGTGCCATTGCAGCCGGTGTGTCTTCCTAAGTGCGGCTACAATAAATGGTTACGGAGATTCGCTTGCCGCGGGATTGGTCTGGCACGCCGTTTGTACTTCTATAGCTCCAAGCTGGCTTCGCCTTAGCGTTCGTGAGCAGGCGGAGGGCAGTGACTATGGCCTTAATGATGGAGGCACGGAAATGATGGCAACGTGGCATCGGTCTTTCCTGCGCTCGCGCAGGACACAAGTTGGCCTCTGGGCGTTGGTGGGGTTGTCCGTTCTGACGCTCTATGGGGGCAGGCGCGCGCCGGTGAGCCGGGGGCAGCGGTCGCGGCGGCGGCGCCGGCGATCAGCGCCGGCGATACCGCGTGGGTGCTGATGAGTGCCGCCTTGGTGATGTTGATGACGCCGGCCCTGGCGTTCTTCTATGGCGGACTCGTACGCCGCAAGAACATGCTCTCCGTGCTGATGCAGTGTCTGATGATTTTGTGTCTGATCAGCCTGCAGTGGGTGGCGTTCGGGTACAGCCTGTCGTTCGGGGCCGATCACGGCTCGGTGATCGGCGGGCTGGGCTGGGCGTTCCTGAAGGGCGTGGGCATGGCGCCGAACGCCGACTACGCCCCGACGATTCCGCACCAGGCGTTCATGATCTTCCAGATGATGTTCGCCGTGATTACGCCGGCGCTGATTATCGGAGCCTTTGCGGAGCGCATGAAGTTCTCCGCCTTGTGCATTTTCACATTACTGTGGGCGACGTTGGTATATGACCCGGTGACCCACTGGCTGTGGGGCACCGGGGGCTTCCTGAAGCAGATGGGGGCCTTGGACTTCGCAGGGGGCGCCGTAGTGCACATCAACGCGGGTATGACGGCGCTGGCGGCGGCCCTGGTGCTGGGCCGGCGGCAGGGGTATCCGGAAGGGATTTCCCCGCCGCACAATTTGCCGTTTGCGGTCCTGGGGGCCGGGCTGCTGTGGTTTGGCTGGTTCGGTTTCAATGCCGGCAGCGCCCTGGGCTGCGGCGCTCTCGCGACCGGTGCTTTCGTAGCGACGCACATCGCGGGAGCGACGGCCGGTGTGACGTGGGCCCTGCTGGACTGGACGAAGCATAAGAAGCCCACGACGTTGGGCATGATCACCGGCATGATCGCCGGTTTGGCAGCGGTCACGCCAGCGTCCGGGTTTGTGACGCCGATCGGGGCGATTTGCATCGGCATCGGGGCCGGGGTTATCCCGTGGATCACCGTGACCTATGTCAAAGCCGTGCTGGGGTATGACGATTCGCTGGACGCCTTCGGCGTGCACGGCGTTGGCGGGATCTGGGGTGTGATCGCGACCGGTTTGTTTGCCAATAAGGCGGTCAATCCCGCCGGGGCGGACGGGCTGTTCTATGGCAACCCGGCCCTGCTGTGGATTCAGCTCAAGGCCGTGGCCGTCACGCTGGTGTACTCGTTCGTGGTCGGCTTCGTGTTGCTCAAGGTAGTGGACGCGTTCGTGAAGGTGCGGGTCGGCGAGCACGAAGAGCGGGTCGGTCTGGACCTGACGATGCATCGCGAAGCCGCGTATACGGTGATCGACTGATGGTACACTGCACGTCATTGCGAGCGCACCGAAGCGACCTCCTACGCGGCTGATGGAGATTGCTTCGTCGCTGCGCTCCTGGCAATGACATGAACGAAAGGACATCGACACATGAAGTATATCGTTGCCATCATTCAGCCGGACCGGTTGGACGAGGTGCTCAAGCGTTTGACGGCCGAGGAGATTCATCTGGTCACGGCGTCGAGCGTGGTCGGGCGGGGCCGGCAAAAGGGTGTGGCGGAGGTCTATCGCAGCCATAAGGAGCAGGGCAGCCTGCTCAAAAAGACCAAACTGGAGATCGCCGTCAACGAAGCGTTCGTGGAAAAGACCGTCAAGGCGATCACCGACGGGGCTCGGACCGGGCAGATCGGCGACGGCAAGATCTTCGTCCTCGATCTACAAGAATGTATCCGGATCCGCACCGGCGAACGGGGCGGAGAGGCAATCGGATAGCTGTGCAACCAAAACCCAATGCAAGAAGAAAGGAACCAGAAATGACACCAAAGGAATTCTTTGAATTCGCCAAAAAGAATGGGGCCGAGATGATGGACCTCAAGTTCGTCGACCTGCTCGGCACCTGGCAGCACTGCACCTTCCCGGTGGACTTCTTGGACGAGAAGGACTTCAAGGAAGGTCTCGGTTTCGACGGCTCGTCGATCCGCGGCTGGAAGGCGATCCATCAGTCGGACATGATGGCCGTCCCGGACCTGACGACCGTCGTGATGGACGCGTTTTTCGCCCAGCCCACGCTGAGCGTCATTGCCGACGTGATCGACCCGCTCTCGCGCGAGGAGTACAACCGTGACCCCCGCAATATTGCCAAAAAGGCCGCGGAATTCGTGAAAAAGGCCGGCATCGCGGACACCGCGTATTATGGGCCGGAGCCGGAGTTCTTCATTTTCGATGAAGTCCGCTACGAGCAGAACCAGCATACGGGCATGTACACGATCGATTCGGCCGAAGGGTCCTGGAATACCGCCCGGTTCGAGGAGCCGAACCTTGGGTACAAACCGTCCTACAAGGGCGGCTATTTCCCCGTCAGCCCGACGGACACCCAGCAAGACATCCGCACCGAGATGGTTCAGGAGATGCGGAAGGTCGGAATCGTAGTCGAGAAGCATCACCACGAAGTGGCCACGGGCGGGCAGGCCGAGATCGACATGCTGTTTGCCCCGCTCGTCGAGCAGGCCGACAAGCTGATGTGGTATAAATACATCGTCAAGAACGTGGCCAAGCGCCACGGCAAGACGGCGACGTTCATGCCCAAACCCATTTTCCAGGACAACGGCTCCGGCATGCACACGCACTTCTCCCTCTGGAAGAATGGCAAGAACCTGTTTGCCGGCAAGGGCTATGCGGGCCTTTCGGAACTGGGGCTCAATGCCATCGCCGGGCTGATTCATCATGCCCCGGCCATTTTGGCGTTCGCGGCGCCGACGACGAACTCGTATCGCCGGCTGGTGCCGGGCTTCGAGGCGCCGGTGAACCTGTGCATGTCGGCCCGCAACCGCTCGGCGGCCTGCCGGATTCCCATGTACTCCCCGAGTGAGAAGGCCAAACGCGTCGAGTTCCGCTGCCCAGACCCGAGCTGCAACGGCTATCTGACGTTCTCCGCGATGCTGATGGCCGCCCTCGATGGCATCAAGCACAAGATGGACCCGGGCAAACCGATGGATGTGGACGTGTACGAGCTGTCCAAGGAAGAGCTGGCCAACACCAAGCAGGCGCCCGGCTCCCTCGCCGAGGCTATTGATGCCCTGAAGAAGGACCACAAGTTCCTCACCGAGGGCGATGTCTTCACCGAGGACCTCATCGAGACCTGGATCCAGTGGAAGCAGGAGAAGGAAATTGCGGAGATGGCGCTGCGGCCGCATCCGCACGAGTTCCACCTGTATTACGATAGTTGATCGATTCGCTTTAACCTGTGAGCCCCTAAAGGGCCTGTTCGATATGCTTAGAGTGTTCGCTGCACGTTCTGTGCAGTAGGCATTGGGTTGTGGGTGAGGCTTGCGGGGTTCCGAAACGCGATTCGTCGCGTTTGGGGTCTCTGGCTGTCGGCGTATTCTGCTGGGGATCGCCGAACAGTGCAGGCCTCGCCCCTCTTTTTTTATTGGTGCCGGTCGCGCGAGACTACATTTTTGCAGACGAACAAATTCCCTATTCTGCCAAGGGCGCTTGGTTGACAAACCCCGCAGATGGTGTAACTTGTGGCCTTCCCGTCGAGCACGGGAACGGCCCCGCGCGAGCGGGCGATGGTTGGAATCGGCGCAAGAGCCCGGAAATCGATTGAGTAATTGCCAAGGATAGAGGAGTCTGCCATGGCCAGCAACGTGACAGGCGTGTTCGGTCGCAACGCGTTCAATGAAGCGACCATGCGCGAGTGTTTACCCAAGAACGTGTTTCAATCCCTCAAGAGGACCCTGGACGGGGAGCAGCCGCTCGATCCCGCCACGGCGGACGTGATCGCCAATGCCATGAAGGATTGGGCCATCGAAAAGGGGGCGACGCACTTTTGCCACTGGTTCCAGCCGATGACCGGCCTGACGGCGGAGAAGCATGACGCCTTCATCTCGCCCACCAAGGACGGCCGGACCATCCTCGAATTCAGCGGCCGGGAGTTGACCCAGGGCGAGCCGGATGCCTCTTCCTTCCCGTCCGGCGGTCTGCGGGCTACATTCGAAGCCCGCGGCTATACCGCGTGGGACTGTACTTCGCCCGTGTTTGTCAAAGAGGACGGCAAGAACATCACGCTCTATATTCCCAGCGCCTTCTGCTCCTATACGGGGCAGGCCCTGGACAAGAAGACGCCGCTGCTGCGGTCGATGGATGCCTTGAGCCGCCAGGCCGTCCGCGTGCTGCGGGCCCTGGGCAATACGACCGTCAAGCGGGTGATCGCGACGATGGGGCCAGAGCAGGAGTACTTCCTGATCGATCAAGCGTTTTACGCGAAGCGCCTGGACCTGATCCTTGCCGGGCGGACGCTCTTTGGGGCCAAGCCGCCGCGCGGGCAGGAGATGGAAGACCACTATTTCGGCTCTCTGCATGAGCGCGTCGCCAGCTTCATGAACGACGTCAACAATGAGTTATGGAAGCTCGGTGTGACAGCCAAGACGCAGCATAACGAAGTGGCCCCGGCCCAGTACGAGCTGGCGCCGGTCTTCTCTACCGTCAACGTCGCGTCCGATCACAACCAGTTGACGATGGACACCCTGCAAAGGGTCGCCCGGCGACACGGTTTCGTCTGCCTCCTGCACGAGAAGCCCTTCGCGGGTGTCAACGGCTCCGGCAAGCATAACAACTGGAGCATGGCGACCGACGCCGGCGCCAATCTCCTCGATCCGGGCGAGACGCCCCACGACAACATGGTCTTTCTGATCATGCTCTGTGCCGTCATTCGCGCGGTAGACAAGTACGCGACGCTCCTGCGGGCCAGCGTGGCCAACGCCGGCAACGACCATCGCCTGGGTGCCAACGAGGCCCCGCCGGCCATCGTGTCGGTGTTCCTGGGCGAGCAGTTGACGGACATTTTCGAGCAACTGGCCAAGGGGACCGCCAAGAGCAGCCGGCGTGGCGGCACGCTGAAGCTCGGCGTCTCGACCCTGCCGCAACTGCCGAAGGACAGCACCGACCGCAACCGGACCTCGCCCTTCGCCTTCACCGGCAACAAGTTCGAGTTCCGCATGGTCGGCTCGTCGCAATCGTCTCCGGGCCGAGCTTCACGCTCAACACGATCGTGGCGGACGTTCTCAGCGACATCGCCGACGAGCTGGAGAAAGCCGGCGACGTCCCGGCCACGGCCCAGAAGATCCTCCAGGACATCGCCACCCAGCATGCCCGCGTGGTCTTCAACGGCGACAACTACTGTGAGGAATGGACGACGGAGGCCGCCAAACGCGGACTGCCGAACATCCGTTCGACCGTCGAGTCGCTCAAAACGATCCCATCAAAAGAGAACTTTGCGCTATTCTCCAAGCATGGCGTCCTCTCGGAAGACGAGCTCAAGGCCCGCACGGAGATTCTGCTCGAAGCCTACAGCCGGCAAATCAACGTCGAGGCCCAAACGATGCTGAGCATGGCCCGCCGGCAGATTCTGCCGGCCTGTTGCGAGTACTCGGCCAAATTGGGCCAAGCCGTCGTGGCGGTCTCCGGCGCCGGCGTCAAGACAGACACGCAAAAAGCGATGCTCCAGCGTGTCTGCGACTTAGTCGCGGCCTTGCAGGCGCGCCTTGACGTGCTGGACCAGGCCCGGGCCCATGCCGCCGGCACGAAAGGTCACCAACATCAGGCGGAAGCCTACCACCATGATGTGGTTCCCGCGATGCAAGCCCTGCGTGTCACGGCCGACGAATTGGAAACCATCGTCGACGCCAAGCTCTGGCCGCTGCCGACCTATGCGGAGATGCTGTTTGTGCGATGACCCGTGGCCCGTCTAAAGGCAAGTCTTGTGGATTGCAGGCCCGGCGGGCCGCCGTCCTGACGCTTGTGCTCGCGATGACGATGGCGAAAGCCCGGCCGGGCGTACGCCGATGATCGGCCGATCGTCGGCGCGATTCGCTGGGACGCGTGGTACGGCGATAGTGGACCCGTTAAAGAGGTCGAACGTTCGCTCGGCCCGCGCAAATTCCACTTTCGTCTGCCGTTCTTCGCACGCGTGCTCGCCGACGACAAGGTCAGCATCAACGGCGATGCGCCGGGGGTCATGGAAAAGGAAATCGCCTGCGCGGCGGACGCCGGACTGAACTACTGGGCCTTCGTCGATTACGGCGACGACGGCGATCTCACCATCGCCCGGCGGCGGTACCAGGCGGCCCGGGATAAACGCGGCCTGCGCTTCTGTCTCATCGAAGAAGGCGGCCGGATCGATGAGCAGGGCACCCGCGCCTGGCCCCGTCTGGTCTCGTTCTTTCAGGACCCCAACTACCAGACGGTGCTGGAGGGCGGCCATTGTTTTTCATCTTCGGCGGCCCGAAGAAGGTCGGCAAGAAGGAGTTTCAGGAACTTGGCGCCGCCGCCGTGGCGGCCGGAGGGAAACGTCCCTATCTCGTTCTGCTGGGCTTCGACCCGCGGCAGGACGCCAAGGACATGCAGACACTGGGCTTCGATGCGGTCTCGGCCTACGCCGCTGGCGGGCAGTATCAGGGTGAGATGTGGTCCTACTCCCGGCTGACGGAGCACGTGCGGACGCACTACTGGGCGGTCTGCCGGCAGGAGCAGATTCCCACGATCACATTTGCCACTGCCGGATGGGACACGCGGCCGCGTCTCGAACATCCTGTCAGTTGGATGCCGGCGTCGCGGCCCAACCCGATCCCACGCCGCCCGCCGAGCAGAAGCCGCTCATCGATGACGTCACCGCCACGCCGGCGCAGTTGGCTCAGCACCTCCGGGAGGCCCTGGAATGGACACGACAGAACCGGGATCTCAACCCGGCCAACGCCATCCTCGTCTACGCCTGGAATGAGAATGACGAAGGCGGCTGGCTCATCCCGACCCTCGCGGAAGGGACGACCCGCCTCGACGCACTGGCGAAGGTCCTGAAGGCCGAGCCCCATTAGCTCGGCAAGGAGAAATCCGCGCCATACGGTGAAGTCTCGCGGTGATCGCGTCCCCCAGAGACTTGGCACGGTTTATGGCCGGATATCCCGTTCCGGGGTGCCCCGGCGCGGCCATGAGCCGACGCGCGATGACCATGCAAAAGCGCTGGCAGCGCTTACTCGGAAGGCTCTCCCGGAGCTTTCTCGTCCGACGTCATTTGCCGGCGATCCACGACTTCGTTAAGAGCGTGCTTCTCCATCTCCAGCAATGCGGCTACCATCGCGTCAAGATCGTTGTTGTATTCCCTGGCGAACTCATCTCGGTTACGCCAAATTTCTTCAAGAATCTCATTCTTCCTCATCGGTGATCGCCTCCCAGAGTTGCATCGGCGTGCAGATTTCCGGACAAGGAAATCCAACGACAGCACAGACGGAGCGTACAACAGGTTTCGTCACAGGATTGTCAATGTGGCGGCAATTCCAAGTCAGTAAGAGATCGACGTGGTGGATCGCCGCCAGAGCAATATGGAGAGCATCTGCCCGAGCCCCTGATGGCAAGGCCCCTTTTTCCACGACAAAGTTTCCGCCAGATTTCTCACCTCTGGCGTAATGTGTAGTTCCGCAATACCTCTGGAGATAGTTCAGGCGTTGCTTGGCGGCTTCCGGATCACCGCGCCCGGCCTCGGCAATAACGAGTTGCGATGTATAGAGTCCGGAACGGTGTCGGTATGCATCCCACCAGTCTCGCGTTGCCTGTTGGCAGGCCGCGACCAACAAATCGTGGCTCGGCTTTCCAGCCAAGTAGCCGATAACGGATGTTTCAATGTACACGGTTCGCATGTGCATATCATAGCACATCAGGGCGGCAGACCAGGAGAATTCTTCGCCAGGAGATAGGAACTGGAAGCCGCAACAGGTGCCAGTTCTGACCACGACTGATGGACAGCTATGGCTGCGCTCCATTCAGGGGCTTATCCAACCGATCGCATTCAACATGGGCTGGATCTCCGGGTTGGTCATGAACAGACGCCAGCACAATTGCGTGCGATAGTTCTCGATCATGACCACAATGGGCCCCTGGTCGATGGCCACGTAGCCGGGGGCAAACCACTTCTCTGCGAGGTTGAACGCGTCCACGAAACCGAACGGTCCCCACAAGTCACGACCGTAAGTGTGGTAGAGATATTTCAGCGTCGCCAAGGACTCGGCCGGGACATAAGGCATGGCGCGAGTGCCGCCGTAGGGGAGATCGTGCCGTTATCGTTCGTGGGAGAGTGGGCACTGTAGCCCCACGGATCGAAGCTGGCTGTCAGGCCCCATACCAGGCCGCTATAGCCGGCGCAGCCACGCGGATTGTCCATGCAATAGGCACGGTTGATCAGGGAGATATTCCGGCTGTTGTCGAAGTAGTTGCAGTAGCTGTCCTTCTTGTTGTGCGGATCAAAGCCCAGGAAGCTGTAGTGGGTGAAGAATAGCGGCCCGCCTTTCTCCGGGCCCACCCACTGCTTGTAGCCGTAGTAGGTATCCCCGTTGGCGTAGTCGGTCGCCTTCGCCCAGCCCTGGTCGTAACATGAGGCCGGGATCGGGTATGTCGGCGAGGCAATGGCCAAAAGGTAGACGATCATGCCCTCGTTGTAGCCGCGAATGGCCATGTTGATCTTCCAGCCGTAGTTGGGAGACCAGTGCCAGAAGAGCGATTCACTGCGCGGTTGCTGGCGATACCAACTCCAGTCCACCTGCTCCCACATCCGGGTGGCTCGGCTGCGGATTTCCTTCTCTACGGGGTCGTCGGCATCACCGAAATACTGCCGCACCGTGAGCAGGCCCTGGATCAGGTAGGCGGTCTCGACCAGGTCGCCGCCATCATCGTACTGGCTGAAGGGCTGGGTTGCCCCGGTGACGCCGTGAATCCAGTGCGACCAGGCGCCGTGGAAACGGGAGGCCTTCTCGTCGAGGAAGGTCAGAATCCGCAGGACACGCCCGGCCGCTTCGCCCCGGCTGACGGACTTTCGCTCGACGCCGACGCACAGCGTCATCAAGCCCATGCCGGTACCGCCGGAGGTGCAAGTGTCGGGGCTGTGACCGAATCCATATCCTTCCCGTGCCAGCCCGCTGACCGGATGGCCGTAATCCCAGAAGTAGCGGAAGGCTGCTTCCTGCACGGACGTCAGAAGCTGCTCGTCGGTCATCGCGGCGGAGGTAGCCGCGACGACCTTCGAAGGCTCGGATTCCCCGCCGCCGCGGATAGCCACTGATTTGACGCAGTAATAGTACGTCCGGTCGTTGATACCGAAGAAGTCGCTGTAGACCGAGGCCTTGTGGGCCGAGGCATTGAGCTTGGCAAAAGGGCCCTGGGCGGAGTCGGCGCGATAGATGTTGTAGCCTTCCAGATTGGGATCGGTGGCGAACGTCCAGCGTAGATCGATCCGGCTGTCATGACCGGCAGCGGTGACATCGTGAGGGGCCGGCGGCGGGGGAGGTGGAGCAGGGAGTTTCACCTCGGCCAGAACGCCGATTTCCTCGGCGGTGAGCGGCTCGGTGGTAGAGACGAACGTCGCTAATCAGGCCGTTCCAGAACCGATTGGGTGCTTGTCCGTTCTCGCCAATGAGGACGCGTCGCCAGTCGGCGTTGATTGGGCCATGGAGTGATTTGGAGTCAACGCGACTGCCATCCAGGTATAAGGCCAGTTCTGTGCCGTCGTACACGCCGGCCACATGGTGCCAGTTCCCGTCGTTCACGTCCCCGCTGTAGACTTCCGGCCAGCCCCCGCCGGCCAGGCCCAGACACAGAAAGGCAACGCGGTTGTCGGCTTGCGTCCGGGCCAGCACCCAATCGTCCCCCTTCGTGAAGATCGCATTCCAGTTGCGGTCGAAGTTACGGACCTGGATCCAGCACGCCACCGTCATCGTGTCGGAGAATGTCAAGGATGGGTCGTCCCCGACATCCACGAAGCTGCCGTTGCCGTCCAGATCCAGGCACCAGCCACGTTGCGGATCATTCGCCCAGGTCGCGTGGCCGACGAGTATGCCGGAGTTGTTGCCGGCACTGTCGTTGGCGTTGCTGTCCAATTTCCAGTGGCCGATTAGTCCCAGATCAGCCACTAACGCGGAAGCCGGAGGCGTTGACAGAAGTATCCATGCCAGTGCCAAGAGCGCCACGCTCACGACACCCAAGGGATTTCTTCCCATCGCTCATCTCCTATCCCGTGCGTTCGCTTTCAGGAGGAATGTCACGGACCTATGTATTCGATTCTACTACCCTCCGCTGGAAACACAAGGCGGGACACCGAACCACGCAGCAACGGTCATGCACCCCTCCGAGCTTGCCCAAGCGGCAGCCCGTTGGTAGTGACGCCGTGAGGCGTTTTCGTGGCATGGGCACACTACGAACCAAATGGTCACGCCGGGCGTGCGAGCATGTAAATGCCGATCGCCAAGACCAAGAAACCGACGACACGCTTGAAGATGTTCTCGGGAATGTGTCGCAAGAGACGAGCACCGGCCAGCGTGCCAGCGAGGACGCCCACCGCGCCAATCACGACTTGCGGCCAGTGCTGTAGGATCGAGGAGCCTTGTGTGGCAAGGTACACCGGCACGCGGCCCACGTCCACCAGCAGGGCGATGGCCGTGGCGGTCGCGACGAAGGCGTCGCGTGGGACGTGAAAGCCCAGCAAGGCCGCCGAGCGGATGCTGCCCTGGTTGCCGACGAGCCCGCCGAAGATGCCGGACAAGCCGCCGGCGATCCAGGCCGCCCAGCGCGGCAGGTAGAGCCGCTCCATCAACCCGATCAGACTGCTGATTCCCGCCAGCACCAGCAATCCACCAAAGATGCGGGATAGGACGATGCTTGTCAGGACTGCATGGAGAATCGCTCCGGCCAAGCCGCACACGGCACTGGCAATTCCGAAGTTCAGGAGGAGGCGTCGGTCCACGTGGGCACGCAATATCCAGAACCGTAGCGCGGTCCCAGCCACGTGCGGCAGGGCCACCAGAGAGACTGCCAGCTTCGTCCCCACCTGGAACGCCAGCACCGGTGTCAGGAGGCTGCCAATCCCAAACCCCGCCACCGACGCCACCATCCCGGCCACCACCGCCACCGCTGCCACGATCCCATCGAACGCCATATCTTCCCTCGTGAACGGATGCCGGACGCCGCATTATGCGGAGTCTTTGGCACCAATGACTACTACACCGGCGGCCCGATGGGAGTTCTTTGTTCTGGGTGAGCGAGGCGGGACAGGATTGACCTGTTAATCCAAGGACGCTACGAAATCAATCGCTTGTTTCAGATGGACCTCATCAACCCACCGCGTTGGACTGCGCTGAAAACTGAGTTTCCCCCCAAACTCCCCGAAGATTCTCTGCATCTGGGGCGACAAGACCTTGAGTGGCTTGCCGGAACGGTCGCGGCCCATCTCACTGATTCTGACGGCAGTCTTCAGAAGACGGCTGTTCAAGGAGCCTTTTACCAACACAAGCCGATCCGCTTGTGCGGCATACATGCTCGGATGTTTTACGTGGAAGTTGTTGGCAAACTTGGTGGTCAAGTCGGCGGGCTCGAAGTCGCTCGCCCGGCCCGCGGCCTCGACCTCGAAATAGCCCATCAGGTACAAAGCGGGGAGCAGACTCGAAGCCCCAACCCTGAAGTCCGCAGTAGAAGACGAGCATGTCGCCCCGTTCGAGCCGGCAGAGTCCGGCCTTGGGTGGTGTCGGATCTCCATACGTGAAAGTGCCGAACTCAGGGTCAAAGTGCAGAGACTGATTCACCATGCCGGAACGTCGGGATTCCGGGAAGTAGGTGACGAGAGGTTCTCGGTGTCTTCCGCGAGTGTTCCCATAGGTGCGCTCGTCAAGGTGAGAGTCATCCGGTATGGGGATGTACTCAAACGAGCCATCCTGGAATAGGGGGCCGTGTATGCCTCCGGAACCAGTGTCGATCCCGATCCGCAGCAGTGCTATCTTCACGAGGGTTCTCCCGGCTGAAGTTGGGTGAGCAACTTGTTCAGTGTGGATTTCGTCTGCCCGCGATGGAGTTGGCCCGCGTAGCAGATCATCGGTCGGTTCCAGAGAAAACTCTTCTGCGGGTCCCCGACCAGTAATGCTGCACGCCGAGACCCAACGCCTTCGTAGGCTATGTCTTCTCGCCCAATCTCCTGCATGAGGATGATTTCGAGTGGGAGAGAGATACCCGGCTGGGTCCCACCGGTCTATTTTCCTGCTACGGGGCTTGTAGAGGTCTCCAAACGGGTCCAGGTGTGCGGCCTTGGCTTGTTTGGCAGCCGGTAGGATGTCGCGACTGAACCAAAGCTCTCGCTGTGACTCGAAGGCGTGTGCCACCTGCATCAGGTAGAAGAGGTAGTTGGCTTTGCCGCCGGTGGGCCGGCTGGTAAAGCCCGCGATCCAGATGCCGCTCCATTCTTCCGGGGCCAGGAAGGTGCGCATCCGATGTTTGCAGGTGCACAGCGTGATCAGGTCTCCCTGGAAATTCGGGCCGGAGCCGCGTTGAACGAATTCCTCGCCCTGCCTGTGTATGCTTGCCACGATGTAGCAGTAGACGGTGGCCTCTCCGACGACACAGCTACGGAGCTTAATCAGAGGTATGTTTGTGTTTCGCCCGTTCATGGTCATGGGAAAGGGTTGATGTCCGCGTTCAGTGTTTGTGCATCTCGTTTGACAGGTCATACTATTTCAAATCCGACTTCTTGACGTGGATCAGGCGGTGGCCGAGCATGTCGACGGCGGCTTGGGCTTGTTCCAGGACGATGTAGCCGACGAGCGGCTCGTAGACTCCGTCCTCCGGCTCCATGTCGAGGAACAGAACCTCCCCGTAGACCGGCTCGAATCCCTCCAGGCGGATTTCGACCGGCCGCAGACCTCGCCTTTGACCACCTGTTGAGTCGCGGTCTCACAGTCGATGTACCGAATGGTGGCAGGTTTCCGAGGCGGTCTTTCCAAGCCCGCGGCAGGACCATGTAGGCGGACCCCGTGTCAACGAGGGCATCGCACGTCAGGACATGGTCTGGTTCAAGGAGATTGCGGATTCTCACTTTGACCGAAATGCGTCCCACCTTTGTTTTCTCCTGCTGTATCTGCATGCTCGTCTCCCATTATCAGACGGCACAGGGGGGCGGGCTCGGCCCTCCTGCCCACCTTGCTTCCCTGATTCACTTCCGTATAGCGACGACTATATTCTACCGCCGAGACGCGTAAGATGCAATCCCGGCTCCGAAACGCAATTTGAAGGTGAAACAGATGTTGTTGCCGGCTACTCTGTTCTCTGCCTTACCTTCTTCTGGGTCAATGTGTGTGGAGGAATCGCTCCGCCTTCTTCGCCACTTGCTTTCGGGGATTGTTGAGTTGCCCCTGCACGAACCGCAGGACCGCGGGCTTATCCTCGATTTGCTCGAAGAACTGGTCGAACGCGTCAATCGCGTGGCCCAGGGCCACGTTGCGGCACTCCGGGGACGGTGCGCCGTGCCGCTCGTAGTGCGCGCGCTCGACTTTGAGAATCCCTTGCGTGACCCGCCCGGTGAGCCCGGGCTTGGCCGACACGATCCGCGGTGAGCTGACAATGATGTTGGCGGCGGTGACCATCGTGGGACCCAGGATCGGCGCGTAGTACCTCTCGAAGATCGCCTCGAACCGGCCCGCGCCGTCGACGGGGGTCAGGTTGGCCACCGTTCGGATCGCGCCCCATTTGAGAAAGTTGTTGTCACAGTCCAGCAGGCCGGCAAAGAAGCCGAAATGAGGGTAGATCAGGTCCGGCCGGCGCTCGCTGACAAGGCGCAGCACCTTCTCGTAGCTGTACTTGGCCGTGCTTTGCTCGATCTGTAACGCCGCCACCAACTCGGCAACCGCTTCAGGTTGTGCCATGACACGGTTGGCAAGGGCCTCGACGTTGGCTCCTCGTGCCCCGGCTTGTTGCAGGATGGTTGTCTGGGCCATACCCGGCCGAACCTCCAATAACGGCCGCCATTGTGGCTCAACCTGCGAGGCGTCGCAAGGGATATTCGCCACCGCCAAGCGGGTCGGATCCTGCTGCGATCCTGACGCGATTTCACTATTGGACACGTTACGATAAGATTTGCTCATAGAGTTATCAATTGAGCTTATGCGACCTATTAAGGGAACTGCCGTAACGTGAGGGCCGTAATGCCGTATGATATATGTGAAGAGCCTCAGACGAGTGGCACGGCGGGTGCGTGCCGCCTGGCCGAACCGGGGAACCCAATGGATATGCGATTGCACAATCAAGGTCTGTACGAAACGCAGTACGAGCACGATGCGTGCGGTATCGGGGCCGTGGTCAACATCAACGGCACCCGCGACCACTCCATCCTCGCCTATGGCAAGCAGATTCTCCTCAATCTCGCGCATCGCGGGGCCGCCGGGGCCGATGAGACCACCGGCGACGGGGCGGGCATCCTGTTTCAAATCCCGCACGAGTTCTTCGCGACCGAGTGCGAGAACCTGGGTTTCTCCCTGCCGGAGCCTTTCGACTATGGCGTGGGCATGGTTTTCGGACCCAAGGACGCGGAGCTTCGCGCCCAGTGCGACCGCGTTCTGGAAGAGGCGTTGGCCCATTACGGGCTGAAGGTGCTGGGGTGGCGGGATGTCCCGACGTCGAGCGACTGTCTGGGCAAGATCGCCTTGGCGGCCGAGCCGTCCATCGGCAGGTCTTTGTCGAGGGCCCGTGGCGAGGGCGTGCCCTCGCCTCGGATCGAGGGCAGGATGCCCTCGCCACGAAAGAGCAAGGGCAAGATGCCCTCGCCACGGAAGAGTTGGAGCGGCGGCTCTACCTGGCCCGCAAGCGGGCGGAGCGGCTGGTGCAGGCGAGCAACTCGGTGACCGACGGCCGAGGATTTCTACGTCGTGAGCCTGTCGTGCCGGACGATCTGCTACAAAGGCATGTTCATGGCCTGGCAGTTGTTCGCCTATTATCCGGACTTGGCGGATGAGCGGGTCAAATCGGCCCTGGCGATTGTGCACCAGCGGTACAGCACGAACACGTTCCCGAACTGGCGGCTGGCCCAGCCGTTCCGCTGCATCGCCCACAACGGCGAGATCAACACGCTCAGCGGCAATCGCAACGCCATGCGGGCCCGCGAGCCGAAGATTGGCCAGTCCCGCCTTCGGCGAGCACATCAGCGATCTGCACCCGATTCTCGTGCCCGGCGGCAGCGATTCGGCCTGCTTCGACAACACCCTGGAACTGCTGGTGCGGGCCGGCCGGAGCATGCCGCACGCGATGATGATGATGATCCCCGAGGCGTTCGGGGCCAAGTACCATATCAGCACCGACAAGCGGGCCTTTTACGAGTACCACTCCTCGATTCATGGAGCCCTGGGACGGTCCCGGCGGCGATGCTCTTCACCGACGGTCGGCTCCTCGGCGGCACCCTGGACCGTAACGGTCTGCGACCCTGCCGCTACTTGGTGACGACGGACGGTTTGGCGATCATCGGCAGCGAGGCGGGCGTGGTGGAGTTCCCGCCCGAGAAGATTCGCGTCAAGGGCCGGCTGCGGCCGGGACGCATGTTCCTGGTCGATACGGTCGAGGGCCGGATCATCTCGGACAACGAGATCAAGAGCAAGATCGCCCGCCAGAAGCCGTACCGCCGCTGGCTCGATGAGAACCGCATCGAGCTGCGCGGGCTGTTCGATGCCCCGAAGCTCGTCAAGAGCGATCCGCAGACCATTGCCCAGCGGATGCGGGCCTTCGGCTATACGCGGGAAGAGCTCAAGATGGTCCTGACGCCGATGGCGGCCAACGGCCAGGAGCCGGTCGGCTCGATGGGCAACGACACGCCGCTGGCGGTGCTCTCGGACCAATCGAAGCTGCTGTTCAACTACTTCAAGCAGCTCTTCGCCCAGGTGACGAACCCGGCGATCGACCCGCTGCGCGAAGGGCTGGTCATGAGCCTGATGTCCTTCACCGGCCGCAAGCCCAATCTGCTCGATGAGACGCCGCGGCACTGCCGCCAGCTCAAGCTGCCGCACCCGATCCTGACGGACGAGGACTTGGAGCGGCTCCGGTCGGTCCGGCGGAGCGACTTCCGGGTGGTGACTGTGCCGGCCTTGTTCGATGTGCCGGGCATTTCTGCCTCGCGATCCGACGGGCGAGAGCCTCGTGACGCAGCAAGGGCAGATGCCCTCGCCACGAGTCCGGGCGAGGCCCTGCGGCGGCTTGGACGCTGATTGCTCGGTCGAGAAGGCGATTCGCGACGGCGCGATGTTCGTGATCCTGAGCGACCGCGAGGTGTCCGAATCGAAGGCGCCGATTCCGTCGCTGCTGGCGACGGCGGCGGTTCATCACGCCTTGCTCAACAGGGGCCTGCGGCATGAGGCCGGACTGATCGTCGAAAGCGGCGAGCCGCGCGAGGTCATGCACTTTTGCCTGCTGTGCGGCTACGGGGCCAACGCGATCAATCCCTACATGGCCTTCGAAACGCTCGACGAGCTCAAACGGCAGGGCGAGCTCGGGGCGGACATGGAGCCGGTGCAGATCGCGGACAACTACATCGCCGCCGTCAAGAAGGGCATCCTGAAGACGATGAGCAAGATGGGCATCTCGACCCTCCGCAGCTATTGCGGGGCCCAGCTCTTCGAGGCCATCGGGCTCAATCGCGACGTGGTGGAGACGTACTTCACCGGCACCAGCTCGCGCATCGCCGGCATCGGTCTGGAGGAGATCGCCCAGGAGACGCTCGCACGGCATCAGTCGGCCTTCCAGCAGCGCCCGCCGGGCGCGATGGACCTGGATTTCGGCGGCGATTATCATTTCCGGCACAGCGGCGAGCGGCATCTGTGGAACCCGACGACCATCTCCAAGCTGCAGCAGGCCGTGCAGAACAACGACCACAGCTCCTACTTGGCCTATGCCAAGGCGATCAACGATCAATCCAAGGCCCTGTGCACGTTGCGCGGGACTGTTCGAATTCGTGCCGGGTGAGCCTGTGCCGCTGGAAGAGGTCGAGCCGGCCGGCGAGATCGTCAAACGCTTCCGCACCGGCGCGATGAGCCACGGCTCGATCAGCAAAGAGGCGCACGAGTGCTTGGCCGTCGCCATGAACCGGCTGGGCGGCATGAGCAATACCGGCGAAGGCGGCGAAGACCCGCAGCGATACGTGCCCGGAGCCGAACGGCGATTCGAAGAACTGCGGCATCAAGCAGGTCGCCAGCGCCCGTTTCGGCGTGACGATTCACTATCTGGCCAACGCCAAGGAACTGCAGATCAAGATCGCCCAGGGCGCCAAGCCGGGCGAAGGCGGCCAGTTGCCCGGGCACAAGGTCAGCGCCGAGATTGCTCAGCTTCGGTATTCGACGCCGGGCGTGACGCTGATCTCGCCGCCGCCGCATCATGACATCTATTCGATCGAGGACCTGGCCCAGCTCATCTACGACCTCAAATGCAGCAATCCGGGCGTGAAGGTCTCGGTCAAGCTGGTGGCGGAGGTCGGCGTGGGCACCATCGCGGCGGGCGTCGCCAAGGGCAATGCGGACGAAGTCCTCATCAGCGGCCACGACGGCGGCACCGGCGCCAGTCCGCTGTCTTCGATCAAGCACGCGGGCTGCCCGTGGGAACTGGGCTTGGCCGAGACGCAGCAGGTGCTCGTGATGAACAATCTGCGGGACCGCATCCGGGTTCAGGTGGATGGCCAGATGCGGACCGGCCGGGACGTGGTGGTGGGGGCGCTGCTCGGGGCCGAGCGGTTCGGCTTCGGCACGGCGGCACTGGTCACGTTCGGCTGCACGCTGCTGCGCAAATGCCACGAAGGGGCCTGTGCCTTCGGCATCGCGACCCAGGACCCGGAACTGCGCAAACGATTTGCCGGCAAGCCCGAGTACCTGCAGCGGTTCATGCTGTTTGTCGCCGAGGAAGTCCGGCAGATCATGGCCGAGCTGGGCTTTCGCAAGTTCGAAGACATGGTCGGCCGGGCGGATCGGCTGCGGATGCAGAAGGCGATTTCGCACTGGAAGGCGAAGGGCCTGGACTTCTCGGCGCATCTTCCACCAGCCGGACACGTCGGATGGCCGGGCGACGCGGTGCACCGACTGCCAGCCGGACCGGCTCGCCGATCATCTGGATTGGCGGATCCTCGAGCGAGGTCTGCAACGGGTGGCACGGCCAAACTTGTTTGACCGTGTTCATTCTGTCGCAGGCTTGACCATTCGGATGCCCACGGACAAACGAGTTTGGCCGTGCCACCCGGAAACGAGAAGGCGGCACCGGTGCGGATCGAAATGCCGATCCGCAACGTCAACCGGGCAGTGGGGGCCATCCTCAGCAATCGGATTGTCAAGGAGTACGGGCCGAAGGGGCTGCCCGAGGGCTCGCTCGAAGTCGTGTTTCACGGCTCGGCGGGGCAGAGCTTCGGGGCGTTTCTGGCCCCGGGCGTGACGCTCCGTCTGATCGGCGACAGCAACGACTATCTGGGCAAGGGGCTTTCCGGCGGTCGGATCGTGGTCCAGACGCCGGAGAACTCGCCTTTCGCGGCCCACGAGAACATCATCGTCGGCAACACGCTGCTCTACGGCGGCACCAGCGGCGAGGTCTTCATCAACGGCATGGCCGGCGAGCGGTTCGCGGTCCGCAACAGCGGCGTGACCGCCGTCGTGGAGGGCGTCGGCGACCACGGCTGCGAGTACATGACCGGCGGCACCGTCGTCATCCTCGGCCAGACCGGCTGCAATTTCGCCGCCGGCATGAGCGGCGGCCTGGCCTACGTCCTCGACGAGATGCAATTGTTCGACACGCTCTGCAATCTCGACATGGTCGAGCTGGAGACGGTCTGGCATGAGCAGGACAAAGCGGTCCTGTACGACCTGATCGAGAGGCATCTTCACTGGACCGGCAGCGAACGGGCCAAGTCCATCTTGCGGGCTTGGCCGGACATGGTGGGCCGATTCGTCAAAGTGATCCCCATCGACTATCGCAAGGCGCTGGAGCGGATGCGGGCGGTGGAGCACCGCGACACCGAGACCACGCCGGCGACGGAAGAGGTGTTCAGATGATCGTCAGTCGTCCATCGGTTGTGACGCTCGTTTCGTCAAGCGGTTACGTCGAACGGCGCCAGCGCCGCGGAACGCTCTACGCAACCGTAACGAGCCGCGCAACCGCAACCGCTCAACGTGGGGTGCGATGTGGGTGAAATCAAAGGGTTTCTGAAACACAAACGTCAACCGCTGGGGCATCGGCCGGTCGAGGAGCGGGTTCACGATTTCAACGAGATCGACCTGCCGCTGACGCCGGAGGCGATCCATCAGCAGGCGGCCCGCTGCATGGACTGCGGCATCCCGTTCTGCCACGGGGCCGGGTGCCCGTTGGGCAACAACATCCCGGACATGAACGACGCCGTGTACAAGGGCCAGTGGGAACGGGCCTGCCGAATTCTGCACGAGACGAACAACTTTCCGGAGATTACCGGACGAATCTGCCCGGCCCCGTGCGAGTCGGCCTGTACGCTCTCGATCAGCGATGAGCCGGTCCTGATCCGGCACATCGAGTACCAGATCGTCGAGCGCGGCTTCCAGGAAGGCTGGATCAGGCCGCTGCCCGCGCATCGAGCAAGACCGGCAAGCGCGTGGCGGTCGTCGGCTCCGGACCCGCCGGGCTGGCGGCGGCGCAGCAGTTGGCCCGGGCCGGCCACGGCGTGGTCGTATTCGAGAAGGATGAACAGGCCGGCGGCATGCTTCGCTACGGCATCCCCGATTTCAAGCTGGGCAAGGCCATCATCGACCGGCGGCTCGCACAACTGCGGGCCGAGGGCGTCGAGTTCCAGACCGGCATGGTGGTCGGCAAGGATATCTCCGCTCACTACCTGCGCAAGATGTTCGATTGCGTCTGCCTGGCCATGGGGGCTCGCCAGCCGCGGGATATGGCCGTCCCTGGCCGGGAGAAGGGCAATATCGTCTTCGCCTTGGACTACCTGACCGCCCAGAATAAGCTCTGTGCCGCCGAGCCGCTGGAGGGCGTGCCGCCCATCAATGCTCGGGACAAGGTCGTCGTCGTTCTCGGCGGCGGCGACACCGGCAGCGACTGCGTCGGCACGGCCCGGCGCCAGCGGGCCAAGAAGATCTACCAGTTGGAAATCCTGCCCAAGCCGCCCGACACGCGGCCGGTGGACACGCCCTGGCCGACGTGGCCCCGGATCATGCGGACGTCTTCCTCGCACGAGGAAGGCTGCGAAAGGCGTTGGTCCATCCTGACCAAGGCTTTTGGGGGCGATAACGGCAATGTGAAGGAGCTGCACGGCTGCGAGGTCGAGTGGCTCAACACCAACGGCAACTGGCAACTGAAAGAGCTGCCGGGTACGGAATTCGTCCTGAAAGCTGACCTCGTTCTGCTGGCCCTGGGCTTTCTGCATGTCACCTACGCGGGTTAGTGCAAGATTTAGGCTTGCAACTTGACGCAAAAGGCAATGTAATAGGGCACGGTTACCAGACAAGTGAGCCGTGGGTATTCGCGGCCGGCGATACAGTCAGTGGCGCCTCGCTGGTGGTCCGGGCGATCAACAGCGGGCGCGAGGCGGCGGCGGCAATGGACCGTTGGTTGCGTCAGGGGCCCCAAGGGCGGTAAAACGCGATTCGGAGCCGGATCCTCAGCGACGCGACAAACTCTCTGCCCGCACGCTCCGTAGAGCAACAGGAGGCCGAAGGTAGCGGGTAGAGTGTGGACTCCGCACTGTACACGAACATCGTCCGGGGCGGTCGGTGCGCCCGTGCATCCGGGCCGAAGCTCCGCAGGATAAAGGTATGCCTAAACGTAAGGACATCCATAAGATACTGATCATCGGCTCCGGGCCTATCGTCATTGGTCAGGCCTGCGAGTTTGACTATTCGGGCACGCAAGCCTGCAAAGTGCTACGGAAAGAGGGCTACAAGGTCATCCTGGTCAACAGCAATCCGGCGACGATCATGACCGACCCGGAGCTGGCCGACCGGACGTACATCGAGCCGATCACGCCGGAAGTGATCGAGAAGGTGATTCAGCGGGAGAAGCCCGACAGTCTGCTGCCGACGCTGGGCGGGCAGACCGGCCTGAATACGGCGGTGGCCCTGGCCGAGAGCGGAATCTTGAAAAAGTACGGTGTCCGGCTGCTCGGAGCCAACCTGCAGGCTATTCGCAAGGCCGAGGAACGCGACTTCTTCAAGAAGACCATTATCGAGGCGGGCTTGGAGGTGCCGCGCAGCGGCTGTGCCCACTCCTGGGAAGAGGCCAAGGAAATCGTCAAGCTGACCGGCTTTCCTGCCATCATCCGGCCCTCTTACACCCTGGGCGGCACCGGCGGCAACGTCGCCTACAACGCGGAGGAATACGACAAGTACGTCCACTGGGGCCTGAGCCTCTCGCCCAAGAGCGAGGTGCTGATCGAGGAGTCCGTGATCGGGTGGAAGGAATACGAGCTCGAGGTGATGCGCGATCGCAAGGACAACGTCGTCATCGTCTGCTCGATCGAGAATCTCGACCCGATGGGCATTCACACCGGTGACAGCATCACCGTCGCCCCGGCCCAGACCCTGACCGACAAAGAATACCAGATCATGCGCGATGCGGCCCTGAAGATCATCCGGGCCATCGGCGTCGAGACGGGCGGCTCGAACATCCAGTTCGCCGTCCACCCGGACACGGGCAAGCTCTACGTGATCGAGATGAACCCCCGCGTCTCGCGCAGCTCGGCGCTGGCCTCGAAGGCCACGGGCTTTCCCATTGCCAAGATCGCCTCGCTACTGGCGGTGGGCTACACGCTCGACGAAATCCCCAACGACATCACCAAGAAGACGCCGGCCTGCTTCGAGCCGACTATCGACTATTGCGTCGTCAAGTGGCCGCGGTTCACGTTCGAGAAGTTCCCGCAGACGCCCGCCGAGCTGACGATCCAGATGAAGTCCGTCGGCGAGGCGATGGCCATCGGCCGGACGTTCAAGGAAGCGATGCAGAAGGCCCTTCGCTCGCTGGAGATCGACCGGTATGCCTTGGACGACCGTCGGGTCGACAAATCGCTCTCGGTGGACCAGTTGAAAGACAAGCTTCGCAAGAACTGCTGGGACAAGATTTGGTACGTCGCCGAGGCCCTGCGGCGGAACATGCCCGTCGCAGGAAATCTTCGCGCTGACCAAGATCGACCCGTGGTTCCTGGACAACATCAAGGACATCATCGAGGTCGAGGCGAAGCTCGATCGCCCAGAAGGGCAAGATGCCCGAGAAGGCCCTGCTGGAGCAGGCGAAGAAGTACGGCTTCAGCGACAAGTACCTGGCCTCCATTGCGGGCGTGCCGGAGTTGCAATTCCGGCGGCAGCGTCAGTCGCTCGGCATCGACTGCGTCTACAAGATGGTGGATACGTGCGGGGCGGAGTTCGAGGCCGCCACGCCGTACCTGTACTCGACTTATGAGAGCGAGTGCGAGGCCAATCCGACGAATCGCCGCAAGATCATCATCCTGGGCGGCGGGCCCAACCGCATCGGCCAGGGCATCGAGTTCGATTATTGCTGCTGTCCACGCGGCGATGGCCCTGCAAGGAGATCGGCGTCGAGTCGATCATGGTCAACTGCAACCCGGAGACGGTCAGCACGGACTACGACACCTCCGACCGGCTGTACTTCGAGCCGCTGACGTTCGAGGACGTGATGTCCATCGTGGAGAAGGAGAAGCCCGACGGCGTCATCGTCCAGTTCGGCGGCCAGACCCCGCTGAAGCTGGCGGTTCCGCTGGAGCAGGCGGGCGTCAAGATCATCGGCACCTCGCCCGACAGCATCGACCTGGCCGAGGACCGCAAACGCTTCAACGAGCTGGTGGAAAGACTCGGCCTGCTCCAGCCGGAAAGCGGCACGGCGACCAGCTTCGAGGAGACGCTTCGGATCGCCCGCAAGCTGGGTTTCCCGTTGTTGATCCGCCCCTCCTTCGTTCTGGGCGGCCGCGCAATGCGCGTGGTCCACGACGAGGACAGTCTCAAAGCCTGCGTGATGGAGGCGATCGACGTCTCCGGCGAGCACCCGATCCTCATCGACAAGTTCCTCAGCGACGCGACCGAGCTCGACGTGGATGCGATCTGCGACGACCAGCGGGTCGTCATCGGCGGCATCATGGAGCACATCGAGGAGGCCGGCGTCCATTCCGGCGACAGTGCCTGCTCGATCCCGCCCGTCAACCTCACGAAAGAGATCATCGCGGAGGTCCAGCGGCAGACGAAGCTCCTGGGCAAGGAACTGAAAGTCAAGGGCCTGATGAACATTCAGTACGCGATCAAGGACAACCAGATCTACATTCTGGAAGTCAATCCGCGGGCGTCGCGAACGGTGCCGTTCGTGAGCAAGGCCATCGGCGTGCCCCTGGCGAAACTGGCGGCCAAGGTCATGGCGGGCATGACCCTGGAAGAGCTTGCCTTCACGAAAGAGGTGGTGCCGGAGCACTATGCGGTCAAGGAGTCGGTGTTCCCGTTCATGAAGTTCCCGGGTACCGATGTGCTGCTGGGCCCGGAGATGCTCTCGACGGGCGAGGTCATGGGCCTGTCCGACAACTTCGGCACAGCCTACGCGAAATCCCAGATCGCGGCGGGCAACGGCCTGCCCACCAGCGGCAACGTCTTGTTCAGCGTCAAGGATGCCGATAAGGCGAAGGCGGTGGGCTTGGCCAAGCGGCTCACGGCGATGGGCTTCAAGATCATCGCCACCAAGGGCACGTGCATCGAGTTCATCAAGAACAACGTTCCGTCGGAGTTTGCCCTGAAGATGACCGAGGGCCGGCCGAACATCGTGGATGCGATCATCAACCGGCAGATCGATCTGATCATCAACACGGCCGTCGGCAAGCAGTCGATCATCGATTCGTTCTCGATCCGGCGTACGGCCGTGGACCGGCAGGTCCCGTACGTCACGACCATGCGCGGTGCGGCGGCGGTCGTCAAAGCCATCGAGACCGTCCGGGCCAAGAAGGTCAATGTCAAACCGATTCAACTCTATTATCGATGAAGACTGGAATGTTGGAATGGTGGAATAATGGAATGAGGGGAAGGATCGAAGGGTGGCCTGCCCATTATTCCAGCGTTCCATCATTCCAGGATTCCATTCTGGATGGAGATTGCTTCGTGAAAGCGGTTCTACTTTTAGAGGACGGCACTTGGTTCGAGGGCCAGGCGTTCGGCGCCGCGGGCCAGCGGTGCGGCGAGGTCGTGTTCAATACGAGCATGTCCGGCTACCAGGAGATCCTCACGGACCCCTCGTACCACGAGCAGATCATCACCATGACGTACCCGCTGATCGGCAACTACGGCACGAACCCCGAGGATTGGGAGTCGCGCAAGCTCTTCGTGGCCGGCTTCGTGGTCAAGGAGAACTGCACCTATCCGAGCAACTGGCGTAACGGCGCCACCCTCGACGAGTATCTCAAGAAAAGCGGCGTCGTCGGCATCGAAGGCATTGACACGCGCCAACTCGTCCGCCACATCCGCACCCAGGGCGCCATGCGCGGCATCATCTCCTCGACCGAGACGGATGCGAAGAAGCTGGCCCAGAAACTCCAGGAGTACCCGGGCCTCGTCGGCCGGGACATTGTCAAGGACGTGACGGTGGACAAGCCCTACGAGTGGAAGGAGGGGGTCGTCAACGTCCTGAATCCCGAGCAAGACGGTGCCCCCGGCGAAGTACAAGATCGTGGCTTTCGATTACGGCATCAAGCAGAACATCCTGCGGCTGCTGGTCTCCCACGGCTGCCAGGTCACGGTCGTGCCCGCCCAGACGACGGCGCAGGCGGTCCTGGCCCGTAAGCCCGACGGCGTGTTCCTCAGCAACGGCCCGGGCGATCCGGCGGCGGTCACCTACGCGGTCGAGACGGTCAAGGCTCTGCTGGGCAAGGTGCCCATCTTCGGCATCTGCCTCGGCCACCAGATTCTGGGCCTGGCCCTGGGCGGCCGCACCTACAAGCTCAAGTTCGGCCATCGCGGCGCCAATCATCCCGTCAAGAACCTGGAGACCGGCAAGATCGAAATCACCAGCCAGAACCACGGCTTCTGCGTGGACCTCGATTCCCTGGCCGGCAAGGACGTGCAACTCACGCACATGAATCTCAACGACAATACCCTCGAGGGCCTCCGCTGCGACAAGTTAGCGGCGTTCTCGGTCCAGTACCATCCGGAAGCCTCGCCCGGTCCCCACGATTCGCAATACCTGTTCAACAATTTCCTCCGGCTCATGGGCGGCAAAGCGGCGTAAGGCTTCGTAACCCTGCGGAGCTCTGATTCCGGCGTGCCTGAACCGGTGACGCGTGTCATCGTATTCCATTGTGTCGTTTGGGACATATTGAGGCCGGTACCATGATTCCTCACGATCCGGTGGACAAGGGCTGGAGGAAATGGTATACTACGAGGACATTGCGCGGAAGGGGTCCGGATTGAACGCTGTCCCGGGGGATCGCCAACCGCTGCACAAGTGGGTTTTGTCCATTGGAAAGGGTGGGAAAATGAACGTGCGGAAGGGAATTCTCAGCGTGTGGGCGTTGCTCGTGTTGGCCAGTGCCGCGTATGCGGACAGTGTCGCGTGGATGTCCGGCAGCACGCCGCCGAAGCAATGGAGCCTCGATCCGGCCAATCCGACCACGACGGATGTCATCACCTTCAACGGCCCGACGTCGGTTTACTCCAATTCGTGCCTGGGAGAGCGGGACCTGGGGGGTACGCCCCAGATCCTGGTCGATTCCAAGACCAAGACCGTGACGTTGTGGTTCCAGGGGCCGGTGCCGCAGGTCTGCACGATGATCTACAGCCCGGTGGCCGGTCTCAAGGGCGACTTCGGCCCATTGCCGGCGGGGGATTGGACGTTCACGTGCCCCTCCAAGAACCTCTATTTCCAGGTTCCTTTCACCGTCCGGGACAAGTTCGACTACCACGTTGACCCCAACGCCCCCGGGGCCGTCCGTGACGGGCGGAGCTGGGCCACGGCCCTGCTTACGCTCCAGGATGCCCTGGCCGCCGTCAGCAGCGGCGATCGGATCCTCGTCGCAGAGGGCACCTATACGCCGGACAAAGGGGGGACCGCGATCCAGGGCGATCGGCAAGCGAGCTTCGCGCTCAAGGCAGGAGTGACCATTCGGGGCGGTTATGCCGGTTATGGCCAGCCGAATCCGGATGAAAGAGACCTGACCAAGCATGTGACGATCCTCAGTGGCGACCTGAAGGGCAATGACAAAGGCAGCCTGAATCTCGCCGACAACAGCTTCCACGTCGTGGTCGGCCCGCCGGACGGCTTGCCGGCGACGCTGGACGGTCTCATCCTTGCGGGCGGTGACGCCAATGGTCCGTATCCGTACCACTATGGTGGCGGACTGTATAACCCTGACGGGACGGTGCAGGTAATTAATTGCACGTTCCAGGGCAATACCGGCGTCTGCGGCGCGGCGGTAATGAACCTCGGGACTTCGGTGACACTGGTCAATTGCCACCTGGTCGGCAATCACGCCCTGATGCTGGGCGGCGGGCTTTATAACTACAAGGGGCGGCGACGCTCATCAACTGCCGGATCGTCGGCAACACAGCGGATTATGCCAACATCGTCGGCGGGGCAGCGATCTACAATGAAGACGGCAGTATGCTGACCGTGCTCGACTCGACCATTGCCGACAACCGCCCCTCCACCGGCCGGGCGCTGGCCAACTTCCTGTGGGGCACGACGTCCCTGGTTCGGGTGCGCGTCGCCAATAGCATCCTGTTCAACGGCGGCAGTGAAATATGGAGCAATTTCCCCGGCTTGGCGGACGTCACCTACAGTGACGTGCAGGGCGGGTGGTCCGGCACGGGCAATATCAGTACGGACCCGCAGTTCATTCATCCCGGCTCTTGGGCCACGGACGGGACGTGGGTGGACGGCGATTATCGGCTCCAGGGCACGTCGCCGGCGATCGACGTCGGCAGCAACGCGGCCCTTCCTGTCAACAGCTTCGACCTCAAGGCGGACGGCAATGTAACCGAGGCGCTGCCGCTCGATCTGGCCGGTACAGCGCGGGTTCAGGGCCGCAGGTAGACATGGGTGCTTACGAGCAACTGGCCCAGAAGCCGGCATCCGAGCGCCACTCTGATCGCGAGCGTCGGCGACGGCTTCGTCACGTTGGCACGCGATCCGAACGCTCCTCTTTCGTCGAATACGTTTTACGGCACCTCCGATGTCAACGTCGCGGCGATGGGCTTCCGGGGCAAGCTCACGGTGCAGGTGGCCGCGACGTCGGCGGCCGGCGGCACGTGGACGGGCGGGGTCAATCCCGGATACGGTCGGTCCGGGAGCGGCCACCGTGTCGCTCTGGGTCCGGGGCGCAAACCTGAATCTGGCGGCATTGCCGACGGACGCCAAGACCGTGCAGGTGGCGGCAGTGACCGTGTACATCACGCCGGTGCAGTAGCGTCGTTCTCCAGATTGGAAATCGACAGAAATGACGAAGGGTCCGGCGGCGGCCGAAAGGACGCTCGCCGGACCCTTGCTTTTGCCGATACAGAAATGGATGAAAATTAGGGATTATGCTTACTTGACATAAGGGTCTGCCGTCACTACTTTCGCGGTCTAAATGGGCCCCCCTAACGCGACGAGTCGCGCTGGGCCGCCCAATCGGGGGGTGGGCTCCGAACGCCGGTGCCGGCGCGGAGCTGTGACAACACCCTGCTCTTCCCGCGCCTGGCCGGAGCGGTCAGAGGAGAAGGCAACGATCGGTTCAAAGGAACTCGGGAGGGTTCTCGCGCAGGGGTTGTGCGCACCGATCCGGGAGATGCAGCGTGCCGCACCACGAAGGGGAGCCTCGGGATGCAACCGGAGGCGTTAGGGGACCTCGGGTAGCTGTGTGGGCTATCCGCAATCAGGGTTCCCCAATACGATGAGTCGCGTTGGGAGCCCGGAAAGTCTGTCTGTTTCCAGGGGGGCGCCATGATCGGGGCAAGACAATTCCGAGGTGCGACATCGTTCATCTTCCGAGTACTGATCCTATGGGGCGGGTGTGGCGTGCTGACGGCGGGCCCCTACTCCGGCGGCGACGGCACGTCCAATACACCGTACCTTCTGAGCACGCCGGCGGACCTTCTTGCTTTGGTAGACACTTCGGCCGATTGGGACAAGTGGTTCATGCTGACAGCCGATCTGGACCTGCAGTCCACATCCGTCCCGAAACCGATCGGGGTAAAGCCCTTGCCCTTCACCGGGGTCTTTGATGGGGCCCGACATAGCCTCAAGGGACTGGTCGATCAATGACACGACCGCGACATCCGATCCCCTCGGATTGTTCGGCGTCCTGGGCTCTTCCGGGCTCATCGAGCGGCTGCGGCTCATCGCCCCTACGGTGAAATCGGGTGGCCCGGCGAGTGTCGGCCGCGCTGGTCGGACAAACGAACAAAGGCGCGACCGTGCAGCAATGCAGCGTGGAATCGGGATCGGTCGCGACGCCGGCATCCGATGCGGCCGGCGGACTGGTCGGGGACAATGGCGGGACCGTTCGGGAGTGCTTCTCCACCGCGACCATCAACGCCCTGGGCTTGGCGGGTGGTTTGTTGGGACGAAGCACGGGCACGGCAGAGAACTGTTCTGCGACAGCCTCGGTCACTACCACCAAGCAGGGCAGCGGCACGGCGGCGGGTGGACTCGCCGGCGCGAGCGTGGGCGGCACCTTTCGCTTCTGCTTGGCTACCGGTCTGAGCATCACCAGCGCGCGGCCGGCCGGACTGCTCGGCTATGCCGATCCCAACACGATTTTCACCGATTGCATCTGCAACGAGATGGCCCCCCGGGCGGTGGAGAATTGGACCGCTGATGTACCGGGCTCGGCGTGCGTGTGAAGACGCAAACAACCTCAAGAGTGCGGCCTTCTTCACGGGGCTCGGCTGGGACCTGAAAACGATCTGGCAGATGGACGCCACCGGCACGTTGCGCCTGCGCTGGATGGCGGGGAGTCCCACGGCGGTGATTAAGGCGCCGAGTGGCACGATTCGTACCGACCCGGCGACGGGACTCGCCAAGGTGGCCCTGGATGGCACGCAGTCCGTCGATCCCAACGGCAGTGCTCTGAAGTACAACTGGCAGTGCCTGACGGCGGACGGCGGGCCGACGAATATTACGATCGACTCGGTCGCCAGCCCCACCGTCAGTCTGCCGGTCGGCACTTTCGAGATTCAGCTTACAGTCAACAACGGCTCGACGGATTCCGCTCCGACTTCCATCACGATCACTGTTGGGTCCGGGGTGGTCAACAACCCACCAACCGCCGTCATCAAGGGGCCCACCGGGACGGTGCAGGCGGACGCGACCGGGTACGCCAAGGTCGCCTTGGATGGCTCGCAGTCCAGCGACCCGGACAAGAATCCCCTGACCTATACCTGGAAGTGCCTGACGTCGGCGGGTGCGGCGACGGGCATCGCGATTGCCTCAGTCGCCGGCCCTACCGTCAGTCTGCCGGTCGGGACCTACAAGATCCAACTCACGGTCAACGACGGCTCGGCTGATTCTGCTCCGGTTTCCCTCACGATTACGGTGGCCTCCGGCCACGTGAACAACCCGCCCACGGCCGTTATCAAAGGGCCGACTGGAACGGTGCAGGCCGATCCAACGACCGGCGCTCGCCAAGGTGACCCTGGACGGTTCGCAATCCAGCGATCCTGACAAGGACCCCTTGACCTACAACTGGAAATGCCTGACATCGACCGGCGCGGCGACCAGCATCACGATTGCCTCCGTTGCGACTCCTACCGTCAGTCTGCCGGTCGGGACCTACAAGATCCAACTTACGGTGAACGACGGCTCGACGGATTCGGCTTCGGTTTCCATGACCGTCACGGTGGCCTCCGGCCACGTGAATACGGGGCCGACCGCTGTCATCAAGGGGCCGACGGGTATTGTGCGGCCGGACCCGGCGACCGGGTTGGCCAAGGTCGCCTTGGACGCCACCCAATCCAGCGATCCTGACAAGGATACCCTGACGCTCAGTTGGAAGTGTCTGACGGCGTCCGGTGCGGCGACGGGCATCACGATCAGACTCTGTCTGCCAGCCGGTCGTCAGCTTGCCCGCCGGGCAGTATCGGATCGAACTGACCGTCAGCGATGGGACCGCGACTTCCGCGCCGGCGGTCCTGATGGTCACCGTCAACACCGCCCCGACGGCCGAGGCCGGCAGTCCGGTGGAGATGTTCGACGATGGAACCGGCAAGTGCACCGTGAAACTGGATGGATCGAAGTCATCGGATCCCGACAAAGGGCAGACGCTGACCTATACCTGGACCTGCGCCACGGCGAATCCCACCAGTGCCTCGGGGCGCTACGCCGTCACTGGTGTTCCCCGTCGGCGTCCATACGGTGACTCTGGTCGTCAGCGATGGCGTGGAGTCCAGCCAGGATACGGTCCAGGTGACGGTCAAGGCGGCCGTGCCGGCGGCCAAGACGGCCGCCTCCCCGAGCACCGTCGGACGCACCAGCGCAGTTCCGGACGTCGAGTTTTACCTGCTATTGCCCGCGGGCAAGACCGTCTCCAATGTAGACACGCAGGCCTCGATCACGCTGGACAACGGCAGCGCGACGCTCCAGTTGACACGGGACTCGAGCTACAGCCACAAAACATGCACGGTGGTGGCCAAGACGGACCGGCAGAAAGTGTTGGACCTGGCGGGAGCGATGAACGGCTCTTGGGCGGTGACGATGCGCGTTTCGCTCAAGACGGGGGAGACGGTGTGCGGCGCCATCACGCTTACTATTACCGCCGGCCCCGGACCCGATCCGGCCGCGGTGCAGTCAGACCGGGCGTACTACTACCTGGACACGAACACGTGGAAATAAGGAGTTGTTGGGTCGAATGGATTTCTCATACGGATTCGGAAAAGCCCGTGCGCGGCAAGGACTCTGTCATCCTGAGGCGAAGCCGAAGGATCTGGCCATCGAATGGGACGTTTCTCTCGCTGGCAGGCCAGATCCTTCGCTGCGCTCAGGATGACAAGCGGAGCGCACGAATTGATCCGAATCCGTATCAGATCCTATCGGTCCCCTTCGTCCTGCGCCCCAGGGATGCAAGAGACGAGGTGGACCGACAGGGCCAGAGACGAGTCGTTGTTTGGGCCCCCCAACGCGACTCGTCGCGTATTCCTTTTATCCTCTCCTCCGGGAGCGGCAGCGGGTGGCCAATACGGCTCCGAGGCCCAGCAACAACACGGTCGCCGGCTCCGGGATCGCGCTGATGCTGCTGATCTGGCCGCTGAGCGTGCCGCGGACGGTGCCCGAATTGCTCCGCAACACGTTGTAAAGATTCCCGCCGCGGATGGCATCGCCGGAGAAGCTCAGGTCCAGCAGGAGTCCCTTGCCGGAATCGCCGGCCAGAGTCGGGATGATCACGCCATAGCTCTTGTCATAGGACTTGATGCTCAGGTCGTTGCTCTGTTGCGAGTAGGCCACCATATTGGTCCCGATGGCCAGCATGCCGCCCGACTGCATCGACGCCGTCATCACGGCAGTGTTGGCGGTGTGAGAATTGACCGTCAGGGACTGGCTCGGAGACAGGGTCGCCGTCAGAAAGTTGCCACGATCGGTGATCCCTGTGATGGTCATGGCGGGCAGTTGCACGTAGTCGCCCTGCAGCTTCGCGTCCGTCGGCGTGGAGTTGTCCACGACGACAGCGTTGGGCGCGAAGGACAGGGTCCACTGGCTGCCGGTGCGGGTCAGCTCCCACGCATAAGCGGCGCCGGGTGCCGTCGAGAAATGCAGGGAGTCACCCGAGCTGGTGGTGCTGCTGGAGGTCGTGGAAGCAGTGGCAGTCGTGGTGGCGGTGGTCGTGGTGGCGGTCGTAGCGGCCGGCAGCGGCGCCGCCAACAGGAGGCACACTGGCGTCAACAAGAACCGTTTCATCTTTTCTCCTTTCCTCGTTCGTCGTTCGTAGACTATCTGCCGTGGTGTACCAAGCTCCCTTCCCTGATACCGCGCTTCCCCGAAAACGCCTATAGGCAAAAGGCTAATTGTTTCGCTGCTGAGGATCAAAGTCAATAATCGGCAGGGCGGGTCGACGGGGACGCGGCGGGGAGGGGCGGAATCGTGCCCAGCGTCTGGGGGGGCATGTCAGCCGACGCGTGTCCCGAAAAGGCAGAGTCGCACCGACGCAAAACCGACCGATTCCCAGACGGCGATACCATCGAAACCGCGGATACCAAGCCTGACGCCAGATCACGCCACCAAGGACGAGAGGGCATCTGGCTGAAGCCGCCGAGCCCGGGAGCATCTGGTTAGAACTTGAAGCCGATGCCGAGGACATATACGAACTGGCCGTTGTCGAATCCGTTGTTCCCGTTGCCGGTGAGGAACCAGTCGTACTCGATCTGGCCGACGAAGAAAGTGGTGTTATTCACGAAGAACTTCAACCCGCCTTCGATTCCGGCCTCCCACCCATCCGCCACGTGGTGGCCGTAGGCGTAGCCGACGTTGGCGCCGGCGAACGGCCAGAAGCGCCCCAGGTCGAGGTGGTAGTCCCCGGCGACACGTGAGACGCCATTCCAGCTACTGGTCCCGTTCTCAATGGAGGAGACACCCAGGGATTGCCGGAAGGCGCCCTCGATGTTCGGCGTCAGGAAATACCCGATACTGCCCTGCAGTGAGAAGATCGTGCTGTCGAAGTTGTGGCTGCTGACACCGGACCCGTTGAGTTGGATCTCCTTGTCGCCCTGGGCAAAGCCCTCGGCAAACGTGCCGGCAGGCAAGACCAGGCAAAGAACGCTGATTGCCACGGCTACTCTTGTCAACATGGTGTTCTCCCTTCTATCTCTGAAGAATTCTCATTCGTCGAACGCACCACAGTTGTGCGGGACCGTTATCTCCCAGAACGCCGCCGCCGTGTCCCGGCGGTCGGCATCCCAATGGTCCCCTCCATGCCGACAGGCGAGCAAGCGATTTGTCGCCCCAACGGGCTCGCTATCGTCACCCTGTATTCATGCTGCCTGACGATAGCAATGATAGGGTCATGTCGCGCCGCGAGTGCGTAGGCAAAGGGCGGATTGTGCGGGAGGCAAAAGAGTAGCATTCGCGCCGCGACAGGGCGCGTCGCGACTTCAGGAGCCGGTTTTCAAACCGGGCAGGACGGCTTACAATCGGGGCCGGCACGGTGCCACCAGCGGAAGACTGCTTGGGGTCGAAGATCGGCACAGGGACTACGGATAATGGGCAAGAACATCGGCGTCATATCGGACACGCACGGCCTGCTGCGGGGCGAAGTCAAGGACCGCCTCGCCGGCTGTGGTTTGATTATTCAGTAAGACTTTAGTCTCATGAGGCAGATTGTGACTTTGCGCAAGCCAGAAAATGTTGCAATGACAAACTGGGCTATTGCGCTCGCCTTCAGGGCGGTGTATGTTCCGCGTAATGAATGCAAAGACCGCGGAACCATTGGAGATTCACGGAATCCAGTTAGGGCCGGAGCTGACCGCAGAACAAGCCAAGGCCATTTTCGCCTTGGGCGAGCAAGCCGTGGTCTTTGCCTTGCTCGCGCAAGCCAAGATCCTCGCCGACCGTAATGGAGACCGATCTCCCCCGAGCCGTCGGGACGACCCGTCCTGTCCTTCCGGCCAGAAAGCTCCCTACGAGAAGCCGGAGAAGAAGGGCCGGAAGAAGAAGCCGGGCTGCAAGCCGGGGCACGAAGGCCACTGTCGCGCGAAACCCGATCACATTGACCGCGCGGTACAGCACCGGGAATCCCACTGCCCGGAGTGCGGCGGCCAGCTCACGAAGTGCCACGTCTCCCGCCAACGGTATATCGAGGACATCCCGCACGATGTCCACGTCGAAGTCACCGAGCACACGATCCATCGGGACTGGTGTCCGCGTTGCCGCCAGATGGTGGAGCCCAAAGTGCCGGAGGCGTTACCGAACGCCACCATCGGTAACCGCTTGCTGGTGATGAGTGCCTGGCTGCACTATGCTCTCGGCAATACGATCTCCCAGATCCTGTCCGTCTTCAACTTTCACCTGCAGTTTGTCCTCACGCCGGGCGGTCTGGTACAGATGTGGCATCGCTTGGCCGAGATCCTCCAGTCTTGGTACGAGGAGATCGGCGCGGAGATCATCCGGGCCGGCGTCCTGCACGCCGATGAGACCGGCTGGCGCATCAACGGCCTGCTCGGCTGGCTGTGGTGTTTTACTACCCCCGCGGCAACCCTCTTTGCCATCGAGCGTTCCGCCAGTCCGGTGGTCTTGAAATTCATCACCGAGCAGTTTGCCGGGGTCCTGGTCAGTGACTTCTGGGCGGCGTACAGCATCCTGGTCTGCGTGAAGCAGAAATGCCTGGTCCACCTGCTGCGGGATTTGGAGCGGGTCGAACGGTACAAGGACACGAGTGAGGACTGGGCCCGCTTTGCCAAGAAACTCCGACGCCTGATTCGGGACGCGATCCGTCTACGCCAACGACGGGACGAGATGGCTCCGGCCACCTATGAACGGCGGCATCACCGGATTCAGCAACGTCTGCAAGTGATGATCGAGATGGAGTGGACCAACCGCGAAGCCCGGCGTTTGGTCAAGCGTCTGCGACGCTATCAGCAAGAACTGTTCACCTTTGTGCGGGAGCACCAAGTACCCTTCGAAAACAATTTTGCCGAGCGGATCATCCGGCTGGCGGTGATCATGCGAAAGAACAGCTTCAATAACCGCAGCGACCAAGGAGCGTCAACCCAAGCCATCCTCATGAGCGTCTTCACCACGCTCAAACAACGCGGCCTCAATCCGATCACAATCGTCGAGCAAGCCCTGCGGATATACATCACAACAGGAAAACTGCCCGCTCTCAGGGACTTCACTCCCGCACAACCCTAAAGTCTTACATTATTCACGCGGGAGATATCGGCGGCCCTTCGGTATTGGCGGAGTTGCAGGAACTGGCCGAGGTCGTGGCGGTGCGAGGAAATGTGGACACCGGGCCGTGGGCGAACGAGCTGGAACGGGAACAATACGTGGAGGTGGAGGGCCACAAGATCTGGGTGGTCCACGACCTCAGCACGCTTAGTCTTGACCCGGCCGGCGCTGGGATCGACATCGTCATCTACGGCCACTCCCACAAGACCGGCCGTGGAATGGAAAGCCGGTATCCTGTACCTCAACCCCGGCAGCGCCGGTCCGAAGCGGTTTCAACTGCCCGTCAGCATGGCAATTCTCTCTCTGAGAGGCAAGCAGGTCGCGCCGGAGATCATCGAGTTTCAGGTGTAGGTGGTACGGGCGATCCGCAGTCTACCGCTTGGCGGTGCCCAGCTTCGCCTGGACGTCTGTCGTGATATCCGCGCAGCCGTCACTGTAGAGCACTTTCTGGGTGACGATCCGGCTGGCCATGTCCTCCACCTCCGGGACATTGGGGTCTTCTTTGACCAGGACCAGGGACAGCCCTTTCTCGACGGCCACCTCCCGCGTGGCGCGGACCACGTTGCCGAGCATCTTTTGCGACCACTGTTGCTTCTTCAAGAGAAACTGTCGGTCCAGGTAATCCCGATGGGCAGTGAAGTGGGCCTTCTTCTCCGCCACGATCTCCATCTGCTTCAGGTAGTCGGGGCTGCTGGGTTTCAGGGCGCCCAACTCGCCTTCCTCGCGTTGGATCTCTTTGGCCAGCGTCTCCAGTTCCGTGCGGGCCTTGTTGGTGTCGCCCGCGATCTCATCCGCGTACTTCTTGTCCTGTCGGAGGATCTCCATGAGATTGACGACCCCCACCGACGGGAGCCCGGACGTCGGTGTCGCGGCTTTGCCTCCGCCGGTGCTGCCCGCGGCGAAGGCCATGACGACTGCTGTAAGACAACACAAGGCTACGACTGTGGTTTTCACGCTGCGTCCTTTCCACATTGGCTTGCTCTTTCCCGAGAAGGATAAGCTCATCTGCGACCTCCGCACGAACCTGAGCTCTTCTTGTAACCTCCAATTCGCTGGTTCCGCTATCGCGCCGACTATCGTAACAGGAAGTGACAAGAAGTCAAGAATCCCGACGGAAGAAACCTAATTTCCGTTCCGCGGTTCTCTTGCCCCGCCGGGTACGGGACGATGGGAAACGAGGAACTTTTGTGTTTTCATGTCGCGCGGTCTCTGCTACTATCTCGGCACATTGGGATCACTGGTTTGTAGTGGGGCGTCAGGGTGTCGAGAGTTTGGAGTGCCGCCTTCAGGCGGGTGAAACTCTTCTTATCCGCCTCTTTTTCTTCCGGCGGCTGAGAGGATTCTGATCCGCGTAAACGCGGTACTTTGAACGGAAGAGCGGCGTCACTACGAACGGGTCGTTGTCAGAAAAGGAGACTGTGTTATGAAGAAGATCGTGCTGGCATTGGCGGCGGTGGTGCTCGTGGGGTGTTCGAGCGGGGACAAGGAGGCCAAGGTGAAGCAGAATCGGATCGAGAGCGAGGCCCGGCAGATGGTCGCGCGGATGACGCCGGAGGAGAAGGTCGGCCAGATGACCCAGATCACGCTGGAGCAGTTTGGCAAGAGCGATCCGCAGGGCAATTTCATTCTCGACGAAGAGAAGCTTCGCAACGGCATCGTCAATCACCATCTCGGCTCGATCCTCAACTGCGGCGGACAGGCCCGCACCGTGCAGAACTGGCAGGAGATCATCACCAAGATGCAGGATGTCGCGACGAAGGAGACCCGGCTGGGCGTCCCCATCATCTACGGCATCGACACGATCCACGGGGCCAACTACGTGCTCGGGGCGACGCTGTTCCCGCATAACATCGCCATGGGCGCCACGGGCAACGTGGCGTTGATGGAGAAGGTCGGCGAGATCTCCGCCCTGGAGACGCGGGCGGCCGGCATCCCCTGGAACTTCGCCCCGGTGCTCGACCTGGCCCGCCAGCCGATGTGGCCCCGCGTGTTCGAGACCTTCGGCGAGGACCCATACATCGCCTCCACGATGGGGGCGGCCTACATCCACGGCCAGCAGGGCAAAGACATCGGCAGCCCGGTCAAAGTCGCGACCTGCATGAAGCACTACCTGGGCTACTGCTTCCCCTGGTCCGGGGCCGACCGCACGCCGGCCTACATCCCGGAACGGCAGTTACGGGAATGGTTCCTCAAGCCCTACCAGGCGGCGGTCAAGGCGGGCACGGTGACCTGCATGGCCAACTCCTCCGAGATCAACGGCATCCCCGTCCATTCGAGCAAGTTCTACCTGACGGACCTGCTCCGCGGCGAGCTGGGCTTCAAGGGCTTCGTCGTCAGCGACTGGGCCGATATCGAGAACCTCTACAAGCGTGAGATGGTGGCCAAGGACCGGCGCGAGGCGGTCAAGATGGCGGTCATGGCCGGCATCGACATGAGCATGGTGCCGGAGGACTACGGCTTCTACGATACGCTGCTGCAACTCGTCCAGGACGGCGAGGTGCCGATGAAGCGGATTGACGAGGCGGTGACCAACATCCTCGAAGTCAAGTACGCGCTCGGCCTGTTCAAGAATCCGTACCCGCGGAAGGAGGCGGCCGGCAACGTCGGTGCGGAAAGCTCGCGTCAGGTGAACCTCCAGGCGGCCCAGGAGGCCATGACCCTGCTGAAGAACGAAGGTAATCTGCTGCCGCTGGCCAAGGGGCACAAGGTGCTCGTGACCGGGCCGACCGCCGACAAGCTGTCCGTCCTCAACGGCGGCTGGTCCACCACCTGGCAGGGCGACCAGGAACAGCTCTATCCGAAGGATAAGAGCACGATCCTCAAAGCGATCCAGGCGAAGCTCGGCCAGGAGAACGTCACCTATGTTGACGGCGTGGCGTTCGACAAGGAGATCGACATTGCCAAGGCGGTCGCCGCGGCGGCGAATGTGGACACGATCATCGCCTGCATCGGCGAGCCGCCGTACTGCGAGACGCCGGGCAATATCACCGATCTGACGATGACCGAGCCGCAGTTGAAGCTGGTCAAGGAGTTGGCCGGGACGGGCAAACCGGTCGTTCTGGTGCTGGTCGAAGGCCGGCCCCGCGTGATTCGCACGATCGTGGATGACGCCAAGGCCATCCTGATGGCCTATCTGCCCGGCATGGAAGGCGGCCAGGCCGTCGCGGACGTCCTCTTCGGCGACGCCAACCCGAGCGGCAAGCTCCCGCTTACCTACCCGAAGTACGCCGCCGGTTTCATGTGGTACGATCATAAGAAGAGCGAAGAATCGGGCGGCAACAAGTTCGACCCGCAGTGGGAGTTCGGCTACGGCCTGTCTTACACGACCTTCGAGTACCGTGCTCTGCGGGCCGATGCCAGCGAAATGGGGCCGAAGGACAAGCTGACCATCACGGTCGAGGTCAAGAACACGGGCACCCGCGCCGGCAAGGAAACGGTCCAGCTCTATCTGTCCGACGTGGTTGCCTCGGTGACGCCGCCGGTGAAAGTGCTCAAGCGCTTCCAGAAGGTGGAGCTCAAGCCCGACGAGATGAAGGTCGTGCACTTCGAGCTGGCCTGGGACGACCTCGCCTTCATCGGCCGGGACAACAAGCCGGTTGTCGAGCCGGGCGAATTCAAGGCCCAAGTCGGCAAGATGTCCGTCAGCTTCACCGCCCACGAAGGCAAGAAGTGACACTGGCTCGGATGAGATAGCCGAAAGAAATGTCATCCCTGCGCAGGCGGGGAGACGAGATACGGACAAGACAAGAAGAGGGGCTGCAAGGTAACGAGCCGCCCCTCTTCTTTCATTTCTTCGGCGGTCTCATGAGCCGGTTTCCGGCCTAAGGGCCGGGATCTTGAGCCGAGCGCCGCATTGGGAGCATTTGACGGTGTGGCCGCCATATCGCGCGGGAGCCTTCATTCTCTTGCCGCACGTGCAGACGAAATGAATGCAGGCATCCCGCATCTTCTTCGGCGTGCTGGGCGGGACGGGCGGCAGCAGCGGGGCGGGGCCGAAGAAGTCGGTCTGGTCCGGAATCACGATGGGGTGTCGGCACCGTGGGCAGCGCACGGTCCGGCCGACGTACTGCCGCTTCAATCGAATCACGTGGCCGCAGGCACAGGCGGTGCGGATGAACCCCTCGGCTTCGGCGCGGACCGGTGCGGCTTCTGATGGCGTCGGGGACGCGGGTGGGCCTTCGGGGCCCACAGGCGGCGAGAAAAGGGTGGTCGGTGGCTGTCGTTCCTCCTCCGTTGATAGCAGACCGAGTTGGGCGTAGGCTGTGTCCAGCGGCTCTTTCTCCGAGCCGCGCCGGCGCTCCTGCCACATCTGGAGCAGGGATTTCTCGTACTTCTCCATCGCGATCCAACCCTTCTGGCACATGAGAAGGGCGACGCCGAGCCCGACAGCGAACCCGCCGAGATGGGCGGCATGGCTCACATACGAGCGCGCCGCGAGGGCACCGCCGACATTCCACAACAGCCAGCCCAGGATCACCCAGATACCGCTGACGGCGAACCAGCGCACATAGGGCACGAGCAACAGGATGAACCAGAACACGAACAGGCACGTAATCTCGTTCTCGAAGAAGAGTGCCAGGTACATCCCCACCATGCCGCTAATCGCCCCGCTGGCGCCCACTACAGAGCCGCTGGAGGTCAGCCGGTGGGCCATTCCCGCCAGGACGCCGAAGAGGAGGTACAAGCCCAGGTACCGGAGATTGCCGATTTTGGCGCAGACCGCGTTGCCGAAGATCCACAGGAAGAGCATGTTGCCCAAGAGGTGGAGTAAGCCGGCGTGCAGCCACATGTACCCGAGGAATCCCTTGGGATTCCCGGGGCGCAATTGCCACTCCTGGGTGATGTCGGGCACCTGCGACAGGCTTTCGGGACGCTCCCCGGCCGCAGGCTGCATCGCACTCTGCCGGGTGGGATCGGGTCGGAGCCTCTGCCTGGCGCGATCCTGTTGCTCGATATGGTCGCGGACCTGGAGCGCGAAGACCGCGACCAGCGCCAGGAGGATCAGCCAGTTCATCACCGGCCACCGGTCCTGCGGGACATCCACGCGCCACGGCAGTATGAAGAAAAACATCGCTTTCCATCCTCGCAAGCCGACACGCCCACGGCCTTGAGACTTTGCTCCATTATACCAAGGAACCCCGGCCGAAACACAGGACCCGACCCTCATTGTCATGAATGCAGGTCAAGGAGCGAGAGGGCGAGGGAAAGACGGAGAAGAGAAGAGGTGGTTCGAACGAGTCCGCGCTTCCTCTTCCCAATCATCATTCATCAATCATAAATCCCCATTCGTAAATGGCTGGTCTCGTCCGCCTATGGGCGGTCGGAGATCTTTCCGCCCATGAACCGACGGTACCCCGCGCTCGGACGGATGGTCCGCTGCTACGGATCGTGCTGCGGGACAAGGGGTCGCGATTACTCCCTGAACCGCCCCTTCTCTTGGCTCCAAAGGGGTCTGTCCCTATTAGCCCCCAAGGCAGCGTGAGAAAGAACCCGAAAAAGAGATAGACGCAATGGGGGGGCGACGCCGGTATAATAACAGAATACGGCTCGGCGGCGTAGCCGGACGAGGCGAAATGGGAAACGTCGGTTGAACGGAGAACGTCACATGATTAAATCGAGGATTTTTATCTTGGCGTCCCTAATAGTGTTATCCGCCTTATTACTGGCACCGGTAATTTCCATGGCGAAAGGTGCGCAGGGCCAGTTGCAGAGCACTCAAGTCTGGGATACGCAAGCCCCCTTTGCCGGTGAGGTTAATCTCGCGGACAGAGTTGGCTGGAAGGTTATTGATAGTTCGAAATCCGATCAGGCACCATACACGTTCCAAGGCGACGCCGTCGTGGAGAATCAGCACGTGACGGTCGCCTTCTGTTCGGGCAGAGGCCGAGTAAGCATTTACTCGAAAGCGGATTCGAACGCCAAGCGGGTGGAATTCGTTCCTCTCGAGCTGAAAGGAAAGCCGGCAAAGATTACGGACTGCACACTCCTACGAAACACAGGCGATGAAAAGGCTCTCGAAGTCTCTTTCTCGGGGCCAGGACCTGAAAGCAAATTGTCTGCCGTGTTCTCGTTCGGTGGGAGGGAGATTGTCGCGATTGAGCCGGCCAAGGCGATGAAAGGGATAAGTCTGCTCAGTACGATTGAATATGGCGTAGTGCCTGGTTTTATCGGGGACGATCTGGTATTCGAGGCGCGCGAATATCCTTCGACGAGCGTGCTGCACGTTCCTTGCGATAGTCTTTTCGTCGGTTTGCTGAAGGGACGCAACGACATGCTGGTCCTCACGTGGCCTGCGGGGGCGCAAAAGATGAAGCTGGTCCCGGACAACCAAGCAGGGGACCGCCTGGTCGAATCCGTCGATTTCGATAATGATGGCGCCAGGTTCTACCTCGCTCTGCTGCATGCGCCCAACATCTGGCACAAAGAAGAGTTGAAATCCACCTATATGGAAAAAGACGTAACGATGGATTGGACCAGACCTTTTCCCGCCAAATGGAAGACCCAGCTTCTCGAAGCCGGGGTAGAAACTACTTTCGGATTCCGAGACTCCAGGAAAGAAATCTGGCGTGCTGCCATAGGCTGGTATGTTTATCCCGTTTGGTTCGAAGGGGAGAAGGCTTACTGCCATCTGGGCAAGAAGATACCGCCGCGAGGAGATGCCCTGATCTATTATCTGGAGGGAACCGGCGCATCCGGAGCGCATGTCTCCGCCGTCGATATTCTGAAAGCAACGCTGGACCGAGAAACGTGCGCTCGGAAACTCGCCTTGCGCGGCAGGAAACCTCTGGATCTTGTCAGGCCTGTCTCGTCCATAGATTCCAGTGACTCGGCTAAACGTCCTGCCTACCGCTCGCGTGCCGTGGCCACCTGTGCCGTCACACAAAATCTCACGTCTATTTTCGAGGCCGGACAAGAAGTGGCCCGGCGGAATGAAGTCGAAGCCGGCGTCGAAGACATGGTGTATTTCATCGCCCGGCACAGAAAACGCATCGAAACGTACATGGATTTTGCGCGTGGCATGAAAGATCTTGTGAACCGAGCAGGTCAAAACAAGCCGGACTTGAGGCCCTTCATGGGCCAGATGGAAGCGATAGCGCAGGAAATACCGCAGGAATATGACAGAGTGAAAGACAATATCAGGGACCTGGACTATGCGGCCCAACTGGCTCGGCAGACCGAGGCACTTGCCGCGAAAAAAGCCCGAACAATCTGAAGGCCTTCACCGACGTCGGCCAGAAGTGGAGAGCCATGGGAGGAGCGCAGGACGACCTTATCAGAGAGTTTCATACGACCACCAGAAAACTATTCCAGCAAGCAGGCTATGGTTGTTCGGATGTGCCGGACGCGCTCGAAATAGCGCGGGAGATTAGAAAGCGCTGCCAGGAATGCCTCAGCAATCCAAGCTCGTACGAAATATGGGCGGATTATTGAGCCTCGGGGGGAATTCCGGAATTCCCAGCGGAAAGACATCACCGACTATCAAATGTGAAATGTGTAGGTGCGACCCTTGGCCCCGCCCCGGTATGTCAGGTCGTCAGCCAGACCTACGGCCTCTAGCGCGAGAAAGGCAACGACAATCGGCCAACATCGCGCGCGCGACGCTGGCCTTTTTCCGTAACCGCCGGTAAGTGGGTCCTTCGTTATGGTGGTCGCTCGCTGCGCACTAAGAACAGGATGACTTGCTATGATTCGCCCCCCTCTGGCAAGCAAGGAGAACTGGAAGCTCTCATCTTGACGCGTCCATCTTGTCTTCTCACCCTTCATAACTTCACCATTTTAGCCAACTCCGCCACCCTGTCAAGCCCCCAGCTACACTTTCTCGCTGCAAAGGTACCGAACCTTGTTTTTCTGGCAAGCATTCTCGATGAAGAAGGTATAAGTCCTGCGAGGAATGCAGGGTCACGTCTTCATTATTAATTATTCTGTGCCGTATGTCGGAGGCGGTCCAAATCCTTGGCAAGCTGGCTGTCCTTGGCGTGCCGCTGGATCTCGCGGCAGCATGCGCATATTCGGTCCGTAAGGGTCTGCCCATCCTATTATGGCACGCCCCGGCCTTGGCCGTCAACGCCAATAATGAACAATTACGACGTGACCCCGGGACTTCCCCCTCTGGTCTTCCCCCCACTCATCTATCGGGATCATCCCCAGCCTTCTGACCCCTATCGTCGCTCGGGATTGGTATCAAGCGACCCTTTGCTTTGAGGTCATCTATCAACTGTTTCATCCGCTGTTGGTGGTCGCGAGTGGTAAGCTGCATCTGTTTGGGCACAACGACATTCAGATAGAAATCATCCAGAACAGGTTTCCTCATTCTATTCTTCCCCTCCCCAAAACACCAATCATACTTTGCCACAAGTTGTCCTGCGAAGCGTTTGTGCTGATCCCAAAAATTATTGAACAGACCCTTGTCACCAAATGCGGAGTCGATCATCGGTTTCGCCATCTCTCGCGATACTATATGGCTTGAACAAACCAAATCGATCTTCTTAAGGTGCGCAACAAGGGAATCGGTGGCAACAACATAAATGAAAGCCGCATCCGCGAATTCAGAGTCTTTTACACAAATGCTCGAAGCAGTCACCACCTGTCCTATGTGATTCGTGGTTGGCAACCGGAGTGCAGTCATTGCGTCGAGGTTCCCCGTGGCTTCGTATTCCTGATGGGCTAACGACAGCAATTCGATATATATCTGGTTCAGGTCCAGTTCTGAGGCTACAGCAGTAAGTACGGCACGATCACGCAAGTGACCACTGCGCACGTTCCATCCGTAAGTACTGATGAAGGCACCACTCGCGATAACGGAACCTACAGACACAGCCCGTACCCATTTCCACCAGCTATGTCCTTCTTTGCATTCAGGAAGTATTTGCGGAATAGCAGAGCCCGCGAAGACAAGCGCAATACCTAATGCGAGTATCCAGCGATACGACCGCAGTGAGAACCACGACACCACGTATGGGCATAGGATCGTGCCAACGGTTCCGATTGAAACAAGGATTGCTGCAGCTTTTCCAGTGCTTCAACTCGTTGCCACGCTGTAGGTTAGGTGGTAACCACATCCAAGGACCTCTACCATCTGTCTGCTGAGACTCAACTCGCTCAACGAATATACACGAACTGCTGCAAATGTCAACCGCCACAAGCGATACTGAATGCGACTGGGAGGCTCAGCCCGTCAAATTAACAGTTTGTGGCACTCCCGGTGGGAACCACCAGCCATGAAGAGAAGAGGCGGTTCAGGGGAAAGGGGAAGCGTCGCTCTCCCGCCCCACGTCAATTCTGGAACGGACCCGGCGATTTACTCCGCACGGAAGATCTCAGGGAGGCCCTGCGTGCCCGGAAGACTCTGGAAGAACCGGGCACCAGCGGACAGCCTCCGGCGAGCAAGAGAAGGTAAGAAAGGAAGAACGAAAGAAGGTAAGAACCCGGAGGGGCCGGAGGGGGCGCTCGCCTTCTTACCCTCTTACCGTCTTACCTTCATCTTGTGGGCGGCTCTTCCAGGATTTCCGCCCACGCAGGGCCTCCCGGAGATCTTCCGCTGGAACGGAACCGACAGGTCCGAAGCCGACGCGCCCAGAGAAGAGAAAGGCACGACTCGCCCTTTCCCTGAAGGGACCCCAAACGCGACGTATCGCGTTTGGGAACCCAACCGCCTCTTCTCTTCTCAGTTGGCAGTTCTCAGTTCCCAGTTGTCAGCAAAACAAGCCCCCTCCGGCCCTTCTTCGGTCGTTTATCTTCTCCGTTGTCTCTGTGGCTCTGTGGTGAAAAGACCTGGATTCCTGCCGTCGCAGGAATGACAAGTCCGTCCTCCGGAACTTGGCGGTCTTGGCGTCTTGGCGCGAGAACATCTTGCTTGCGGCCGAAGGCCTGCCATGCTCTCCTGCCTTTTCAGCAGGTGGCAGGCCCAGTCGAACCAGCCCTGTTGGGCAGTCCGACGCACGCGGCGGAGGATGCTTCCTAAGTGCTTGTGTAATAAAGAGTTGCAACGTCTACTTATATTCCGGTTATATTCGGCGAGTGTCCATCGGTGGCACTTGGTTTGCTGGGCACATAACGTATTACAATGACACGTAAAGCGCATGGTAGAAATGGGTCCAAACCTAACGAGTCAATTTGGAGGGAATATCATGGCCAGTGTCGCGCAGGTTCGAGCCAATCGTTTGAATGCCCAGAAGTCCACCGGGCCCCGGACGCCGGAAGGCAAAGCGGTCGTGGCGCAAAATGCCGTCAAACACGGTCTCTTGGCCCAGCAGGTGGTCATTTCGGGCGAAGATCCGGGTGAATTTGAGCTGTTCCGGGACCGGATGGTGCAGGACCTGGACCCGGTGGGGTCGCTGGAGAGCCTGCTGGCGGAGCGGGTGGCCCATCTCGGCTGGCGGCTGCGCCGGGCGGAGCGGCTCGACCGGGCCGCCTATGCCACGCTGGAGGCGGACTATGCCGCCCGGGAGGCGTCCAGACCGCCGGCCTGCGGTGGCCCCAGGGCGAGGGGCAGGATGACCAGGAGTCGGTCCTCGCGCGGGTGGTCGTGGCGGACTTCGGCAAAGCCAAGGTGCTCGATCGGTTGCTCGGCTATGAGCGGCGGATCGAAAACAGCCTGTATCGGACGGTGGGGGAGTTGAAAAAGTGCAAGAAGTGGCGGGAAACGGACACGTCGGGTGCGGAGGAGGACGGCGGGACGGTGATGGGTGAGGCAACCACGGGGAAGAGCCAGGACGAGCCGCGCTCGTCCGAAGAAGGCGGGCGGGGACGCCCACCCCTCGATCAGGTCGAGGGCAGGCTCTACGAAGAAACGCCGGGCGGGGTCGCCACGAACGGGGCCGAGGTCAAGGAACTGTGCGACGAAACAAAGCCAAATGAAGGCCAACGTTCCGAGGGCGAAGGGGCCGGGGGACGTGACGAGACGGTGTGCGGTGCACACCCTACCGGGGAAACGCCTTGCGGCCCCGGATCAAGTCCGGGGCAGGCTCCCCCTGCGACGGCAGGGGTCACTACAAATGGCGCGGATGATGAAGGGGTACCCTGTGAAACAAAGCCAAACGAAGTCTCAAGTGGAAAGTGTCGAGTTTTAAGCAACCAAAGCCAATCGCCAGACGCTCCGGGTCTTCCAACTTCAAACTTCCCATTTCAAACTCCCGGTACGGAGTGTCAAGTGCCAAACCAGCCGGGCTGAAGGGCAGGTCCTCCGGCAACTCCGACTTCCAACTTCCCACTTCCCACTTCAAACTCAAGCGAGCGAGCTCGTGTGGCGATCAAGCGTAGGTGCGCCCGTTGCGTCTACCTGCTCCATCCGACCCGGGTGCATCCCCTGCGCGAGACGATGGAGCCGCAACTCGTCCTGCCCTTATGTCTGAACCACGCCGGGACGCCGGGCGAGGTGCGGGAGGTGCATCCCTGCGAGTGTTGCCGAAACTTCGAGGCGCGGCACGAGACGAGCCTGCCGCCCGTGCCGGCCGATCCCGAGGTCAAGTACATCCCGCTGGGCGGCGACCAATTCGCCATCGTCGATGCCGCCGATTTCGAATGGCTCAAGCGCTACGACTGGCGTTTCTTGGGTGGGGAAGGCGGCCGGGGCTACGCCTATCGTGTCGAACGCGGCCAGAAGATCTTCATGCACCGCGAGATCATGCAGACCCCGCCGGGCCAGGTGGCCCACCACGAGAACCACAATCCGATCAATAACCGGCGCGGCAACCTGCGGAATTGCAGGCCGCAGGAGAACCAGCACCATCGGCGGCGCCCCGCAACCGATCCGGCTTCGTCGGGGTCTCTCCCCAAGGGAAGAAGTGGCGGGCAGAATCTACAGCGAGGGCGAACTCGTCTACTCCCAACTCTTCGACGACAAGGTCGAGGCGGCCAAGGCCCGTGACCGCAAGGCGTATGAGCTGTTCGGGCCGTTCGCCTATCTGAATTTCCCGGACGAGATTCGGCGAGAGCCGGCCCCGAGTTCGGCGCCGCCGGTTCTCCGGTATGTGGATCTGAGCGGGTCGGCCCGCGTGCACTGCCGCGCGGTCGCTCGGCTGACCGTAATCCGCGCCGCGTCGTGAAGGAGTCTGAAATCACAAATCAACAATTTACAGGGTCACTTTCCTCCCAGATTCTCGTAGACGTCGGCCAAGGGGATTTCGGCGTAACAGATGGACGTGTCAGCCGCGCCGTAATAGACCTTCAACCTGTCGTCTTCGAAGAGCAAGCCGCAACTGAAGACGACGTTGCCGAAGAAGCCGGCTTGCTCGTAGTCCATCTGGGGTTCGAAGAGGGGACGCGCAGATCGTGCCAGGATCTGCCAAGGCTCCCGGGTGTCGAGCAGGACGGCGCCCAGACAGTAGCGGTTGTGGCGGTCCGCACCGTGATAAAACTCCAGCCAGCCCCTGTCGGTGCGGAAGGGCACTGCTCCCGCCCCGATGCGCGTCTCATCCCAGAAGCCCTCGCGTGTGCCCATCAGGTAGCGGTGCCGGCCCCAGCAGAGCAGGTCGCGCGACTCGGCGAGCCAGATGTCGTTACGCAGGAATAAAGACGAATGCGGCCGATGGAGGGCGTAGAACTTGTCGCCGATCCGCTCGGGGAAGATGACTACATCCTTATTGTCCGGGTGAAAGATGACGCCGTGGCGTTCGAAGGATTGGAAGTCCCGCGTCGAGGCCAAGCAAGTGGTCACGCCCCAGGGTGAAACAGCGACGTAATCGATGTAGTACGTGGGGCTCCCCAGCGCGAGATCCTGTGCCGCGAACTCCGTGCCGTCCATGCAGGTGACACGCGGGTCCTCGATGCCGAAAGTCTCGTATTCGTCGGCCGGCCCCAGTGTCGGCCGGTCGGCGACCTGGAACCGGATGCCATCGCGGCTGCGGGCCAGCCGCAGATGCGAGATCGACGTCAGATAGGTCTCACCCTGACGCAGGATCAGCCGCGGATCGGAGAAGTCGCTGCGTGGATCGTCTCGTGCGAAGGCTTTCAGGATGATTTCGTCGGCGCCAACGTCGTAGATGGGACTGAGCACGACGTCCTCGCGTCTCGCCCGCGGCCGTTCCGCGACCCGCAACAGCAGAACCACCTCATCTCGATACCGAGCCACGCCGGCATTGAAAACGCCGATGACCTCGAAGTCCGGCCGCGAAGGTCTTACGTCCTGAGGCCGAACGATCGGATTCTCCTGTACGCGACGAGCCGCCATGTTCCACCCCCCATCTCTACGGGGGACGAGGGGTCCTGGTTGCCTGCCGCGCAGAAAAAAAGCCCCTGCCGAGCCAAAGCGAGGACATTCCCGTAAGCCAGTGTGAATTACTTGTTTGAAATACCCGCTTGTTACTCTCTTCAGGGGCGACCGTCATGCCATGTTTGATTTGTTTCTCCCGAGCACCTCCCTGTTTTTCAAAACCATCTTGTCGATCCTAACGACATCCTTTTTCGTTGCTCCGTCAGGGACCATCGGCAGGCGGAATCGAAGCTCTTGAGTGATTCTGCGGGCCCGGGCCAGGGCCGGCGGCCTCGCGCCAACGCGTGAAAACTTCGGCTCCGGGCCGGGCCTCATCCGGGAGTTCCCAACCCCTCTCAGGTCTCCGGCGCAGGGGAAACGGGGCTTCACTGCTTTGGACGGTTTACCCGGTTTAACCCCGATAACTCTCAGGCAGGACGGCGCGATTTTTTTTGTGCATGGCGCTGCAGAATTCTCTGCATTTCTGCGCTCCGGGCAGTCTCCGGGCGCAGGCGTGCGTTCCCTTCAGGATAATCCTGATTTGTCCCCGGGCGTGTCGGCGGTAGCCTACGTCCTGTAATCGAATTCGACTCAGGAAGGATCGAGCCGGGAAACTGCCATCTGCGGCCAAGGAGGTGAGCATGAACGTCTTCGAGTATCTGGACCAAGCGAATGCGCACTACGCCACCAGTGAGCACGCCCCGACGTATTCCGCCCAGGTCATGGCGGCGGAGGAGCACGAAAAGGGTCAGTATGTGGCCAAGCCCGTGATGGTCAAAGCGGAGGGCAACTACATCATGTGCGTGCTCGCCGCACCGGACAAGGTGATCTTCGACAAACTCCGGGACTATCTGGGAACGGACGATGTGATGCTGGCTACGGAGGAAGAGACCCGCGAGATCTTCCCGGATTGCGAGGAAGGGGCCGAGCCGCCGTTCGGCCGGCTCTACGGCATCCGGACGATCATGGACAGCAGTCTGGAGGAGGACGACCACATCGTCTTCCAAGCGGGCACGCACGACAAGGCCATTCGCATGACCATGAGCGACTACCTGGCCCTGGCCCAGCCGGAGATCGTCGATTTCGCCTACCGCCCCGAGCGGAGGGAGTGATCCACGGCCTTGTCACGGGCGCTTGCAGCGGATAGGATTCCCGCGGAAGTGGTTCTGCAAGCGAAAACGGTCAGGCCGGTCGATGACGATGGATGCAGTCGAAGGTGTTCTCATTCCCGAGAGCGAGCTGGTGTTCAAAGCCTCGCGCAGCAGCGGTCCCGGCGGTCAAAACGTCAACAAACTCAATACGCGGGTCACGGCGCTCTTCGACGTGGCCGGCTCGCCCAGCTTGTCCGAGGAACAGAAGCAGCAGGTCCGGAGCAGGCTCTCCACCCGCATCGACAAGGAGGGTGTTCTGCACGTGGTCGCACAGACGCATCGCAGCCAGGAGGCGAACCGTCGGGCGGCGGCGGAACGCTTGCAGCAGTTGGTGCAGGAAGCGCTGCGGCCCCGGCCGATCCGCAAGAAGACGAAAGTGCCGGCGGCCGCCCGGGAACGCCGGCTCCAGGAGAAGAAACGCCGCAGTGGCCGCAAGCAGCAGAGGGCGGGGAAGGACTGGCGGGAGGATTGAGAACGCCGTGATCGGCTCGCTCGCGGGCGGCTCGTCACTTGATTCTGCCGCGGCGGGAGGCCACAAAGACCACCACCGCGGTGATGACACGAGGACCAGACACTTCGCTCGGACTGAAACACAAGCCTAACACTTGGCCATATCTCCTTACCTGAAAGGGCTCCCCCATTTTGCTGGGCGAACCTGCCCAGCGCTGGACAGACATACCGAAGCCCTCTACGTCTGTCGGCACCTCTTGGGTTCACTTTCTATCGCCGCCGCCTCGAAAAAGCAAGCGCTTCCTCGGGCGGGTCTTCTGCGCCCGGATCGGGCGATCCGAGGCCGCGCGAATATTTTTGCCATTCGATGTAATACATTTTCGTTTTGGGCGTCTTAATTAGTGAAGGAAAAACGATATGGAGTGGATCATCACACAATTGAATATGGCAGGCAGAGCATTCGTAGGATTGGCCCTGCCGATGTTGCTGACTTCGACGGTCTTGGCCGGCTTGGTTTTGCTGGTCGAGTCCATCCTGCGGGCCAGAGTCCGTGCCAGCCTGCGGTATTGGCTGGTCACGTGCGTCCTGGCGTATCTGGTTCTGCTTCCTGTGCTTTCACTCAGTCCTCCTTCTACCCATTGGCCCTCTGGCGTCACTGCTCTTGCAGCGAGGGCTCCCCACATGTGGCACCGCCGCCCTCGGCGGTGTTCAACTCCCGGACGGCGGCTGGGCCGCGGGGGAGTCCCGACCCGACACCTGCGCCGGCGGGCCACACCAACGCTCCCCTATCCCAGCCTGCCACCGGACAGACCGGGTCTCCCGACGCGACACAACGCGAACGGGGGACCCTTCCAGACCACCTTGGCTGGGGTAGGGGAGCAACCTCATCTGACTTGGCAGGGGACTGCATTCGTGCTGTGGGTGGCCGGCGCCGCCATCATGGGCGGCGTGCTGATCGGTCGCGCCCTGGCGGCCTGCAAACGCGTGGATCGCACGCTGGCGGCCAATCACTTGATGAATGACATCCTGGTCTACTGCCGCCACCGCATGGGCGTCCGGGGACCGATCCGCCTGCGCATCGGCGAGGAAGGGACCGCCCCGGTCGTCTGCGGCTTGGTCAATCCGGTGATCGTTGTGCCCCGCAACCTGGCGCCGACGCTCGGCTCGCGGCACCTGCGGGACGTGCTGTTCCACGAGTTGGCCCACGTCAAGCGGCACGACCTGTGGGTCAATCTCGCGCAGAACATCCTCCAGGTCCTGTACTTCTACAATCCGTTGCTGCTGGTCATCAACACCGTCATCCGGCGTCTGCGGGAAGAGGCGGCGGATGAAACCGTCTTCGACACCATCGGCGAGGCGGATCACGCCTACACCCAGCGCCTGGCCGAAGTCGCGACCCTCGCCGTCAAACCCCCGACCCCCAGCCTGAACCTCATCGCCGTCGCCTGATCCGGGATTCTACTTGGCCACGGGGTGCCATGTCTACCCGAGCGTAGACATGCTTAATCCAAGAGCAGAATATGCGTGCGTGAGCGTAAGCATGGCACCCGAAGCATCCGCTTTTGTCATCATTTCGACCGCATTTCTGTTGAAAAGCCCCTGCCTGTCTGGTACAAGTTCTCGGACGTTCTGGTTGGGTGTACGGGACCCCCTGTGGCCCAGCCCGCCCTCGGCTGGGGACCCGAGCGGATCACCGCCGAGGGCGGCGGTGCCACATTTGGGGGGTCGCCACGGAAGGCTGGCATGGCGGTTCAGTTTGTTCTGGGTCGGAGCGGGACGGGCAAGACGAGCTACTGTGTTCGGGCGATCGCTGATGCGCTGCTGGAGCCGTCCGAGCAGCCGCTGCTGTTCCTCGTGCCGGAGCAGGCGACGTACCAGGCGGAGCGGGCGATCCTGTCCGATCCGCGGGTGGGGGGCTATCACCGGCTGCACATCCTCTCCTTCGACCGGCTGCAGTTCCTCCTGTTGGGCAAGAACACGGCCCGGCCGGCCATCTCCCGTACTCGGCCGGCAGATGATCGTCCACAAGATCCTCCGGGACAACCTCGACAAGCTGAAGATCTTCGGCTCTTCGGCCCTGCTGCCCGGCTTCGCCCGCGAGATGGCCTCCACGATCACCGAACTGCACCAGTACGCCAAGACCGCCGACGAGCTCGAAGGACTGCTAAGGCAATTAGAAGGCGGAGAACCGAAGACAGAGGACAGAGGACGGGGACGGAAGACGGCTGGCTTTTCAATCCGCAATCCGCCTATCCGACTAATCCGCAGCATCGCAACTCGCCCACCGCCTTTCGGCCCTGAAATTCGCCGATATCGGCCTGGTCTTTCGCCAGTACCACGAGGCGCTGCGAGACAAATTCATCGACCCGGATGCCCAGATCACCAGTGCGTGCCGGGCCGTCGCCAAGGCCGATTTCATCAAAGGGGCCCGGCTGTGGGTGGATGGGTTTGCCTCGTTCACCGGCGGCGAGATGGCCCTGCTGATCGAGGTGCTCAAGGCGGTCGATCAGGCCCATTTCGCGTTGTGCGTCGATCCGGGCGAGGTGGGAATGGGCGTGCCGGACTCCGGGGAGGCTACGCGGGCGGGGCTTTTCGAGCCGACCGCACGCACGTACCGCGACATGCTCGAGCGGCTGGCCGAGGCCAAGATCAAGGTGCTCAAGCCCACGATCCTCACCCAGGTGCCGCGTTTCCGCGACTGCCCGCGCCTCGTGGAGGCCAAGGTCAAGGTGCTCAAGCCCACGATTCTTAGTCAATCGCCGCGTTTCCGCGACTGCCCCGCTGGCACACGTGGAGCAGAATATCTTCCGTTTGGGGGCGAGCAAGTCGAAGGCCGGAGGGAGCATTCGTCTCTTGGCGGCGCCGAGCCTGCGGCTGGAGATTCAGTCCGTGGGGCGGCAGATCCTGGGGCTGGTCAGAGAGAAAGGCTACCGGTATTGCGATATCGCGGTTGTGGCCTCGGACCTGAGCCATTACGAGCAGTACGTTCGCGCCTATTTCGAAGACTACGGCATCCCGTTCTTCATCGACAAGCGTAAGCCGCTCAACCAGCATCCCGTGGTGGAACTGATCTGTGCGGCCCTTCAAGCCGTGACCAAGGGGCTGGCGCACGCCGATGTCTTTGCGTATCTCAAGACCGATCTGGCCGCGGTGGAGAGAGCGGACGTCGATACCCTGGAGAACTACTGCCTGGCCTTCGGCGTGGACGGGCGCGATTGGGCCGATCCCGAGGCGTGGCGATTCAAGGACAAGGAGGACGAGGACTTCGATGAGGACCGGATCAACCGCATTCGCGACGCGGCTATCGGGCCGCTGCTGGAACTGCGGCAGGCCCTGTGCCCCGACGGCGACCTCCAGAAGCGGCTGACCTCCAGCGAGTTCACGCGGGTCATTTTCGCCTTCCTGGATCGGCTGCACGTTCGCAAAACCGTCAATCGCTGGGTTGAGGACGCGCACGCCGGCGGCGACTTGACCACGGCCGATGAGCACCGGCAGTTCTTCGATATCTTCGTGGACATCTTCGATGCCCTGGTCGAAATCTTCGAGCGCCAGGAGATGACGGCCCAGGACTACTTCGGCCTGCTGGCTTCCGCGTTCGCGCAGATGACGCTGGCGTTCATCCCGCCGAGCCTGGACCAGGTGCTCGTCGGCTCCATCGAGCGCAGCCGTCACCCGAACCTCAAGGCGATCTTCCTGCTCGGAGCGACGCAGAAGCAGTTCCCGATCCCGCTGGCCAGTTCCGGCGTCCTGAGCGACGAGGACCGCGATGCGGCCGAGGCCGCCGAGTTTCACATCGCTCCCTCCTCCACGCAATCGCTGACCGACCGCCAGTACCTGGCCTACATCGCCTTCACGCGGCCGTCGCAAGTTCATGTGCATCAGCTACCCGTGCGTCGATGAGAAGGGCTCCCCCATCATGCGGTCGCACTTCATCGACGAGCTTCAATCGCTGTTCGAGGACGTGGCCGAGGAGTACGTAGCGGATGATCTGCTGAAGCTGAGCGAGGTCCAGAACACGTCAGAGCTGGCCGAATTGTTGTGCAGCCGGCTGGGCCGGGATGCGGTTGGTAGTGACGCCGTGAGGCGTTCTTCTTCGCCATGCCCTGACGGGCACACTACGAACGACGGCGGCCTGGCGGCGTTGCTGGGGACCATGCACGCGGATGGCGAGTACAAGCCACTGGCCGAGCGGGTTGTCTCGGCTCTGAGCTATGAGAATCGGGCGGCGCTGGCGCCGGACGTCGCCAAGCAATTGTTCGGGCATTACCTGCGGGCCTCCGCGACCCGTCTGGCGACCTTCGCCGCCTGTCCCTACAAGCACTTCGTGAAGTATGTGCTGGATTTGCAGCCCCGGCGGGAGTTCAAACTGGAGCCCCTGGACCTCGGGCTCTTCTATCACGGCGTTCTCGATTCCCTGCACAAGCGTCTCACGGACGAGAAGGTGAACTGGGCGGATATCGAAAACGATCGTCTGGTGCAGGTCCTGCGCGAGCAGATTGCCGAGCTCGCGGGGAAAGACGTGTTCCTCGCGCAGTTTGTCCGGCGTTCGGCGCATAACGCCTTCATCATCGAAAGCGCCGGGCGGGTCTTGGAAGAGTGCACGCTGGGCCTCTGCCAGATGGTGCGGGCGGGCTCGTTCCGGCCGCTGCTGTCGGAAGTGGAGCTTCGGGCGTCCCAGGTGCAGGAGGTGGGGCGGCTGGGCCGCTTCGAGCTGCCCTTGCCGGACGGCCGCGTCCTGTCGCTCGACGGCAAGATCGACCGGCTTGGACGTGGCCCGCATTAACGGCCGCAACGTCGCCCTGATCATCGACTACAAGCGGAGCAGGTACGGGGCCTCGTTCGACTGGGGCGGCTTCTACCACGGGCTCGATGTCCAATTGGCGATCTACCTGCTGGCCGTCCATCATTGCGGGGCCGGTCTTGCGGACGAGGTCGCCGGGGCTTTGTGCGTGCCGATCGAGACCACGCCGGCCAGCGCGACCTTGGCCGAGTTGGCCGACGCGGACAAGCCGCGCAAGTTCCCCTACAAAGCCGGCGGGGTCATCAACGGGGCGTACTGGCAGCACCTGGATCCCAACGCAGTGAAGGAGAGTGCGTTCTACAATTTCTACGTCACGGCGAAGGACCAGCAGCCCTATGGCAATTACGCGAGAACGAATATCCTGACACCGGCTCACTTTGCCCGGCTGCTGGACTGGGCCCGGGACAATCTCATCCGGCTGGCGACGGACATCGTCTCCGGCAGGATCGAAGCCAAGCCGTACCATCGCGGCAGCGAGCGGGGCTGTGCCTTCTGCGAGTACATGGGCGTCTGTCATTTCGATTGGCAGATCAACGATTACAACTTCCTGCGACCGGTGGGCAAATCCGACTTGATCGAGAGGCTGGAGAGCAGATGACCGACCAACATGTCAACCGGGGCCGTAGATGCGGGTGCATGACCGTCGTTACGCCGTTCGGAGTTCCGCCTTCAGGCGGATCCGAGAGTCTTCCGCGCGGTCGGCTCCATACCGCATAACCGCGGGACTTCAGATGCCGTCCGGACTGGTTGACCCGCCTGAAGGCGGAACTCCGAACGTGCTGCGGCTGGGTGGCAGCGGCCAGCAGCCGATGGCTGCGGACATGCCTACCACCATCGGCAAGCTCCGAAGACTCTGCTTGCCGCTGCCACCCTGGCTCTCACCTTGGCAGGGATAGGCAAGCCCCACCCTACAGATCTTGAGGGCGAATGGCGGATAAGAGAGTCAATTGGACCGAGCAGCAGAAGCAGGCGATTCAGGCCCGGGGCGGCAACGTGTTCGTCACCGCCTCGGCCGGGACGGGCAAGACCGCCGTGCTCTCCGGGCGGTGCGTCAGCATCGTCTGCGGATGCTACAGGCGGTCCGGACGTGCTGAACATGCTCGTGCTGACCTTCACCGAGGCGGCCGCCGAGCAGATGCACGCCCGCATCGCCCAGCAACTGCGCGAGGCGTATCAGCAGACCCGCGACACGCGGCTGCTCCGCCAACTGGTGCTGCTCCAGGGCGCGAACATCAGCACGATTCACTCCTTCTGCAAGAGAATCATCACGGAGCACTTCCACAAGCTGTCCCTGGACCCGTCGTTTCGGGTCATCGACGCGGACGAGGCCATGCTGCTCAAAGGCGAGACCCTCGAAGAGACGATCGAATGGGCCTGGCGGCAGGACCATCTGGTCCAGGGGATGCATGAGTTGCTGCAACGCCGGGACCTGCGCGGCAGCGACGGCTTTCTCGGCAGCGTCATCCGGCTCAGTGAGTTTTCTCGAAGGGGTCGTTACGCCGGACCGATGGTGCGACCGGGCCCGCTGGCTGGCAGAGCAAATCGATCCGCTGGGCAGCGAGTTGGGCGACAAGCAACAGCAGATCATCAAGGACCGGCTCGGCACGATCCTGGCCCAGCTTCGCGTGGCCCAGAGGATCTACGAGGACGAGGTGCCGGAGGGCGACTGGGGTGCGCAAGATCCAGGCGGACCTGATCGAGCCGATCGCCGCCTGCTTGGAGCAATTGAAGGCGAAGAATTGGCGGGGCTGCGCCGACGGGATTCGCCGCTTCTCCAAGCCGCGGCTCAGCTCGCCCAAAGGGCTTGCCGGAAGCGATGACGGAGGTCGTCAAGGGACTCCAGAAGGACGCCGTCGAGGCGTTCGTGAGCCTCAACGACCTGGCGCTCCTGAACCCGAATTACCTCGACATCGTCGGACGTTCCACGAGCCTGCAAACGCGCATTCTCATCGAGTTGGTCCAGCGGTTCAATCAACTGTACGCCCAGCGGAAGAACAACCTCAACGGCCTGGATTTCGCCGACCTGGAGCGCTACATGCTGAGGCTGCTGACGACGGAGGACCCGTTCGGCGAGCGGCTCAATCCCTCCGAAACCGGCCTGGCCCTGCGCCAGCGGTTCCAGTACATCTTCGTGGATGAGTACCAGGACATCAACCCGGTGCAGCAGGCGATTCTCGACGCCCTCAGCTCGGGCAACAATGTCTTCGTCGTGGGCGACGTCAAGCAGAGCATCTACGCCTGGCGCGGGGCCGAGCCGGCGATCTTCCTCGACCGCCTGCGTCCGGCCTCCCCCGATCCGCAAGGACCGCGACGCGCGGCTTCCGCGTGGACCTGAACTACAATTTCCGTTCGGTCAAGGGCATCCTGGACTTCGTCAACAAGGTCTTCGGGCGGATCATGACCCGCGAGGTCGCCCACATCGACTATGATGAGGCGTCCATGCTGCGGCCCGCGCCCGACGCGGCGACAAGCCGGAAGACGGAGGACAGAAGACAGAGGACGGCAGTGTCTCCAAGCCAATTGTGGAGCTGCACATCCTTGATGAGCGAGACAACGGCCGGCGCTGCACTGGATGAAGAGGAGGCCGAAAGCAACGGGCGGCAGCGTCAAGGCTCGGCCTTGAGATGGTCCGTGCGTCGCGAGAGACGCATCGCCAAGCGACGCTTGACGATGCCAACAGAGGAGTTTGCTCGCTCATCAACGCGCCGCCAGCGACAAGCGGCGTTGATCGCCCGGCGGATTCGGGAGATCGTGGGCGTGGAGACGGGCCGGGCGGAGTTTCAGGTTCAGGACCGGCAGACCGGCGACTATCGCGACGTGCAGTATCGCGACATCGTGATCCTCATGCGGTCGCTGGCCAAGAAGGCGAATGACTACGTGGAAATCCTCCGGCTGGCGGGCATCCCCGTGAGCTGCGACGCGACGGCGGGGTACTTCGAGGCCACGGAAGTCCGCGACATGCTCTCCCTGCTGAAGGTCCTTGATAATCCGCAGCGGGATATCGAGCTGGCGACCGTGCTGCGCAGCGCCTTCTTCCAGATCAGCGACACGGAGTTGGCGAAGATCCGCCTCCACGGCCGGGAGAAATCGAAGCACGCCAACTTCTACGCCTGTGCCGCCGGGTACGCGGAGGATGGGCCGGAGGATGGTCTGAGGGACAAGCTCAAGCAGATATTTGGGCAACTGGAGCAGTGGCGCAGTCTTGCCCGTCGGGGTCATCTGGCCAGCTTGATCTGGCGGATTTACCGCCACAGCGGGTTCCTCGCCTTTGTCTCCGCGCTGCCGAACGGGCAGGCCCGCAAGGCCAACCTGTTGCGGCTGCACGACCGCGCGGTCCAGTTCGAGGGCTTTGCCAGCAACACGGGCATTGCTTCGCTCACCCGGTTCGTGGATTTCCTCGAACGGCTCCAGGAGGCGGGGCAGGACTGGGCCCCGGCCCAGCCGGGTAGTGCCGCGGGCAACGCCGTGCGCATCCTCAGCGTTCACAAGAGCAAGGGACTCGAATTCCCGGTCGTGTTCCTCGCGGAGCTGGAGACCGAGTTCAACAAGCGGGACATCTACGCGGATCTGATCGCCGATGCCGGCGATGCGGTCGGTTTGCAGGTGATCGAGCCCCGCTCCAATACGAGGCTGCGCTCGCTCGCCCATGAGGTCATCAGCGAGAAGAGATTGGCGACGACTCTGGCCGAGGAAATGCGGATTCTGTACGTCGCGACGACGCGGGCCCGCGACCGCCTGATCTTGACCGCCTCGCAGAAGCGGACCGATTGCGGCAAGATCCTGGCCAACGGCCTGTTGCTGGGCGGCGACACCATAGGGGACCCCAAACGCGATGGATCGCGTTTGGGAAGGGCTCCCACCGGCGAAGCTGAGCCGGTGGGGACCCGAACCTACCTGCCTGGCTGCTCAAGCCCTGCAAGAATGCACTGGAGTGGATCCTCTATGGATTAGCCGACCAGCGCGTCCTGCACCAGGCGTTTGGGACCGATCTGACGGCCGGCACACGCGATCAGGGGCTGTTTGACTTCCGCCTCTATGGGGACAATGATTTGAAGGATTTGTCCCGCTTCGTCCTGAATCTCCGGACCGGCAAAGCAAAATCCGTCTTCTTCACCAGGAAGCAGACCTCGGCGGACGAGGAGGGGCGAAGAATGCTGGCCCAAGTCCAAGGCGCTGTTGAGCCACAAGTACGCGTTCGCCCATGCCGTGCAACTGGCGGCCAAAAGCTCGGTGACCAAGCTGACCCACCAGGACGACATGTTCGTCCAGCGTGATTACTCCGAGGCACTGGACCGCCAGCCTGTCGCTCTGACCGCTTCGTCCCAGAGGGCCATGCCCGAGGCACGCCTGGGCCGGCTGGCCGGTACGGCTGCCCATTTGGTGCTCTCCTCGCTGGACCTGAAGCGACCCGTCACCAAGGCTGTGATCGAGAAGACCAGGGATCGGCTCGTCCAGGAAGGAGCTATCCCCGCGACTCGCTGGCCCCAGAGCATCGACACAGAGGCCCTTCTGGCGTTCTTCGAGAGCGAATTGGGCGCCATCGTGTGCGACCGGCGTAACACGGTCTGGCAGGAGTGGCCCTTCACGTTCGGTTTGCCGGCGAGCGAATCGGTTGGTAGTGTGCCCGTGAGGGCATCTGAAGAGGTCCCCCAACGTGACCAATCGCCTTTGGGGACCCGAGAAACGCCTTACGGCGTCACTACGAGCGGAAACGAGATCATCGTCGTCCAGGGCCTGATCGATCTGTTGGTGCGAACGCCTCAAGGGTTGGTGGTGATCGATTTCAAGACGGACCGCGTACGGGTGACGAGGTGCCCAAGCGGGCCGAAGTCTATCGCGGCCAACTGGAGTTGTATGCCCGAGCTGCCGCGGCCATCTGCCGGGAGAAGGTTCTCGAACGATGGCTGTACTTCCTCGCTCCCCGACTGGCAGTGCAGGTCTGAGGCCCCGCATCGACAAGCTCCTCGGCGTAGGGCGAGCGTCCCCGCTCGCGTAGGATGGTACTCTTTTGTGTCGAGGGCGTCCCGCCCTCGAATCGCGGGCAGGATGCCCGCGACACAACGCCTTGCGGCGTCACTACGAACGCTCTTGACGGTGCCGGGGCGCTGTGCGCACCATACGGCCCAGAGTTGGCTGCCAACCACGTGTGGAACAGTTCGCGGTGTCTATGAACGTATCCAAATTCGGCAAGAAGATCGCGGTGCAGTCCGGCATCGGCCAGCTTATGGACGATCTCGGGGCGGCACGAGGCCAAGCAGGGGAAGTCCTCATGCTCGGCGGCGGCAATCCCGCGCACATCCCGGAAGTGGAGCGCTGCCTGCGTCAGAGCATGACAACGCTGCTGGCCGACGGCCGTCGCTTCGAGCAGGCTTTTGGGAGTTACGACCCGGCCCAGGGCAATCCCGAGTTTGCGGAGGCGGTCGCCCGCTTGCTCCGCGGGCCGGTTTGGCTGGGACCTCGGTCCGCAGAATATCGCCCTGACCAACGGCAGCCAGTTGGCCTTCTTCATTCTCTTCAACCTCTTCGCCGGCGAGTACGAGGATGGGACGAAGAAGAAGATTCTCTTTCCGCTGCATCCCGGAATACATCGGCTACTGCGACGTGGGCTTGTGTTGCGATCTGTTCGTCGCCCAAAAGCCGAGAGATCGAGCTTCATCGACGAGCACACGTTCAAGTACCACATCGACTTCGACCGGCTCGTAATCGCCGACGATATCGGCGCCATCTGTGTCTCCCGGCCCACCAACCCCACAGGCAACGTCCTGACAAATTCGGAGGTCGAGCGGCTCAGCGACCTCGCCGCTTCCAAAGGCATTCCGCTCATCATCGACAACGCCTACGGCATGCCTTTTCCGAATATCGTCTTCACGGACGCCGAGCCGCTATGGAATGAGAACACGATTGTCTGCATGAGCCTCTCGAAGCTGGGTCTGCCCGGCGTGCGGACCGGCATCATCATCGCCCGCCGCGAGGTGATTGAGATGGTCGCGCGGGTCAACGCCGTGATGAGCCTGGCGCCCGGCGGAGTCGGCCCGGCCTTGCTCCTGGACCTCGTGCGTTCCGGCCGAATCATCGACCTCGGCCGGGACGTCATCCGGCCGTTCTACCAGAGGAAGATGCAGGAGGTCGTGCGGCAGATGCACGCGTGTTTCCAGGGTGTCGATTGGCGGGTCCACCAGCCGGAAGGGGCGTTCTTCGTATGGCTGTGGTTCCCGAACTTGCCCATCACGAGCCAGCAACTCTACGAGCGGCTCAAACAACGGAACGTCTTCGTCGTCCCGGGCCATTACTTCTTCCCTGGCCTGACGGAGCCCTGGTCCCACACGAACGAGTGCCTCCGCGTCAACTACGCCCAGGACCCCAAGGTCGTCTCCGCGGGCATTCGAAATCATCGCCGAAGAAGTCAAATGGGCATGGAGTGGCAGGGAGCAGACAATGGCATCGCACAAGAGAGGAACCACCGCATGAACTTGGAGAATCTTGGAGATGCCTTAGATTACTGGAAGGGTCGCTGTTTGAGTCGCTTCAAAAGGCAAGATTGTTGACGGACTTCGCCGGCGATCCGCAGGTGAGCGACCTTGATAATTGGGAACAGCAGCACTTCGACCTCTACGCCCGTTTGCTCAAAGTTGAATTGCACCAGATAATTCAGCACGAAATACGCATTGCTGGTCGTCGGCACGAGTATCCCCAAAGCATATTGAACCACGCAGGCGATCTCTTCCTTGATCCAGACGTCGGGGTAGCCACTGGCGCGGTGAGGAATCCGGAGCAGTACGTGATGCCAGCAGACATTGGACAGCTTCTCGACGGCCGCCAGAAACGGATTGTCGCGGTCTATCAACATGTCCGAGGCCGCGTTGCGATCAGGGTCGATAGAGTTCTCGAAGCTGTCCATTTGCAAATCGGAGAATTCGAGTGGTGCTCCTACGAATCGGGTACCGCGGCGATGTTATTTCTGTCGCGAGATCGTGGACGTGCCACCGCTGTGTCAGACCATTTTCGTGGAATTTTGGGTTCTCGTGCTGAGTCCCGCATCAGGGAAGGTGGGCGGGAACGTGTGGTCGAGGAAGTGCGGCAGGTACGCCAGGAGATCGCCGAAGGGCGGTGTTCCGTGGCCACGCCGGATGCCGTGATGCGCGAGATTGGATCGTGAGTAATCCGTAACCGCCCTCTGCGGGGTGCCATGTCTACGCCTCGTAGACATGTTCGATCTGGCGGTAAGACATGCTTACGAGGCGTAAGCATGGCACCCGGCTGTGCTGTGCTATTTGCACACAAGCGGGATCTGTCTGAGTCGCGGCTTTCCTGGACCCCTGCCTTCGCAGGGGTGACAATAACGGATCCCGTCGCGCTGCCTCTATCAGAAGAGCGTCACGGCAGGCATGGGCCTACTTCTTCTGTGCCTCTGCCTGGGCCGGGCCTTTGATGGCTGTGTCGAGGATCTTTCGCTTGTCCGTCACCCATTGGTTGTCACGGTAGTTGAACGGGAGGGCGATGAGCCGGTCCGAGGTGATGCGCAGGACGGTAACCTCCCGGGCGGATCTTGGCTCGGGGGAGGGGAGTTGAACGAAATTGAATCCGCGGTATTGGTTCACCGCGGCTTTGTGATAATGGCCGCCCAGGATCAGGATCACGTTGGCGTCGCCGAAGGCATCCACAAACTCGTCCCGGTTCGTGATCGCGTCGAAACACAGGTGCGTCGCGACGACCACGGGCTTGCCCTTCGGGACCTTGGCCAGGGCTTGGCGGAGGTAATCGAGAGCTGCCTTTGAGATTGGCTGAGCCGGATTGTTCAGCTTTTCATCGTACTCCGAGAATACGGCGATGAAGGTGACGCCGCCTTTTTCGAAGGTGTACCGCAGGGCCCCGTGACGCTGCTTGATCCAGTTGAGCACGGTGTCGCTGGGTGACAGACCGCCGATGTCGTGGTTGCCGGCGACGTCATAGGTGGGGAACTTGAGCCGCTGGGTGATGAGTTGCTCGTAGGTGTCGATGGCCGCGCGGCTGGGCCACTCGGTGATGTCGCCGAGGCCGAAGACGAAAGCCGGCTTTTCGACGGTGCCGCCAATGCCCTCCGGGTACGGCTTTCCCGGCAGGGTGTTCATGGCGTCAATCGCAGGGATCAGGTGTTTGCCATCGCCGTCGGCCGTAATGTGCTGGTCCGACCAGCCGAAGAACGTCAGGGCCGGTGCCGGGCCGGGTGCCTTCTCGGCACCATAGCCGAAGGATGTGAGCCAGAGACCCAGTAGAGCGACTGTTACGGAGCACGTCTTGTGCGCCATCAGGTACCTCCTATTTCGTAAGCTTGTCTGTCCCCAGGATAACGACTCTCCCGGGCAAAGAAAAGCCTGCGAAATTTCTTTGTTGTACTTGTTGAGCACAGCGGCGTTGGTTGTATAATGACGCGTTTGCGTAGGCCGAAGAGGTGTCAAGTGGGTCCCCGAACGCTGTGTATCGCGGGGGGAATCCTTTCAGGCAGATGGGCGGGTCAAAAGTGTGCGGACCGCCCGCGTTAGTATGGAGATCATGGAATATGGCAAGCGCACCGAAGGCAAATGCCGTAGTGGGACAGTCCGGCGGGCCCACCGCGGTGATCAACGCCTCCTTAGTGGGCGTGATCGAAGAAGCGAAGAAGCACCCGGAGATTCAGACCATTTACGGCGCGGTCCACGCCGTGGCCGGCATGGTCAAGGACGAGTTCATCGACTTGGGCAAGCTCTCGGCCCAGACCCTCGAGATCGTGGCGGCGACGCCCTCCTCGTCGCTCGGGAGCAGCCGGGACAAACCCGATGCGGCGTACTGCCGCCGAATCTTGGACGTCTTCAAGAAGCGGAACATTCGCTACTTCTTCTATATCGGCGGCAACGATTCGGCGAATACCGCGTTCATCGTCAGCACGGTGGCCAAGGAGGCCCAATACGACATGCGGGCGTTCCACGTACCCAAGACCGTGGACAATGACCTGCTCGTGACGGACCATTGCCCCGGCTACGGCAGTGCCGCGAAGTTCGTCGCCTGTGCCCTGATTGGCGACGATCTGGACAACCGGGCGCTGCCCGGCGTGAAAATCGACGTCATCATGGGCCGCAACGCCGGCTTCCTGACCGCCGCCGCCGCCCTGGGACGAAAGCACGACGATGACGGCCCGCATCTGCTGTATCTGCCGGAGCGGCCGGTCTCGATCGGCAAGTTCCTGGGCGACATCGAGGATGTCTATAAGAAACTCGGCCGAGCCGTGGTCGCCGTCAGTGAAGGCATCTGCGACGCCGATGGCGAGACTTGGGCTAAGAAGATCGCCCAGAATGCCGAGAAGGACCCGCACGGCAACATCCAGCTTTCCGGCACGGGGGCCTTGGCCGACTTCCTGGCCGCCCAAGTGCGGAACAACCTCAAGATCAAGCGCATCCGCGCGGACACCTTCGGCTACCTGCAGCGGAGCTTCCCCGGCTTCCAGTCGCCGGTGGACGCGGATGAGGCCCGGCGCTGCGGCCGCGAAGCGGTCAAGTATTCGCTGAGCGAGCTCAGCGGCTCCGTGGCGATCAAGCGGACCGCCGGCCAGAAGTACGGCATCGAGCTTTTCCGCACGGAATTGAAGAACGTGGCGGAGAAGACCAAATCGTTGCCGGACGAGTTCCTCAACGCCGATGGCAACGGTGTCACGCAGGCCTACATGGACTACGCCATGCCACTGGTCGGACAGCTCCCCCAGACCGAATACCTCGGCAACTATCCGAAAGTCTGATTCTCTTCTGAGAGCCTTTTTCAGGCCCCGTCCGTGCCCGAATCCCGAGGCCCGGCCGGGGCCTTTTTCTTTATGGGCCGAGGCGGCACTCGCATGAGAACGGTTCTCGCCCGTGGCTTCCGTCTTTGCTGTCTACCGTCTCTTCCCGGCAGTATGCAAGAACCTCGCCCTCGCTCGGCAGACGTCACATATCGCTCGAACTTCGGTCGTTGGAGCACCTCGGCCAATTCCTCCGCAGCAGAGCGTGACAGCAGCACACGACCGCGTTGCAGGGCATGACGAAAGGCTTGCCCCGGTGTCGAGTTGCGCAAACAACAGGGCGCTGACGAGGGTGTTCGTATCGAAAACGTAGCGGTCGCTCTCACTCATTGAGCAGCGATTCCAGGATTTCCGGTGTCAGGCCGCGTGCCTGTGCCTTGCGGCTGATCTCGTCCATGATTTCCTCCAACGGTCGTGGAGTACGCGCCACCTCGGTGAGCTTCAAGCTCAACAGCACTTCGAGCTTCCGTTGTTGTTCCGCTGTCGCAGTGTTGTAGACACGTGCCGCTTCCGGGCTCACACGAATGGTAATGGCCTGAGTTTCTATAATTGTATTTTATCACAAACTGGATGTGACAGCAACTACTTGCGGCGATCGGATGGGTCATTTCCGGTCGCGCTCGATCTCCGTGATGGCTTGCTCGAATGGAATGGCTTCGTCGCCCGCTGCTTTGGCAGCGTCGTACGCGCTAACAGTCTCCAACTCCTCCTGGCTCCCGCCGAGATTGCTCTTGCCGAGATTGCAGTTCTTGCACAGTGTCTGAAGATTGTCTATAGTGGTCTCGCCACCGGCACTCCACGGGATGATGTGATCCACGTGCAATTCAACCTCCAGATTGGCGGCCGGACTTGAACCACATTGACGGCAACGAAACCGATCCCGCTGGAGGACTTTGAAACGAAGCCGAAGTGATGGGTCTCGCGGTGTGCGCCGCGGTGACGGACCCCGGCTCTCTCTCGATGTCTGCTCGGCATGATCAGAGGGTTCTACGTGTCGTGAATTCGAAGCGGATTCGGATGTGCTCGCAGCATCCAGCGATCCATTTGCTGCACTCGGGACAGGTGCTGCTACATCGGGTGCGTTGGCATACTCCACGAAGCATTTGAGAGCCTTCGTCCAAGAACAAAAGCGTCGCCAGTACGGTCCCTGCGAGATTGTGGAAGGAGGACTTTCAAGTTCACGTCGGCGTGGCTGTCGGCCGTAATGCTCCCAGAGTCGCAGGATGTTCTCGAAGAGTGCCTCATCAGGTATCCCGGCGTGCTTCGAGACGCCAAGCCCTGCTGCAGCAAGGACATCCTTCCAAGAACCAAAGCGACTCTTGAGTGTCAGCAAATCGTGATGCCCCAGTTCTCGGTATCGTTTCTGGGAGACCGTGGATTGGGAGATGCTCTCAGCCACACGACGCACGTCCTGGAGAAGTCCTGCTTCAGGAATGGACTTCTCATAGGTCGTGAGTTGTGCAGCCACGAGTGCTTTGTTCCACGAACCGAAGTGACTGATTTGTGTCGTAGGAGTGTACACCCCGAGCTCCGTGTACTTCCGTTGCGTTACCGTGGGCTGCGATTGTCTTCGCGACGCGCCGCAAATCCTCAAGGAGTTCGGCGTCAGAGACTGGAGCCCCCGGCACCCGGGAAACAGAGAACTGACGTTTGGTCATGCGATCTCCCCCCGTGTGAACCATGGATGATTACACAGCCCACATGAACCGTCAAGAACAGATGCTCTTCTCCGCATCGGACGTTTCAACGTTTTGCCCTCAACTTGTTTGCTGCTGCTCATATTATCACAAGCGGATAAGACAGCAACTCCTTGTGGCAATCATCCTGTTCCTCGGGTGCAGGCATACTGGAGACTGTGCTCAGGCACCGCCCGGTGCCAGGATGCTGCCGGACACCAGTTCTTTGAGGAATCGTCTTATGGGGAGGACTCGAAGCGGTCCATCCTTGAGTTCTACGTCGCCGGCATAGACGCCGTAGGCAGCCTGGAGACTTCCCTGGGCCATCAGCGACTTGAGAGACATACCATACTCGTCCCGCCAGGTGGTGGCGGCCTTCACCTCCACGCCGACGGCATGTGCGGCCCGCGTCCAGACGAAATCGACCTCCGAACCACTGGGCGTGCGCCAATAGTGGAGTTGACCCCCGGTGTCCTGCGTGGCCATTGCCGCCCGGAGTTCGTGCAGAATCCACGTTTCCAGGAGAAAGCCACGTTCGGCGGCATCCAGAGGTTCGCGCAGACGGCCCGCCAGGGCGCGAACGACGCCTGGATCGAAGAGATAGAACTTGGGGCTGGCCACTTCCTTGACCTTGGCCCGTTTCCGCCAGGCCGGCAGCCAGAAGCCGATCAGAGTGTCGATGAGCACCGCGAAAAACCCCTGGACCGTCGGCCGAGCCACGGCACAATCCCGGGCCAAGCCGGACACATTGGCAATCTGCCCGTTCATCAAAGCCGCAACTTCCAGGAAACGGGAAAACGAATCGAGGTTCCGGACAACGGCCTCCTGCTGTATTTCCTCCCGGATATAGTTCGCCACGTATGCTTCCAGCACATCCACAGCGAAGCCGGGTTCCGCATGAATCTGCGGGAGCAATCCAAAACGCAGGATGCGATCGAGATCGAATTCATAGTTGAGTTCGGCGGCCGTCAGGGGAAAGAACTGACGATTGATCACCCGTCCGGCCAGCAGGTTGACGTCCAGACGCTTGAGCTTGCGAGCACTGGACCCGCTGAGCGCAAATCGGTAGGCCTGCCCGCGCTCGGCGATGAGGGCATGGACCTCGTTCAACAAGGACGGGAGACGCTGCACCTCGTCCACGACGATCCAGTTCCCTTTGGGTCGTGCCTCGATCTGCAGGCGGAACGATTCGGGTTGCCGAGTCAGGCGCAAGGAATGTTTGTGTTCGCAGGAGATCGAACCACAGGGCGTCGGGAAGAACATGCCGTAGCCAGGTTGTCTTCCCGGTTCCGCGCGGGCCGAACAGAAAGAAAGAGTGGTCGGGCAGATGGAATAGCCGTGTGAACATGAGCAGCAGATTAACGGCAGAATTGCTAATTGTCTATACGAATTTGCCCGACATTTCCCGTGGGCTCCACAAGACAATCCATGGGCTGGGGGATGACGCGCATGAGGCGTCGCTACTGCGAGTATTTCCGGCGGGCGGTCTCGTCCAGCAGCCTGATCTGCTGGAGAACGAGGCCATAGTGGCTGCCGGGAGGCTTTTCCTGCATCACCGTGCCGCGCCAGTCTTTGGCGAAGTTGCCGGAATAGCAGAGCCAGGCGGTGCGGCCGTCGGGGCTGATGAACTTTGTCGGGATATTCAAGAAGTAGCCCTGCTCGCCGAACTCCTTCATGTAGGTCACGAGCCGCCAGGGGCCGGTGATCTCGTCTGCTTCGAGAATATAGGAATTCATCTTGGCGCAGGTGGGCCAGCCATCGGTGACGCACATCAGGTACTTCTTGAGCGGGGCGTCGTAGGTGACGGTGACGCAGCCGCAGTTGTTGTTCCAGTCGATCAGCGGCTGGATCTTGGCGAAATCGCTCGTCCAGACGGGCTTGCCCTGGGCATCGCGGCCGGCGTAGAACTCGTACTTGGAGGCGTCGTTCATGTTGGCGATGCTCGGCGTGACGCGGAGCAGGTAGATTTGGTCGCCGCTGATCCAACTCAAGTTGCCGAAGCGTGGCTTCGGGTCGGGCTCCGGGGCGCCGTGGGCGACGAGATAGGCTTTGCCGTCCGGGGAGTGCTCCATGTTCCGGCCGAAATCGACGAAATGGGGCGAGCCGATCTTGACCGGGTAGCCCCACATGCCGGTCTCGCCGAAGAGCGGCTTGGCCGGCGTGTGCGGCGTGTCCGTCCACGTCTTGCCGAAATCCGTCGAATAGCGAAAGCCCACGAAGGGCCCCAGCCAGGGCCAGTTGTAGGCTTCCGCGCCGTAGTTGACCTTGCCGTCCGGCGCCAGGCAGTACGTGCCGTAGTACCAGACGTTATTGTAGACGAGACTGCCGCAGGGATAACGGCCCTTGTACGGCGAGGCGTCGCCCCTGAACAGGCCCAGGCTGGCGATCTTGAGCGTCAGCGGATCGTCGCCGATCAGGACCGCTTGGCCCGTCGTGGCGTCTTTGCCGGTGCCGCTGTTGGAACTCTCGCGGGAGCCGTCGGCCCGCGGCGCGGACCCGTCCGTCCAGGGTGAGTAGAGGTTTCCATCGGAGGCCCAGCTTGGATACCACGTGTCGGCCACGTGATAGTCGCTGTGGACGCCCAGGAAGGCGATGCCGACGACGTCTTTTGACGGCTCGAACGGGCAATCCTGCGGCGGCTCCGATGGCCAAACGAACAGCGGGAAGTTCCGGCCTTCCTTATATGCGGCCCCGCCCGTCGCGGTAGCGATCCACAAACACAGTGTGGCCAACAGGAATGGGTATACGCGGAGTTTTCTTCGCAGAGATGTCATAGCCTTGCCCGTCCCTCTAAATCGACCTCATTTCTGGTGCCAGCCCAAAGCACGATCTGGCCGCTGCGCCATTGTACCCGGGTGGGCCTTCGTTGGCCACCCGTGGCTTTCGCTCAAGGCAGCAGTTGGAAGCGGATATCTCGGGATTCGGTGAAGTCGTTCGGAGCACAAGGGCTTGAAATCCCCCCCGCTTTGTCGGAGAATGATCTCACCGGTAACGATCGGCAAGCGGTCGGGGTTGCGCAGCTCGTTTCGTCGGGCGGTCACGTCGGGCGGCGTCAACGCCGTCAACGCCGCGGGATGCTCTACGCGACCGTGACGAGCTTCGCAACCTTGTCATCCCGGACCCTGATCCGGGACGCAGCCGTTCCACGATCTTGGAGTGGGGAGTCGGCATGAGTGATGTCACACGCATCTTGAATGCCATCGAACGGGGGGACGCCCAAGCTACAGACGAACTCTTGCCTCTGGTCTATGAGGAATTGCGTCTGCTCGCGGCCCAGAAGTTGTCCCATGAGCCCGCGGGCCAGACGTTGCAGGCGACTGCGCTGGTCCACGAAGCCTATCTTCGACTTGTCGGAGACCAGCCTCAGAGTTGGAACAGTCGAGGTCACTTCTTCGCGGCCGCGGCGGAGGCGATGCGGCGGATTCTGGTAGAGAACGCGCGCCGCAAGCGGACGCTCCGCCAGGGCGGGGGGCTCCAGCGCGTCGAGCTGGACGAGGCCGCGCCGGTGGAACCGGAGGAACGGGTGGCCGATGACTTGATTGCCCTGGATGAAGCGCTGGCCAAATTCGCCCAGGTCAGTCCCCTCCAGGCCGATCTGGTCAAGCTGCGTTACTTCGGTGGTCTGACCATCCCCCAAGCCGCGGAAGTCCTCCACGTCTCGCACGCCACGGCCGAACGGCACTGGGACTACGCCCGCGCCTGGCTGCACGCAGAGATCAAGCGGAGGCGGGGCGATTCTGCTTCCCAGTGAAATCTTTGCACAAGAATCCGATTTTTGTGAGGGGACGCGGGTCCCTTTTCTCGCACTGTACCGTGGAACCATACTGCTGAGAGCAACCTATGGGCACCGAGTACGAACCAAGAGATGAAGAGTCGATCTACCACGCTGTGGCAGCGATTCCCGCGGTCGAGCGGGCCGCCTATCTGAGGGAAGTCTGCCAAGGCGATCCCGCCTTGCAGGCCCGGATAGAGACCCTGCTGGAATCTCGTGACCAAGCCGGCGACTTCCTCGAAACGCCGTTCCTTGGTCCCGGTGTGGTCACAGATGAACCGGCGGTCCTCGAAGGTCCCGGCACCGTCATCGGGCGGTACAAGCTCCTGGAGAAGATCGGCGAGGGCGGCATGGCGGTGGTGTATATGGCCGAGCAGACCGAGCCCATCCGCCGCAAGGTGGCCCTCAAGATCATCAAGCTGGGCATGGACACCCGCCAGGTGATCGCCCGCTTCGAGGCGGAGCGGCAGGCCCTGGCCTTGATGGACCACCCGAATATCGCCAAGGTCCTCGATGCCGGCGCGACGGAGACCGGCCGGCCTTACTTCGTCATGGAACTGGTTACCGGCGTTTCCATCACCGAGTATTGCGATAGGAATAGCCTGAGCACCAAAGAGCGATTGGCTTTATTTCTCCAGGTCTGCCACGCCGTGCAGCACGCCCACCAAAAGGGCATCATCCACCGGGACATCAAGCCTTCCAACGTCATGGTCACGCACCAGGACGGCAAGCCCGTTCCCAAGGTCATCGACTTCGGCATTGCCAAGGCCACGAACCAGGAGCTGACGGAAAAGACGCTCTTTACTCGCTACGCTCACATCATCGGCACGCCTGCCTACATGAGTCCGGAGCAGGCGGAATTGATGCGGCCTACGACATCGACACCCGCTCGGACATCTACTCGCTGGGCGTGCTCCTCTACGAACTGCTTACCGGGACCACCCCCTTCAGTGAAGAGGAGCTACGCAAGGCCGGCTACATCGAGATGCAGCGGGTGATCCGGGAACAGGAGCCGGTCAAGCCCTCCACGCGCATCCGGACGGCTCTTCGTCGCGCGAGCGTCCCCGCTCGCCATGGGACGGGCATCCTCCGTGTGCGAGGGCGCACGACCTACGACAGACGGGCGGAGCCATGGTGGGCGGGACGCCCACGCTACCACAGGTCCGGGGCGATCTGGATTGGATCGTGATGAAGTCCTTGGAGAAGGACCGCGCCCGGCGGTACGAGACGGCGAGCGGCTTGGCGGAGGATATTCGCCGGCATCTGGAGCATGAGCCGGTCCTGGCGCGAGGCCCCGGCACCCTGTACCGCCTGCGCAAATTCGTTCGCCGACGCCGCTCTCATGTCCTGGCCGGCCTCCTGATGGTGGTTGTGGTTTGTGCTTTGGAGTCGTCCTATTCTCCTGGTGGAATCGCGACCGGCTCCAACTGGCCGAAGCCCAGCGCCTTGCAGCACGAGGCTCTTTTGGACCGGGCCCGCAACCAATATGCCAAGGCCCAAC
>CAVVRJ010000038.1:0-19273 GCA_963750205.1 uncultured Planctomycetota bacterium
TCCCGCTTGTCGTGGGAATTCGACCAGCGGTCGGGTAACAGCGGACGACTCTACGCCACGGCCTCCTGCTTGTCAAGGGTGCTGGTCAGAGCATTGATCAGCACCGGCAGTTGACTGTACGCCTGGATGCGACGGAACCGGGTCTCGGCTTCCAGCAGGACCGTGCCGGCCCAGCGCTGGGCCATGTTCCCATCCCGCCAGCGTTTGACGCCCCGGCACAGATCCCCCGCCGCGAGAAGCAGCTCTCGATGATGTTCGTGCTGGAAAACAGCCGCCGCAGTTGGGGCGGCAGACCCAGACGATTGATAGTCAGGGTCTCCTCCATCCCTTCCTCCAGGCTCTCCGCCGCCGCCTGGTTAATCGACGCCAGCCAGTCGTGGACCTTACGCAGTTCCTGGTACGCCTTCTGGTATTCGGTCATTCCCCAGGCCATCCGCAACTTCAGCGACAGCATCCCGTGGTACTTCTTCGGCAAGTACTTCTGGATATTACGCTTCTTGTGCACCCGGCAGCGCTGGATCAGGCCCTGGGCCCCGAAGCGGCTGACGACCGCCTTCTTGAGGGCCTTGGCCCCATCCAGGATGAATAGATACGGTTTGTCCACAGACAAGCCGCGGGCGATCAGATCGTCCAGCAAAGCCCCGCAGACGACGGCGTTCTCCGTGGCCCCGGCCCACAGACCCAGCACGTGTTTGCGGCCCTGGCGATCCACGCCCAGCGCTACCACCAGCGTGAAATCATGGAATTCTTTGCCGTCCAGAAACAGCACGCACAAGTCCAGATCTCCCAGCGGCCGTTCGAGCAACTGCTGTAGTTGTTGGCGGCTGGCCGCCTTCCAGTGCCGCGAGACGGAGCTCTTCTGAATCCCGTACCCGTCGCAGACCTCGTCGAGGACCCCGGCATAGTCCCGCGTGGACACCCGCCGCAGAATCCGCTGCGCCACCGCCTCCTGCAGCCGCTGCGGATGCGCGAACGCCTGATACCGCGTCAGCGGAATCTCCCGACCCTCGACCGAGCGCACCCGCGGCCGAGGCAACGCCACCTTGCGGCCGGCGAAGATCACGTGGCCTTCCTCCTGCCCCCAGCGCGTGGCCTGGCGGTCCGCCTGATGCGTGTACCGTCCGCCGGCGATCTGCTCCACCTCCTCGTCGATCAGGGCCTTCATCATCAGCAGGCCGGCTTGGCTGGCCGTCTGCTCAATCGCCCCGGCTACCTGGAGCAGCAACGGGTTCATCGGCAGCACCCTCTGGAACGAGGCTTTCCCCTCAGCCAGGTCTACGGTGACACTCTGATTCTGGAGGTCCTGCACTTTCCTTCTGGAACGACGCGTCTTTCTCTGGTAGCTTTTGCCCATCATGCGGTCCTTTCTTACGAGTAACAGTTCGGTCTTCTGACACCTATCTGTTACCCGGACCGCATGATCTCTTTCAACTACTTCTCAACGACAACCGGGACATCTTCGAAGGAACAGCGGGTCGATGAGCCGCGTCGCCCATGCGATGGCACGGATGCCGAGCAGCAGCAGAATTCCACCAATGAGCACTGCAATCACATAGTCCATGACAGCATATCTCCCGTCACTTTGATGATTTTACCACACCCCGAGCGGATCATGAAGTCGATCGATCGTGGAACGCGCATCAAGGTACACGACCGTTCTTGCACCAGTGCCTTTGGCCGGCCTCATCTCGACAGGCGTTTATCGCTCTCTGGGTATCGACGGAGAAGCAGGACGAGGCATGCGAATCGCCTCCAGCGCCTGGGAAAGGGCTCCCAAACGCGACGCGTCACGTTTGGGGACCCAACGCCGCTCTCCTGAGCGGCAGAAGAAAGAAGGCCAATCGGGAGATTGGCGGTCCCGGGGTTGACCGGCGGACCGGCGGGGGAGATACTTTCGAAGACTTGGTTCTGGTCGGGCATACCGAGGGTATCGAATGAAACGGAACGTGGGGATCAAGGCGAGCGGATTTCCCGCTCTGGACCAGCAGTATGGCTGCAAAGTCATCTTGGATGCCGTCCCGCGACCTATTTCAGCCGGACGTCCGCGGTTGTGCAGACCACTTCCAGCTACTGGTTCCCGTTCGAGGCCTTGCGAAGGTCTTCCACGAGTTCCGGGGCAATCGTCAGTCCCAGGCTCTCGGCTTTGCGCACATCGGCCCAAGCCTTCTCATACTGTCCCAGCGAGCAGTATGTGTTGGCGCGATTGTGGTAGACAAAGGGATCTTGCGGATGGAGAGATGCAGCCGTGTTGAAGTCGACCAAGGCGGCTTCGTAGTTCTTCTGTTCGTGCAGCGCCGCCCCGACCGTGGTAGGCATTAGCGGATTGCGGATTCAACTCGATGGCGGTGCTAAAGTCGGAGATGGCACGGTCGTACTCCTCGTGGCGGAGGAAGGCAAAGCCACGCCCCAAGTAAGCGTCGACATACCTGGAGTCGATCTCGATAGCAGTTGTGAAGTCGTGAATCGCGTCCTCAAACTCGTCCTTTTCCAAGCGGACCGCCCCACGTCCGTAGTAGGCTCTTGCGTCCCGTGGCTGTTTGTCGAGAATTGCCGTGAAGTCGGCCAGGGCGTGATCATGTTGCCCGCTTTGACCGTAGGTCATGCCCCGGAAATAGCGGCTTTCCAGGTCGTGTGGGTTTATCTCCAGGGCTTTCGTGTAGTCCGAAATCGCTTCATCATATTTGCCTTCTTTGCGATAGGCCCACGCGCGCAAACTGTATGCCCCCGCAAGTCTTGGGTCCAGTTCCAGGGCTTTGCCAAAGTCCGCTATCGCTCGTTCGTAGTGGGCTTGAGAGCTATAGGCCAGCCCCCGCCCGTAATAGGCGTTGGCGTGACGCGAATCGATCTCAATGGCTTTCGTGAAGTCCAGTAGAGCATGGTTGTATTCGCCTTTTATGCCGTGCACCACCGCCCTATTGTTGTAGGCATCGGCGTAGTCCGGAGCGAGTTCGATGGTTCTCGTGTATTCCGCGAGGGCTCGATCATAATCGCCTTTGTCGCTGAAGACGGAACCCCGACCGAAATGAGCACTGGCGTACTTAGGGTCAATGTCGAGGGCGCGATAGAAATCCGCGACAGCCTTGTCGCATTCGCCTTGGTGATGGTAGGCCAAACCGCGATTGTAATAGGCAACGGGTTCCTCCGGGGCTGCCTCCATGGCGCGCGTGAACTCGGAGATCGCCTCATCATGTCGCCCCTCGTTAAGACGGGTGAGTCCCTGCTTGTTGTGACGGAAGAACGGGTCATGGAGACGCGCTACCCACGCGATCGCGCGGAGGCCGAGCAGCAGCAGAATCCCGCCAACGAGCATTGCAATCACATAGTCCATGACAACATATCTCCCGTCACTTTGATGATTTTACCACACCCCGAGCGGATCATGAAGTCGATCGATCGTGGAACGCGCATCAGGGTACACGATTGTTCTTGCACCGGTGCCTTGGGCCGGCCTCATCTCGACAGGCGTTTATCGCTTCGTGGGTACCGACGGGGAGGCAGGACGAGGCATGCGAATGGCCTCCATCGCCTTGGGAAAGGGCTCCCAAACGCGACGCGTCGCGTTTGGGGACCCAACGCCGCTCTCCCTGAGCGGCAGAAGAAAGCAATGATCCGCTCAAAAGCTAAGGAGTCTGTTTGGGGTGGCAGCCTCAAGGCCGGAAGGCCTTGGGGATGGTTGAACGTTGACGGTGCGCTGGGCCCCGGTTCATGGGGTTGGCCATCCCCAAGTCCGGAGGACTTGAGGCTGCCACCCGCTCTTGCCACGGCCCGTCTTAGCCTTCGAGCGGATCATTGTAAGAAAGAAGGCCAATCGGGAGATTGGCGGTCCCGGGGTTGACCGGCGGACCGGTGGTGGAGATACTCTCGAAGACTTGGTTCTGATCGGGTATACCGAGGGTATCGAATGAAACGGAATGTGGAGATCAAGGCGAGGGTGACGGATCTGGCGGCGGTGCGGCGGATCGTGGAAGGGATCGCCGACAGCGGGCCGATGGAGCTGGAACAGGAGGACACCTTCTTCGCCTGCTCCCGCGGGCGGCTGAAGCTGCGGCGGTTTCTCGACTGTTCACAGGGCGAGCTGATCTACTATGAGCGGCCGGCGGGCGCAGGGCCGAAGGAAAGCCGCTACATCGTGCATCCCACCGGCGACCCGGAGGAACTGCGAGACGTGCTGGCGGCGGCCCTCGATATCCGGGGCGTGGTCCGCAAGCGGCGCTCGGTCTACCTCGTCGGCCAGACGAGAGTACACCTGGACCAGGTCGAGGGACTGGGCGAGTTTGTCGAACTGGAGGTGGTCTTGGAACCCCAACAGAACTCCGCCGACGGCGTCACTATTGCTCACGACTTGATGCGGAAGCTCGGCATTGCTGCCAGTCAACTGATCGATAAGGCTTACATCGACCTTCTGGAGTAAGAGCCGGCCTCAGACGATCTTGCCGTCTTTCAGGACGGCCCAGACGGAACGAGTGGCAGGGGGGATGCCGGGACGGTACGGCGCCTCTGTGACAGTAACCTGGGCTATCGTGTATTCCGGCTGGCCGGCCTTGGCCCGCTTCCAGGCGTCATACAGATAGCCAAGATAGACAGAGTCCTCCTGGGCCTGGGCGAGTTGGTAATCCAGCGGGTGAGTCGTGTCCGCACGCATGTCGTCAAGGGCATGCTGCTTGGCTGCTTCGACTTCGTCGGCGGAGGATTGGAGACTGGCGCCCAAGCGGGCAAGGTGCTCTTCGAGTCCTTTCATATAGGTGGCCCGCAGATGCTCGCGGATCGCGGTCCGGCCGACGGCTGCGATCTCATCCCAGCGCAAATCGGGCGAGAAGATCTGGCACCGGAAAAAAAGCTCGCTCGCCGCCACGTCCGGCAGCGATTGCCGAATCACGTCCTGGGCCGAGACGCCGAAAGTCCCCGCCAGGCCGGTGAGGGCCTTCAGCCATTCTTCTTCCAGGTAGAATGCGACGCGCTTGTTCTTTGCCATTGTCCAATCCTTTATCAAGCCTTCCGGCCGCCCTTATAGTCGAGGAACGCGCAAAAAGCAAATGGCAAAGTGATCAAACGACTCAGCCACGCCGTTGACCGTGCGGGGCGTGGTGCTTATGATAGGGACTATGGTTTCATGTCTGAAGGAGTTGGGTATCTTAAGCACAACGCTTTCGAGGGGTGGCCTATGACTATGAGACATTTCCGCACGGGCATGGCTGTCGCGCTGGGATTCTTGACACTGATGACGGTCTCGATGGCCCTCGCCAACGAGCCGGTCGACTGGCAGAAGGCGCGAGAGTTGCTGCGCCGGGAGCAGCAGGGCCAGATGCTGACACCTGACGAACAGGCATACCTGAACCGGGCCAAGCAGCAGCGACGGTTGCGGGCACAGGCGGGGGCTCAGGCCCCGTCGCCACGGGAGACGACGGGGCTGGTTCCGCTCACGGACATGGGGGACGCCATGTACAAGGGGCAGGCCGGCGGTCTGTACGGCCACGGACAGACCGCCGTGCCGGAGTCTCAGCTCCAGGCCGTCCAGACGCAGACGGCCCTGATCGTGCCGCGGGATGCCCTCGGGAACGTCTCCGATGCCGGCAAGATCATCCTGATCTCTTTGGGCATGTCCAATACGACGCAGGAGTTCTCGGCTTTCAAGACGCTGGCCGACGCGGACCCGAACAAATCGCCCAAGGTGACCATCGTCGATTGTGCCCAGGGCGGCCAGGCGGCGTATCAATGGGCCTACCCGCAGGCGACCAGCAACGGGCGAACGCCTTGGGACGTGATGGATCAGCGCCTTCTCGCGGCGCACGTGACGGCCCCTCAGGTTCAAGTCGTCTGGCTCAAGCAGGCCGAGATCAACCCGGCGCAGTGGGGCGACTTCCCGGCCCACGCCCAGGTGCTGCGGAACGACATCGCCATCATTTTGGGCAAGCTCACGACGAAATTCCCGAACCTGCGGCTCGCCTACTTGTCCAGCCGGATCTACGCGGGCTACGCGACCACGACGCTCAACCCGGAGCCCTACGCCTACGAGTCGGCGTTCTCCGTCCGCTGGCTGATCGAGGCGCAGGTCACGAACGATCCGAATCTGAACTACGATCCCGCCAAGGGCACGGTCAAGTCGCCGCTGCTGTTGTGGGGTCCGTACCTGTGGGCCGACGGGGTCAAGCCGCGGCAGACGGACGGCTTGGTCTGGATGCGGGATGACCTGGGACCGGATGGCACGCACCCGAGCTTCACCGGGCGTCAGAAGGTCGCCAACATGCTCCTGACTTTCTTCAAGACCGACGCGAACACCAAGCAATGGTTTGTGAAGCCGAAACCGTGAGAATTCTCTCGTTGATCTGAACTGGTGCTTCCCTCGGACCGTACAATGTTGCCCGTCGTGGGTAGATCCGGCCTTGACGCGGAGCCCTTGTGGCGGATAAGCTGGTAAGGCCTCGGATGTTCCGGGGCACCGTGGTTTAATGGATCGGGGATTCGGGAGGACGCAACCACATGCAGGGGAACAAGAAAGTCATCGACGAGTTGAACGCCCGTCTGGCCGACGAACTGACGGCCATCAACCAGTACATGGTTCACGCGGAGATGTGCGACAACTGGGGCTACGAGCATCTTCATGAGGAAATTCAAAAGCGCGCCATCGTGGAGATGAAGCACGCCGAGAAGCTCATCACCCGCATCCTTTTCCTGGAGGGCCGGCCGGTTGTCAGCCAGCTCAACCAGATCAACATCGGACCCGACGTCGAGAAGATGCACAAGAGCGACTGGAAGGCCGAGGAGGTCGCCATCAAGGGTTACAACGACAGCATCAAAGTGGCGACCGACGTCGGCGACAACGGGACGCGGGAGATCCTCGAATCGATTCTGACCGACGAAGAGGGCCACATCGACTGGATCGAGGCCCAGCAGAGCCAGATCGAGCAGATGGGCATCCAGAACTATCTCGTCGAGCAGACCGACTGATCGGGGATCGTCGCACGTCCGTCGGTGACGCGGCTCGTGTGGCCCAGCCGCCCCCGGCTGGCGGGGCCCCCAAACGCGATCTTTCGCGTTTGGGAACCCGGTCGATCACCGCCGAGGGCGGCGGTGCCACACGTCGGACGGCACGAGCCTCGCAACCGCAACCGCTTGACAATGGCTTGCCAGCCTTCACCGTTGCACGGCCGGATTGATCCGGTGCAGTTGCCGGCGGGCGATCGCTTTTTCGAGCCAGGCGACGAGACCACACTGGTACGTATACTCGCTGGGGTCGCGCAGCTTGTCGAGCTCCAGCGGGCCGGCGACGCCCACGACGTACCCGAACGAGTCGCTCTCGACCGCATAAACGTCGCCGCTGGCATGTTGCCAAAAGGTCTTCATAAGCACCCTCACAAAGTATAAGAAACACCGGAGACCTGCAGAATCGTCTCTTTCCGCGAAGGACGCTTTGTGGGACGATCATCCACCATGCAGGGGAAGCCGCTCTGGGGCAGCCTTGCCGTTCTCCCGAGGACTAAGGAAATTCCTGCGTCCGGCGGGTGAGAATCTTTTCCCTTTTCCGATTTATTTTGTAGACAGAGCGGCGGGCGGCGGGTAGAGTGGCGGCCTTGTTAAGGGGTACACTTTCCTCCCTCGGAGTTTACACCTCAGACCAGAACAGAGGGAAAGCGCGTTCGTGGGCCCGCCGGGCCCAAGGAGAACAATAGTGGCAACAGGTACGGTCAAGTGGTTCAATGCGGACAAGGGGTTCGGCTTCATTGCCCCGGATGACGGCGGCGACGATCTGTTTGTGCATCATTCCGAGGTCAAGACGGGCGGCTATGCCTCCTTGAATGAAGGCCAGAAGGTCGAATTCCAGGTCGGGCAGGGGCGCAAAGGCCCGTGCGCGACGAACGTCACGCCCTGCTGAGGGCACGACCGCAACAGCGAATCGAAAGGCCCCGGAACACGCCGGGGCCTTTTTCGTTGGCGCACGACGGACGGAGGGTGTATCATCGTTTGGCAGGCCCGCCCTGCATCAACCGGTCAACCCCGCAACGCTTGTCTTGGCCTCGGGGAACGTGTACCGTCGAGGCATTGGAAACCGGATAATGCGGCGCGGTTTCGGGGCAGCAATAGTAAGGGAGCCATAGCAAGCCGGGGAAATGGCTATGGGACGTGTGCGATATACTTGGGAGGTCGTGCGGAAGCACCCGGTCACGGTGCTGGGCGTGACCGCTATTGTCGCGAGCTTCCTGGCGATCCTGCTGGCCTGTCTCACCGTGACGTCGGCTCCCACGCCCCGCTTCCGATTCCTCGCCGGCCAAAGTCCCATACGGACAATGCGAGGCTCCGGCGGCTGGACCGGAAATCGGCATGATACCTATTCTGCTGGTGATGTCCAGAACCTCTGCGCGGCGGCGCAGGCTGAACTGACAGCCCTGGGCTACGTGGCGGTGGCACGGTCGTCCGGCGACTATTTTCCTACACGGGAGTACCGGCTCGCCCCGGGGCCCTCGGGCAAGGCGATCACCGTCCGGATCCTGTCCTCCGCGCGACTTCAAGGTGTACGCGACGCCCAAGAATTCACAATATTCCTCGCCCGACCGTTATGAGTACCGGCGCGAAGCCGGTTGGGTGTCGGTGGAGGTGGATGAGTACCGCAGTCTGTCCTGGCTGCAAAGGCATGTCACGTATCCCGTGCAGAGCTTGCTCTCGAAAATGGGCCTGTCCAGAGGAAAGTGAGACAAAGGTCGTTGAAAACGGCTTTGTGCGCCCGTAGGATTCTCGTATCGAGCAGGGGATAGGCCTGCTCGGAAAGGAGCGTGCAATCGTGATGACCCGTGCCGCAGGAATCTCGGTGGGTTTGAGTGTGGTTCTCGCGTCCCTCCCCGGGGGCGTGGCCCGCGGCTATGAGAATTTCAAGGTCAGCGTTTATTCCCGGGCATATGAGACGCGGGAGATGAACGACGTCAAGCTGGATCGAGCCGCGATGGACCGAGCTGAGCCGGCAGGTGCACGTGGACAAGATTTACCTGGAGACCCACCGCGACCTGATCGTCGTGGACGAGGCCACGATCGAGGCGGCCAAGAAGTTCTTCGCCGAGCGGGGCGTTGCAGACCGCCGGCGGCATCACGCTGACCGTCAACGAGCGCAACCGCTTCGAGACCTTCTGCTACACGAATCCCGAGCACCGCCGGAAGGTCAAGGAGATCGTCGAATACACGGCCCGGCACTTCGACGAGATCATCCTCGACGACTTCTTCTTCACCAACTGCAAGTGCGACCTGTGCATCCAGGCCAAGGGCGACAAGAGCTGGACCGAGTACCGGCTGGGGCTGCTGGCCGAGGCGGCCCGCGACCTGATCGTCGGCCCGGCCAAGGCGGTCAATCCCAAGGTCAAGATGGTCATCAAGTATCCCAATTGGTACGAGCACTTCCAGGGCCTGGGCTTCAATCTGGAGACCGAGCCGGCCCTCTTCGACGGGCTCTACACCGGGACCGAGACGCGGGACCCCGCGGGCAATCAGCACCTGCAACAGTACTTAGGCTATCTGATTTTCCGCTATTTCGAGAACCTCAAGCCCGGCGGCAACGGCGGCGGCTGGGTCGATACCGGCGGCATGATGTACCTGGACCGCTACGCCGAGCAGCTCTGGCTGACCCTCTTCGCCAAGGCCCCGGAGATCACGCTGTTCGACATCCGCCAGGTGCAGCGGCCGCTGCCGCTCCTCCACGAACGTCGCCTGGCGGGGACAGCAGACCAGCTTCGACTTCGACGAGATGATCCAGCCCGTGAAGCGGGCGGATGGCACGACCGTGTCGCCCACGACGATCGCCCGCGCCGCCGGGTACACGTTCGAGAAAGTGGACAAGTTCCTCGGCAAGCTCGGCCGGCCCGTCGGCGTCAAGAGCTACAAGCCCTACCACTCCACCGGCGAGGACTTCCTGCACAACTACCTGGGCATGTGCGGCATCCCGATGGACCTCGTGCCGCAGTTCCCGGCCGCGGAGAAGATGATCCTGCTGACCGAGTGCGCCAAGTTCGACCCGGCCCTCGTCGCGAAGATCAAAGGCCAGTTGCAGGACGGCAAGTCCGTCGTGATCACCTCGGGCCTGCTGCGGGCCCTGCAGGGCAAGGGGATCGAGGACATCGCCGAGCTGCGCTACACGCGACCGCAAGGCCGTCGTGAAGGAGTTCGGCGGTCGGCTTCGGCCCCCGGACGCAGGCCCAGGCGGAAATGGTGATCCCCCAGATCCAGTACCTGACGAACGACGCCTGGGAGGAGCTGTCGGCGCTGAACGGGACGAACGGCTGGCCGATGCTGATTTCCGCCGGCTACGCCAAGGGCACGCTGTACGTGCTGACGATCCCGGAGAGCTTCACCGACCTGTACAACCTGCCCGCCGGCCGTCCTGTCGCAGGATCAAGGACACGTTGGCGCGCGAGCTGCCCGTGCGGGTGGATGGCGCCGGGCAAGGTCAGCCTGTTCGTCTACGATAATGGCACGTTCATCGTCGAGTCGTTCCTCGACGAGCCGGTGGACATCGGCGTCACCGTCGCCAGGCAGGCAACCGGGCTGCGCGACCTGCTGTCCGAGGAGGTGCTCGCTCCGGCCGGCGGCGGGGCGGGAGGCCTGCGCACGGGCGGCTTCGGCGGTCGCGGCCCCAACGCCAGTCCGCGCACGACCTTCAACGTACCCCTCAAACCCCACTCGTACCGCGTCCTCCAAGCCCAGTGATACCATTCGCGACCGATCTCTCTGATGAGCTGTGACGTGCAAGATCGGTAACCAAGGTTCCCGGGTTACTGGGTACGAGTCATCACTTTCGATGACAGACTTTCGACGAAGCCAAATCGCGACAAAGACCTGATGTGCCGTCGCCCCCCTCAGGAACGATGACAGCGTATAACAACGTGCCGGGTGGACAACAAGGGTCCCTCGGCACGGTAGGAAAGAGGGTACGCTGATCAGCAAGGGGGGTAGCAGGGATGACCGGCAATAGCTTGGGCTTCGGGCGATGGTTGCGGTGGGGTTTCGTCGTGCTGGGCATTTTCGGAAGCGGCTGCCTGCCGATCTCGGACCGGGCCACGACCGGCAAGGCCAGCGAGGCAGTGGTAACCGGCTTTACTCTCCCGCCCGGCTGCGCGATGGCAAATCCCCGACCCTGGTCTTTATGGGCAAGCAGTTCATCGGCGGCAATCTCGGCACGCACGCCGTATTACTACCGCCCCGCGGAGAACAACGGCGTCGCGTACACCGCGTGCGGCGGGCACATCGACACGACCCATCTGCGGGTGGCGGCGGACTGGACCGCCTTTCTGGCCGCCAAAAGCTACCGGCACCTGATGCGGGGCGATACGAGCTTCTCTTTCGGGATGATCGCCGACCGCTCGCGGCACGAGATGCACCTCACCTATCCCGCCAACTGGTCGAGCCTGGTCGCCCGCGCAGCGCGAGCAGGACGGCGCGGGAGGCGGCCCTGATCCTGGGGCCGTACATGGCCTACACGATGGTCACCTGGCACGAGATCCTCACCTGGTTCGGCTACAAATCCGTCGGCATCGTGCCGGAGTATCACTCCGCGTTCTCCTGGGAGGACACCTACTCGAACCTGCTCGGGGCCGTTTTGGCCTCCCGGGCCCTGCGGGATACGCAGCACACCTATGACCAGGCCATGACGATCGCCCTGGACGAAGAGATGCGCCGGCTCGGCATCCAGCCGGCCGCCGTCGCCCGGCAAGGCCAGCGCGTCCGTGCAGGACGAATGGTACTCCGGCAGCATCGGCACGTTCATCAACATGAAGAAACGGGGCCTCGATATCGGCGTGGACACCGGCTATCGTCACCCCGATCCTCGTGCCGAACGTGCCGGGCTGTAGCGGCGCCGAGCCGGCGCTACAGCCCGCTCCCGGCTCGACGGCTTGGCGAAATACGGCTTCACGGCGATCCCGGAGATCCTGCCGCACGAGTGGGAAAAGAGCAAAATTCTCCGCATCGTCTATCCGAACGGCGGCAACAATCGCATCCGGCCGGACATTCATTACAAGCCGATCATGGACGAGATCCGCCGGGAAGCGATCGCCCGCTATGGACCGAAAGTAGCATCCAATTAGAAAATCCCAACCTGTGCATGCGCGGAAATCCCAAGCACCAAATTCCAAATGCCAAAATCCAAGACATGTCATGGCGAGGAGCGCAACAAAGCCTGCCCCTGCGAAGGCAGGGGAAGCAATCTCAGGCCGGCAGATGGAAGATTGCTTCGCTCCGCTCGCAATGACATACAGGACCCAGCTCCGGCGTTTCGGACATTGGTGCTTTGGGTTTGGAATTTGGTGCTTGAAATTTACGATTTGACGCGGAGCGACTTTGGTGCTTGGAATTTCCGCCGCCTCGGCGGTGCTTCGAATTTGACCGCCCGGCCTTTACGGCTTGGCAGCCTTGCCTCGGATGGCGGCCAGGAGCTCGTCGGAGGGGGCGGTCTTGAGGACGTAGCTCTCGCGCCGGCCCGGCGCATCTTCTCGACCATCTCGGCTTCCTCGTACATGGACAGCGCGATCACCCGCGTCTGCGGCAGGTGCAGCTTGATCTGGCGGGTGGCGTCGTCGCCGTTGATCAGGGGCATGGCCACGTCCATGATGACCACGTCCGGCCGGAGCCGGTAGGCCTGGTCCACCGCCTCCCGCCCGTTGGCCGCCTCGCCCACCACCTGGATGTCGTGCTCGTCGCGCGAGCAGCGAGATCAGGCCCTCCCGCACGATCTCGTGATCGTCCGCCAGCAGCACCCGCAGGCGGATGGTCCGTGGGCAGGGCAGGAGGTGCGCAGGTCCGTGGCGTTCGCGGTACTTGCGTCCTCGGTCTTCCGTCCTCTGCTTCTCGCCATCTGCGTCCGTCCGGGACGGCGATGAGGAACGTGCTGCCCTTGCCCCTGCGCTCTTCATCTTCATGCGGCCGCCGAGCAGCTCGACCCGCTCGCGAATGCTCAGCAGCCCGAAGCCGGTGGTCTGCCGGATTTCCTGCGGGTCGAACCCGCGGCCCCGGTCCGAGACCGACAGGCAGATGCAGCGGCCGCAGCCGCCGGACGCGGATCCGGGCCTCGTTGACCCGGGCGTGCTTGACCACGTTGAACAGGAGTTCCTGGGTCGCTTTGTACAGGAAGGTCTTGAGGGCCTCGGAGGCCACCTGGACCTTGCCGCCGGCGTCGACCGGCACCAGCAGCCCGTGCTTGGTCTTGATCTGGCCGGCCAGCCACTCGAGGGTCTCGGTCAGCGTGCCCTGGTGCAGCACGGCGGGACTGAGCTCATGGGACAGGCTCCGGGATTTCTGGATCGCTTCCGCGAGCATTTGATCGATGTGGGCGACGATGGCCTGCTGCGCCGGGTCGTTCTTCGCCCGGCTGCTGGAGCAGGTCCAGGTGAAACTTCGCCGCCGCCAGGATCTGCTGCAAGTCGTCGTGCAGGATCTCCGCCAGTTGCCGGCGCTCGCGGTCCTCCGCCTGCGACAGCTCCAGGGCCAGTTTCTGGAGCTGCCGGGCCCGGTGCTGCAGCTCCGCCGTCCGCTCGGCCACTTTGGTCTCCAAGGTCTCGGCAAAGCTGTGCAGGGCTTCCTGGGCCTGGCGCTGCTCCGTGACGTCGGTGTTGGTGCCGAGCCAGCGCACCACTTTGCCGTGCTCATCCTGAATCGGCATCGCGCGAGGAACCAATGATAGGAGCCGTCCTTGCCGCGTAGCGGAAAGGTGTCTTCCCACACTTGGCCTTGCGGAAGGCAATGGTTCATGCCCTCCATCACGCGCTGCACGTGGTCGGGGTGGACCACCTGCTGCCAGCCCAGGCCCTCCGTATCCTGAAGGACCGTGCCCGTATACTCGTACCAACGTTGGTTGAACCAGAAGACCCAGCCGTTCTTATCGGCCATCCAGGCAAGCTGCGACATGTTGTTGGCCAGGGTGCGGAACCGCTCCTCGCTCTCGATCAGGGCGGCATTGGCGGCCAGCAAGTCGTCGGTCTGGGCCCGCAGCTCCCACGACTCCGCGGAGCCGGACTGGCCATCGAACGGCCGGTCCGGCGCCTCTGCTCTACGGCTTTTCACGTTTGTTGACATGGGCATGACTTCCTTTCTTGGGCGTATTTTTGTTTCCGTCTGCGCCGCGCACGCGCGCTACCTCCGCTTGCTCCCGGGCCGCGGTCGCCAGCCGCGTCTGCTCGTCGCTCGCGAGCGTCTGGAGCTCTTCCGCCAGGGCGGTGGTCTTGAGCTGCAAAGCGCTCAACTGCGCCTGCGCGAGCGTCTGCTCCTGCTCCAGCTCGCGCCGGCGGCGGGCGATCTTCTGTTGCTCGCTGGCGGCCTGGGCTTTGTCCTGCGCCTCCTGGAGCAGCCGGGCCGATCCGGCCAAAACGATCCCGGGGCCGACGTAGACATCCTGGAGCTGGATGCCCTGATCGGATAGCCGGAACTCACGGACCTGGTTGGAGTGTGCCATGCCACGGCTTTTGAGGACGAACAGCAGGCGGTTCCGCTCCCCCCCGTTTTCGATATTTCGCAAGAGCAGCCAGGTATCCATCAGCGAAGAGACGCCGACTTCGCTCTGCTCGGCTGTTTGGCCGCCTTCGGTGAGGCTGGTGAACAGGGCCGTGACGCCCTGGTTCTTCAGGAAGTCGATCAGCCGCGTCAGCATCGTCTTGATCTCCCGCTGGTCACTGACGACCGTGAGATTGGTGATGGGGTCCACAATCACGCCGGCAGGCTGGAAGTCGCTCACGGCTTTGTGGATGCTCACCAAGTGCTGCTCCAGGCCGTAGAGCGTCGAGCGCACCGCCTGGAAGCGCAGCAGCCCCTTGCGGACCCAGGGGTCCAAGTCGATGCCGATCGAGGCCATGTTCCGCATGATTTGGGAAGGCACTTCCTCAAAGGCCAGGAAGAGGCAGCGTTCGCCCCGGCGGCAGAGTCCGTCGGCGAAGGCGGCCGCGATGCTGGTCTTGCTCGTGCCGGCGCTGCCGGAAATCAGGACGCTGCTGCCGCGAAAATAGCCCTGGCCGCCCAGCATGGTGTCCAAGCGGTCGATGCCCGTCGCGATGCGCTCGGTGCCGACGCCATAGTCCAGGCCCAGCGAGCTGATCGGCAGAATGCTCAGGCCGTGCTCGTCGATCAAAGTCGGGTATTCGTTGGTCCCGTGCGTGGAGCCGCGGTACTTGACGATCCGCAGCCGCCGGGTGGCGATCTGGTTGGCCACGCGGTGGTCCAGGAAGATCACGCAATCGCTGACGTACTCCTCCAGGCCGTGGCGGGTGAGCGTGCGCTCGCCCTGTTCGCCGGTGATGATGGAGGTGACCTGGCGATCCTTGAGCCAGCGGAAGAGCCGGCGCAGCTCGGCCCGCAGAACGGCTTCGTTGGGCAGGCTCGCGAACAGGGCCTCGATCGTGTCGATGGCGACGCGCTTGGCGCCGACCTCTTCGATCATGGTACTGAGCCGCACGAACATGCCCTCCAGGTCATATTCGCCGGTCTCCTCGATTTCGCTGCGCTCGATGCGGACATAATCGACGGCGAGCTTCTTCTTGCGGATCAGATCCTCCAGATCGAAGCCCAGAGAGGCGACGTTCTTGGTCAGGTCTTCGGCGGTCTCCTCAAAGGCCATGAAAACGCCCGGCTCGCCGAAATCCTGGATGCCGTGGATGATGAACTCCATCGCCAGGAGGGTCTTGCCGGAGCCGGCCCCGCCGCAAATCAAGGTGGATCGTCCGCGCGGCAGGCCGCCGAAGGTGATTTCATCCAGCCCGCGAATGCCGGTCGGGCATTTCTCCAAGCCGGTCGGCTTCCCAGACGACAACGATCCATCTCTCTTCTGTCTTGGCATAGTGGTCGATTCCCTCAATTCCACAGCGTAAAGCCGAAGCCGTCCTCACGGGCGGGTCTCCGCCGCATTTCATCCACATCCACCGCCTCATTGCCGCTCTCTTCCGGTTGCACGAGCCTCTCCCCTACGCCTGCGGATTATAGCCGCATCCTCATATAGGGAAGAGATTCGTCTGTCGCTTATAAGGAAAATCCTTAAGGGTCGCGACATCCCTGGCACGAGGTTTGTAAAGCAGCCTTCCGGTCTATCCGGCTACGGTTTTGCCCTATGAAGAAACAGGGATTTAGGACGTAGCCTATCTCCGACAGTGCACGGAGAATCACGCTGCTTTCGCAGGATGAACCGACATGGCAGGTGGGTTTCCGAGAACACTCTGGCGTGGGATGGGACGCGTGGGAGAAGCAACTTGGGCGCGGTGGGACCAGTTGATCGATACGGCGGCGGTGCTCGGGACCGTGCTCCTGGTTAGCGTTCAGCCGCGCTCCTGGGTACGTCCGGTACGGCGCGCCTTCGTGCACCAGATCGTGGTCCTCGGCGTGGAGTCGGTCGCGTTTGTCAGCGGCGTGGCGGTCTTTGTCGGCATCACGATCGTCGTGCACCTGGTGTTCTGGATCGGTCTGGCCGGACAATCCCAGTTGCTCGGGCCGTTGCTGGTGACCATCGTGGTACGAGAACTCGCCCCGGTGCTGGTCAGCCTGATCATGATCGTGCGGAGCGGCAGCGCGATGGCGACGGAACTGGGGATCATGAAGATTGACGGGCGGGTTCTTTCGCGGGCGTCAAGCGGAAGCTGGGCCTGGCGGGCGACGCGTACTTCGACATCACGCGCGGCACCGGCCCGCCGCTACCCTGGCGAGGTGCTTCCATCCCCTGCAAGTCCCTGCCGCCCACGATCGAAACAGCCATCGACGAGATCCGCCGGGCGGTTCTGCCGGTGCTGGAGAAGGTCAATGCCGGCGTAGAGACGTGGACCGCCCTCGGCCAGAAACTGAGCACCGGCGCGGAAGCCTGGACGGTTCTGGGCGCCCACCTGGATGAGAGCCGCACGCGGTTGGATCAGCTCTTCGCGCGGCTCGATACCCTGGTCGCGGGGGTTGAGCAGGGCCAGGGCGCCGCCGGCAAGCTCCTGACCGACCCCGCCGTCGCCGATGACCTCAAGAGCGTCCTCGACAAAGGCAACGTCCTGACCCGGGCGTTCGCCATGGACGCCGCCGCCCAGATCGGCAACGCCGCCTACAATTTGGCGCTGTGCCAAATCCTCGTGGGACAACTCGACCAGGCGCGGGCCACGCTCGCCGACGCTGGCGCGGCGTTCCAGCGCAGCGCCAGCAATCCCGCCGACGTGCTGCTGTTGGAAGCGACGGTCGCCCAGCGGCAGGGCCGCTGGGGGCAGGCCCTGTCCCTGGCCGACCAGGTGCTCTCGGCCTCACCCGACGAAAACCATCGTTTCCAGGCGCTGTTGCTGCAAGACACGGTGGCCTATCGGCAGGGCGATCTGACGCGGGCCAAGACCGCGTTGGCCGCTACGGACCCGCATCACATGACTGATGTTGCCCTGTTGGCGGCCCGGGAACGACTGGCCGGGGACATCCTCCTGCAAGAGGGACATCCCGCCGAAGCCGCTGCGGCGTTGGATCACGCGGCGGCCCTGTTCCAGAAGGCGAAGCATTATCGCGACATGGCGCTGACGTTGCAGCGTGCCGGCCAGGCCTACCAGCAGGCCGGTGACACAGCCCGGGCCCAGGACCGGCTTGGGCGTGCCCAGCGCAGCTTGGCCGCCCAAGGCAAGCAAACGCCGTGAACGCGACGGGGCCGCTTGCCCCTCCCGACTCCGATCCAGCGCGTCGGTCCTGCGTGGCACTTCGGATACCTTGCTCGTTGGCTGTGTCCGACGCCGGGTGTGCGACTAACTTTCGTGGGGAATCGGCCCTCATTTGTCATGCTGAGTGCAGCGAAGCATCTGGGCGGCGAAAGGATTGGACGCGTGTTACTTTGCTTGGCCCAGATCCTTCGCTACTGCTCAGGATGACAGAAAGGACCGCAGGGGCCCCATAAACGTAGTCACACACGACGCCGGGAAAATGTGAGTTCCTCTGCGAAATGTCCTTGACCCGGCAGGGGAGAAGGTGTACCGTCACGCCAACGGGCATACGACACACCACGGCAGAGCACCATTGAATCGCCCGAATCGTCATCGGCAAGCGCAAACGGTTTGGAGAGACTTCCGATGAAGTACACGCTCTGCCTTACGCGCCAATGCAACTTGGATTGTACGTACTGCTACATCGGCAAGCAGCAGACACGGATGTCCCCCGTCGTGGCTCGCAAGATCGTCGATTTCATCTTCGCTCTGACTCCCGCCCGGGAGAAAATGGATATCGGGTTCTTCGGCGGGGAGCCGCTGCTCGAATTCGAGCTGATCCGGACCATTACGGAGATGATCGAGAGCCATCCCGACTTCGGCGCCCATCCGGTGGACTTGGCCATCGTGACCAACGGTACGATCTTCTCCGAGGCCATTGCCGCATTTGTGAAGGCCCACAACGTGGGATTCACGATCAGTTGTGACGGGCCCCCAGCGGTCCAAGACCGGTTCCGGCATTTCCGGAATGGTTCAGGCTCATCCGCCGTGGTATCCCGTACCATTCGGCAGGCGATGGAGGCATTTTCTCTGGTCCCGGTGAACGCCGTCTATGGTCCCGCAACGGTTCGTGCCTTGTCGCAGACAGTGGCGTATCTGTCGGCGCTGGGCGTCAGACAGATCTACTTGAGCCCGGACTTCTCGGCCTCCTGGACCGGGGCGGAGGCCGGTCTTTTGCCTCAGATCTACGGCCAGGTGGCCGAGCAGTATATTCGTCACTACCTGTCACACGATCCTCATTTTATCAGCTTGATCGACAGCAAGATCGCCGTGATGCTGCGCGGAGGGTACGATCCACGGGAACGCTGCCACATGGGCACGCGCGAATTCGCCTTCGCCCCAGACGGGAAGATCTACCCTTGCGAGCGCCTGATCGGCTCCGGGGGCTCGGACCATTGCATCGGCCATATCGATGAGGGCCTGCGGATCGAGGGACTATTCTGCCACGGAGCGGACGGTGACAGCCCGAACGCCGAGTGCGTGTCCTGCGGCATAAAAGACTATTGCATGAACTGGTGCGGCTGTTCGAATTACTTCTCCTCCGGCTCCTACCGTCGGGTGGGTCCCTTCCTCTGCGCCTCCGAAAAAGCCGCCACCGCGACCGCCCTGCACGTCTTCCAGACATTGGAGGGGACGGCCGGCATCAGCTTTGCCGACCATGTGGGAGGATTTCCGATCACCAACAGCAACCATTTGTTGCGAAGGAGGTAATATGGAGAACGCACGTCCTCCACCGGTCTTGGAGTGAGCTCATCCGGCAACGGGACGACAAACGAGACACAGAATTCACACGTCCACAGGGAGGCACTGACCATGGCCAATAATGTTGTGTATGACAG
>CAVVRJ010000039.1:0-140799 GCA_963750205.1 uncultured Planctomycetota bacterium
CGCCTTTGAAAGACCTCTTCCAGATAATTCCGACAGCATGACGCAAATCGGGACCAACAAGGAGATAGAAACCACGAATGGCACGAATCGCACGAATGAAGAGACAAAGACCCGCAAGGCTGATTCGTGGTATTGGTGTGGATTCGTTGTTCAAAGGCGTTTTGATTTCGACCGAGGCCGGGCAGCGTTCATCACTGTTGATCTGCGGTTCGAAGAGTCGTTGCCTGATCCTTGGAGATTTCCCTTATTCTGACGTCTCGGATGGCCGATAGAGGCGGCGGATGAATCATACCTGCGAACCGGGGCCTATTCGCGGACACTTGACTGTGGAATGACAGATATGAGCAACGATCAAGTGCCGCTGCCGCCAGCGGTTTCCTGCCCCGGTCCCCACGCTGCCCCGGTAGACAGGTCCCCGACACCATCCAGTATGGACGACAGGGAGCTACAGACGATCGCTCGTCTCCTCTGGGACTGCCAAGAGGCTCTGCACGAATGCGATGGGTCCGAGACCATGACCATCTACCTGCATCGACTGCACACGGCCGTAGAGCGGCTGCGGGTTGCGGAAGCCCAGGAGCCCACCTGGAAGCCGCTACTGGTGCTGCTACAGCAGCAGACCCGCACCCTACAGCGGCAGATCGAAGATCGGCTGGCGCGGAAGAACGGGACGTGAAGGTTCGATGGCCCGCGGAGGGCGAATTCGGGGACGCTCTGCGATTGCTGCCGGCGCCTTGAGTGTCCTTAAGAAACCCTACTTTCTTAGCGAAAGCCGCTAAGAAGATATACAGCCGAATCTTTTCTTAGTCAAGGGAAGACCACAGCCGGGGGCGGCTGTGCTACATTTTTTGCTGTGCGTTAGCCTCTGTGGAACAAGGACTTACGGGTGTGGAGGCAACGCCGCCATATCTTACGTCTCCGGCGCGGACCTTCCCCGAAGGTGGCCGCAACGAAATCCACTCTCGCGCCAAGACGCCAAGAACGCCAAGAAGAAAGGAGGAACCCAGTGGACGGGCCCTCTACAAGGTGCAATCCGGACACCCTTGCGGCGAGGAAGCAAGCAGAGAAGGGTCTCGCGCCAAAGCCCGCCCTGAGCGAAGCCGAACCGGACGCGAAGATCGCCGAGGTTTCGGGGATATTTCACTCCCCGCTCTCGGTCTTTCGTCTTCCGTGCTTCCTTGGCGTCTTGGCGATCTTGCGCGAGACACGATCTTATGGGTTCTCCGTGTCAGAAGTGGCAGGTGACGGTCACGATGGCAGCCCCGTGAGGCCGGAGGGTCACCGCCGGGGGCCGCGGTGCTCCCTGCTCCGGGCGACGGACTCTAAATCCTTTTGGGATAAGGGGTAATATGTGTGACGATGTCGCAATATTTCTCCCTCGCGTCAGAAATCTTGGCCAAGTTGGTTTGTGATTTGCACAACACACCCCGCGGAACGAAAACTCGACTCCGCAGAGATGCAGAGACGCGGAGATGTGTTGGACAAGATGGCTTTTGCACTCTGCGCCCCGCGTCTCCGCGCGAAATATGGTTCTTCTTGTAGAGATTGGGGAGGCAACATGGAGAAGCGAACAGAAAGAAGGTCATCCCCGAAAGGCATTTGTCGGGGAGCCGGAGGAAGCGGGGCGGGGGACAAGGGTCCGGCGGCCGGTCACGGCCGGGGAGCGGGCGGAGATTAGGGCAAACAAACCCAAATGGAGCTGTCGGCAATGCGTGTTCTGCGTGTCCCACCTGATGCTGTGGGCGCGGACGCTGCTGGCGGGGTTCCCCATGATGGGGCAGTGCGCGAATCACCCGGATACGCCGGGACAGATGCGGCCGGTCCCCGGCACGCCGTGCCGCAACTTCCGGAGGAAACCGGGTCGGACCGACGGCGAGGTCCCCGTGCCGCCCTATCCCCACACGCGCTATATCCCCCTGACGCAGAATCTGCACGCCCTCGTGGACGAGGCGGACTACGAATGGCTCAAGGACTACAAATGGCGTGTGGCCCGCGCCGGCGCCTGCGGGGCCCCCTATGCCGGCCGGAGCGACGCGGCCACCTGGTGTTCATGCACCGCCAGATTATGGATCCGCCGGAGGGAAAGGTCGTAGACCACAAGAACGGCAACAGCTTGGATAATCGGCGCTGCAATCTCTGCATCTGCGACCGGACGCAGAACGCCCACAACCAGCGGGGCCGTGCCGGCAGGAAGTCCCGCTTCGTGGGCGTCTCCCCTCATGGAGACAAATGGCTGGCCCAAGTGGGACGACGATACCTGGGCGTCTTCGCCGATGAGGTGGAGGCGGCGAAGGTCCCGCGACCGCAAAGCGCGGGAAGTCTACGGCGAACACGCGTGGCTGAACTTCCCGCCCGGAACGCCGGAATATGAAGGGCTGTAGCCGGTAGTCAGTAGCCGGTAGTCGGAAGTATGTCTCACGCAAAGACGCCAAGGACGCCAAGAAGAAATGGCGAACGCGAGGAACAGGCCCTTTTCAAAGGGGTAATCGGGATATTCTTGCGGCGAGGAAGAAGGCAAAGAAGGTTCTGCAAAGACGCAAAGAGCGCAAGACTTAGGCCATTTCAGCTCTGCTCTGGGTCTCGCATCTTCCGTTCTTCCTTGGCGTTCCTGGCGATCTTGGCGCGAGGAATCCGTTTTGGGTAGTGGCCGAGCGGAGTGAGGTCGCGCCAAACAAAGCCATTTCGGCCCTATTCCAGCGGCGACAAGGCTTCCGGCGGTGAGCGTGGAAGAAGTCGGGCGACGGACGCCCGACCCTCGATCAGGTCGAGGGCAGGCTCTACGAAGAGTCGCCTGTCGGCGTCAGCACGAGCAGGGCAGCGGCTCAGGACCGAGTCGTCAAACAAAGCCAATTCCCAAGAGCGTTCCTCGGTTTCTCAGAGGGTGTGTGAGAAGCTGGTTTGCCGTAGCATGGGCGTCCCGCCCATGAGTCGCAGGGCCATCTTGGCCCTGCCTCCACGGGCGGGACGCCCGTGATACTTCTCCACATCCTTTCAGGCCGTCACGGCCGGCTTCAGGCCTTGAGGGCCCGCTGGATCGCTTTCTGGCCGTCGGGCTTGAGCTGGAACATGTTCTTGGCCGTCAAGCCGCACTGCTTGGCGATCTGGAGGCAATAGTCGAACCGGCCCGCACGCTCGTCGCGACTATCCGTGCCGAAAGTGAACTTGGCGCCGGCGGCCTTGGCCATCTTGACGAAACGAGGTTTCGGCACCTTCGCAATCTCGTTGATCTCGATCGCGAAATCCTTCTTGATCACGATGTCCACGAGCTTTTGCATCCGCTCGTTGGTCCAAAGGGCATCATAGTCCTGGCTGATGCAGTCGGGCAGGTAGGTGGGCCAGGCGAAGATGTCGATGGGCTGTTCCGTCAGGACCTGGACGTTGAAATCGAGGTAACGGGCCATGAACGCTTGCTTGTCGGTCACTTTGGTATCGCTGCGCCAGATGCGCAGCCAGCCGCCATTCTTCTCCGGCAGGGTGAGCGCATCCATCAGGATGTAGTCCAATTCGCAAAGCAGATCCTTGGAGAGGCTCTTGGCCCAATCGGGATAGACCGGCTGCAGGCCCCGGTAGACCGGGTACTTCTTCAGCATGTCGAGGTATCGGCGCAGGGCCTCGTCATTGACGAGCTTGTACCCGGGGCCCGGGTGCTCCACGATGCCGAACTTGACGCCCCGCGTGTTCGCCAGCGCGACGGCCTTGTCGATCGTCAGGGCCCCGGACAGGTGCACGTGGTAATCTATGATCGGAAAGTCCAGGCCGGGGGCTGGCTGGCCCTTTTCGGCCGCGGCCCCGGTATGGGGCGGGATACTGGCCGCAGCGGCCGCGCCCAACGCCGCGCGCTGCAGGAGACTACGTCGAGACAATCCCTGGGGGACACTTGGTGCTGCGCATTCTGCCAAGCCATGTTTTCGCCTTTCCTTTTTGTAGAGACTGATTGTCATACGCATGCCACAAGAGCTCATGCGATCGCTTACGAGAGTGAGTTCTTTCTCTATCGCCCCGTCGAGGCGCCACAATTGGGCCAGAACGATATGATGGACATCCTTCTGGTGAACTCGCGCAACCAATCTCAAGTGAGGCCGTCATTCATTCGCCTCCCGTGCACCTCCGCGAGAGCCGGAGGTGTCAATTCAACTTCGGGAGATCGTCTCTCGGTCTCTATAGCCGCCACGTAAAACTTGAGCTATTATATGTGCGGTCGCTCCCGACGCCAATGGGAATCCTGCGCGAATTGGAAGGGCGTAGCCGGCCGGCGGTGGCGAGTTCGGCCCTACCTTGTAGGGCGAGATAGGCCACGTGACGATGGGCGCTGAAACCCTTCAGGCAAGGGGCCGGCAACGCTCGCCACCGGGAGCCCCGAGAGTAAGAGGCAGTTGTCACCGCTCCGCCGGAGGTCAGAAGTTTCGTTCGACGAAGCCGGTGTCGATTTTGCCTTTGACGAAGAGGTTGTGCGAGAGGATTTCCAGGCAGGCGGGGATGGTGGTCTTGATGGGGCCGATCGTAAATTCCTCGAGGGCGCGGCGCATCGTGGCGATCGCCTCGGGGCGGGTCTTCTGGTGGACGATGAGCTTGGCGATCATCGAGTCGTAGTGGGGCGAGACCGTCCAGCCCTGGTGGGCGTGGGTGTCCACGCGGACGCCGAAGCCGCCGGGGGCGCGGTATTCCGTGATCGTGCCGGGGCAGGGAGAGAAGTTATTGGCCGGGTCTTCCGCGTTGATCCGGCACTCGATCGCGACGCCCTGGTGCGTGATGTCCTTTTGCCGCAGGCCGAGCGGCTGGCCGCTGGCGACCTGGATCTGGAGCTTGATCAGGTCGTAGCCCGTGACCATCTCGGTGACCGGGTGCTCGACCTGGATGCGGGTGTTGACCTCGATGAAGTAGAACTTGTTGTCCTTGTCGAGGAGGAATTCGACGGTGCCGGCGTTGACGTATTTGGCCTCTTTGATGACGCGAATCGCCGCGTCGCACAGACGCTGGCGGTCCCGCTCCTGGAGGACGGGGCAGGGCGATTCCTCGATCATCTTCTGGTGCCGCCGCTGGATGGAGCAGTCGCGCTCGTAGAAGTGCAGGACGTTGCCTTCCTGGTCGGCGAGGACCTGGACCTCGACGTGGCGGGGCTCGACGATGAACTTTTCGAGGTAGACGTCGCCGTCGCCGAAGGCGGCTTGCGGCCTCCGTCTTGGCCGCGTTGAACGCGGCCCGCAGGCTGACGTCGTTGTGGACGACGCGCATGCCGCGGCCGCCACCGCCGGCGACCGCTTTGATGATGACGGGGTAGCCGATCTGGTTGGCGAGCTTCATCGCCTCGCTTTCGTTCGGAAGGACGCCTTCCGAGCCCGGGACGATGGGGACCTTGGCCTTGCGGGCGATTTTGCGGGCCTCGACCTTGTCGCCCAGCAGCCGCATGGCCTCGATGCCGGGGCCGATGAAGCCGATGCCGCAGTCGCGACAGATCTCCGCGAAGCCGGCATTCTCGGCGAGGAACCCGTAGCCGGGATGGATCGCATCGACGTTGGTGATCTCGGCCGCACTGATGATCCGGGGGATGTTCAGGTAGCTCTGGTCGCAGTCGGACGGCCCGATGCAGATTGCCTCGTCGGCCAAGCGCAGGTAGGGAGCGTGGCGGTCCGCCTCGGAGTAGACGGCCACCGTCTCGATTCCCAACTCGTGGCAGGCCCGAATGATGCGAAGGGCGATCTCACCGCGATTGGCGACAAGGATTCGTGATAGCATTCCGTGTGACTCTTATGAAACCCGTTGGACGTGTGGGGTCTCAAGCATGTTATTGCGAGCGGGGCGATGCAATCTCTCATCCGCCGGGCTGAGATTGCTTCGTCGCTGTGCTCCTCGCAATGGCATACTTCCAACTCGACACTTCAACCTTCCAACTCTGCTTAATCCGGCTTGACTCTGAACAGCACTTGGCCATACTCGACGGCCTGGCCGTTTGCCACGGTCTTCTCCATGACGGTGCCGCTGACATCCGCCTTGATCTCGTTCATCACCTTCATGGCCTCGATAATGCAGACGACCGTTTGCGGATCGACGTGGGCGCCGACCTCGACGTAGGGATCGGAGTCCGGGCTGGGGGCCTCATAGAACGTGCCGACGATCGGGGACTTGATCTCCTGTAGGGCCTCTCGCGCCGGAGCGCCGCCTTGTCCTCCGGCGGTGGGCGACATCACGATCGGGGCTCCCACGCCAGGGAGGGAGGCGAGCACGGGCCCCAGGGTCGCCCCCGGCTGTTGCGGCTGGGCCCTCTGCAGGGAAACATAGTCGTCGCCGTGCCGAATGTCGATTTTGGTCAGATCGTTCTCTTTCATGAGCTTAATGAGCTCTTTCAACTTCTGGACATCGGCATCTTTTTCGGCCATGACTGCATCCTTTCCCGGGGCCCAAGATGGGCTATCGGGTTCCCAAACGCCATGCATCGCGTTTGGGGGCCCGACAGAGTCCCTGCACAACGCCCGGACAGGGATTGGGGGGTCCCCAAACGCCACCTGTCGCGTCTGAGAACCCAGGGCGAACATCTGCTTGGCACGCCAGTATACCGTCCCCGGTGGTGGTTGCAACATAATTTCCAGTCTCGTGTCCGTGGCGTGGTCGCGACCTTCGAGGTCGTTGAAACTGTTGCCTGGTTTGCTGATCTAACGCAGTTTATGCTATGTGGCGTCTTTGTGGGAACTTAGGTAAAGGCACTCCGCCGCGAGAGTGGAATCTCCCCGCCGTTCTCCTCCGGGAGCGCAAAAGAACGCCGCGGCCTGGTGGGGCCGCGGCGTAGAGGACTGGGACTAATTGCCGTTGTTCTGCTGGTAGAAGTGCGTGGCTTCCATTTGCTCGATGGGCAACGCATGCTGGTCCGTGAACATCGTGACCTTGAAGCGGACGTCGCCCGGCTGCAGACCTTTGACCACCACACGCCAAGTCGACTTGGTCTTGGGTTCCAGGCTGCGAAGCGGCGCGAAGCTGACGGTCTTGCCGATCAGGGAGCCGGCCGTGGCGCCTGCGGAGGAGACATACTGCAGCTTCTCGTCGAGCTGGCAGACGATTCGGACGTTGCTGTCCGCCGCCGAGCCTTCGTTGTTGATCGTGATCGTGTAGGTCGTATTGACGCCCACTTCGACGGGGTCTTCCGCATTCACAACTTCCAGCCGGGTGGCGGCGATTCCGGTAATTGACGTCTTGGCCGACTCCGTCACGGGCTCGGCACAGTAGGCGGAGGCCGTGGCGCTGGCCATCAGCTCGCCCTCTTTGGACGGCGTGTACGTGACCTTGACCTTCTTGGACGTGTTGGGTTCCAGAGTCCCGAGCTCCCAGACCAGCTTCGAGCCGGAGAACTGGGCGCCGGCCGTCGCTTCGATGTTCGTCACGCCCGGCGGAATAATGTCTTCGATGATCGTGTTCTGGGCGGGACCATCGCCCTTGTTGAACACCGTGATTTCGTAGGCCACCGAGCGGCCCAGATATTGCTTCTTGGGGCCGGCTTTGGTGAGGGTCAGGACCGGCTGGCGGATATTGGTCGTCGCGTCATCGGACTCTGCCTTGATGCCGGCCGCCGAAGTGGCCAGTGCCTTGCCCACGAAGGTGCCGGTCTTGGTCGCCCGCAGCTTGGTGGAGAACCGACGGGACTCACCGGCGGCCAGCGTGCCGGCGTCCAGGGCGATCTTGCCCTTGCCGTCGGCCGTCTGCAGGCCCGCCGGCAGGTTATCGACGACCTGCACGTTCTGGGCGGCGCCCGTGCCGGTATTCGTCACCACGTAGTCCACCTGGATGGGCTCGCACAGCAGGGCCTCAGCCGGCGCGATCTTCTTGAGCTCCAGCGTCGGCTCGACCACTTTGACCGTGGCGGGGACCCGCATCGTGTGCGTAATGGCGGTGAACTGTTCCAGAGACTTCGAGGCGGTGGCCACCCGTCGATCCGAATGCTCTTGCTGGCCTTGGGCCCGAGGGAATCGATCGTCCACGTGAGCTTGTTGCCGTCCGTCTGGGCCGGCCGGCTCGGAGGCCTTGAACTCGAAGTCTTTGGAAACCGTCTCGGCGATCGTGAGGTCGGCGAGCATCGTGTCGGTCAGATTGGTGACCTTGACGATGTAGGAGAAGGGGGTATTCAGGCGGACTTCTTGCGGCATCGTCTTGTCGATCTGGATGATGCCGAAGTCCGGCCGCGGATAGACGAAGCGAAAGGACATGCGCCGCCGGTCTCATCCACGGTAGACCAATCCCGTCCCCGCGACCGGGGCCCACTCTTCGGAGCCGGCCGCCTTCTGCCCCGACTTGTTGATCGACTGCAGTGGCTCGACCGAGGGCGTGACAACCTCCGCCGGCGCTGTCGGCCGCCTTCTTGGGCGACTCGATGGCGACTTTGGCTACCGGCTCTTTCTGCGTCTCTGCCGGTGCGGGCAGGCTCTGTGCGGCTGCCGGCGCTGGTCTCCGGCCGGCGTGAGGCCGGCTTCGACTTGGGTTTCGACGGCGGCACGGCCATCGTCGGCCGCAGGTCCTTATCCCAAAAGTAGGTCTTGCCGGAAGCCGCCGACGCGGGCTTGTCGTCGAAGCTATCCTTCTCGCGAGGTGTGCTCTTGCATCCCGACAGCACCACGAACGGCACCAACACCAGAATGGCCAAAACCTTCTTCATCACGCCGTACCCCCAAGGGACAAGTTGGCGTCCTGGGTCTCTTTGCACCAATGACGCACCTTCATATGTAGAATATACTAAAGAGCAGTCGCCGGAACAAGACAGGGACTATTATCACTGTTGCCGAATTATACCGTCTTTCCCATCTTAAAGTCAAGAGCTAAGTCGTGTCAACATGGGGAATTACGCCGACATGGAGACGTGCGAATCGTGGAGAATGTGGCGAGCCGTGACGATCTTATCGGGCCGGCGATCTTGAGCACATCGCGAGTAAAATCGCTTGCATCGACACGGCCTTGTAGCTATGTTGCGTTACTTCGCAATCATAGATGAACATCCACCGGCTGGGAGGCCATGGTGTGAAACGATCCGCGTTTGACCAGCTTGTCCACGAGCGGGTCCTTATCGGCGATGGAGCGATGGGGACCATGCTATACCAACACGGGGTCTTCCTCAATCGCTGCTTCGACGAGCTGAACCTGAGCGACCCGAGCACTCGTCAAGAAGGTCCACGACGGCTACGTCGAGGCAGGGGTCGATCTCATCGAGACCAACACGTTCGGGGCCAACCGGCTGAAACTCTCGAAGTTCGGCTTGGCCGGGGAGGTGGAGCAGGTCAATCGGGCGGGGGTCCGTCTCGCGCGCGAGGCGGCCAAGGACTCGGTCCTGGTGGCCGGGTCCATGGGGCCGCTGGGGGGCGACTTGGTGGGGCACGGCCCGATAACATCGCCGGAGGCCGGACAGGTTTTCGAGGAGCAGGCGAGGGCCCTGGTGCAAGCCGGCGTGGATCTGCTGATCCTGGAGACGTTCTCCAATACGGAGGAGCTGCTGATCGCCATCCGGGCCATCAGCGGGTCTGGGCGACGTGCCCATTGTGGCGCAGATGACGGTCGGCGAGAGCCAGGAGACCATCTACGGCGAGCGCATCGACCACGCCATCACGCGAATCGCCCAGGAGGAAGCCGTTGCCGCCGTGGGTCTCAACTGCTCCGTCGGACCATCGGGCATGCTCAGCAGCCTGGAGTTGATCCGCCGGGTCACGGACAAGCCGATTTCCGTCCAGCCGAACGCCGGCATGCCCCGGCGGGTCGAGGGCCGCCAGCTCTATATGTGCACCCCCGAGTACATGGCCGAATACGCGAAACGCTTCTTCGAGATGGGGGCCCGGATTATCGGCGGTTGCTGCGGCACGACGCCCGAGCACATCAGGGAAATCGTGCGGGCCGTCCGCTCCATCAGCAAAGCGGCGGCTCAGAGTGCCGCCTCGGCCGTGGCCGAGGTCCCCCAGGCGGCCAAACCCATCCTGCGCGAGCCGCAGCCGCTGGCCGACCAGGTCGCGCTTCGGGGCCAAGCTGGCGGCGGGGGAGCCCGTTACGCTGGTGGAAATCACCCCGCCGCGTGGCGTCGATGTGACGGGCGTGGTGGAGAAAGCCCGGCAGTGTGCCCGGGCCGGCGTGGACGCGATCAACATCCCCGATGGGCCGCGGGCCAGCTCCCGACTCTCGCCCTTGGTCACGGCGGTGCGCATCCAGGAGGGGGCCGGCATCGAGGCGATCCTGCATTTCTGCTGTCGCGACCGCAACCTGATCGGCATGCAGTCCGATATTCTCGGGGCCTCGGCCATCGGCGTGCGGAATCTGCTCATCATTACGGGCGACCCGCCGAAGCTGGGCGAGTACCCCAGTGCCACGGGCGTCTTCGACATGGACTCGATTGCCCTGACGACGGTCGTCCGGAACCTCAATCGGGGCGTCGATATCGGCGGCAACAGCATCGATCCGCCGACGTCCCTCGTGGCGGGGGTGGGGGCCAATCCCGTGGCGACCGATCTGGAGCGGGAGATCGAGCGGTTTCGCCAGAAAGTCCTGGCGGGGGCGGAGTTTGCGGTCACGCAGCCGGTCTTCGACCCGCAGTGCCTCTTTCGCTTCCTGGACGCGATTGCGGGGGCCGAAATCCCGATCATCGCCGGCATCTGGCCGTTCACCAGCTTCAAGAACGCGGAGTTCATGGCCAACGAGGTCCCCGGCGTCGTGGTCCCGAAGGCGTTGCTGGACCGCATGAGCCGGGCGACCACCAAAGAGGATGGGCGGGCCCTGGGCATCGAGATTGCCCAGGAGCTGGTGGCGAAGATCAAGAATGCCGTAGCGGGCTTCGCCGTCAGTGCCCCCTTCGGCAACGTCGAGCACCGCCCTGGCCGTTCTGGGGAAAGCGGACGTTGGCGATTGCCTGAGCGATGTTGATCGAGGGCGTCCGCTTTTCGAGTGGCAGCCGCAAGGCCGTGTCTTTACCGATGCCCATACGGGCACACTATCGGCAGGCGCATCCGTGCCATCGCTGGTTGACTGCGGAATCGGCTCAGTCAGGACACGGAGTCGGTCGAGGGTTCTCATGGATGGACACGTATACGGGGCTCAGTTGGAGGTGGAGCTGGTGGCGATCACGCCGGAGCCCGAGAAGGTGATCGAGCAGGCCGGCCGGACCTGCTACCTGAGTTTCGACCGGATGGAGGAGGGCTCGCAGGCCGATTTCATCCGCCGCCTGATCAAAGTGGGCCACGAATCGCCCCTGGAGCACGCGTACGCGACGTTTCGCGTGAAGAACTGCTCGCGGGCCATGACCCACCAGCTTGTCCGCCACCGCCTGATGGCGGTCTCGCAGCAATCCCAGCGCTACGTGGATGAGGAGCAGTTTGCCTACGTCGTCCCCGAAGGGATGCCGCCGGAGTTCCTGGACGACTTTCACCAGGACATGAAGACGATCCAGGCGATGTACCGCAAGTGGCGGGATCGGGGCCTGAAGAAGGAGGACGCCCGCTTCGTCTGCCCAACGCCTGCGTGAGCGAGATCGTGGTCTCGGCGGACCTCCGCGAATGGCGTCACATCTTCCAGCTTCGCCTGTCGCCCAAAGCCCAATGGGAGATCCGCCGGGCCTGCGAGTTGATGCTCGCCATCCTCAAGCAGCACGCCCCCACGTGTTTCGAGGACATTACTGCTGGCTGATGCGAATGCCGGGGCATCTGTGCAGAGGCAGGACGCCTTTGGCTGATGGTGTTTTTTGTGAGGGACGCGGCTGGTCTACTTTCGCTTTCCCTTGGCCCTTCTATCGTCTTCCTGCACCTTCCTCGGCCGGCCTACGGGTAGGGGGCGGACCCGCCGGCCCAACAGGGTCTCCACCTTGGAGAGGAAGCTGTCACTGCCCAGCGGCCGGCCCGTGTGCGTTCGCAAGCGAATCTGGGCCACTTCCTCCTCTGTCAGCCCTTCCGCCAACTCCTTACGCCATTCCTTGACGGAGATTTGCTTGTACCAGCGCGGCAGGTTCAACAACTTCGATTCCGCCTTCTCATCTGTATGGGCGGCGGCACTGGACCACGCGTACTCCCACGCCCGCCGGCACAGCTTCGCTCGCACCGGGTTCAATTCCACGTACTTGAGTGCCGGCCACAGGTGCCGCCCATCCAGGGCGCAGGAATAGAAGCGCCCCTGCCACAAATGGCCGCTGCGCTGGTGGAAGCGATTGATGTACTGCGTGTAGCGAAAGTCGGTCCGGCCGATCGCCCGGGCCAGCGACTCCTCCTCGTGCGGGATCGCCACCAGATGGACGTGGTTGGTCATGAGGCAGTAGGCCAGGATCTCCAAGCCGTACTTGTCCGCCTGCTCTTGCAGAAGCTCCAAGTACACCTGCCGGTCCTGATCTACGAAGAACACGTCTTCGCGGTTATTCCCGCGTTGCGTAATATGATGGGCACACCCAACGGCAATAGCTCTGGCTAATCTGGGCATACGGCCAATCTACCGCCGCGCCCCGGCCCGCGTCAATAGAAAAATCGGAGGCTGTCCCTCGTTTTGGTTCATTGGCATAGGTCAGGCCGGTCCGGCGGGACCGCTCATCGAAGCTATACGAGGCCAACGCCGTGCCGGAAGAGTCGCGGACCGCCGTCATAATTGGAGGCTGTCCCCGTTATGTCCCGTTATGTCATCCGATGTAGGGCCAGGAAAAAGTCCCAGCCGGCTTCAGTGGGGCGACGTCTATGTTGAGGATTTGGTTCTTGTTAGCTTTTGGGTCGTGTTCGCCAATCACCTTCCAGCGGTCCACACTACCGTCAAACGTGAATATGTTGAACACGACCGTCCACGTGTCTTCCTGGAACATGAACTGCGGGTCCTTGCACAGATCCTTCAGCACCGCCACGCTCTTTTCGCTCCCGCGCAACCATTCTTCATCATGCCCCATCGTGGTCCTCAGCATGTAGCTCGACCCGGGACAACGGCCGCCACCTTGATGAAGACCTGCGATCTCGCTCAAGAGAGTGTCCGCCTTGGCCGAGTTGTTGAAGTCCTGCGCGTGAACTTGGACTCTCCGAGAATCTCATTGATGCCGACAAGCTCCGCTCCTGAGTTCACGTAAATATAGTCCCCGTCCTTCTCTAGAAACAACCCTTGCTGACCGGAGACCGCAACAAAAAAGTAGCTCTTCTTCGTCGTTGAAGTGCCATCCCAGGCATGCATCAGGTGTCCCCCTAAGACCTTGGTAGCTTTGGCGAGTAGTTTTGGAGGACACCCATGCTTCGTATGATCAATGGGTATGGACCCGGGGTCAAACACTTCCATACCAGGCTCAGGTTGTCTGATGAGAGATGTGGGGCCTAACTCCGATGGTGCCTGATTGGACACAAGCGCAAGGGTGGTAGCATTTGCGCGAATCTGGGTTTCCATGTGTTCGGGTGGCTGCCCACAACCGTTGAAGGTAGAAACAACGGCAACTGAACAAATCAGAATAACGTGCCGAACGGTCAACCTACGTTGCTCTTTCTTCATATGCATTCTACTTGAACCTCGACCTCAAACGACAATGATCCTGACTCGTTATGGGTTATACGGAAGGAGGCAGGCATAATTGTACCCCCAATTGGATCCGTTTTTCAGACGGACATCCAGCGCGACGTTTGGTACCCACACCTTCTCTCCAGCCCTGTTCGGACTAGACTTGCCCGGGTCGTTACTATAGAACTCACCGCCGAGGGAATCAATGACCCCATAACACCAACCGGAATTTGCCGTTCCCCCATAGGGCTCATTGTAGAAGACCTGCCTCCCATCGCAGACCTCGGCGTGCCTGAAACGCTCAGTTCCTATCGGTGCCGTAGTGAAGATGGCAGGGGCATTGCATTTAGTGACCGCGGTGTCCATGTCTTTAAGGGTCCATCCGGCTGGCACCACCTTATAGCGGATGTTAAGATCAGTTTGTCCGAGGAACATGTTTATCACCGTCGCCATAGCCTCCGGGGTGGCTCCCCTTCCGTTCGTCCCCCAGAACTGGGACGTGTTACTGCCATCTGAAGTAGCGTGATTGGGGTCCACGACCGTCTCAAGGAACGCACGCACGACCCATTCGGGCGGAATACTCCATGTTTTCCCATTTGTCTTCATGAGACTGTAGAGAAGGTTTTGGATCGCTGCCGCGCCGCAAGACATAGGGTAGTCCTGCTTGTAATAAGGCGTGTTAGAGTCCTCATATCCGGGAAAACATGGCCCAGGATCAGGTACGGGGTCCATACCCGCGGGTCTGCAAACGTCGCCGGATTGTTTCCACAATACCGGGATAGGTTCATGCCGGCATCGTAGCCGATAGGGTCTGTCTGGAGGAACCTCCCGATCTGGGGGTTGTAGTAGCGGGCACGGTAGTAGTAGAGGCCGGTCTCCTTGTCGAATTCCCGGCCGGTGAACAGGAAGCGGTTCGGGTGGTTCGGGTCTGATGCCCCCAAACGCCCATAGACATCGTACTCGTAGACCTCGACCGTGTTGCCGCTGCTGTTCGTCAGGGCCACAACGCTGCCCAGGGCGTCGAAGTGATAGTAGTACGTGCCCGCGTAGCTGCCCGCCGCCTCGATCATGCAGATCGGCTCATCGGTGCAGGGGCCGTAGATGTACTTGCGTTGCAGATTGCTGCTGGCGTCGTATTCGGCGATGCAGTTGTCGCCGTCATAGACGTAGCTCGTGATGAGCTCGCCGTCATACTTCTTGGCGATCCGCCGGCCGCTCGGATCGTAGGTGTACGTCAGCCGGTGCCAGTCGTTCGAGGGCGGCTCCGGGGCCGGGGCCGCCGAGCCCGTCCACTGCACGGCATCCACATAGCCGGCGCCGTTGTCATTCTCGTCCGGCCGAACGGCTGAAGGTCCACCGCAGGGTGTGCGCGCCCGAGCCCGTGATCGTGTAGGTCTGCTGCTGCCACGTCTCCTGGTCGCCGCAGATCGAATGCTGCGCCCGGTCCCGTCGATCGAGAACGTCCAGCGCACTGCCCGTGTCCGAGGACGGAGCCTTCCACCAGAAGCTGAAGGTCCCGGGACCGGTGACCGTGGTCTGAAGCCAATTCGACTGGTTGGCCGCCAGATCGTCGCTGTAGACGCAGTCGTAATCGCCATGCCCGGCCGTTTGGCTGACCACCCAGGGGGCATCGCCGCCGGTGGTGTAGGTCAAGGGCGATTCCAGGGCCTGGCCGAGCGTCACCGGCGGCAGCGAGCCCGTTCCTACGCACCGCGACCAGACGGTTCTCCGGGTCATAGCCGTAGGCGTAGTTCTGGTCATGGACCATGTTGCCGCTGGCGTCGTACTGGTAGGAGGCCGTGCCGGCGGCGGTGTACTGGTTGAGATTGTTGGTCGTGTAGGTGCACGTGCCGCTGCCGTCGATGACGCTGGTGCGGTTGCCGGCGGCGTCGTAGTTGAACGTCGTGTCCGTCGCCAGATAGCTCAGCTCCGGCGGGTAATCGCACGCCGTCAACTGGTAGATGCTGTCGTAACTGTACACGTGCGTCCTCGTCCCGCCGCTGTCGGTGACCATCATATCCTGGCGATTGCCCACGTTGTCATACGTGTAGGCATACTTATGATGCCCGTTGCCGGTCGTGTTGTCAAGAGAGAGCAGCCGGCTGGCGGTGTCATAGCTGTAGCTGGCGGAGGCCCCGTTGGCATAGGTCAGGCCGTCCGGCGGGACCGCTCATCGTAAGCTGTACGAGGCCAAGGCCGTGCCGGAGGAGTCGCGGACCGCCGTCATGCGGCTCAGCTCATCGTAGTCGTAGGTGATGTAGCTGGCGTCCGGATAGGTCAGCCGCGTGCGGTTGCTGGCGGCATCGTACTGGTAGGAGACGGTCTTACTGCCCGGATACTGGACCCGGATGAGGCGTCCGGCCTGGTCGTAGGTGTTCTTGGTCGTGCCGGTGTTGTCGGTCACCTTGTACAGCCGGCCCAGAAGGTCGTACTGGTAGGTGATCGTGTTGACAAGGGCGTCGTTGGCATCCCAGACCCGCTTGGTGCTGACCCGGTTGAGATTGTCGTAGGTCAGCTCGATCATCTGGCCGGACCGGCCGCGGGTCTCGCTGAGCCGCCGGTACTCGTCATAGGTCGGCTGCTCGTAGGTGTCTGTCCGGGTAGGTGGTCTTGGCCAGGGCCAGTGAAGCCATTGTACTTGTACTTGGTCACGTTGCCCTTGGCGTCCTGGACCTGCTTGAGACTGCCGTCTGGCGTTGTAGGTATTGACGACGGCGTTATTGCCCTTGGCGTCGATCACCTTCCAGACCTTGCCGTCCGGGATAGTAGCGGGTGGTGGTCACATGATTCTCGGCGTCGGTCACCTTCCAGGGCCGCCCCAGGGCATCGTAGGCGTACCGGGCGTAGTTGACCGCACAACGAATCCGTCATGTAATTCACTTTAGTTTAGTATTGTGTCCCCGGAATTCCCCCCCAGGGGGCATCCCCGCCGGTCGTGTAGGTCAAGGGCGAGTCCAGGGCTTGAGCGATCGTCACCGCCGGGAGCGACCCGTTCCTACGCACCGCGACCAGACGATTCTCGGGGTCGTAGCCGTAGGCGTAAGGAGGGAAAAGGGGTCAGGCTTTGGATATAGGTGTTGAGGGCGAGGGGGCGGGTTGGTAGGGTAGGAGCATGGCTCGGCCACGGAGAATCGAGTACGCTGGCGCGGTGTACCACGTGCTGAATCGCGGCAACTACCGACAGGACGTTTTCGCGGTCGCGGGCTCCGGCGTGTCGTTGGAACAGACGCTGTTCGAGACGGGTGAGCGTTTCGGCTGGCGGCTGCACGCCTATGTGCTCATGTCGAACCACTACCACCTGTGTGTGGAGACCCCCGACGGCCGGCTGGCGACCGGGATGCAGTGGCTGCAGAGCACGTTCGCCAATCGCTTCAATCGGCTGGTGCACGACCGCGGTCACGTGTTCCAAGGGCGTTACAAGGCCCTGCTGATCGAGGCGGGCGACTCGCTGCTGCGAGTGGTCAACTACATTCATTTGAATCCTGTGCGGGCGGGTCTGCGGCGCGTGGAGACGCTGGGCGACTACGAGCTAAGCAGTTTTCCCAAGTTCTTCCGGCGGGGGCGTCCGGAGTGCCTGGTGAATTCGAACTGGCTGGACTTGGCCGGAGGTCTTCAACCGACGCGGGCGGGGATGCGGTGCTACCAGCGGTATCTGGCGCTGCTCGAAGCCGAGGACCCGTCCGCGCAGGCGGCGCGGCATCAGCAGTTGTGTCGCGGCTGGTACATCGGCACCCGGGAAGGCAAGAAGGCCCTGATTCAGAAGCTGGCGAAGGGCGATCTGGCGGCGGACCGAGGGGCCGAGTTGACAGGCTATGGCGCGGAACGAGCGGAAGTCCTTTTGGAGGAGGGGCTGCGGCGTCTGGGCAAAACCGGATCGGACCTGCGCTCGGACCGGAAGCTCGCCGTCTGGAAGGTGGTGTTGGCTGGCTGGATCAAGCAGCATTGTGGCGTCACGAATCGCTGGTTCAGCGAGACCCTGCACATGGGCAACCTCTACGGGATCAGCAAGGCGGTTGCCCAGGAACGCAAGAGCCCTCGGCAGCCAGCACTCTGGCGAACGATCCAGACCCCTACATCCAAAGCCTGACCCCTTTCCCCTGACCCCTTTCCCCCTCTGCGGTGGTCCCCTTTTCGGTGCTTTTTCCCCCTCTACAACTCCTCGCTCCTGGCCCCCTTTTTGGCACTTTTCACCAAGGCCCACTTGGCCAACGGATACGGGCCGCCGATCTCCCAAGACCGGCGGCCCTTGGAACACACAGCCGGGGGCGGCGGTGCTACTTGGTCGCGGCGGGGAGTTGAGCCAGGCGTATTCGCCAAGGAGCTCGACGGCCTTCTGGTCGCGGGCCTTCTTCTTACGCTCAGCGGCAAGGATTATGTCGGTGGGCTGGAAAGCTCGCAAAGGTTCAAAAGTACTCTTGTTCTCGTCATCTACTTGGCATCTTGGCGTCTTGGCGTGAGGGAATTCTGAGATTCAGGTCGTAGGGGTGCAGTACGAGATGCGGGTTGGTGGAGTTGGCAGGCGGCCTTACTGCAGTTGGAGTCCGATCACGGTCAGGTCGTCGATTTCGGCCGGGTTGACCTGGCGGTTGGTGGCCATGTCGGTCAGGCGATCGACGATCTCGGTGATGGTGCCGTCCTGCATCGCGAGGAACTCGTCGGTGTACTGGAAGCCCAGCTTGTCGTGGAGGCGTCCGATCAGGGACTCGGCGCCATCGGAGTACAGCAGCAGCCGGTCGCCGCTTTGCAGTTGCACGGTCTGCTGGATGAACTCGGCGTTGTCGAAGATGCCCAGGAGCGAGCCGCGAGTCTCCAGTTGCTGCGGCGGTTGGCCGTGGCGCAGGAGGATGGGGTAGGGGTGTCCGGCGCGGGCGAACGTGAGCTGGGCCGTCTTGAGGTTCAGCAGGCAATAGCAGCAGGTGACGAACTGATACCCGGAGAGCTTCTGCCCGGCCATTTTCTGGTTCAGGTTCTTCATCACCTCGGCCGGGGCGAAAATGCGGTAGCTGTTCTCGATGGTCTGCCGCATCTGGAGGGCCTGCTTGATGAAGATGGTCAGCAGGGCGGCGGGCATCGAATGGCCCACGGCATCGGCCACGTAGAACCCGATATGCTGCTCGTCGATGCGGGCCACGTCGTAGATGTCGCCCGAGACCCACTCGGCGGGCAGGAAGGCGGCGGCCCAGCGTACTTCCTCGCTGTTGGGAAGGCGCGACGGCAGGAAGTCCCGCTGCACCAGGCCGGCCAGACGCAACTGCTCGCGCATCCCCTCGATCAGGGCGCCCTCGGCCTGCGGCCGGATCGGCCGGATGGTTCTTGCCGGAGCCGCTCGGACAGGCTCATCGAGGTGGCGGGCTTGACGGCGATCCCGGAGTTTTCGTTCTTGCGGTCCGCCAGGTTGACGCTGATCCGTGCCCACAGGTCGTCCACGGAGATGGATTCGACCGTGCTGGGCATGGAGAAACTGCTTTCCGAGGAGACCAGGGAGAAGCTCCGGACGGGGCGTTTGATGCGCTGGGTGAGCAGGACGATCCCGATGTTGTCGCGCTCCAGCGACTCCAGGATGCGGCCCAGTCGCTGGTCCCGGGAGATGTCCACGCCTTCGGCGTCGACCAGAACGGTGCCGACGAGGTCAGGGCCGGGCCCGAATCGCGCGGTACCCGTCGAGCGGCAGCAGGCAGAAAGACACCTTCTTGTGCCGGAACAGCCGGCGGATTTCGGCCGGCATGTCCGTTTTATCGGACAGATAAACCACATCCGTGAAGGTCGTCAGCCCCTCGGAATCGCCGGCGGATCGCGTTTTACCCATGTTGGCAGCCTTTTCTGTATCTGGCTCAGGGACGGGCATCGCACATCCGTGCAGATGCCATCAGCGCTTCTACTTTCGTCCCGATTTCGCTGCCACTTTACCGCCGGGGCGGAAACCCCGCCGCCGAGGGCGGAAATCCCAAGCACCACCGCCGGGCGGAAGCTCCAAATTCCAAATCCCAAACGAACTCCGATGACCAAAACCCCAAATTCCAAACCGGCGTGCGGGCGTTTGGAATTTGAGATTTGGGATTTGTTTGGGATTTGGTGCTTGAGATTTGGGATTTCCATCTGTTGCGGTTGATGCTACGCAAAGATGGCGGACCCGATGCGGCAGGATGGTCGCCCCTTCCTCAATGGCGATCTCGTAGTCCGAGCTCATGCCCATGCTCAGCTCCGTGAACTGGCTGCCGACGATCTTCTCGCCCCGCATCTCGCAAAAGAGGTCGTGCGCCCGGGCAAAGCAGTCCCGGACCACGTCCGTATTGCGGGTCAGCGGGGCCATCGTCATCAGTCCGATCAGCTTCAGGTGCGGCAAGGTCTCGATCTGCTCCGCCAGGTGCGTGGCGGCCCCGATGGGCACGCCGTACTTCTGGGGCTCGTTCGAGGTGTTCACCTGGAGCAGCACCCGCGGCAGGAGGCCCAGGTGGGTGGCCGAGCTGTTGATCTCCTCCGCCAGGCGCAGCGTGTCCACCGAATGGACCAGCGTGACGACGGGCAGGACCTGGCGCACCTTGTTGCGCTGGAGGTGCCCGATCATGTGCCAGTGGATCTCCCGGGGCAGGCTGGAATCGTCCGGGTGCTGCTGCAGGAACTCCTCCACCTGCGTCGCCACCTTCTTCAGTTGCTGTACGCGGTTTTCGCCGAGGTGATGGTAGCCCAGCCGGATCACCTCTTCGATCTGCTCGAATTCGGCGGATTTCGTCACGACGACGAGCCGAATATCGCCCGGTTCCCGATTGACCCGGGCACAGGTCTCCGCGATCGTTCCTTCAACGCGTTTAATTCTTTCGGTAATCTTCGTTGTTTCCATGCGTCGCGAGCGAATGCCTTGCATCAGTCCATTTCTGCGATCAAACGCCCAGAGGCAGTAGTGTATGGGAATTCGCCCCCGCCGACAAGGGCGCAGCCGGCAAAATTCAAGCTAACCGCACCGATCGCTCGGCAGAGGCCCGACGAAGACAAGGCCGAGGGGTTGCAATGTCTACGCTTTCCGTAGACATGCTGGCGTTGGGCTGCCACAGCCATCAAGGATGGCACCTGAACCGGCAGTCCCTCAGCGGCACTGCGAGAAAGGGCCGTTTTTTGTGACCTAACGCCGACGCTGGATAAAACGTCACAACCATCGGAAGTTAGGGGACTTAGCGTGGGACCAGTGTCGCGACATCGCGAAAAAAACGCGAAATGGCCGCTTTTTATCTTGCATTGTGGCACTGGGGCAGGTATAATCAGTCTATCAATGGAGTGATATGGGGTGGGAGGCTCACCCTGATACGCGTGCAGTATCGTTTTTGGTTGACAAGGCAGACAGATTCGAGCGGTTGCATTGGTTCTTTAAATCCCGGAATAGTTGTTGCCTCAGGCAACTTTTGAACCTCGGCGAGGCAGCGTGGTTCACCGGTCTCCCCCCCAGCCGGTACCACCACCTCGCCATTTTTATTTCCCTTCTCCCCTGGTCCTAAGTGGACTTTTGCAAAATGGCCATTGGGCCTACTTTGGGAAGGAGAAATCTCGTTTCTCGATTTCTCCTTCCCAATTCCGAACCACCTACCGGTTAAGGACTTGCGCTAATTCTTCCCGGAAATCGAAGAATAAGATTTCCGGGAAGAATATAGGCCCAATGGCCATTTTGCAAAAGTCCAATCCTACGTGAAATACGCCGCGTGCCGGTCACGGGTTCGTGACGCGCCGTGTCACCAGCAACCGGAATAGCAGGGCGGCTGCCAGTCCCGCGGCAGCCCCGAAGAGGAAGGTGGCTTGCGGCGCGACCTGCTGCCAGAGATAGCCGGCCAGAACACCGCCGGGCAGGGCGGCCAAGCCGGTGACAGTCTGTAATGTCCCCAGGGCAGTGGCCTTGCGCTCCCCGTGGGCGAGGTCCGCGACATAGGCCCGCTGCGTGGCGTCCACCGCTGCGTTGAAGGCCCCATACAGGGCGAACAGGACGACATAGGCCGCCAGCGAGTGCAGGAAGGCGAAACCGAACGGCCGTCGCGGAGAACAACAGATACCCGAAGACAAGCACCTTCTGGCGTCCGATCCGGTCCGAGATGGAGCCCAGCGGAGCGGCCAGCGCACTATAGATGATGTTGAAGAAGACATAGAGGAGGATCGGCGCGGCCTGGGTCCACCGCCCCGTGAAGACGTCCTGGGCCCGCAGGATGAAGAACATATAGGTGAAGTTGCCGAAGGCGAACACAGCGGCAATCACGAGGAAGGCCTTCAAAGGGCCGGGTAGTCCCGCGACGCCCAACTTCAGCGTGGCGTCCGGCCGCCGGCTTTCCGGCGCGGACACGAAGCGGATCGGCACCAGAGCGGCCACCCCGACGAGACCCGCGATCAAAATGATCTTCCAAAACGCAAGTTTCAGGAACCAGAATAGAAGGAAGGCGGCGAGCGCGCCGAGCACGGCGCCGGCCGTGTCGAACGGCCCGGTGAAAGCCGAAGGCCCGGCCCCGCTGGGTGCTCATCGACTCGGCGATGAGCGCGTCCCGGGCGGGGGTCCGCAGGCCCTTGCCCAGTCCGTTCCAGGGACGAGAAGACCACCGCCAGCGGCGACGTGCGGGCCAACGCCAGCAGGAGCTTGAAGACCGTCGAGACGGCGTACCCGGAATAGACGAAGATCTTGCGTTTGCCGGTCTTGTCGGACCAATAGCCGCACAGGACCTGCAAGAGATTGGAGAGGCTGTCCCGGATGCCGCCCACGAGCCCGATCGCCTGGCCGCCAGCCCCCAGGGACTCCAGAAACATCGGCAGAATCGGCATCATCATCTCGCTGCTGAGGTCGTTCAGGAAGCTGACGATGCTCAGCAGGATGACATTGGGCGAAATCTATGCGCGAATCTTGTTGTCCATGTTCAGATTACGTCCCGGAAGAGGACGGTTCGTGCCGCTTACTCCCCGCGGACCTGGACGAGCACGCGGCGGCTGCGGGGGCCGTCGAACTCGCAGAAATAGACCGCCTGCCAGGTGCCCAGGACCAGGCCGCCGTCCTTGACGAGGACCTGCGCGCTACAGCCGACGAGCGAGCTTTTGCAGTGGGCGTCGGAGTTGCCCTCGTCGTGACGAAAGCCGGGGTTCGACCGTGGCACGATCTCATCGAGGGCCAGCAGGATGTCATGGACCACGGAAGGATCGGCGTTCTCGTTGATCGTGATCCCGGCGGTCGTATGGGGACAAAAGACAACGACGTCGCCATTCCGGACGCCCGCCTCCCGCACCGCCGTCTCGACCTGACCCGTAATGTCGATCATCTCCGTCCGGCTGCGGGTGCTCACACGAAATTCCTTCTGGACAGTCTTCATTGTGCCTCGCCCAGGAGTCTTTCCAGGTCCACAATCAGCGGGGGGATGTCCTCTGTCGACGTACTCCACACAATGTTCAGGTTGATCGAAAAATAGGCATGAATGAGCCGGTTCCTCATGCCGATCATGATGGGCCAGGGGACCTCAGGAGTGCTCTCGCGGAGGTCCTTTGATACCTGCGTCGCCGCCGCGCCGATGATCTCCAGGAGGCGGACCAAGGAGTGCACCAGCTTGCGGTCCCGGTTCAGGTCTCCCGTGTCGAGGAGTGCACATATTGCTGAATCTCGAGAGCTGCATCGAGCATGTGTTGCAGCCTCGTCCGATCTTCAGGCCTGATATTGGAGTTCGGCATTCTCCACTACCTCGTCCCGGAAATACTCGCTCAGATCTTCCGGCGTACGCAAGTCCACTTTTCTGCCGACACCTCCGCGAGCTCCATTTCCATTCGGACGATGGAAAAAAGACCTGGAGTGTGGTTTTCTTCAAACTCCACCAGGAGGTCGATATCGCTGTCCGGCCGTAATTGCCCGCGCAGGGCAGACCCGAAAACCGACAGTTTCCTTATGTGGTTCCTTTGGCAGAACTCGGCCAGCTTAGCCTTCGACATCTCTCTCTTCGAGCGAATAACGCATCTGGCACAAGCCTTCAAATCACCGAATAAGAACGCATTTTATCACACTTACATCTGCTCGACAACTTGAATGCCCAGCAGTTGACTCAGGCCGTGCTTGATCGTTCGGGCGGTCAGGTCGCAGAGCAGCAGCCGCGTCGGGCGTTTGGCCGCCGGGGCGTCGAGGACGGGACACTCCGTGTAGAAGCGTGCTGAACTTCTGGGCCAGCTCGTACAGGTACGAGGTCAGGTAGTTCGGCCGGTAATCGGCGGCGGCCGCTTCGATGGCCTCCGCGTAACGGACCAGGTGCTTGCCCAGGTCCAGCTCCGTCGGCTCGCTCAGATCGAGGTTCCGGAGGTCCCGCAGATCGTCCTGAATGTTCACGCCTTTGCTCTCGGCCTTGCGCTCGATGGATTTGACGCGGGCATACGCGTACTGCATGTACGGGGCGGTGTTGCCGTCCATCGCCAGCATCTTGTCGTAGCTGAAGACGTAATCGCTGGTCCGATTGTTGGAGTAGTCGGCGTACTTGACGGCCCCGACGCCGACAGCTTGGGCGATTTTCGCCTTCTGCTCCGGCGGCAGCTCCGGGTTCTTCTCTTCCACGACGCCCCGGGCCCGCTCGACCGCTTCGTCGAGCAAGTCCTTCAGCTTGACGTTCTCCCCCGAGCGTGTCTTCAACGGCTTGCCGTCCTCGCCGAGGACGCTGCCAAACGTCACGTGGACCAGCTCGACCGTCTCGGCCGTCCCGCTGGTTCCATCCGGCCATCTCCGCGACCTTGAACAGCATCTGGAAATGCTGAATCTGCCGGGCGTCGGTCACGTAGACGATCCGATCCGCCTTGAGAACGTTGACCCGGTATCGCAGCGCCGCCAGGTCCGTGGTCGCGTAGAGAAACGCGCCATCGGATTTCTGGATGATAAACGGCAGCGGCTCGCCCTCTTTGGTCTTGAATCCCGGCGGAAACACGCACACCGCCCCGTCCGACTCGACTGCCAGTCCCAGCTTTTGCAGGTCCGCCACGACGTCGGGCAGATCGTCGTTGTAGGCGCTCTCGCCGCGAGCGTCTCCCGGTTCCAGAGCGTGACGCTCAGACGTATCGTACAGCTCCTGGCACTCTGATAGTGATGCCGTGGCAAGACGCTTTCCAGAAGCGCATCGCGGCCTGGATCACCTGATTCTGCAGTCTCACGACCCAGTCGCGCGGATGCTCCTCGGTCGGATCTGAACGACAGCTCCTTATCGAATCGCTTCAAGTGCTCTGTCAAGATCACGTCGAAGATCGCGTTGATCGTATGGCGTTCTCTAGCCTGCCTTGCAGATGTCGGCCACCCGTGCGTTTCATACAGGTACGGATGATCAGCATGCCGAACTGCGTGCCCCAGTCGCCGATGTGGTTCTGGCGGATGACCGTGTGGCCCTGGAATTCGAGGAGCCGGCAGATGCAGTCGCCGATGATCGTGCTGCGGAGGTGGCCGACGTGCATCTGCTTGGCGATGTTCGGGCTGGAGAAGTCGACGACGATCGGTCTGAGGCTCCGGTGTCAGGCTCGATGCCCAGGCGGCCTCGCGGGTCGCCTGTTGATGCGAAGCAGTTGCTCCGCGATGTACTCGGGCTTGAGCCGCAGGTTGATGAAGCCCGGCCCGGCGATCTCCGGCGGCTCGCAGAGGTCGCTGAGATCGAGCTGCGCGACGACCTGTTCGGCGAGCTTGCGCGGGTTGGTCTTGAGCTGCTTGGCCAGGGCCATCACGCCGTTGGCCTGGTAATCGCCGAATTTCGGGTCGGTCGCCGGCCGCACGATGGCGGCACAGTCCGGCTGCCCCGTCACCTGCGCCATCGCGGCGCCGATTCGCTCGTTGAGTATGTCAATCGCGGACTTCACGAAATCATCAATCGCAAATCATCAATACTTGACTCGTTCCGCGTCTCCCCAGAGGAGCTCGAGGTCGTAGAACTGGCGGTACTCCGGGTCGAAGAGGTGCACGACGACGTCGACGTAATCGAGGAGGATCCAGCGGCCCTGCTCGTAGCCGGCCCGGCCGAAGCGCGGGAAGCCTTGCTCCCGGCCGGCCTGGGAGACCTCGTCCGCGACGGTCCGCATCTGGCGGTCGCTGGTCCCGGTGGCAATCACGAAATAGTCCGTGGCGGACGACAAACCCCGCAGGTCCAGGATCACGATGTCCGTGCAACGCCGTTCCTGGGCGATTCGCGCCGCCGCGATGGCAAATTCTTTGGCTTTCTTATTCGGTTTTCTTCGCGCCAATCGGATACGTCCTCACTGTAAAAGAGAAAAGGGCGGCTACACGCGAGCCGCGCCTTTAGACTACCCCATCCGCGCCGCCGCGTCAATCAGACTCTTGGGCCATTGTACGACTGCCGCATTTCGCAAGTCCCACGACGATACGGAGGAGATTGCTTCGCTCCGCTCGCAATGACATACAGTGCCGGTTTATGTCATTGCGAGTCGCGAAGCCGCTACGCGGCGGGTGGGAAGAAGACAGCTCCGGCACGGCCTGCGGTTGGCCGTGCTCGGATGCCTACGGCCGTCATACGGCATGTCTCACGTCAGTTCAAGCCGTTCATGACCTTCGGCCCACCCGAAGACGTGCAGCTTTCTGGAGGAGCGCAACGCGAAGCAATCTCAGACGTGGTGCAGTTGAAAAGACGTGCTGCAACGAAACCCATAAACAAAAAGGGGGCACGCCAGGCGTGCCCCCGAAGGATCTCATCTGACGCGGGCGGCTAATTCGTGGCCGCCTTCGCGGTGAGCGTTTGTTCGGCTTGCTTCATGCTCTCCGACTCACGCTTCGACTGCCAGACCGCCCAGACCAGGCCGAGGATGGCGACGACGATCACGACCCAGAAAAGCGTGTCATGGGCCTTCGGCGTGACCACGACGCCCTGCTTGCCGAGGATCTCGCATGACGGTCTTGTCGTAGGGCAGGATCAGGCCGATGATCAGCAGGCTGACCATGTTCATCACCTTGATCAGCGGGTTGATCGCCGGACCGGCCGTATCCTTCAGCGGATCGCCGACCGTGTCGCCGGTCACGCTGGCCTTGTGCTTCTCGCTGCCCTTGCCCGTATTGGCCTCCATGTTGCGCGGCTCGTCCTCGATGGTCTTCTTGGCGTTGTCCCAGGCGCCGCCGGCATTGGCCATGAAGACCGCCAGCAACTGCCCGGAGACGATCATGCCGCCGAGGAAGCCGGCCAGCGGGATCACGCCCAACCCGAACCCGACCAGCACCGGCACGAGAATGGCCAGCAGTCCGGGGCCGATCAGCTCTTTCTGGGCCGCCGTGGTGCAGATGTCCACCACCCGGCCGTAGTCGGGCTTCTTCGTGCCTTCCCAAATGGCCTTATCGTGGAACTGAATGCGGCACTCTTTGACGATCAGGAACGCCGCCCGGCCGACCGCCCGGATGGTCATCGAGCTGAACAGGAAGGGCACCGCGCCGCCGAGCAGCATACCGATGAACAGCTTGGGATCGGAGATGGTCAGCATGGACGCCACGGCGCCGTAGATGTCGCGGCTGATGCCGGCCGTCTCGCCCTTGCCGCCCGAGCCGACCGAGACGATGAAGCTGTTGAACAGCGACACCGCCGCGATCACGGCCGAGCCGATGGCGATACCCTTGGTGATGGCTTTGGTCGTATTGCCGACCGCGTCGAGGTCCGCCAGGACTTGCCGTCCCGCTGTAGTCCGCAGGTTCCATGTACTTGCGCGGGTTTGAATCTTCCCGTTCTCCTTCTCATCGTAACCCATCTCGCCGATGCCGTTGGCGTTGTCGGCCACCGGCCCGAAGACGTCCATCGAAATGGTGTTGCCGGTCAGCGTCAGCATGCCGATGCCGCACATGGCGACGCCATAGGCTATGAACGTTGGGTTGCGTATTGGCGTAGATGAGCACGCTGCCCATGATGGCCGCCGCGATGATCAGCACCGCGAACACCGTGCTCTCATACCCGACCGCAAGGCCCTGGATGATGTTGGTCGCGTGTCCGGTCTCGCAGGCCTTGGCCAGGCTCTTGACCGGCGAGAACTCGGTGCCCGTGAAGTACTCGGTGCACTTGTTCAGGAACACGGCCAGGAGGATGCCGATCAGGCAGGTCCAGGCGGGCCGCATGTCCAAGCCCCGAGATGCCCAGGTTGGCCCAAGTCGGCAGATTCGTGACGTAGGGCTTAATCATCTCGTAGTTCGGATAGCTGGGGTCGAACCGGAAGTACAGGAAGCCCAGTATGATGAAGCCGATGACGCTGATGGTCGAGCCGATGATGAAGCCCCTGTTGACGCTCTTCATGGCGGCCGCCACGGTGCCCTTGTCGCCGGCGCGGACGCTGTAGGTGCTGATGATGCTGGCGATGACGCCGATGGCACGGACCAAGCAGCGGGAAGATCACGCCCTTGTGGCCGAAGCTGGCGATGCCGAGGATCATGGCCGCCACGATGGTCACTTCGTAGCTCTCGAAGATGTCGGCTGCCATACCGGCACAGTCGCCGACGTTGTCGCCGACGTTGTCGGCGATGGTCGCGGCGTTACGCGGATCGTCCTCCGGGATGCCCGCCTCGACTTTACCGACGAGGTCGGCCCCGACGTCCGCCGCCTTGGTGTAGATGCCGCCGCCGACGCGCATGAACAGGGCCAGCAGCGTGCCGCCGAAGCCGAAGCCGAGCAGGGCTTCATAGGCGTGCTCGCCGTAGACCAGGAAGATGATCGAGCCGCCCAGCAGGCCCAGGCCGTCGGTGAGCATGCCGGTGATCGTGCCGCTGCGGTAGCCCAACTGGAGGGCCCGGCCGAAGCTGGTCTTGGCGGCAGCAGCCACCCGCAGGTTGCCTGTCGTCGCCAGACGCATACCCACGAAGCCGACGGTAGCCGAGAAGGTCGAGCCGATCAGGAAGGCAATCGCCCGGCCCCAGGCAATCTCCACCGGCGCCCCCGAGGCCTTGGCGGCAAAGAACAACACGACCGTGATCAGTACGATCAGGACGCCCACAACGCGGAATTGCCGGTAGAGGTAGGCATTCGCCCCTTCGCGGACCGCCATGGCGATCTCCTGCATTCGTTTTGTGCCTTGGTCGGCCTCCCGGACTTGCTTGACCAGCATCCGGGCGTACAGAAGCCCCGCCATGGCGATGAACACGTTCGTCGATCAGCGCGATCTTCTCGTACCAGGCGTACTTGCTGCTGACCAGAGGCTCGAAGAGTGTGATCTTTTCTGCCGCCTCCACGACTTTCTGGCCGGCCGCCGCGATCGTCTGGGTCGGCACCTTCACCACAGACTCCGGACCGGCGGCGAATGACCACACCGCCGTTCCCAAGATGGCTACTGCCAATACCCCAACCAACGAGAACCTCTTCATAACGTGCCCGTTTCAAAAAGAATTCTACTCATCCACACACAAAAACACGGAGCGTAGCAGTGTACCGCAAGCTGCTCACTTTTCAAGCACTTTCTGCGGAAACTGCACGGAAGTGTCGAGATTGGAAGTTGTCAGGTGTGAAGTGACTTCCGACTTCACACTTCGGCAACTTGACACTGACGCCTCGTCACGTGTGGTAGTCAGCATTTATACGGACGTACTCGGCACTGAGGTCGCAGCCATAATAGAAATCGTTGGCTCGGCCGACGCCCAAGTCGATCGTGATCGTGTGCTGGCGCTGGGAGACGATGCGGGCGGCTTTCTTCGGGTCGAAATCTGTGGGAGTGCCGTGGCGAAAGACGTAGAGGTCGTCCAGCTTGCACGAGAGCTTGTCGGGATTGAGGTTCACGCCGGAGGAGCCCACGGCACAGATGATCCGGCCCCAGTTCGGGTCGCCGCCGTGAACGGCGCACTTGAAGAGCGGATAGTCCGCAACCGCCCGGGCGGCCTTGACGGCGTCGGCCTTCGTGGCCGCGCCCTTGACGACGACCTTGAACATCCGCGTCGCCCCCTCGGCATCGAGAGCCATCTGGTGGACCAGATCGGTGCAAAGCTCCGTAAGTGCTTTCTGGAACAGCTGATACGGCCGGGAAAGGCTCGTTGATGGGCGGGTTGCCGGCCAGACCTGAAGCCAGCAGCAGGGCCGTATCGTTGGTGCTCTGGTGGCCATCGACCGTGAGCCGGTTGAGGGAGTTGTCGATCGCCTCTCCTAAAGCCTTTCCCAGCAAAGGCTTGCTGATCGCCGCATCGGTCGTGATGAACAAGCAGGGTAGTCGCCATATTCGGCCCGATCATCCCGGCGCCCTTGACCGTGCCGGCGATCTTCACCACCGCCCGCCCGAGCTTGAGCTCGCGGTAGGCCTTCTTGAGCTTGGTGTCGGTGGTCATGATGGCCTGTGCAAACGCCAGTCCACCCTCCGGCGAGTCGGAGAGCAGGGGGGCAGCCTGGTCGATCCCTCGTACTACCTTCTCCATCGGCAGTTGGTGGCCGATGATGCCGGTCGAGGCAACGAGCACTTCCTGGGGCTCGACACCCAAGTGCCGGGCCGTCAGGGCGCACATCTTCTTCGCGTTGGCCAGACCCAGCTTGCCGGTGCAGGCATTGGCATTGCCGGAGTTGACCACGACGGCGTAGGTCTTGCGGCTCTTGAGGTGCTCCCGGCTGACCTGCACCCCCGCCGAGACGATCTTGTTCGTGGTAAACACGGCCGCCGCCGTTGCCCCCGTCGGGCACACCAGCAGCCCCAAGTCCCGGTTCCCCGAAACCTTCACCCCCGACGCAAACCCCGCCGCCAAAAACCCCTTCGGCGCTGTAACACTATCGTTTTTCATAACTGTCGTCTTGTCCCTTCTCATTTGATCCAAGTCGCCCGACCACTTGAGCGTGCCACGAAACACTCTGATCTTTATTTGGGAACACATCGTCGAATTTCCGCTACCGATTCCCCTTCTTGGACAGTCTCCTCGTCTTGGAGCTCCATGCGATGTAGCGATCGGCTTTGGCCTTGAGTGGTGCAATGCTCCCTTATCCTCTTCGGCCAAGGCCGGGTCGTTTAGCAGCAGGAAGACCTTTCTCTATGAAGACATATTCTGCAAGCAGACCTCTGCCTTCCTTCCATGATTCCCGGCCATCGGACTGTCTTGAGTCCGGCGGCGTCCTCAATGTCCGTACCACGAATAGGTCAAGTATAGCGTGTGGTTCGGATATGGCTTGATGCCAGCACAGATATTCTCCGACGCGTATCTCCGTACAAGCATGTCCTCGCCTTTTTCGTGTTGACAAACGTACTACCAAATAGTATGGTTAAATCAGAATTCGGCATTTAGTCATACATCGTCGGTAGGCCTATGGCAAACAGAAATCGCACATACTTCGAAGGTATTCGAGCCGGTCTCGAAGAAGTAGCAAATGCTCTCGAAACCGGCCAAAAACTCACTTTTCGCACGATTAGCCTTCCGGAAGCCCCACCGGCAATCAGTGGTGAGCAGATAGCCAATTTGAGGCAAGAGAAGCTGCATTTGAGCCAGAATGTGTTTGCGTCCGTCCTGAATGTCTCCCTTAAGACGGTGCAGGCATGGGAACAAGACCGCAACGTGCCCTGTGGCCCGGCTCTTCGCTTGCTGTGGTTGTTGGCGTCTCGACCGGACATGCTGGGACTTATCTTGGCCGCGCCGAAGGTATCGAGGCACGAGGGGTGAGCTTCGCAACCGCCCATTACAGACCCGTCACATCCCTGGAGCGTTGGTCGTCGAGGTCGCCGGGGCCGTTGGTGAGCTTGCCGGCGACGGCCAACTCGCGAAAACCGGCCATCGGATCGTAGAAGTCCCTGGCTAAATCCACCGTGTTGACCATCATGCCGGGCCGATTGGGCCGGAGCTGGCCGGCGATCACGCCGTCCGGCTGGATGAAGCAGGACGGGTAGGGCGAATAGTAGCCGCTCGAATTGGTCATGCTCACCCAGAAGCGGTTCGTCGCGGCGTGGCACTGCATCGTCTGTCGCATGATCTGCGTGTGAATGCTCGGCCCGCGCTGGCGGGCGTTGTAGAACGACTGAAAGACGCACTGAACGCCCAGCTTGTAAAGCTCGCGGTACAGCTCCGGGAAGCGCAGGTCGAAGCAGATCAGCAGGGCACACTTGACGCCGTTCAGCTCAAAGGTGGTGAAGCGGTTGCCGGGCGTGTAGTGGTCCAGGTCGCCCGAGGTGCAAAACCTTTTGTCGTAACGGTTTACGATCTTGCCGTCGGCGCCGATCAGATAGAGACAATTGTGTGGCTTGTTGGGCGGCGTCAGAGGGTGCGTGCTGCCGAGAACGACCCACAGGTTCAAGCTGCGCCGGCAAGGGACATGATTCGTCTCGGTCTCTTTCCTCAACGTGGGCCAATCATAGTCATCGAAAGTAGGGAAGTCCGCCCCCGCGTATCCGCTCAGGGCGCATTCGGAGAAATGCACGATGTCGGCCTGGGCTTTCTTGGCCCTCTGCAGGAACCGCCGGATGGCACCGGCATTCTGTGCCACCGATTCACTCACGGCGAACTGGCACGTGGCAATTTTGAGTGTACCTTCTCTCATTTGGGCAACGCTTCTCCCAAGACCCTATCCATGACTTCCAGGTTTCCTCTTGCGGCAAATCTCCCCGATTTGTCCATAAGCATCCCTCTTGCGTCCGGCTACTCCAGGCCCATGGTCTCCCGCAGGCCGAAGAGGATGTTCATATTCTGAATGGCCTGGCCGGAAGCGCCCTTGATCAGGTTGTCGATCACCGAGAAGACCACGACCTTGTCTTTGACCAACGCCGGGAAAAGGTGGCAGTGGTTGGTCCCGCAGACGTCTTTTACGCGCCGGGGCGGCCTTGCGGACCTGAACGAAAGGCTCGCCCTTGATAGAATTCTGCGTAGAGCGGCAGGAGCTGGTCGCTGGCCACTTCGCTCGTCGCGGCCGGCAGTAGACGGTGGAAAGCATCCCGCAATCGAACGGCCCGGCATGGGGCTGGAAGAGGATCTGCACCGGGGCTGCCCGCTACTTCGCCGGCGATCTGCTCGATCTCCGGCGTGTGCCGGTGGGTGCCGATCCCGTAGGGGAAGAGATTCTCGTTCATGTTCGGGAAGTGGAACTTCGGCGATGGGGTTTTGCCGCCCCGGAGATGCCGGTGACGGCGTTGACGATGATCGAGTCCGTCTCCACGAGGCCCTCCTGCAGCAGGGGGGCAAGGGCGAGCAGCGACCCGGTGGGGAAACAGCCGGGGTTGGCGATCAGCCGGGCTTCTTGATCTTGGCCCGGAACAGCTCCGGCAGGCCATAGACCGCCTTGGCCAGATTGGCCGTGTCCGTGTGCGGCGTCTTGTAGAACTGCTCGTAGACCTTGGACGTCCTTGAGCCGGTAGTCGGCGCTGAAATCGACACTTTGACGCCCGCCCGCAGCAATTCGGGCACGAACTGCATCGAAACCTTGTGGGGCAGGCAGCACAGGGCGACATCGGCCGAATTCCTAGTTTCTCCAAGTCCAGCGGCTCGATCGGCAGACTCGCAGCGGCCGCGGAACTCCGGGAAGACTTCCTCCGCCGGGCCGCACTCTTCCGGCAGGGCGGTCAGGTAGGTCGGCTCGGCCTCGCTGTGTCGCAGCAGAATTCGAATAGACTCGGCGCCGGTGTAGCCGCTGGCGCCAATGATCGCAACCCGTATCATAATGATCCCCTGTAGGGCGAGCGTCCCGCTCCCGAATGGCGCTGGCATCGCCCGTGATCCGGAATCTGTCGGCAGGTGCCCAGATGGCGTGCCAGGACGCACGACCTACTTAGAAAAACAGCCGCTAAGATCGTCTCGGCGGCTGTTGAAGTTCACTCGATTTTCCTGCGGTTTACCGCTTCGAGAACTGGAATCTCCGCCTGGCGCCTGCTTGTCCATACTTCTTCCTCTCGACCATTCTCGGGTCGCGTGTCAGAAGTCCGTTATCGCGCAGAGCGCCGCTGTAATTCTCATCGTAGGTCCTCAAAGCCCGGGCGACGCCCAGCAGAGTGGCGCCCGCCTGACCGGTGATGCCTCCGCCGCGCACGTTGACGAAGACGTCGAAGGACTTCTCGGCTTGCACGAGCCGCAGCGCCGCCGTAGCGGCCTTGCGGTCCTGATCTCTGTGGAAGTAGTTGTCCAGCTCTCTTTTGTTGACGACGAACTTGCCGCTGCCGGGCCGAATCCGCACGCGGGCGACGGAGGTCTTCCGCCGGCCGGTGCCCCACCAGTAGCCGTACTTCTGTTTGGTCTTGTTCCCCGCGCCGATGACTTCTTTCGGTTCGGCGGCCGGCGCCTGCGGGCGTCTGCTCCGCTGCTGTGTTCTCGGGTCTATTGTCTGCCATGGTCCTTTTGTTCCGCTTAGAACAGTTTCACTTTCTCGGGCTGCTGGGCATGATGCTCATGCTCCGGGCCGCGAAAGACCTTCAGCTTCTTCAGGGCCCTTTTGCCCATCTGGGTCTTGGGGAGCATCTTGCGGACGGCGGTCTGGATGACCCATTCGGGCTTCTTCGCCATCGCATGCTCGAAGCTGACGTACTTGTGGCCGCCCGGATACCGCGAATAGGAGTCGTAGCTCTTTGATCTCGGCCTTCGTCCCGGTCAGCCGGATCTTCTCGGCATTGATCACCACGATGAAGTCCCCGCAATCCGACGTGGGGGGTCCAAGTGGGCTTATCCTTGCCCATCAGCATCACGGCGAGCTTGGCCGCCATGCGACCCAGAACGGCCCCATCCGCATCCACCAGCAGCCACTTGTGCTGCACTTGGCCTTCTTTGGCCATAAAGCTTTTTGTAGGCATACTCTCTTCTTTCCAACACTTAGAAACCGTGAATTTTAGCAGACTTCCCCGCCCTGTCAAACGATTTTGCAGCAAATTGTGTAGATTTTGGCGTGCCGGTAGCTCATAATTGTTCGCAAGTGATCGGAGTTGGTCTTTGCTCACAAACCTGTCATTTGGCTAACTTGACATTACCAAATCACCGATTATATTGCCAAGTATGTATATCAAACGGATAGCCGAGCAAACATTGGTACACATCTTGAACGGTTCCAAGGTCGGGATTGTTCTCGGCGCCCGCCAAGTGGGCAAGACCACATTGGTGGAGCATGTGCTTGCCGGGCGAAACGCTTGTTCCTCAACTTCGACATTGAGATTGACAAACGCAGGTTCTTGGCCGCCGCTGCTGGCGCACCAAGTGGGAAACGAAGTCTCCACACATGAGCTTGCCACCCAGTTGCAGATCGCCCGACAGACTGTCGAGCGGTACCTGGATTTGCTGGAAGAGACGTACGTGATCTTCCGCCTGCCCGCCTTCAGCACCAACCCGCGCAAGGAGATTGCCAAAGGTAAGAAGGTGTTCTTCTGGGACACGGGCATTCGCAATGCTCTTCTGAACGCCTTCTCCACCGAGGAATTCCGCCCTGATATTGGCGTGCTTTGGGAGAACTGGGTGATTGCCGAGGCGGCCAAGCACAATTTGCTGCAGGGCTGCCCCAGCGAGTTGTTCTTCTGGCGTTCCCGCGCGAATCGGAAGTAGACTTGGTCATCAAGACCGGCGACCAAATGCAGGCGTTCGAGATCAAGTGGCAGCCAAAGCGTGCCGTTACCCGTGCCTTCTCGTCAACCTACGGTGTCGAGGTGCAACTGATTTCCTCGCACGATTTTCTCACCAGCGTGCCTTGGATGTCGCGGCCGCAGTCTGTGCCGGCGGAGAGACATCCTCTGGTGCCGTAAATCCTTTGGTGGTCTCATCGGCAGTGTGACTATGTTGAATCGGGTCCTGGCAAACAAGATGAATGGAGAAGAGGAGGTCGTAGGTATCGGAACGACGCATGTTACGGTAACGGTTCGGAATCCAGCAGAGCCCGAGAGAACATGGGAGGGCCTTTTCCTGGTGGATATGCGTTCGGTGGATTGTCTGGTGCCTGCGAAGCATCTCCGGGCCATCGGCTTGCAGCCGCGCCGAAAGCGTAGTTACGAGGTGGCCGATCGGCACGGAGGTGAAGATTCGGACATTGGAGGCGCAGAAGTGGAGTTCATGGGCGATATCGCCTGGGCGAACGTGATCTTTGGACCCGATGATGCCGAGCCGATCCTTGGCGTCACGGCTCTTGAGTCTGTCGGCATTGAGGTTGACCCGCAAAACCAGAGGTTCGAAGCGGTTGCCCGCCGTGCTGCCTGAAATACCGCGCAGACTTAGACTGCCTCGGGAGGCGAGTACTCGATCACGATAGCGGCATCCAAGCGTTCGCGAGCAAAAAGACACGGGCGGACGACTTGGCGTTCGTCCGCCCGAATCATCAATCAACAATCGTAAATCATCAATTCTTTTTAGCTGCATCCCATCGAGTTGCCGCAGTTGAAGCATTTGTAGCAGGTGCCGTTGCGGACGGTGATCGAGCCGCAGATGTCGCAGGCGGGGGCGTCGTCGCCGAAGTGCTCGAACTGGGCGTTGAACTGCTGCATGAGGGCCGCTTCCATCTGCTGGGTCTCGTCCGCCGGGCTTGCCGACGGTGTGACGAGGGCCTCCACCCGGGTCGGCCGGCCGATGAGGCGATCCAAGTGAAGGATGCTCGTTGGCTTGGCCGGGGAGGGGGCCTCCTGCGGCTTGGACTCGTCTGTTTTGCCCGTCTTCTTGCCGTTATTGCCGGCGGCCTTCGCCTCGGCGATCTTGTGCGCGAGGTCCTTCGTCTTCTCGACCAGTTCCCGGGCGGTCGCGACGGTCTTGTTGCCCGTTGTGGCGGCCGTGCGGTTGGGCACGTTCTTGTCGGCGTAGCCCGGGATGAACTGGCAGCCGAGCCAGCAGAAGATGTAGTCGATCAGGCTCTTGGCAAACGGGATATCCCGGTTGGAGGTCATGCCGGAAGGCTCGAACCGGGCGTGCCGGAACTTGTCCACCAGCGTGATCAGAGGTACGCCGTATTGCAGAGCCATCGACGTGCACGTGCCTATGACATCCATGAGGCCCCCGACGGTGCTGCCTTCCTTGGCCATGGTGATAAAGAGCTCACCAGGCTGCCCATCCTCGTATAGCCCCACCGTCAGGTAGCCTTCATGGCCTGCAACAGAGAATTTATGCGTGATGCTGTGCCGGGTGTCCGGCAGTCTTCTTCTAAAGGGCCGGGCCGGCATCGGGGCCTCGGCGCTCGTTTTGGCCTTCTCTTCCTTGTGCTTATCCGTGGAGACCGGCTGGAGCCGCTTGGAGCCGTCCCGGTAGATGGCGACGGCCTTGAGACCGAGCTTCCACCCCTCCATATAGGCCGCCATGATCTCCTCGGTCGTGCTCTCCTTGGGCATGTTGATCGTCTTACTGATCGCCCCGGAGATAAACGGCTGCACGGCGGCCATCATTTTCAGGTGCGCCATGTAATGGATGAACCGCTTGCCGTTCTTGGGCTTGAAAGCACAATCGAACACGGGCAAGTGGTCCGAATGGAGCTTCGGGGCTCCCTCGATCGTCTCATGCTCGTCGATGTAGTCACACGTGGCCTTGATGTCCTCCGGCGTATAGCCGAGCCGTTCGAGGGCCATGGGAACGGTCTTATTCACGAGCTTGAGCATGCCGCCGCCCGCCAGCAGCTTGTACTTGACCAAGGCGATGTCCGGCTCGATCCCCGTCGTGTCGCAATCCATCATGAAGCCGATCGTCCCGGTCGGCGCCAGGACCGTGGTCTGGGCGTTGCGGTAACCGGCCTTCGTGCCGGCATCGATCGCTTCGTCCCACGCGTCCTTGGCCGCGTGCCGCAGATAGTCCGGGCAGTGCGCCTCCGGCAGGCCGGACGCATGCTCACGGTGCATGTTGATCGACCTTGAGCATCGGGTCCTTGTTCTTCTCGAACTCCTCGAAGGCGCCTTTCAACTGAGCAATCTCCGCACTGGCGGCATAGGCAGTGCCCGTCATGATGGCGCTGATGGCGGAGGCCAGCGTTCTGGCCTGGTCGGAATCGTAGGGCAGGGCCAAGCTCATAATCAGCGAGCCGAGGTTGGCAAAGCCCAGTCCGAGCGCCCGGAAGCGGTGGCTGTTGATCGTGATGGCCTTGTCGGGGTAACTGCCGTTATCGACCAGGATTTCCTGGGCGATGATGAAGAGCCGGACGGCCTTCTTGAAGGCCTGGACGTCGAAAGACCCATCGTCCTTGCGGAATTTCATCAGGTTCAGGGAAGCCAGGTTGCACGCCGAGTCGTCGACGAACATATATTCGGAGCATGGAACTGCACGGATTCGAGGCATTGATCGGTCCGGAATTGGGGCAGGTGTGCCAGCGGTTGATCGTGCTATGGTACTGGAGGCCCGGGTCCCCGCAGATGCGAGTCCCCTCGGCGATCAATTGCATCAGCTCGCGGGCGGAATGCTCGCCCATTTTCTGGCCGGTCGTCACGGCGTGGGTGACCCACTTGTCATCCTTCTCTACGGCCTGCATGAATTCGTCCGTCACGCGGACCGAGAGGTTGGAGTTCTGGAACATCACGCTGTCGTAGGCTTCGCTGTTGTGCTCGCCGCTGTAGCCGGCGTCGATCAGGGCCCACGCCTTCTTCTCCTCGACCGTCTTGCAGGTGATGAACTCCTTGATATCCGGGTGGTCGATCTTGAGCGACTGCATCTTGGCGGCCCGGCGGGTCTTGCCGCCCGACTTGATGACGGCCGCGATCTGGTCGTACACCCGCATGAAGCTCAAGGGGCCCGAGGGCTTGCCGCCGCCGGCGAGCTTCTCCCGGCTGCTGCGGAGGGTGGAAAGGTCCGTTCCCGTGCCGGAGCCGTGCTTGAACAGCATCGCCTCGCTGGTGGCCAGCCGCATGATGTCCTCCATCGAGTCCTTCACCGACTGGATGAAGCACGCCGAGGACTGGGGATACTCATAGCTGTTGTGGCAGGGCACGGCGGCCTTTTCCTGCGGGTCCCAGCGGTAGTTGTGCTTGCCGCCGGCGATGCCGTACACGTCGTAGAGGCCGACGTTGAACCACACCGGCGAATTGAACGACCCATACTGATTCACGCACAGCCAAGTCAACTCGTTATAGAAGGTCTCCGTCTGCTGCTCCGTGGCGAAGTACCCATCCTTCAAACCCCTGTCAGCAATGGTCTTACAGACGCGGTGCACCAGTTGCTTGACGGAATGCTCCCGCTGGCCGCCCTCGGGATCGCCGTAGAAATACTTGCTCGCGACCACCTTCGTGGCCAACTGGCTCCAACTGACCGGGACCTCGATGTTGTCCTGTTCAAAGACCGCCTCGCCGCTGTCGCTGGCGATCTTGGCTGACCGAGTCTCCCATTCAAGCTGCTCGAACGGGTGCGTGCCCGGCGTGGAGAAGAAGGGCTCCACCGTCAATCCTTTGCTGCTGCCGGCTTGGAGGACCGTCTTCACTCGCGCACGCTCCGTTTTGAAGGGATTCTCTGGGTCAAATTTATAAGACATTGCGCCTCCATGCGTGATGCTACAACCTACTACATATAGTTAGGGAGAACTGGGTCTTCGCCAGATATTGTTGTTGTCTACCGATCGAAAACATGTATCGACAGATTACTTCGGCCGATGACCTGTAAAGACCAAAAAAGCAGAAATCTGGAGAGCTCGACGGCCGAGGTTTTCCGTTAGTCCTTGCGAAAGCTGAATCTACGGAACATCGGCGACATGCAAAATTTTTTTCGCGGGTGCGCTGGCGTTGCAGACCGGTCGCGTTGAGCCTTTGCCACGCGATCTCGACAGGACCGAAAAGGCTCCATCAAAAGCAACGGAGATCTGCCGCATATTTCGGTCCGGCAGGTAACTGGCCGCCTGTTATTTCGAACTCGTCCGGTCCCATGAAAGGTGTTGGGAGTTGGATGTGCGGCTCTTACCGTTGTTTGCGGCCCGGCCGGTGGGTACAATAGCGTTGTTGGCCAGGGAACACCTGGCCCGCCGGGCATCTTGTTGTAGGTGGCACAGGCATTTCTTAAAGGAGGAACGGAGCCATGCGCATACACAAAGCCTTCACCCTCATCGAGCTCCTCGTCGTCATCGCGATCATCGCCATCCTGATGGCCGTTCTGATGCCGGCGTTGAAGCGGGCCCGCGAGGGGGGCAAACGGGCCTCGTGCCTGAGCAATGTCAAACAGTTGACCCTGGCTTGGAACATGTACGCCGACGAAAACGACGACCGGATTGTCAATGGGGCCACCGGCTACAGCAACATCACGGATCAGGGGTGGGGCTCGCATGTGGGCGAGCTGGCCTGGATTGACGGATACCACCCGACCGATTACGATGCCCAAGTCCAAGGACATCAAGCGTGGCGCCCTGTGGCCGTACTTGAGAACGGAGAAGATTTACGCGTGCCCGACCGGGCGAAAGGGGCAAGCCCTGACCTACTCGATCATGTTCTCCATGAACGCCGTGTGCCATACGGAGGTCAAGGGCGTGATAGGGGCCCATGTCAAAAAGAGGAACGAAATCCGGCCGGCCCTTGGTCTGAGGACCGTCTTCATTGACGAGGGCTATATGACGCCGGACGCCTACGCGGTCCTTTACGCCACGGAGATGTGGTGGGACAATCCACCGGTTCGCCATGGCGATGGAACGGCCGTGTCCTTTGCCGATGGACACGCCGACATCTGGAAATGGAGGGGGACCGATACGATAGCCGTGGCAAGGGATAAGGACGCCAAGGAAGAAGCTCCCGGCGCCAACTGGTCGCCGACAACGGATGACGGCTTCCAGGACCTCTATACTGTGCAAAGAGGCTGCTGGGGCAAGTTGGGCTACACGCCCACGCATTGATGGTCGGCGCATCGACTTGTAGGATGGGCTTTAGCCCATGCGGTTCGGTGCGTGCTAAGGACATTTGCCGCATGGGCTGAAGCCCATCCTACCAACGAGGTGCTCAAGGACTCGCGCGGCCGGGCGAGGGTAGTGCCGGCTGCCAGGCACCTGCGTCGTTGAGACTATTGGCATCTGTCGTCTTGGGGTCCTTGACCGTCAGGGAATAGCCCAGCCCATCGGTGTTCTTGTACCAGTCGTCGTGGTACTCAAAGCTCTGGATGATCGTACCGGCCGCATCGACCAATTCCACCTGTTCCCCGGCGTTGCTGAGACTGCCGGCATACGCTCCGACCACCGGCAGCTTCGAGCCGTACTTGGCCTGAAAGGCCGCCAAGTCCTTGACCACCAGGCAGTAACCGCCGGCGGACAGGTCGAAGCTGGGGAACGTGTAGTGGATCCCCTGGGTGAACTGGACCAGATTGAGGTTGATGCTCTGACTGGCGATATTGGTCAGCTCGATGAACTCGGTATTGGGATCGTTGGGATTGCCGGTGTCGAGCGGATGGTACATCAGCTCGCTGACCCGCAGGCTCTGGGCCACCGGCCCGACCGCGTAGACCGCCGCGTTCAGAGCGCTCCAGGTCGTGCCGGAGAGGACGCGGGCATTGACCACAGTGCTCTTGGACAGCGTAATGGGCGTCGTGTAACGCAGAGCCGAGGCGGCAACGCCGGTGGGATTGGTGGAACTGGTGCTCGCCGCACCCTTGCTGGCGGACAATTCGACCGAAAGCAGGAAATCGGAGCTGGTGGTCGATTCGTTCAGGGCCTGGATCGCCAGCAGGTCGTGCCCGCGTGCAAGAGTGCTGAGCCGGCTGCTGATGTCGAAGGCTCCAAGTTAACGGCGTTGGCGTCCGCGGTGGCCGGCGGAGGCGGCGGAGTTCCATGCCGGCGTTCCATTGAACAGGGCCCGCTGGACCTCGGTGCCGTTGAGATAGGCGACGAAGCCGTCGTCGTAGCGGACCTTGAGCAACAGGGTAGTCAGCCCCTGCAGGGTGTCGGCGGTGACCGTGAAGGGAATCCGGATATAGCAGCTGGTCTGCTTGCCGTACATCTGGGTGCCGACATCGATCTTGAAGAGGGTCTCATAACCGCTGCTGCGCTCGTAGCCGACGCCGCCGGAGCCGTTGATCCAGGCGCCGTCGTTGAAGGCGGGGTCCGTTTTCCACGCGTCGCTGATAGGGCCGTCGGCACGAGCACCCGCTTGGGGGCGTTCTCGGCCACCAGTACCGTGGCGGTCGTGGCGGGGGCGGACGCCGTGGTGCCGGGCGTGCGTGGGTCCGTCCCGTCGAGGGTGTACCAGATCGTGCCGCTGCCGGCCTTCATGGAGAGGCTGTCCGACGCCGTGATATGCCCGCCGTGCTGGTAGCTGCCGTTGATGTAAAAGACGGGCGCATCGAGGCGTTGGGTACAGACCGCGCCGTGCGGAACTGGTCCAGCACGAGGGCCGTGCGTTGGGGCAGGTACGTCTTGAGTGTCGTGTCGCGCATGGAAGTCCAATTCTGCCGGCGTGATGTTCCTGCCGTGCATGTCGCCCCAACGGGCCGCCTCGGCGATAATCGCTTTCTCGACGGTGCCTGCCAGCGCCGTATACCGCTGGATCAGCGGATCGGGCGTGAGGACCCCGCCGTTGAAGAACAGGCGGTGGACGCGATCCGCGAAGAAGAGCCGATACTCGGGATTGTTCTTGAGCTGTGAGTGGGGTTGCCCGACGTCCGTGGCGGCGTTGGAGCTGGTCAGACAGTTCATGGTCAGCGGCGACCGGGACGTGAGCATGACGTCCTCGGCGTCCCAGCAACAGAATTTGAAGCCCGTGCTTTCCGCCGTGCGGTCGCGCCCCAGCCAGTAGTTGTTCCAGGGCCAGTCCCAGTTCCCCGCCCAGTAGTTCAGAATCATGTAGTCCACGTAGTTGGTCAGATCCAGCAGGCAGGGATAGGCGGGATTCACCGTGCCGTCGGGGTTCTTGCCCTGGAGTTTGAGCAGGGCCTCGTAGGAATTCGCGGCTTGCTGGCATTGGGCCAGCATCAGGTTCAGGGCCGTGCGATCGCCCGCCATGAGGGTGAAGCTCTTGTGTTTGAACTCGTCCCAGTCTTCCTTCTGGCCGCCGAAATAGGTGCTGGAGAAGGACGCGTCCGGCCGCTCGCAGGGATTGTAGAGCCCCCAGTACAGGCCGTTGACGTAGAGGTGCACGAACATGCCGTGCCCGGAAGCGTGGCCCGTCGCCCGCTGGAGGTCATGGATGAATTGGTCCCGGAGGTACGTGGCGTACTGCTCGTTGCCGCTCCAGGCGTAGCCGTCGTTGGCCCCGGCCCGCAGCACGATGGTATCGAACTCGTCCGTGGCATCGTCCTGCCCGAAGAGCGGATAGCGCAGCTTCGAGGCCCCGTAAGCCCCCTTGAACAACAGGCGAAACGAGTGCTTGGCGCACATGGAGGCGGATCGGAACGCGCCCCCTTGCATCCGAATGCCGCAGTTGACCTGGAATCCCTCCGTGCCGTCCGGGAAGATCAGCTCGGCCGAGCCCGGCCGCTCCCAGGCGACGCCGGAGTTCTGCGGGATTGGCGTAGATGCCCGTCTGAGGCGTCGAACAGGTCACGCATATTCAGGACCAGGGACATGGAAGGCAGCGACAGGAGGGCCGCCTTCATTTGCGGGCCGTACGCGGATTGGCGAGGATCGAGGGGCTCATCTCGTAGTCGGCCGCCACTCCCTTCCAGTCCGTCGGGAAACCGGCCGGATGGGCCGACTGCTGGAGGACATCGTTCGTGAAGAGGTAGGTCTGCGTGATCAGGCGGCTGGACACCCAAGCGTCTTTCACGGCTATGGCCCGCAGGCAGGTGGTCTGGGTGATGTGGAGCGGTTGGGTATACACGGTCCCGGTTGGAGCGCGGCCGCCCAACTGGTAGGGCTCGCTGGCGTCCGTAGTGTAATAGATCGTCGCACCCGGGGTGTCGCACGAGATGATGACATCGAAGGGCGCTTCGTGGAATCCATGTTCGTAGTTGCAGGCCGGGTCGGACACGACGCCCTGATACCCCGGTGTGTTGGCGGCCCCGGGTGTCGGAAGGGCCAGGAACTGCCAGGGGCCGGTGCCGTCCGGGTAACGGCCGTAGGAGATGTTCGTGGACCTGTCTGCCGAACTCGACGCTGTCCAGGAGGGTCTTGCCGTCGGCATCGAACAAAGACAAGGCTTCGCCGTCGGAACTTAGGTTGAAGCTCGCGTGCAGTCCGGAATCCTTCGTCTCGCCGTCGGCCCATATCAGGAGGTACCCTTGGGCCGGGATCGTCGTGAGAGTCTTATTGCCGGTGGGAATCCGCCACTTGGTGGGTGCTTGGGCGTCATCGGTCAGGTACAGCCCCCCGGCATCGACGGACGCGCTCGACGGCGTTGTACAGCTCGATCCAATCGTCATACTGGCCCTGGGGGTCCTTGGCGGCAGTGCTATTGGAGGCCATGAACTCGTTGAGGAACACGGAACGACCGGCCCCGAACCCCACACGCGCCGGATAGAGCAATGAGAACGAAGATCGCCGTGACGAAGAGCAGGTGTTTCATCGCCTGAGACATTCTACCTCCTTCCGCCTCGGGGCCTGGCCGCGATGGTCCCTCCAATACCCCTGTGAACCTCGCAGGAACAAGCATTGGAACAGCTTCATCCTAATATATTCTCGGCCCCGGGTCAATGCGCCACTCGATGGCAGGAATAATTTGGTTGACCGCCGGAGCGGGGTACGGGTAGGCTATCGTGGTTTGTCTGTTTGAGGAAACGGCAGTTGAGTGGTTCGAAGGTACGAGTTTCTCAATGAATATCTGTGTAGTCGGTTTGCAGTGGGGTGATGAAGGCAAGGGCAAGGTCGTCGATATCCTCGCGGAGAATAGCGATATCGTCGTCCGCTACGGCGGCGGCTCGAATGCGGGCCATACCGTCGTCATCGGCGACGAGCGTTTCGCCCTGCACCTGCTCCCGAGCGGCTCCGTTCGCAAGGGGGTCGTCTGCGTCATCGCCAACGCGGTCGTGGTGGACCCGGCGGTGCTGATCAGTGAGATCGACGGTCTCAAGCAGCGCGGCATTACGCTGGACGACCGGTTGCTCATCAGCGAGAACGCCCATGTCGTCCTGGACTATCACAAGCGGGAGGACCAGTTCCGCGAGGAGTCGCTGGGCAAGCAAAAGCTCGGCACGACGATCCGGGGCATTGGGCCGTGTTACGCGGACAAGGTCGGACGCAGCTACGCCATCCGGATGAGCGATTTTCGCAATTTGCCGGAGCTGGCCAAGAAGCTGCAGACGATTCTGGAATACAAGAACAAGCTGTTCGCCGCTCTCTACGGGGCCGAACCGATGGGCGTGGAGGCCGTGATGGAGAACTGCAAGCAGTTTGCCGCCCGGCTGGCGCCCTTGGTCACGGATACCACGGAGTGGCTCCACACGGCGATTGCCGAGGGCAAGTCTGTGCTGTTCGAAGGGGCCCAGGGCTCGCTTCTCGACTTGGATCACGGCACGTTCCCTTATGTGACGAGCTCCAATGCCAGCTCGCTGGGAGTGCCCGCCGGCTGCGGCGTGCCCGCCCGGATGATTGACAAATACGTCGGCGTGGCCAAGGCGTACACGACCCGAGTGGGGGCCGGGCCTTTCCCGACTGAGCTGGATAACGAAATCGGCCAGTATATCCGCGAAAAAGGCCACGAGTACGGCACGACAACAGGGCGGCCGCGACGGTGCGGATGGTTCGATGCGGTCGCCGCCGCGTATAGTGTCAGGATCGGCTCTATCGACTCGATCGCGTTGCTGCATCTGGATACGCTCGGGGGACTGAAGGAATTGAACCTTTGCTCAGCCTACGAGATCGACGGCGAGAAGAAGACGTTCTTCCCGGCCAACATCGACCGGCTCGCCAAAGCCAAGCCGATTTACGAGTGCATGGCCGGCTGGGATGAGGATATCGGCCCAGCAACGACCTTCCGGCAACTGCCGAAGAACGCCCAAGCTTACGTCCGGCGGATCGAGGAAATCATCGGCACGCCCATCGAGATGATCGGCGTGGGGCCCAAGCGCAGCCAGACCATCATCCGGCGGAAGAAATAGAGGCCTATGAGCGATTCCACTGCCCAAGTGAAGACCATGGAGCAGAAACTCGGCGAAACGGCGCGACGGCTGGGACTGGAACCGGAGCAGTTGCCGCGGAATATCGCGATCATTATGGATGGCAACGGCCGGTGGGCGCAGCGCCAGGGCCTGCCGCGGTATGAGGGGCATCAGCAGGGGGCCAAGACGGCGGAGGTCATCGCCCAGGCCTGTGTCGATTTCGGCATGCAGTCGCTGACGCTCTACTCTTTCAGCATCGAGAACTGGAAGCGGCCCAAGGCCGAAGTCAACGCCCTGATGCACCTCTATGCGGACTACCTGGTGGCGATCCGGCCGAACCTGATGAGAAACAACGTCAAGCTGGTCCACCTGGGCCGGGTGGCAGGGCTGCCGGAGATGGTCAGTGACTCGCTCCGGGAGACGATGGAGCTGACGAAGAACAACACGGGCATGGCGTTGGCTTTGGCCCTCAACTACAGCGGCCGCGCGGAGATCGTCGATGCCGCCCGGGCGATCGCGCAGGCCTGCAAAGAGGGCCGCCTGGCGCCGGAGGACATCGACGAGCGTTGTATCAGCGAACACCTGTACACGGCGGAACTGAATGATCCCGACCTGCTGATTCGAACGGCCAGCGAGCTGCGCGTCAGCAACTTTCTTCTCTGGCAGATCTCTTATAGCGAGTTCTACGTGACCGATACTCTCTGGCCGGAGTTTGACGAGGGCTCGCTGGACAAGGCGTTCTTGGCCTATGCCCGTCGCGATCGTCGGTTCGGAGCGATCGATCCGGGTGCATTGGCTTCCAGCCGCCCAGCTACAGTGGCGAAATCGTGAATTTCTGTCCGCATCCTGATCCCGAGTCTTTCGCATTCGACAGTTATGCTTAAGTACCGCCTACTTTTCGGGACCTTGATGACCGTCCTTCTCGTCGGCCTTGGTCCTGCTCGACGGCTGGCTCGACGGTTCCCTGACTGCCCCGGCTCACCGGTCATGGCGCGGGTGCAGGCGACGCTTCTGGCGGCTCTGCTGGTGGTGGTTCTGAGCCTCGGCGGCATCGAACTGGCCCGGCTCGCCGCCGCCAAAGGACTCGCCGTGCTCGATCCGGCCGCCACGATCGGGTTGAGCCTGCTCGCCACGACCTGGTATTGGCCGCAGTTTATTCCAATCTCCCAAGGGATGTATCTCCTTGGGGCCTTGACGCTGGCACTCGCGGCCATGCTGGTGCAACAGCATCTGCAATGGGGCAATGAAGGGGCTTTAGGCAACTGTGGCATCAGTTGTTTTTCCATGCTATATCTGGGTCTCCTGGGGGCCTTCATGCTGGGGATTCGCATCGACGTCGGGCTCTGGGCCGTCCTGATGTTCATTTTTGTCGTAAAGTCTTCTGACATCGGGGCTTACACGTTTGGCAAGCTGTTCGGCAAGCACAAGCTTTCGCCCCGGGTCAGTCCGAAGAAGACCTGGGAAGGGCTCGGGGGGGCCATCGTCGTCGCGGCGCTGGTAAGTATGGCATTTGCGTCGGTTTTTGGTATAATGAGGGTCTGGCTTGCCCCGATCTTCGGTGCGTGCATGGCCGTGGTTGGGCAGTTGAGCGATTTGTCCGAGTCGATGCTCAAACGCGATGCCCAACAGAAGGATTCGTCGAACTGCGTGCCGGGGTTCGGCGGTATATTGGATGTGGTCGATTCGTTGCTGTTTGCAGCACCGGTCGCGTATGTGTTCTTCAGAGTGGCGGCATAGGGAGGCCCGGCTGAAGGACAGGATTGGTTGTATAGCGAGAAGCAGATTTGGAAGTAACGGTACAATTAGATCCTGAAAAGCAACTGGAGCTGTTCGGCCCCGCCGACAGCCATCTTCGTCTCCTGCGTCGGTCTTTGGGCGTGCAGATCACCGCCCGCCAGTCGGACCTGCACATCAGTGGCGCCGAGGCCAGCGTGCACCGGGCGGCCGAGGTGCATCGACCAGATGCAGAAGCATCTGCTCAAACACCGGCAACTGACCGCAGATGACGTTATCGAATTTGTCGAGCAAGGCCCTGTGCCGGATAAGGAAGAGAGCGAGCAGACGATCACGGTCTACTCGAACAAGCTCGTCGAGCCCTCGACGGAAGGGCAGTTGAAGTACATCGAGACGATGCTCCGCAACGACGTCACCTTCTGCACGGGTCCGGCCGGCACGGGAAAGACCTATCTGGCCGTGGCCGTGGCCGTGTCGATGCTCAAGAAACGCCAGATTCGGCGGATCGTCCTGGCCCGGCCGGCGGTCGAGGCGGGCGAGAAACTCGGGTTTCTGCCGGGCGATATCGCCGCCAAGGTCAATCCCTATCTGCGGCCGCTCTTCGATGCGATCGAGGACATGATGGACTTCGCCCAGATGCGGAAGTTCATGGAACTGGACATCATCGAGATCATCCCCCTGGCCTTCATGCGTGGCCGCACCCTGAATGAGGCCGCGATCATCTGCGACGAGGCCCAGAACACCTCGGGCCTGCAAATGCTGATGGTGCTGACCCGCCTCGGGCACGGCTCGAAGATGATCATCACCGGCGACATCACGCAGGTGGACTTGGCCGCCAATCAGAAGAGCGGCATGGTCGAGGCCATGGAGATCCTCCAGCACGTCAACGGCATCGGCGTGGTGGAATTGAGCCAGCAGGACATCGTGCGGCATCGGCTGGTCCAGAACATCGTGGAGGCCTACCGGCTGAAGCAGGAATGCGCGAAGCCGTGCGGCGAGCGGGAGAGAGCATGATGGCATCGGACAGATGCCAGCGAGCGATCGGGTCTCAGTCTACAGGGCGGTCCGCGCCGGGCAGGTGGTATGGCTGCTTAGAAAGACCAGTCCCCGGCGGGACCAGGTGCGCCGGAACATCGGGTTCGAGCGGTCGCTCTGGTTCTCCCGTTTGGTGGACGCCGACGTGATCATTTCTCTGTTGCTGTGGCTGATCTTCGTCGTGCTGTGCAGCGCCGTGCTGTCCTTTGGTTTGGCCCAGCAAGGGCGCTATCGCGCGATGGCCGCCTCCGTCGTGATCGTCATCTTCGCGGCGATCGGGGGGGGCTTGTACGTCTACCACTACAAGTACCGTCTGCTGCGAAATCATGCCCGTGCCTTCGCCTTGGTGGTGCTCTTCCCGGCCGTTGTTGGCCGTGACGAAACTGGGCTCCCTCTCCAGCGGGGAAGCTCTCTGGGGCCTGGGTTGGGGCGTCGGCACGGCGATCCTTACCGCGATCGTCCTGGTAATCGCCTACGATCAGCGGTTTGCCATCGGCATGAGCGCGCTGTACTGCGTCTTGGCGTCGCTGGCCGTGGGGCCCAAGCCGGAGCAGGCGTTCCAGTTGCAGGGGATGAGGCTGTTTCTCACGATGATCACGGGGGCGGGCGTCTGCTGCTTCACGCTCCGCGAGATCCGCACGCGGATGAAGCTGCTGGAAGTCAGTGCCCTGACGGCGGCGGTGGTCTTCGTCACGGCCTTGTCGGTGCCCTATCTGAACTTCCTCGGCGAGCCGCCGAAATGGATCAGCGTCCTGCAAGCCTCCGGTTATTACGCGTGTGCGGCGTTCCTGGCGGGCTTGCTGATGCAGAGCTTGCTGCCGCTGATTGAGAAGGTCTTCCGCATCGCGACGAGCATGACGTTGCTGGACTACTCCGACGCCAACCAAACGCTGCTCAAGAAGCTGGCGATGGAAGCGCCGGGGACCTTCAGCCACAGTCTGCTCATCGGGTCGATGGCCGAGGCGGCGGCGGAAGCGGTGGGCTGCAATGGGCTGCTCTGCCGGGTCGGGGCCTACTACCACGACATCGGCAAGATCAACAAGCCCAAGTACTTCATCGAAAACGAGATGGGCTCGACCAGCAAGCACAAAGAGCTGTCGCCCGCCATGAGCCAGCTCATCATCGTGGGCCACGTCAAGGACGGCATGGAGATGGCCAAGGAGTTCGGTCTGCCTATTGTCCTGCATCAGTTCATCGAGACGCACCACGGCACGACGCTGGTCGAGCCGTTCTACTATGAGGCCAGGCGGAAATACGAGGAGTCCGGACCGGGGGGAGCCGGCAAGAAGCTGATCGAGCCGCCGCCGAGCGAGAGCGAGTTTCGCTATGCCGGTCCCAGGCCGCGGAGCCGGGAAGCGGCCATCGTCATGCTGGCGGATGCCGTGGAAGGGGCCACCCGCTCGTTGTCCGACGTGACGCTGGCCAAGGTCGAGGCGGTCGTGCATAACATCGCCATGAAGCGGCTGGAGGACGGTCAGTTCGATGAGTGCGACCTGACGCTCCGCGAGCTCAGCCAGATCGAAGCGAGCATGTCGAAATCTCTGGCGGCCCATTATCACAGCCGCATGGCCTATCCCACCGCACCGGATACTCCCTCCCGCACGCCGAAGTCGAACGGCGTGCCGAAGATGGTCGAAACGTGAGGCAAGGATCGTCAAGCGGTTGCGGTTGCGATGCTCGTATCGGCTGGCGTCGAGCGTGGGGTGGAGTTGTAGCCGTTCGACGCAACCGTTTCACGAAACGAGCCGCGCCACCACTGTACGATGAGCGGAGTGGACGATGATCTCTGTGCAAATCACAAATCATTTCGAGAAGCTGCCGGCGGATGCGGCGAAACTCAAAAAGCTGGTGCGCACCATCTGCAAGCGGTTCGTGATCTCCCAGGCCAGAATCAGTATCGGGATCGTGGACGATGCGGAAATCAGCACACTGAACAAGCAATTCCTGAATCACCAGGGCACGACCGACTCCCTCAGCTTCGATTTGTCCGATGAGAGGGAGCCGGAAGGGCGCAAGGTCTTCGATCTCATCGTCAATGGCGAGTTGGCGGTCCGTGAGGCGGCCCGGCGCGGGCACGACGCCCAGGCGGAGCTGGCGCTGTACATTACGCATGGGCTGCTGCACGATCTCGGCTTCGACGATGCCACCGAGGAGCAGGCCCGCCGGATGCACCAAACCGAGGATGAAATTCTCCAGCATTTGGGCTATGGATTGGTGTATAATCACGGACGGCAGGCACGATAGGATTGGAATAATGGAACGATGGAATAGTAGAATGCCGGGATTAGGGGTGCCCCTGCGGCACGCCGTATTCCATGATTCCAGTATTCCAATATTCCATTTGAAAAAGGGAGTTGACTGTGGGGTTTGTCGGTTGGATGGTGCTGTTGACGTGCTTGTTCGTGGCAGCGACCTCGTTCTTTTCCGCCTGTGCCAATGCCTTGCGGATGTTCTCGCGTCTGCGTCTGCAGGAGGAATTCAAAGCGGCCCACGGCCGGGAGCAGCCGGAGGTGGTCGAGAAGATCGTGGAGAACGCCGATAAGCTGATTCTGAGCTGCGCGTTCTACCGGTTGGTCTTCAATTTCGGGGCGTTGCTGCTGCTGGTGGCGCTGATCACGGAGTGGCACGGGAAACTGGACGCCGACGCTTACCTGCTGGTGTTCCTCATCGCGCTGTTGATCTTCTCCGTGTTCAGTCTGGCGATTCCTTACGCTTGGGCGAAGTACGCGGGCGAGAAGCTGATCAGCCGCACGTATGGCGTGCTGCTCGTCTTTGCCATCGTGGCGACCCCGGTCCTCTACATCGCGCAGCTCTACGACGTCTTCGTGCGTCGGCTGGCCGGCGTGCCGCCGACGACGCCGGAAGAGCAGCACGAGGAGAGACAGGAGGAGTTTCTCGAAGACCTGGAGCAGCAGCGGATGGAAGGGGTGGTGGACAAAGAGGAGCAGGAGATGATCGAGAACGTGCTGGAGCTGCGCGAGAGCACGGCCGGCGAGATCATGACGCCCCGGACCGATCTGGTGGCCGTGGACGTCGAGGCCGATCTGCCGACGGTCCTGGAGACCATCCGCAAGGTGGGACATTCCCGCATTCCGGTGTACGAGGAGAATATCGACAACATCGTCGGGCTGATCTACGCCAAAGACCTGCTGGCCGAGATCGGACGCAATTCCCAGGACTTTCACGTTCGCGACCGGATGCGGGAGGTCTATTTCGTGCCGGAGACCAAGCCGCTGCGGGCCCTGCTCCACGAGTTTCAGGACCAGAAGCTGCACCTGGCGGTCGTGCTCGATGAATACGGCGGCACGGCGGGCCTCGTGACGCTCGAGGACATTCTCGAAGAGCTGGTCGGCCCGATCGCCGACGAGTACGAGAAGACGCCGCCGGAATCGAGCAAGAAGATCGATGAGACCACGATCGAAGTCGATGCCCGCATGTACGTGGACGACCTCAATGACGAGTTCTCGCTGGATCTGCCGGAGGATGAGGATTACGACACCGTGGGCGGATTCGTCTTCTCGCGGCTGGGCTACATCCCCAAGACGGGCGAGCACTTCGACTATGACAACCTGAAGTTCACGATCGCCTCCGCCGAGCCCCGCCGGGTCAAGCGGGTCAGAATCCGCATCCAGAAGAGGGGTCTCGATCGTAAGCCATGCTGACCAAGGATCAAGCCATTTGCTCTGCGCGTGGTGGACTACTCCGAAACCTCGCAGGTGGTGACCCTGTTCGGCCGGCTGGCGGGAAAGATTCGGGCCATCGCCAAAGGCTCCAAGCGGGCAAAATCCGCTTTTGAAGGTCCCATTGAGCCGCTTTCATTCGGCGACATCGTTTTCTCCGGCTTCCACAAAGACACGCTCGCCACGCTGACGGAGTTCCAGCCGCAGCCGGTGCGCGGCGAATTGCGGCGCAACCTCGCTGCCCTGCAGAGCGCTCTCTTGGCGGCAGAACTGCTGGACCTCTTGACCGAGGAATACGATCCTCACCCCGTGCTCTTCGACCACTTCCTGCAATTCTTGCAGGATATCGAGGAGGGCCGAGCCGGGCCGGACCGGCGGGACATCATGATCCGCCTGATCCTGTTTCAGTTCGTGCTGCTGCACGAGGTCGGTTTGCAGCCGGTGCTGAGTTCCTGCGCCAATTGCAAGCGACCTTCGGAGCCGATTGGCGCGAGATCTACTTCAGTGCGGCGGCCAACGGGCTGATCTGCCGGGACTGCGAGATGAGCTTCCCGGACAAGATGCGACTGAGTCCCAAGGCCGCCCACGCTCTGGCCGATATCAAGCAACTCGCCCAAGCCGACCAGGCCACGCTCGACGAAATCGAGCAACTCCTGATCCACCACTTCACCCACATCCTCGGCCGCCCGCCCAAACTGGCCAAGCACGTATTCTCCGCCTGACGCTCGCCATCAATGACAACTTGTAGGATGGGCTTAAGCCCATGCTGCTTTCATTCGCCTCACATCGATGATCCGCATGGGCTAAAGCCCAGTCCTACGTAGACTGTTCGAATAGGCCGGGCCTCGACCGTGGGCTTTGGCACGCTGGCTCCAGGCCGAGGTGCTCGCAGGCTTGCGGGGTGATCTCGCGGCCGCGCTTGGTGCGGCGGACGAAGCCGATCTGCAGCAGGTAGGGCTCGACCACGTCTTCGAGAGTGTCGCGTTCCTCGCCGAGCGTGGCGGCGAGGGCCTCGATGCCGGCCGGGCCGCCGTTATAGACGGTCGCCAGGGCCCGCAGGAAGGACCGGTCCAGCTCGTCCAGGCCGAGCGCGTCGATCTGCTCCATCTTGAGGGCGTTATCGACGATCTCCATGCTCGAGGGTGCCCGAGCCCTTGACCTGGGCGTAGTCGCGGACCCGCTTGAGCAGCCGGTTGGCGACGCGGGGCGTGCCCGCGGGACCGGGCCGCGATCAGTTCGAGCGTGCCTTCTTCGCAGATCAGCTTCAACAACTGGGCGGACCGGCTGAGGATTTCCGTCAGCTCGTCCGTCGGTGTAGAAGTCGAGGTGATAGAGCATCCCGAACCGGCTGCGCAGCGGGGCGCTGAGCAGACCCGCGCGCGTCGTGGCCCCGATCAGGGTGAAACGCTTGAGCGGGAAGTTGATCGTCTTGGCGTGCAGGCCGCTATCGACCGTGAAATCGACCCGGAAATCCTCCATGGCCGGATAGATGAACTCCTCGACCGGCGTGCTGAGCCGGTGAATCTCGTCGATGAAGAGCACGTCGCCGACGTTGATGTTGGTGAGCAGGCCCATGACGTCGCCCGCCTTGACCAGGGCCGGACCGGAGGAGGACCGAATCCGCGCTCCCATCTCGATGGCCACGACGTTGGCCAGGGTCGTTTTGCCCAGGCCGGGGGGGCCATAGAAGAGCATGTGCTCCAGCGGCTCGCCTCGTTGCTTGGCCGCCGCGATGGCGATGGCCAGTTTTTCCCGCACGTTCTGCTGGCCGATGCATTCCTTCAGCGACTTCGGACGCAGAGATACGTTGAACGTCTCCTCGGCCTCGCTCAGTGGTTGTGCGCTAATGATTCTACCGATTGCCATACCCGCAGTTTACCTATTCTCCGCGAAACTGCAAGGCAAAACGGTAGTCGGTAGTCAGTAGCACGGTTTCGTCCCGATCTTGCCCGGCCTTCTCTTCACCGACTACTGACTACCGACTACCGGCTACCTGGTCGCGATGTACTTCTCGTACTCGGCCCGGGTGTTCACCAAGGTCAGTTGACCGCCGGTCCAGGGGTTCACGCCGTCGAAGTTGGCGGTGTTGTAGGCCTTGCTGTCGATCCGGCCTTCCGGTCCTTCGATGCCCCAGGAATCGGTCTGGTAGACTTTGGCGCCTTCATTCTCGGCGACCCAAGTGCCTTGGCCGAGCGTCGTCTGGCTCCACATGTGGCTGGTGTAATCGCGGCTGCGCTCGCCGTCCCGGATCGCATCCATATAGCCGTCGAACGCCCGCTGCGACTCGGCGATGGATTTCTGCAGGTTGCGGTTCAATTGCTGCTGGCGGACGGCTTGGTTCTGCATCTCCTGGCTCATCCACTGTTGGTTCACCTGGACCGTCTTCTCCACCCGCAGATAGAGCGGCAGCCACTCCTCGTATTCCGCGTCCGGCGCCCAACTGCCCTGGATCGAGACTTGCCAGATCGGGTTCGCCGGCTTGACCGAGCAGAGGACCGAGAAGAGCCCGCGACAGGTCGTCCCCGTGGGGACATTGCGAAACTTCACATGGATCAGCCGGGCATCGACCTGCAAGCCCTGACTACGCATCTGCTGGATGATTTGCGTGAACTCCGAGGTCGCCTGCTCCACGGGGCATTCGCTGATGACCTGCACGTCGCGGGTGCTTTTGCCGATTCTCCAGCACGAGTTTCAAGGCCTGCGGCGGCGGCTGGTAGGGGGCGTTGATCACGCCCGGGATGGCGAACTGCGGACGGCATGACCTGTCTGAGTACAGGCTGCCCAATCCCCTGCGCCTGGTCTGAGCACTGTCGACCACGGCGTACTGGACCTTCGCACCCTCCAGAGTCCAACCCTGGGGAATCTGGAGCCGACACGGATTGGTCCGCCAAGGCCGCCGGTTGCAGCGGAATCTGCTTTCCGGGTTGCTGGGCCGCCCGCTGGAGCATCGCCGCCAGCGGAGGCGTCGCACCTGGGTGGCCGGCGTCTGTTTGCTCGTTGCCTGCCGGCCCTCCTGCTGCACGGCCGCGACTCCTTGCGGCGCGTAGGCGAGATTGGCGGCGATGGTCGTCAAGATCGGGCGGAACTCATTCCACATGGCTCGCCTTGGCCAGGAGGATATAGACACTGCCGACATTTTGGGTGTGGAAGAAGTAGCCATGCCCAGTGCCTTTTTGGCCCTCGGCCGTCAGGGTCAGGTCCGCGAGCGTGCGCTCTCGATCGGGGGTGGAATTGCTGCTGGTGACCTGCAGATCGGGATACCGCGCGTGCAGGGCGGCAATGCACTTGGCGGCCAGCTCGACGGAGTCCTTGATGGCGGCGCCGACGCGGGAACGTGATGAACAGAACCGCCGCGTTCTCTTGCGGCTCCAGCACCGTCACGCCGTAGGTGCTCGGGCCGAACATGTCGCCCTGCGCGACGTTCCAGCTCTTGGGCTTGTAGAGCACGACTTTGCCGTCGGGCGACTGATATCGTTCCAGAGAGGACGAGTTGGCCGGGGTGGAGGTGGCAGGGCGGTTCGGCTCCGGCGTTGGCGCCGATGCGGCGATCCGCTGGCCGCAGGCGGGACAGAACTTGGCCTCGGCCTCGATCTGGGCGCCGCATTTCGGGCAGCGGATCTTGGCTGCGGTCGGAGCTGTGGTGCGGCCGGTGTCTCCGGCATCGGCTTGAGGACGGGCTCAGATTCCGTCGTGGCCGGCGCCTTGGAAATCGGCTTGACGTTGGTCGATACGAGCGTGGCATTCAGCTCTTGGCCGCCCATCTGCATGATCTACCGCACCGGCCCGATTCCGTCGGCATAGTAATTGATCGAGACCGGCGCCGGCACGCCGGTCGCGCCGCTCACCATCGAGGAGACCTTGATGCAATCAAAAGTGCCCGCCGGGGTCTGGACCCGCTCCTTGCCGATCGACTGGAAAGTCGTGGTCAAGGACCGGCCGCGCTGGTTGACTGTCGCTGTCCACATGTCCCCCTCCCGGTACGGCAGCTTGATTCGCAGGAGCGGCGGGTCGTAGCGGAATTCCTGGCCCTGGGCCTGACTCATATAGGTCTTGACCCCTTCCGCGTCTGTGGCCACGTACTCCCGGCTCTTTTGCAGCCCCATCGTCGTCTCGAGGATGGCACAGCGCACCTTCCCGACGTCGGCGAACCCAACGACCTGCATCGTGGTCTGCATCCCATTGGACATCGTAAAGGTCCACTGCTTTCCTTCCTGAAGCGGCATATAGTCCGGCGTCGCCCCCATCGACGTAGAGACCAAGGACACCGCACGACCATTGCTATCGCACGCATCGGACCCTCCTGTGGCAATCAGACTTCGACGCCTTGTTTGAGACGGTAGACGAGCGGCACCAGCTCTTCGGCGGTCTGGACCTCGGGGTGCTTCTGGCCGGCCAGCTCGATCAGCTCCATCGCTTCGTTGCGTTTCTCGCCCCAGGCGACCAGGACTTCGAGCGCCTCGCACCTGGAAAGGCTTGAACTGTGTGGCGGGACGCGCGCCGACTCGGCGCCCAAGGCGAACGTCTGGAGCTTGCCCTTGAGCTCGGCCACGGTCTGCTGGGCCATTCTCCGCCCGATCCCCGGCAGCGTCATCAGCATCTTCTCATCGCCGCTCTCGACCGCGGCGGCGATGTCCTGAATCGGCATGTTCAGCGCCCGCAGGCCCTTCTGATGCCCATGCCCTTGACGCTGATGAACGTCGTGAAGAACTCCCGCTCGGCCGGGGGTCAGAAAGCCGACCAACCGGGGAATGAGATTCCCGCCGCCCAGGCTGCCCTCATAATACTCCATCGTGCACAGCGAGATATCCGAGCCGATCAGAGCCCGACAGCGCACTGACGCAATAGCCGGGCAGCATGACCTCATACGTGATCGCGCCGACCTGCACCAGGGCGGTCTCGGTATCCAATTTGACGAGTTTTCCTTCAATCCCTGCAATCATAAGCTCTCATTATGCATCATGTAGGATGGGCTTCAGCCCATGCTGTTCCCGTTGGTTTGTCGCGGATCATCCGCATGGGCTAAAGCCCATCCTACGTGTCGCAATCACAGCCCCTTAAGCCATTGCCAGTTGGTAGGTGAATTCCGTAGCGTTCGTCTGTTCTTTGGCATGTTCGACTGTCATGCTCACGAGACGACCTCGTTCATCCAACTCAACCAAGACATCCTCAGTCAAGTCTCGCGTCTCAGCGACCTTCGCGATCGCTAAAAGTGACGAGGAGAGTATCCGTGTCTGGGAAGTACGTAACGGTCATCGTTTGTTCCATGAAACCAAGCATCAGTATGCACCTTGGCCGGTGCGTGTGTCAATGATATGCGTCATCGTCGTTGCACAGCATAGGGCGGCGGCAATGGCATCCGCAACGTCCGGCGGCTCGGGCAACTGCGGCAGGGCCAAGAGTGTCTGGATCGTGCGTTGGACCTGCTCCTTGGAGGCGCGGCCGTTGCCGGTCAAGGATTTCTTGATCCGGGTGGCGCTGAAGCTCTTTATCGCGACTCCCGCGGCGGCCATCTTCTGGAGGATCACGCCGCGGGCGTGGCCCATCAGGATCGCCGTGCGCGGGTGGGCGTAGTGGGAGTACAATTCTTCTACGGCCACGACCTGCGGCGCGAGTTTCTCGATGATCGTCTGGATATCTTCGGCGATTTGGTTGAGTTTTTCCGGCAGAGGCAGACTCGTCCGGATGCGGATCACGCCGGCCTCGACGAGGTTCTCGGTGTTCCCATCGACTTCAATACAGGCATAGCCGCAGAGATGCAAACCCGGGTCAATGCCGAGGATCTTCACTTGGACCTCCATTGCGTGCCTTGGGGGCTGTCTTCGAGAACGATGCCGGCCTCCTCGAGCTTCGCCCGGATGGCGTCGGCCCGGGCGAAATCCTTGGCCTTGCGGGCCTCCGCCCGCTGGGCAATGAGCATTCCGACCAGCTTGTCGAGAGCCTCTTCGTTGACCCCGCCAGCTTGGGCGGACTCCTCGGTTACGATGCCCAGGACATCGCCGCCGAGCTTGGTGAACATCTCGTTGACGGCGGCCAGGGTCTCGCGGCTTGTCTTCTTGTTTTCGAGCAGGCTGTTGGTCAGCCGCACGAGATCGAACAGGACCGACAGCGCCACCGACGTGTTCAGATCATCGTTCATGGCCTCTTCGAACTTGGTCTTGGCCTCCCCAAGCTGCTTGAGAACGCCCTTGATCCGGCTCGCCTTGCGGGGCCGCACCGATCTGTTTGCGCAGGCTGCGAACCGCCTCGCTGATCTTCTGATACCCGCTATGAGCGGCGAACAGGGCGGCGTCGGAGAAGTCCAGCGGGCTGCGGTAGTGGCTGCTGAGAACGAGCTGCCGGACCGCCAGCGGCTCGTAGGCCCGGGAGAGCTTCTCATGCGTGCCGGCGAAGGCTTCCTTGAGCGTGATGAAGTTGCCCAGGCTCTTGCCCATCTTCTGGCCGTCCACGGTGACCATGTTGTTGTGGACCCAGGTGCGGACGAACTGCACGCCGTAGGCCGCCTCGGACTGGGCGATCTCGCACTCGTGGTGGGGGAACTTGTTCTCCATGCCGCCGCCGTGGATGTCGAAGGGCTGGCCCAGGTACTTCGTGCTCATGGCGGAGCATTCCAGGTGCCAGCCGGGATAGCCCATGCCCCAGGGGCTGGGCCACTGCATGATGTGGTTGGGCTCGGCCTTCTTCCAGAGGGCGAAATCGACCGGATTCCTCTTTTCCGGCGAGACCTCGATGCGGGCGCCGGCCATGCATCTCCTCGACGTTCGCGGCCGGAGAGCTTGCCGTAGTCCGGGAATTTGGCGACATCGAAGTAGACCGACCCGTTGACCTCGTAGGCAAAGCCCTTCTCGATCAGGACCTTGACCAGCTCGATCTGCTCGATGATATGGCCGCTGGCCCGGGGGCTGATGTCGGGGCGGACGACGTTGAGCTTGTCCATATCCTCGAAGTAGCTGCGGGTGTAATACTCGGCCAGCTCCATCGGGTGTTTCCGCTCTTTGCGGGCGGCCTTGGCGATCTTGTCCTCGCCGGCGTCGGCATCGTCCGTCAGATGCCCGACGTCGGTGATATTCTGCACGTACGTGACGCTGTAGCCGAGGTAGCGCAGGTAGCGCACGAGCACGTCGAAGCTGACGTAGCTCTTGGCATGGCCCAGATGCGCATGCCCATAAACCGTCGGCCCGCAAACGTAGATGCCGACCTTCCCCTCCACCAGCGGTTTGAATTCCTCGGTTCGTCTCGTCAGACTATTGTGCAATTGCAGCGCCATATCATCCTTTTATTCTATGTTTCTCCGATTCTTGTCGTCCATTCGTCATAGGCGGATGCCTTCTTTCTCGATCTGACGGATGATCGGGCTCGACGCCCAGGGGACCACGTTCTAACTGCTCGGCGGTGACAACGAAGGTCGAGAGCACCACGTCGTTCTCAAACCCGACCTCCCAGGCGACCTCCGAAATCTTCTCACGCAGGTCGGCATCAATGTGGTCCACGATGAGGAAGACATCCAAATCCGAGTCAGCCGTGGCATCTCCGCGGGCCCTGGACCCGAACACACAGAACCGCGAAACGGGTGCCACGGTGGCAACTCGCTGTTTGAATTCCAGAGCTGTCCTTCTGTCACATGGCGCTATCATCGCAGCCCATCCGAGATTCCTGTCGCATCGCCCAGCATGGACGTATTCTACCGACCCAGTCAAGGCCGGTCAACGCCCGTGCGACGGCGGGAATCGTGCCTATCCGCCGTACATCGCTGTTCGTTATTCCGGCTTCAAGCCGATTTCCTTTGGCCGTAGGTTGACTTGCGATGACGTGGTGGCTATGATGACAATACAACTATGGACGCCAACGTGGAACTGGACCGTAGCGTATTGGCCGAATTCTGCCGCAGGTGGCGGATACGGGAGCTGTCTGTCTTCGGTTCCGTGCTGCGAGACGATTTCAACCCGAACAGCGATCTCGATTTTCTTGTGAGCTTCGAGCCGGGAACGCCGTTGGATATCGACCGGCTGCTGGACATGAAAGAGGAGCTGGAGGCTCGCTTCGGGCGTCCTGTTGACCTCGTGGAGAAAGAGGCAATGCGGAACCCGTGGAGAAGATACGAAATCCTCAAGACCCGCCAGGTGATCTATGCGGCCTGAGGCCAAAGATACGGCGAGATTCGCTACGAGATTCTCTGGACCGTTGTTCGTGACAAGCTGATCCCGCTGATCGCGCGGTTGGAAGCCCGGGTGTCGACCGTCCGCCCCCGGCGGAGGAATAGTAGAGGGCACGCCCGTCCCACACAACGCGGCCGAGGGCCTTCAGAATTGAGTAGGGTGTCACCGGAATTCCACCGGAATTCCCGACCGAAATTCCCGGCACTGCCAGAACGAGGCAGAAGGTCATTATTACTATTCCGAATAGGGGCCCCAGAGCGTAGCAGCTATGGAGGATGCCTCCTGTGCGATGATCCTACACGTTGGACGGGCCAGGGGGCTGGCTTGCTCACCATGGCCGGACATTCATAGACGTAACGCAGCAGCATTTCGGCGAACTTCAGAATCTGCTCCGCATACTGCTCTTGTCATTGTTTCTATTTCATGGCTTGCTTCGTTACCTTTTTTCCTGATCTCGTCAACCCATGCTTTTCCATTTGGCGGCACATATCCGCTCCTGGACAAATAGTCAACATATTCTACAAATCTCTTGTTCGGAGAATCACCGCAGTGGACGGCAACATGCATGAGTATCTTGCGGCACATTGCGACCGCTGCCGTGTAGGCAGCCACGGTTGTGCATCTCCGTGCTTCGTCGTAGAGCGCGACGACACCTGCATCTGCGATCCCCTGGACGTCACCGCCAATCCTTGGTGCGGGAGTCTGCGTGCCGCGTGTGTCGAAGAAACTGGGGTGCGTGCAGGTAGGACAGATCCTGATAACTGGATCAGGGAGGCCCGTGATTATCTCGCCGCGGACTCCGGTTCCGATTGCAGCGTCATAACCCTTATCTGGACCGACGCGACAACCACAGTAGCCACAGCTATATTCGGCGATCTCTCGTATCGGCTGGCAGTCCCTTCCACAAATACCTATATTCCGAGTGCACGTGTTGCCTCCCACTTCAATCGCTGAATGTTAGGGCCACCGATTGGCCATGCGGTCTCACCTCCGCATTTCACCTCTGTAACCGCCAAGCGTGAATCGATTTCCTATAGCGTCCGGCGGGGTTTCTTGCGGAGCAGGGCGATGGCCGTGGCGGCCATGGCTTCGCCGGCGCCGATTTCGCCGAGGCCCTCGTTGGTCTTGGCCTTGACGTTGACGGCCGCGAAATCCATGCCCAGCAGCCCCGCGATACACCGGCGGATCTGGCCTTTCATCGGCCCGAGCTTCGGGACCTCCGTGTGAATGGTCAGGTCCACGTTCACCACTTCCCACTGCTTCTTTTCGAGCTGCTCCTTGACGGTGTACAGGAAGACCTTGCTGTCGGCGTCCTTCCACTGCATGTCCGTGTCGGGAAAGAGCGTCCCGATATCGCCCAGGCCGGCGGCCCCGAGCAGGGCGTCGACGACCGCGTGCAGGGCCACGTCGCCATCGCTATGGCCGAGCAGACCAGCCGGGAAGGGGATGTGGACGCCGCCCAGCATGAGCTTGCGGCCCTCGACGATCCGGTGGATGTCGGTGCCGATGCCGACCCGGTATTCCGGCGGTTTCGGTTCTTCGATCACAGCTTGCCCTTCGTGCTGGGAATGTCCGTCCCGACGATCCGGACCGCCGTCGCCAGCGCCTGGCCGAGGGCCTTGAAGATCGCCTCGGCGATGTGGTGGCTGTTCGAGCCGTAGGGGACGTTCACGTGCAGATTGAACTTGCCGCTGTTCGAGAACGCCCGCAGGAATTCTTCGATGCACTCCACGTCGTAGTCGCCGATCTTGTTCGAGCGGTACTCGACGTGGTAGACGCACGCGGGCCGGCCGGAGAGGTCCAGCGAGACATTGGCCAAGGCGTCCTCCATCGGCACCGAGCTGTAGCCGTAGCGGGCGATGCCCTTCTTGTCGGCCAGCGCCTGGAGCAGGCAATCGCCAAGACACAGGCCGATGTCTTCCGTCGTGTGGTGCGGGTCGATGTGCAGGTCGCCCTTGGCCTTGACCGTGAGGTCCATCCGGCCGTGCTTGCTCAGATGGGTGAGCATGTGATCGAGAAAGCCCGCGCCCGTGTCGATCTCATACTGGCCCACGCCATCGAGATTGAGCTCGCACGTGATATCGGTTTCTTTCGTCTGCCGATGGATACTTGCTGTTCGATTGTCCATTTCTCTTGCGTCCCAGCCGTTGTACCTTCTCCGGGTGGCAGCCTCAAGGCCGGAGGCCTTGGGGAGGGCAAGCGCAGGAAGTTGAAGCCATCCCCAAGCTGCGCTTGAGGCTGCCACCCGGACATTTATACTTGATGCGTATCTCCGTTATTAAGCCGCAGCGGAATTCAACACGCCGCGCATGAATTCGGCGGCCAGTTGGGCGTTTTTCTCCGCGAACTCGATGCCGACCGTCTGCCCGTCCACGACGGGTAGGGGATGACACAACTCGTAGCCCAAGTAGCCGCTGTAGCCCGCCTGCCTCAAGCCGCGGACGAAATTCACGAAGGGCTCTCGGGCCTTGTCATCGCCAACCGACCCATCCGCATTGCGGTCGTACTCGCCGCCGAAGTGCGACAGGGCTTGGAATGGCCCGAGATCGCTCGTCGCGGCCCGGATGCCTTCCGGACTCTTGTCGGACAGCAGCGGCAGGTCGAGGCACGCCTTCAAGTGCGGCGAGTTGACCTCCTGAATCATGCGTAGCACGTCCTTGTAGCTCGTGACGATGGGGGCGTGATTCTGTAACGCCAGGGTGACGCCATAATCCGCCGCATAGCGGCTGCACTCGGCGAGGGCATCTCGACATCGGTCCCAATCGTCCTTCTCGTTGGCGGGCGGATGAGAGTGATTCCAGATGTTGCGGGCGACGGTGTACGAGGCGAGCTGCGGATGCTTCGTCACGCCGGGCCAGGCGAAGAAGGCCCGGACCGCCGGAGCGCCGAAGTCCGAGGCCATGCGGATCAGCTCCCGCATGTAGACGATCTGGGCTTCCCGGTGCTCGCAGATAGGGCTGCTGAAGTCGTTGTTGCCCGCCACGGCGTAGATCTCGATGCCTTCGCCGTCGGCCCTCGACCGCAACTCCTTGCAGCGCTTCGTCGGCCAATCGTTGGGATTGCCGTGGGGCCGTTTGCCGTCGATCTCGATGCCGTCGTAGCCGTACTGCTTGGCTCTCTGGACCACCTGCTCCAGAGCGAGCCCCTTGCCCTGGTACCAGACGCCCAGGAACGTGATGCTGTACAGGCCCACTTTGATGCCGGGCTTGCCGGCCTGGGGCTTGGGCTGTGCCTGGCCCGAATCCGCGGCGGTCCCGACCAGTCCCGCCGCGGTCAATGCCGCCGTGCCGACGAACTGCCGGCGATTGATGCCTTGACTGCTCATGGTTTGTCTCCACCTGCCGATAAGATCTCTTTCAGAGCGGAAATCAGCTTCTCGTTCTGCTCCTTGGTGCCGACGCTGATGCGCAGCTTGTCCTCGATGCCCGGGGCATTCCAGTACCGCACGAAGATATTCCGCTGCGCCAGTTGCTCGTGGATCCGTGCGGCCGAGCCGTGTCTTCACCTGGGCAAAGACGAAATTCGAATGACTGTCGGGAACGGCCAACCCGAGGGAGCGCAACTGCTCGGGTTAAGGCCGTCCTTTCCTTCTTGATCTTCTCCACGTTCTGGCGGAAGTACGCCTGGTCCTTGAGCGCCGCCGTCGCCAGAGCGATGGCGAGGGCATCGACGTTGTACGAGTCCTTGACCTTGACCAGGCCGTCGATCAGGTCCTTCTGAGCGATGGCGTACCCGAAGCGCAGACCGGCCAGGGAATACCCTTTGCTCAAGCGTCCGCAGCACGATGACATTGTCGAAGTCCCGGGTGAGCGCCGTGCAGTTGTGCTCCGCGAAGTCCACATACGCCTCGTCGATGAGCAGAACGCCGGTCAGCCGGTCGGCTAACGCGGCGATCTCCTCGACAGGGACGGAGCTGCCCGTCGGGGCGTTGGGGTTGCAGACGATGGTTAATGCCGCCCCGGTCGTCGCCAGTGCCGGCCGGCAGATCGAACTTCTCGCCGAAGGGGATCTCGATAGCTTGGCAATTCTGCAGTTTCGCCAGGACCGGATACAGCGAATACGTGGGCATAGGATACGCCAGCGGGCGTTCTTCATCACAGAAGGCCCGGATCGCGATGGAGAGCAGGTCATCGCCGCCGTTGCAGCACATGATGTTCTCGGGCCGGACGCCGTTCAGCTCGGCGGCAGCTTCGCGAAAGGCGTTGCCCAACGGGTCGGGGTAGCGCCGAAGTTGTTCCGGCTTGATCTGGGCCAGCGTCTTCATCACCTGCGGCGACGGCGGATAGGGGTTCTCATTCGTATTGAGCTTGACGATATCCGCCGCCTTCGGCTGGAACCCCGGCGTATACCCCGCCGTCTGTTCCACGTTGTCACGAAAATAACTCATAGTCCTGAATCTTGCCCAGTTGGCCGCACAGAAGCACCCGGACCCCTACAAATGGCCGCAGGTGAATCTGGATTATATGCTTGTCCGCCGCCCAGCGAAAGTATGAATTGGTGCTGGGACATGCCCAGCAGGAACGCGGTTTCGAAGGACCGGTCCTTTTGGGCTTATCGCTTTGAGGCCACCGCCGTATTCCTGTTCTGCCGCAGGGCGTCTCCTTATATAATCGTCGCGCCGTCACAGTAGGCGGAATTTTGTTGGGCGTTGTTCGTAACTGGGTCCAGTGCGGAACTTGATGGTGGAGAGAATCTCTTATGAAAACGAAGAAAGCCTGTCTCGTGCCTGTGGTTTTGTCGTGTGTTCTGTTGGCCGGTGGGACATCATATGCGATGAAAGGCGAGATGCGGGCCGGCACGGCGAAGATCACGATTACGCCGAAGGAGAACAAATACCCGGTTCATGACACCTGCTACGCCCGCAGTCTGGTCCTGGAGATCGGTACAGAACGCACTCGCCTTCGTGTCCGTGGACATGGGGATCTACACGAGCGAGAGCCTGGCGAAGGAATGCAAGCAGAAGTTCGGGTTGTCCCAATTCCTGCTCAGCTCCTCGCACACGCATTCCGGCCCCGCCCAGGGGGACGGTCGTTTCATCGAAGACCAGATTGTCCAAGTGGTCGGCCAAGCGGTGGAGAATATGTTCCCCGCCCGGATCGTTGCGGGACACCGCAGTTTCCCCCAGTTGGGATTCAACCGCCTGATCGTGCGCGAGGATGGGCACGCCCGGGAGTCGTGGTTTGGTGACGGTCACTACCGCTCCGAGAACCCGGACCGCATTCCCTTCGGGCCGGTCGATCCGGAGGTCGGCGTGATCAAGATCGTGGACGCTGCCGGCCAGCCGCGGGCCATCCTGATGAACTACGGCATGCACGCCGACGTGGTCTGCTCCAATTTCGAAATATCGGCCGACTATCCCGGCGTCGCCTGCCGGCTGGTGGAAGAGGCCTTCGGCAACGAGGCCACTTGCCTGTTTGTCCAAGGGGCAGGGGGGAATGTGGAGTCCCTGATCCTCAGCTCACGCCGAACCGGCCCAGATGACCCTTTCAAGACAGACTACAAAACCATAGGGCGGGTCGGCTCACTCCTGGCCTATGAGGCCATCAAGCTCGCCCGGTCTCTGCCGGCCCCCTCGAACGGAGAGACCGAGATCAAGTACAAGAACGATGCCCTGCAATTCACCGGCCGGTTCGACCACGCCGCGGTGTTTGACATTCGGATTTGCACGATCCTCATCAACGGTGACATCGTGATTGCGACCTGTCCGGGAGAGCCGTTCTCGGTTCTCCAGCTCGACTGGAAGAAGAAGCTGTCGGGGACCCACCCATTTCTCTTCGGCTACACGTGGTATGAAGGGACGTGGCCCAATTACATCCCGGACATCGAGTCGGCGGCCCGGGGCGGCTGGGGCGCCGACCAGCGCAAACCGAATATGATCGAGGTCGGCTCCGGCGAACGCATCATGAACAAGCACCTGGAGAATTACTACCGGCTGGCGGGCTTGATGCGCGAGGAGCCCGGCCCGGACGGGTTCCAACGTGAGTCCCGCTGGATCATGCAGGAAGTCCCGCGGTAGTCTCGCGTCGGCGATTCTATTGATGGAGCCGTGCCGGAGCATGTTGATTTCCCCTTCTGGAGAGAGCTGCTCGATGACCCAGGTGAAAGAGATGAAAGAGCGGTGCGCGATTTGTGGGTGTGCGCTTACCCGTGGGAGGGACTATGGTAAGCCAACGGTGGAAGGTCGATCGCATGCGACAAAGCACCACTATGTAGCGGACCGGGGCAGGATTGTCGACGCGTGAGGGATCTGGTACAATGATCAGACAGGTGATCTATGCAGATCGAGATTGACAGAGAAGACGACGGCCGGTGGATAGCCGAGGTACCCGACTTACCCGGCGTTATGGTCTACGGTAGCACCAGGGAGGAAGCCATCTCCAGAGTCAAGGCGTTGGCGCTACGCGTTCTGGCAGACCGTCTTGACAATGGCGAGGAAATCCCGGAACTCCGTGCGGTCTTCGCGGTACCTGCATGAGTCCGTGGCCGTCGATGAAGGCGCGTTTGGTATTTGCCGCTCTCTTGCGTATCGGGTGGGCCGTCAAACGTCAGTCAGGCACATCACACCGGGTGCTTTGCCGCCCCGGTTGGCCTGATTCCACTTTCGCATTTCACGATCACGACGAGATCGGTCCTCGCATGTTGTCCCGAATGGCCAAGCACACAGGGCTGACGCCGGACGATCTGAAATAGTACGAGTGGGCTATTTCTGGCAATAGTCGATGATGCGGGCGATCTCGCTGCGGAGGTCCTTGCGGTGGACGATCATGTCCACGAAGCCGTGCTCCAGCATGAATTCGGAGGTCTGGAAGCCGTCGGGCAGTTCCACCTTGATCGTCTCGGCGATGGTGCGCGGCGCCGGCGAAACCGATAACGGCCCCCGGCTCGGCGATGATCACGTCGCCCAGCATGGCGAAGCTGGCGGTGACGCCGCCGGTGGTCGGGTCGGTCAGAATGGAGATGAAGAGGCCCTTGGTCTGATCGAAGCGGGCCAGGGCGGCAGAGGTTTTGGCCATTTGGCTGAGGGAAACGACCCCCTCATGCATGCGGGCCCCGCCGGAACAGATGACGGCCACTAAGGGCAGGGACTCATCGAGGGCCTTGTCCACGGCGGCGCAGAACTTCTCGCCGACGACCGCCCCCATCGAGCCCATGAGGAAATTGGGCTCCATGACGCCGAGGATGATGCCGCGGCCCTTGACGAAGGCCTTGCCAATGAGCATGGCCTCCTTCGTGCCGGCCTTTTTCTCGTCGGCCTTGATCCGCTGCTTGTACGTCGTGCCGCGATACTTGAAGCCCAGCGGGTCGTCGGTCGTCAGGCCTGCGAGAATTTGCTGGAAAGTGCCCTTCGTCCGTGAGCTGCTGAATCCGGGTCCAGGCCCCGATCCGGAAATGGTAGTTGCACTCGGGACAGACGTTGAGGTTCTTCTCGACGTTACTGCTGTAAAGCATATGCTCGCAACTGGGGCATTTCATCCACAGCCCCTCGGGCATCTGCTTGCGCGGCCTCAGCGAGAAACCGTTCCAGGTAGTTTTCTTCTGCGTCATTAACATGGAGTATACCATAAACCCGGAGGACTGTCACGCGGGTCTTTTTCGTAGCATGGCGCGAGTGCCCAGGTTATTTAGGCGAGCGGGACGCTCGCCCTACTTGGCGGCCGCCCGAATGGCCCCGATAGCGGCGATGCGGTCAGGTTTTCCGAAGATCGCGTTGCCCGCTACGAGGGTGTCGGCCCCGTAAGCGACGACGATGGGCGTCGTTTCGCTGTCGATGCCCCCATCCACCTCGATCCGGATGTTCGGCCCGACGAGCTTGCGTATGGCAATGACCTTCCGGGCCGCCTCGTCAATGAACACCTGGCCGCCGAACCCCGGGTGGACCGTCATCACGAGGACCATGTCGCACTGAGGCGCCACCTTCTCAATCGACTCCACGGGGGTTTCCGGGTTCAGCGTAATGCCGGCGGTGCAGCCCAGATCGTGAATCCGGTCCACCAGTTGGCCCGGTTCCTTCGTTGTCTCGATGTGGAACGTGATGTTATTGGACCCGGCCTGGGCGAACGACTCCACGTACCGGGCGGGCTCGCTGATCATCAGGTGGGTATCGAAGAGTAAATCGCTGTGCTTGCGGAGCTTGGCGATGACGGGGGGGCCGATGGTGATGTTGGGGACAAAATGGCCGTCCATCACGTCCAGATGAATCATCTGGACGCCGGCTGCGGCCACGATTGCGATCTCGTCCGCCAGCCGGGCGAAGTCCGCACTGAGGATCGACGGGGCAATCTCAATCGTCCCAGGGCTGGGCAATCCCCTCACCATGAAGCCTTCCCCCACGAATGAAGATCGTCAAGCGGTTGCGCCGGATCGGGTTCGTGGTGACAAGGTTGCGAAGCTCGTTACGCAGAACGTTGGACGTCAGACGTAACGAGCCGCGAACTGCTCCACGATCTATTCCGTCTTCCTACTTCTCATCCAGGACGTCGATGGCCTTGAACTTCTTGCCTTCGAGGAACTCCAGGGAAGCGCCGCCGCCGGTCGAGATGTGGCTGATCTTGTTCTGCAAGCCAAGCTGCTCGATCGCGCTGGCGCTATCGCCGCCGCCGACGACGCTCTTGGCGCCTTTCTCGGTCGCCTTGGCGACGGCTTGGGCGATCGCCTTGGTGCCCTGATCGAACGGCGGGATCTCGAAGACGCCCATCGGCCCGTTCCAGACGATGGTCTTGGCGTTGACGATCTTGTCGGAGAACTCCTTGGCGGCCATGGGACCGATGTCCACCGCTTGCCACGTCGGGATCGATGTCGCCCACGAGGATCCGATGCTCGGCGCCGGGCTCGAGCTTTCGCACGACGACGTGGTCCGGAGGCAGCATCACTTCGCAGCCCTTCTCGGTCGCCTGGTCCAGCAGCTGCGAGGGCCTTGGGCATGAAGTTCGTCTTCGCACAGGCTGGCGCCGATGGCCTTGCCCCGGGCCTTGAGGAACGTGTAGGCCATGGCCCCGCCGATGATGATGCGGTTGACCTTGGGGATCAGGTTCTCGATGACGCCGAGCTTGTCGGAGACCTTGGCGCCGCCGAGGATGGCCACGAACGGCCGCTGCGGGTTCTTGACGGTGTCGCCGAGGAACTTGAGCTCCTTCTCGATCAGGAAGCCGATGACGCGGGGCTTGCCGGCCATGACCGTCGGGACGGTCAGCATGGAGGCATTGTCCCGGTGGGCGGTGCCGAAGGCGTCGTCCACATACACATCGGCCATCGCGGCGAGCTCTTTGGCGAACTTGTCCTTGGCCTCCCGGAGCTTCGGGTCGTCTTTGGCGACCTTATCCTTGATGACCTCTTCTTTGTAGAACCGCAGATTCTCCAGCAGCACGACGTCGCCGGGCTTGAGGGCCTTGGTCTTCGCCTTGGCGTCCGGCCCGACGCAGTCATTCGCGAAAATGACCTTCTTGCCCAGCAACTCGGAGAGTCTCTCGGCCACCGGCTTGAGGGTGTACGCGTCGTCCCGAGCGCCCTCGGGACGTCCCAGGTGACTCATGAGAATCAGGGCGCCGCCGCGATCCAGCACGTTCTTGATCGTCGGCAGGGCCTTGACGATCCGGTCGTCGCTGGTGATCTTGCCGCTATCATCCTGCGGCACGTTGAAATCGACGCGCATCAGGACCTTTTTGCCCTTGACGTCGATATCCGCAACTGTCTTCTTGGCCATAAGCAAACCCCTTCCAAGAAGTGGGAAGGAAGTGTGATTTTTGAAGTGTGATTTTTGATCGAAGAAGAGTCGCGAATCTCAAATCAAAAATCAACCATCAACCATCAAACTTCTCCCATCACTTCAGCTTCGCGATCCGCTCGATCAGGTCCATGCTCCGGCAGGAGTAGCCCCACTCGTTGTCGTACCACATGGTGACTTTCACCATGTCGCCGTCGAGCACGATCGTGTTGTTGGAATCGAAGATCGAGCTGGCCGGGTTGCCGATGATGTCCGAGGAGACGATGGGATCGGTCACGTATTCGATGATTCCCTTCATCGAGCCTTCGGCGGCTTCTTTCATGACGCCGTTGATCTCGTCCTTGCTCGTCTTGCGGGCGGCCATGAAGGTCAGGTCCGTGATCGAGCCGTCGGGCACCGGGACTCGCAGGGCGTAGCCGTCCAGCTTGCCCTTGAGAGCCGGGATGACCTCGCCCAGGGCCTTGGCGGCGCCGGTGGTCGAGGGCACGGTGCTCAGGGCTGCCGCACGGCCGCGACGCTTATCCTTGTACGGCATGTCGAGGATGGCCTGGTCGTTCGTGTAGGCGTGCACGGTGGTCATCAGGCCCTTGACGATGCCGATCTTCTCATGCAGGATCTTGCAGGCCGGGGCCAGCGAGTTCGTAGTGCACGAGGCATTCGAAACGCACTTCATCGAAGCCTTCAGCTCGCCGTCATTGACGCCGAGCACGATCGTGGCGTCCGGCTTATCCTTGGCGGGGGCGGACAGCAGCACACGCTTGGCGCCGGCGACCAGGTGGGTATCGTAGCCGGGCTTGCCTTCGGCGGCGCGGGAGGTGAACTTGCCGGTGGACTCCAGCACGACATCCACGCCCATCTTGCCCCACGGCAGCTTGGCCGGGTCCTTCTCATTGAGGATCGGGATCTCCTTGCCATCGACGACGATCGAGGTCCCCTTGACTTCGACCTTGCCCGGGAATTTGCCTTGCGTCGAATCGTACTTGAACATGTAGGCCAGCATATCGGCGTCGAACAAGTCGTTGATAGCCACGACCTCGAACTTGCCGGGCTTCTCCATCATCATCGCACGAACCACGAGCCGGCCGATGCGACCGAAACCATTGACTCCAACCTTTGTTGCCATGAATCGTTCTCCTAAACACCTGCGATTATTGTTGGGGCTCCCAAACGCGAAGAACCGCGTTTGGGGACCCTTGCGCCCTCTGCGGTGAGGGACCCCAGACGCGATACACCGCGCTTGGGAACCCAGATACCTCCCCGAACAGGAGCGAGCGAAAAACGAATGCACTACTGTAGTTACCCGCCTCGACCGTGTCAACAGTTAATTCCCTGCCATCGGGCAGCGGGAAGGCAGACGGCTGTTCAAGGTCACGGTACTTGGCTATTATCATGGCGTGTGGATGGGTATTTCACAACAGGAGTTGAAGAAGGCACGAAAATGGCTGACAGGAACAGGGCGGCACCAATGCAGGTGAGGGGCTCGTTGGCAATACGTATCGGATCGTTGTTTTTGCTGGTCTTGGCGGGGTCTTGCCGGACGTCGAGCTATGCCGACACCGAGGCGGTGGGCCAGGTCGGTCCCCAGAGATACGTCACGCCGGTACATCAGGTGCTGACGCCGGTCGGCCTCCAGGTGGAATTGGCCGGCCTGCGGCCGCAAGGGCTGGCCTTGAGCCCGGACGGCCGCCTGCTCGCCACGTCCGGCAAGACGGCGGAGGTGGTGCTGCTCGACCCGCAGAGCGGCACGATCAGGCAACGCGTCGCCTTGCCCTCCGACAAGCCCAAGGACCCGAACGTCGCATCCCCGAGGATCGTCGATCCCAACAAATTGGGCCAGCTTAGCTATACCGGCTTGCTCTTCAGCCCGGACGGGTCGCGCCTTTACCTGTCCAACGTCAACGGCGCCGTCGAGGTATTCGGCGTCGATGCCCAGGGGCAGGTCAGCGGCCTGTCTTCCATCGCTTTGCCCGCCGCCAATGCGCCGCGTCGCAAGCCGGAGATTCCGGCCGGCCTGGCACTCTCCCGCGATGGACGGCGGTTGTACGTAGCCTTGAATCTGTCGAACCGTCTGGCGGAAATCGATCCGGCGGCCGGCAAGGTGCTGCGCTCGTGGCCCGTCGGCTTCGCACCTTATGGCGTGGTCCTGGTTGGGGACAAAGCCTACGTGAGCAACTGGGGCGGCCGCGTCCCGGACGCCAATAGCGTCACCGGCCCGGCCGGCAAGGGCACGAAGGTGCGGGTGGACCCGGTGCGTTACATCGCCAACGAGGGCTCGGTTTCCGTGATCCATCTGGACCAGGAAGCGCCTGTCGGCCAGATCATGGTCGGCCTGCACTCGTCCGCCCTCGTCGCCACGCCGGATGGACGCCACGTGGTGGTGGCCAACGCCGGCAGCGACACGCTTAGCGTGATCGACACGCGTACAGATCAGGTAGTGGAGACCATCTGGGTCAAATCCAGTCCCGCCGACCTGTTCGGGGCCAGCCCCAACGCCTTGGCGTTCGACCCCGCCGGTGACACCCTGTACGTGGCCAACGGCACGCAGAACGCCATTGCCGTGGTCCATTTTCAGCCGGGCAAGTCGAAACTTCTGGGCCTGATCCCCGTGGGCTGGTTCCCCGGCGCGGTGGAGTACGATGCCCCGCGCCGCCAGTTGCTCGTGGCCAATATCAAGGGCGTGGGCTCGAACCGGGGCCTCAAGCCGGCCCGGGCCCAGGAATCCAATACCCATCAGTACCACGGCAGCTCTGTCCCTCGTGCCTGTCCCCAAGGCCAAGGAGCTGCCGGCCCTGACGCGCCAGGTGCTCGACAACTACCGCTACCCGCTGCTGCAGGAAGCCCGACAGCCGGCCCGGCCAAACCAGCCGCCGCGTCCCATCCCGGAAAGGGTCGGCGAGCCGTCCGTCTTCGAGCACGTGGTCTACATCATCAAGGAGAACCGCACCTACGACCAGGTCCTGGGGGACGTCCCCGAAGGCAACGGCAAGTCCGTCCTTGTGCATCTTCGGGGCCAACGTCACGCCCAACCAGCATAAGATGGTCCGGCAATTCCTCCTGCTGGACAACACCTACTGTTCCGGCATTTGCAGCGCCGACGGCCACCAATGGACGGATTCCGCGTTCGCCACGGACTACATGGAGCGATCCTTCGCGGGCTTTCCCCGCAGCTATCCCAACGGCAAGACCGAAGACGGCGTGGATGCCCTGGCGTATTCTCCCGCCGGGTTCCTCTGGGACAACGCCATCGCCCACGGCAAGTCGCTCCGCGATTACGGCGAGTTCGTGATCACGAAGGCCACGTGGGCCGTTCCCGGCAAGAGGGGCACGCCGAAGTTCCTGGACTGCTACCGCGATTTCATCGACCAGACCCACCTGATCAAGATCAACAGCCACCCCGGCATCGAGTCGCTGCGGCCCTACCTGAACGATCAGCCGATCGGCTGGAACCTGGATGTGCCCGACCTCTGGCGGGCCGACCGGTTCATCAAGGACCTGCACGACTTTGAGGAGAAGGGCCAGTTCCCCGACCTTGACCATCATGGCCCTGCCGAACGACCACACGTCCGGGACCAAGGCCGGCTCGCCCAAGCCGGCGTCCCAGGTGGCGGACAACGATCTGGCCTTGGGGCAGATCGTGGAGGCGCTCACTCACAGTCCCTTCTGGCCCAAGACCTGCATCTTCATCATCGAGGACGACCCTCAGAACGGCTGGGATCACGTCAGCGGCTTCCGTACCACGGCCTATCTCATCAGCCCCTACACGAAGCGCAATGCCGTAATCCACACCCAGTACAATCAGACGAGCGTGATACGCAGCATCGAGCTGATCGTGGGCCTGCCGCCGATGAATCAGCTCGACGCCACGGCGACCCCGATGGGCGATTGTTTCACCGACACGCCCGACCTCACGCCCTACGTGGCGGTGCCTGCGAACATTCCCCTGGACCAGATGAACCCGAATCCCAAGAAGATCTCGGACGCCACGCTGCGCAAAGATGCACTCGCCTCCGCCCGGCTGGACCTGACCGAAGCGGACCGGTGTCCGGAGGACGTGCTGAATCGTATCCTCTGGCATGCCATGAAAGGTCCGCACGAGCCCTATCCGCAGTGGGCCGTGACAGTCGATCTCGACGATTAGACGACCCAGCCGCCGGGGTGCTGGCGGGGGCAGGCGGCGACCGGATCGTGGGCCGTGGAACGGGTACGCGGCTCGCCACGGCTGACGGCGGACGTCCCACGAGACGACCCCCGCCTGGGCGGGGGTGACGTTCTTCCCCCGGGGACAAGGGCTGTGGTCTGCCAAGAGGCTAACCCGTCCGGCTTCTGTGACCCCCGGACTTGGCAGGATCGCCTTTGACGGTCCCTCACCTACCGGCCAGGTTGACACGCGCGACGATTTGCGGCACTATCTGGTCGGATAACGAACGCGACTGGATGTTTGCGGTACCTGAGGCAAAGGCATTGGGTCGGCGAGCAAGGTAGGTGACTGCCCTTATGGCAATGGGCCTGCGACTGGCGCATTCCTCGGCGGGCCAGGCCGTCCTCGTGGAGTGGCGAAACATGGCATCACTTCGAGCGCTTGAGATCGTTGGGGTCCATCCGGTGATTCCCACGGAAGAACAGTTCCGAGGGGCGGTGGTCATCCTGTACGGCGCGGGGCTGACCGGCCCGGAGTTGGCGCAAGCCGAGGAAAGGGTCCGCGAACACTTCGCCAGGCTCTACCTTCTGGAGATAAGGATTAACCCGCCGGACGGCGCGGTGGACTGGTCGGCCCTCACGCAGCCGATCCCAGGCCAACCACGGCGGAATTGGCAATCGCCCTATGGCGTGTCTCCCTTGGACGAGCGCGGAGGCCGCTGGACTTTCTTCTTCCATTACCTGGATCCGAGCCGCCCCTTGCAGACGCCACTGGGGAATCGAGCGTTGCCCGAGGTCTCTCCCACTCCGAAACGCCTCCGGTCGATTGTCTACGAGGTGCCTGGATAGAGGGCTCCCCGCCAATGGATATCTCCGAACCCCAGGAACGCCCGGCCGTGGGGGTACAGCGGGAACTGCCTCCGCCCGAGGAAGCCCAGCCCCTTGGACTTGATCCAGATGAAGCGTAGCTCTTGGCGGTAGTGCGGACAAATCGGCCAGACACCCTCTGGCGCTTCCGTGGTATCGAGCTTCTTTTTCATGGTCGATGTCCTGAAGATACGCCGGAAATCCGGCAGTGCTCTTGCTCCGTACGATCCTCCGAATTAAGTATGGCGTCCCCAGAATTCCCCCTTGCTCAAAGCCCCATCCCAATCTGTCCAAGGCACGTTGGCCGGATCGCCTCCTCGTCGCCGTCGTCTGGCGTGTTGCGCGATCTCCGGCGGTGGATAGACGCACGCACATGTGAGGAACTCCGCGTCGTCCTGTACCGATAGCGCTAGCCGGTGACAGCGGATATCCAGGTCGTAGGCTTCCGTCAGCCACTCGGCCGTAACGAGCACCTCATATTCAAAGTCCTCGGCAATCAGGATGATTCGCTGGCTGTCGTTCAGGCTTCCTGCACCCTGCAACAGGAACTCCTCTATTTCCTCTTCGGTCTCCTCCTTCGAGGAACCCATAAACCGCTGTCGCTCTGCAATGACTCGTTCCCGCTCCCACTTGGAAACCATGCCAGCATACGCGAGGGCCTGCAAAAGGTGCAATTTATGGCTGCCCCGCTTGAGTTCGATGACAACCAGCGAACCCTGCTGATCGACGGCGAGCAGGTCGATCCTGTCCTCCACAAATTCAGCTGGATAGACCTCTTCACCAATAACAAGCAAATCTTCGTCAATCTCGGCAAAGAACTCGTCCGCGCTATTGCGGATCATCCGCTGAAGGTCATAAGGCTCCGTCAGACCCAACTCGGGTAGACTGCGCCTGTCAAGCTTCACCAATTCTCTGTTCGCCCGATTGACTCTCAACATTCTGTCTACCCTTCATTCGGTCCAGTGCGAGCACGGGGACAAGGGGTCAAGGGGACAAAGGCTCAAACCTACACATTTCACATTCCGTTCTCCCGACCCGAGGTTCCTATTGGCCTCCTGTTTCAAGTGCCATTGTAGATGCGAGGCGGCGGAAAGGCAAGCAGGAAAGCTGAGGAAGTGGCAGGCAATAGGTGATAGGCCGGAGAGCGGCAGGAGGCCGACGGTGAGCGGGTTGGCCTGCACCGATTCCCTGGTAGTATCCCTCAAGGCTCACAACGGAGGGAAGATCGTTTCCGGGTCTTGCGGAGCCTGCTCATATTTGTCTTTTGGCGTCGCAGGTAATGCTGAACGAGCTTGTGAGGGTCGTCCTCGCATTCCTGGGAAATCTGTCTGCGTATCCTGCGAATAGCCTCGATCGCTTTATCCTCTTTCATCGTCATTCACTTCTTTCTTTCTCTGTCATTATACGATGTTTCGACGATGCCGCAAACAGGATCGTGCTGATGGCGGACTTTTGGGGCCGGGGTTCTGACCTTTGAGGCCACCGACGGGAGGGGGGTGAGGACGGAAGATGTGGAAATCGCCCCGGATCGAGGTTCGGGGTGACAAGCCCCGGATCAAAGTCTGGGGTGACAATATTGCGGTGGCAGTTCGGAGTGGGTCGCCAACCGCGGGATTTCGCGTTTGGCAGGGGCTCCCCAAGGCGAGAAGATGCTTTGGACGCCCGAGCCCAGTTCCGTCTGTAGGGGCAGGCCCCTGTGCCTGCCCAAGTGTAGGGCAACCACGGGGTCGGGTTCCCAATCGCGACAGGTCGCGATTGGGGTCCCGGTTGCCCCTACGGCGGGCCAGGACCGCGTAAACGCGGAATTCCCAACAGACGAAACGAGGCGCAGTCATCGTTCAATGAAGACACGTGTCCGCCATCTATCAGGCTTGACGCGGCGTTTGGCCGCAACCAAGCCAAGATGATAACCGCAAGAAACACAGAAGACGCAGAATGGGGAGAAGTCCAGAAGGCTCCCCACCGGGTCTCTCCTGCGTCTTCCTGCGTTTCTTGCGGCCCGATTCTCCGGCCCTCTTTCGGTTCTCCTTGTCAGAGGAACAAGATGTTACGGCTTCGCCGTGCAGGGGACTGTGTCCACCACACGGAAGATTTGGAAACTCTCCCGCGGCAGGAAATCGAACGCATCGGCCAACTCAAAACCGGCCGTCCGGAATTCCTGGGCGATCTGCTCGGCGCTGAGACGGATGCGGTGCGGCGGGCCCGGGGTCTTCGCTTCCGGGCGGTATTCGAGGATGGCCACACGCCCGCCGGGGCGCAGGCAGCGACGCACCTTCTCCAGGTAACCGGCCCGATCCTCGATCTCGCCGTAGACACTGGAGAAGAACAGCAGGTCACACGAGACCGGCGGCAAGCCGGGATCGTCGAAGGCTCCCTTGATGACCTGGACGTTGGATAACCCTCTGTCGCGCACCCGCCGGCGGAGCTTGTCAATCATGACGTCCTGCACGTCCACGGCGTAGACGCACCCGCCGGCGTCTAAGTGGCGGGCGAACCGTTCCGTGAAGTATCCGCCGCCGGCGCCTATGTCTGCCACTACGGCGTTCGGAGCCAGCCGCAGGGCCGCCAGGACCTCTTGGGGCTTTTGCCACACGTCCCGCCCACCCGATTCGAGGTAGAAGAGGTACGCAGGATTGAAGATGCGATGTCCGTCCACGTCGATCAAGGTCGGGGCACACCCGCTGAAGGCGAGGCACAGGCTCACAGCGACGAGGTGCCCGTACCGATGGTGGGATCGTGGACGCATGATTCCTCCTTGCCGAGACCGCCACTACTCACTCGATCTTCATTTTCTTGATCGCGCTGGTGTCAAACAGCTTGGCGGAGAACTCCGCCAGGAGGGCTCGGTCTTCCAGCGTGTAGGCGGTGTCCCCGGAGAGGATCTTTAGGTTGGCGTCGATCTCCTCCTTGAGGCGCATGCCGATGTTCAGGAGATCAATACGCGGGTCCTGTAGGACATGGCGAATGGCCGCGGCGGGCAGTTGCTGGAGGCGCTGCTCGTCGAAGCCCGGCACCAGGTAGCCCGACCAGGCGCCGAGCATGCCGGCGCCGATCACTTTCATGGCGACGACGCCCATCCCCAGGTCGTGGGCCTTCGCCACGCACGCATTGCGCAACTCGATCATGCGGGCGGACCATACCTGGTCGTAGCCGCGCGGGAGATAGCCGTAAGACAACATGCACTGGTCGAACCCGCCGGAGGCGATCAGGGCCAGCGCCTTGTCGAAGTAGCCGTGCGCGGAGAAGCCGATGAAGCGGGTGATCCGCTCGTCCCGGAGCTTGACCAATTCGGCGTGAATCTTCATCGCCTGCTGGACGCTCATCTGCTCCAATCCCGGCGTGCCGTGGATCAGGATCAGGTCCAGGTAGTCGGTCTGGAGCGTCTTGAGCGACTGCTCCACCGACTTGCGGACCTCCTGCGGCTTGGTGCTCTCGACCTTCGTCACTAGGCAAACGTCGCGGCGGCGGTCTTTGAGGGCCTCGCCGAGAATCGACTCGCTCTCCATGTAGACGGGCGACGTGTCGAAATAGCGCAGGCCCCGGTCATAGGCGTAGCGGACCAGTTCCACGCGCTCGGGCCGCGACAGCGGATTGAGCCAGGCGGTGGGCAGGGCGGCGCCGCCGTAGCCGAGGATGGGCAGTTTCAGGCCGGTCTTGCCGAGCGTGCGGGTGGGGATGGTGCCGGCGGACGGCCCTGGTGTCTCCGCCCGCGCGATGGCAGGGATCGTGCCCTCACAGACGGCCGCCGTAGCAAGCGCTTGCGTCGCCGTCTTCAGGAATTCACGCCTTCCGAGAGTTCCTTTCGTCTTCATGGGTCCTCGCCTTTCTTCAACACGGAGCCGCTTCGCCATGCGGATATCGGTAGTCGCCGGTCGGGTTCGTGGAAAGGCGTTTCGTCGAGCCGTCCGCCAGCCGGTAGACGTAGAGTTGGTTGTGCCCGGTTTCGCTGGAGTGGTAGATCACCGCGGCTTCGCCCTCGATCCAGCGCGGATAGGCGTACCAGAACGGTCTGCCCGCCTCATTGGCAATCGCCTGGAGGTCCGTGATCGTGCGCTGTTCGGCATCGAAATCCCGAGGTAGAGCGTGTGTCCTGGCTCTGTGAAGTTGTGTCCGCTCAGGAACTCAAAGCAGACTCTCTTCTCGCTGGGAGAGACGCTGAGCCGGTGCAACTCGCCCTTGGGCACCAGCTCGCATTGAATGCGTTCATAGAGTGGTTTGGCTCCTTCCCTGCGGGTCATCAGGAAGAGGCCCCAGCCGAGCGTGGGGTGATAGGAGTTCACGACGATCCGGCCGTCCCTGAGACACGAGTGGGCCCAGGTGTGGTAGGTCTGGCCGCTGATCGCGACCTCTTCTCCTGGTTTCTGGCCCACCTTGCTTTGCATCACGAAGAAGCCGCCCGTCGTGTCGTTCTTGCGGTTCCAGAGGGGCGTGTTGAGGCCGTCCCGCGTCCAAGTGGGATTGAAATCCGTGTGGGTGCCGTCGGTCAGTGGGTGAAAGCCCGTGCCGTCCACGTTGATGACGAAGATCGCACTCTTCCAGTTGACGGTGACGGGATCGTCCCGGATTCGGCGAAAGCACACGAGCATGTTGCCGGTCTTGGACCAGGAGGGTTTGAAGTCCATGTGGCCCGTCGTCAGGGGTTTTCCCTCCGGCTGGCCCAGCTCAGAGACGTGAATCTCGCCGTTAAAGAAATAGGATATCCGGGGGCCGGCCGGAGAGGCCACCGCGCCGGCTCGCGAGGAGCGGCGCGGCCACGGAGCCTACGCCGGCGGAAACCGCCATCGTGGCCGCTGCCTGCGTTGCTTTCTTCAAGAAGGCACGTCGATCCAGTGGTCTGCCGTAGGTCTTCATCCTGCGTCCCTCGTGGTTGCACCATTGGGGATCACGTCGCACGTTCTTTCGACATCAGTGTACCACCCCCCGGGATGAATCGCAACTGGACTCTTGTGCGGCGGACACCGGGCGAGGATTCCTCCAGGACGTCAAAGACGCGAAACGGGTTGTACGAAAGACGCATCCCTTCGTTTCCTGCAACGAGGTGGTATGAGGCAAGGAGTTAGGCCCGTATCATAAGAGCGGTAGAAAGGTCGCATGAGATGCTTACGACAGAGGATTTGATCAAAGAGGCGATTTCCTTGCCGGCGGAGTTGCGGAAAAGGCTCGGCCGATGAACTACGCGTTTCATCCCGAAGCGAAAGCGGAGTTGAACGAGGCCGTCGACTACTACAGAAGCATCGCACGGAATAAGCGCGGTTGATCTTCTGCCCCGAGAAGGTGTGCACGGCACACCCTACGAGTTTCAATGGTGCGTCTGTTTAGGGGGCTGGTCTTCTCTGCCCGAGGTGGGTGTCGAACCAGTCGGCAATCAGGGTCGTGTCGTCTTCCCAGCCGTGGCCCTTGCCGGGCTCGATCACCAATTGGCAAGGGACATGGTTCTCCCCGAGCGCGTGAAGGAGACGCTGGCTTTGCTGGAGCCGGATGAAGGGATCGGCGTCGCCATGGAGAATGAGCGTGGGGGCAGCTGGGAGTGACCTGGGCAATGGGGGAGTAGTCCTTGAGCAACGACCGAATCTTCTGCGTGTCCGTAATCTCGCTGCGGGTTTGTTGCTTGGGGTCGGTGTCATAGAACACAAAGGTAGGATCGACCGAGCCGTATTTGGTCTTTTGAAAGGTCACCACATCCGTGCCCTGGCCGTCAAAGTCCAGCCAGTCGCTCGGTGGAAAAAAACACCCTACGGCCTGGACTTGGCTCGATACCCGCTCCACGGGGTCCGTATTATTGGGATCGCCCGGCTGACCGGTCGTACCTATCAGGAGCCCGAGCGAGCCGCCCGCCGAGGCCCCGGCGATGCCGAAGCCGCTGGGCATCTACACGGAAATCGCCGGCATGACAACGAACGAACCGTACGGCCCGTCGAACGTCCGGGGCCATGTCCTGCAAGCCAAAACGCGGGGCACTGCTGTGGACCACGGCAAAGACGGTATAGCCTCGGCGCAGCAGAATCTGAGAGCACCGGGGAAAACTGGGACCGTCAATCCTTTCGACGCTGGATCGGCCACTGCCATTGATGACCCAGAGCACGCCAATTCCTTTGGCGTCCTTCGGGGCAAACACATCCATCGTCAAGGACAAGCCGTCCTTGCGGCCGTAGATCACGTCCCGCTGGCGCGTAAACTCCGGTGCCGCCGTATCGGCAGCAGCCAGAACCGGCAAGCAAGATCCTTCCACACACAGACACGCGCACATCGCAATGCTCAGCGGCGCCAATCTCATCTGCCTGCCTTCTCTTTCCGGAGTTCCGGGGACGCGTCACTTGACCTCGTAACAGAGCAGCACGTCCTGGTCGCGGAGGTAGAGTTTCCCATTGGCGATGGTGGGATGGGGCCAGGCTTTCTCTTTGGCCCGGTCGGGCTGGAGGAAGCGGCCTTTCTCCTGGTAGCCGGCCGGGGACGCCTCCACGAGGACCATCGTGCCGTTGTCCTCTTCCCGGCAATACAGCAAGCCGTCAGCGAAGGAAACGCAGCACTTCTTGATCTTCTCCTTCTCCGCCCAGACGATCTCGCCCGTCTGGAAATTCTGGCACGCGAGCCCTCGGCTGTCGGAATAGCCGTAGAGGTAGTCGCCGACCTTCACCACGCCGCCATGTTGATTGCCCATGGCCCGGTTGGCGTAGACCTGCTCGACGGAGAATTTGCCGGCATCTGCTGTGACCTTGAAGAGGTGACTGCCCGCGTTGTAGCCGGAGGTGACGTAGATCAGATTGCCGGCTACGATCGGCGTCGGAATGACCGCCACGTTGCCCTTGCGCGCGGCCTTCCACAGCACACTGCCGTCCTTGGCGGAAATGCCGACGACGCTTTCGGCCGTGAGTTGGACGTATTGGCGTACGCCGCCGATCTCGGCCGGGACGATGGAGGAATAGTGGGCCTCATCGGTGAAGTCCTTGGATTGCCAGAGCAGCCGCCCGGTCTTTTTATCGAGCGCGACCATGGCGCCCTTGCTACCGCCGGGCGTGACCACGACCTGGTCGCCGTCCACGAGCGGGGATTCCGAGTAGCCCCAGGTGGGGGGCTTGCCGCTGAAGTCCTTGCGGAGATCCTTACGCCACTGCTCTTTGCCGTCGGTATTCACGCAGATCATCTCGCCCCAGGCGCTGACGGCAAAAACAAGGTCGCCGCTGACGGTGGGCGTACAACGCGGTCCCCGGTAATTCCACTGGTCCGGGTCCGGTCCGCCCGCGATGCCGACCTTGGCCGACCAGAGGATCTTGCCATCCGCGGCGTTCAGGGCGAGCACATACCCGGCGTCTTCCTTGTCCCCCATCGTGTAGAGATGCCCCGCGGCCACTGACATGTTGGAGTAGCCTTTGCCCAGCCCGGTCATCTTCCAGGCCAGCTTGGGCCCGCCGGCAGGCCATTCCTTGAGCAGGCCGGTATCGGCGGACTTGCCGTTGCGGTTCTGCCCGCGCCATTGGGGCCAGTCCTCCGCCTTAAGGTTCGTTGCGGCAAAGCAGCAGGTGGCGATGGAAAGGATGAGCAGACGGTAGGATCGATTCGTCGATGTTCTCATAAGACTCCTCTGCGTAGTTGTTTCAGATCCTGGACAATTGGCCTGGAATTCACCACGGCCTCCCATTCGGACCGTCATTGTAGGACCAAGGCGCCGGAACGCAAGGGGGAAGCGCGTCGGTTGTCGGCAATCCGAGTTCGTGCAAGCGAGAAGCTATTCTGAACAAGCGGTCCGCAGATTACGCCGATTTACGCGGATCTCCAAAAGGGACTACAGGGGACGGCGCCGGCGATGCGGTTGACGCCGGGGACTTTGTGGAAGATAATCAGGGTGCTGGGAGGGCCCGGGACGTGGTCTTGTGGCATACAGGACCGGCGTGGGTTATGGGGGTGATGGAGTGTGAGGACGAAATTATGGCATACCGATCCAAGCACGACAGCGAAGTCTCCATGTGGCGCTGGCGTATAACGCGGCCACGGGGTTCGTGCCGGACACGCCGGAAGATCGGGGCAGCACGGCCGACCTGCGACAGATGATCCGCTATATGGCCCGCGTGCTGCGGTCCCTGGGCCATCACGTCACCATCCTGCCGCTGGCCCACGATCTCTTCGGGTTTCAACGCAAGTTGCGGCGTCTCGGTCCCGATGTGGTCTTCAATCAATACGACGATGTGGTGCACGGCGCCCTCTACGAGATGCGGTTTGCCGCCATGGTGCGGATGATGGGCTTTCCGCTGACCGGCTCGCCGGCCCTGGCCCTGGGCCTGGGCCGGTACAAGCACATGGCGGCGACCCTCTTCCACGGGTCCGGCATCCCGATCCCGCCTTGCACGGAGCTGTTGGAAAAGGTGGGCGAGGTGGACCGGCACGAATGGCGCTTCCCCTTGATCGTGCAGCCCGGCCAGGAACACGCGGGGATCGGCCTGGATCGGGATTCGATCGTGCACTCGAAGAAGGCCCTCCGCGTGCAGGTGCGGAAGATCCTGGGGACCTACCGTCAGCCCGCGTTGGTCCAGTCCTTCCTGCCCGGCCGGGAGTTCAACGTGGGCATCGTGGGTGGCAAGCGGGCCCGCGTGCTGCCTTTGGCCGAGGTCAACTACGAGGAACTGCCCCCGGAGATCCCGCCGATCATGTCTTATGCGGCCAAGTGGATTGAGACCTCGGTGGAGTACAAGAAGACGTCGGTTCTCTGTCCCGCGGCCGTGGAGCCCGCGCTGGCTCGTCAGATCAGTGATATTGCCCTGCGTGCCTTTCGGGCGGTCCAAGCCTGGGGCTACGGGCGCGTCGATATCCGGCTCGACGAAGCCGGCGTCCCCCGGGTCCTGGAGGTCAACTGCAATGCCTCGCTGGAGGAAGGCGTCGCCCTGGCGCGCTCCGCCGAGAAGGCGGGCATCAGCTATCGGCAATTGCTGCAGATGATCATCGACGCCGCGCTGGAGGGCCCGCCTTTCGATGTCAGCGTTCCCATGCAGCTTTAGCCCGTCCGGCCGTATCCGTTGAGGCGACGGCGGTAATACTCGGCCAAGGGCATCGTCAGCTCGGAGACCGGCGCGACGAGCTTTCCGCCTCGGCACTGGGGCTTGCGCGCGCAGAGCTTGGGCATCAGGCGCTCGACATACCTGAGCTTCTGCAGGGCCGGCCAGTCCCGGTATTTGCGGCGCCAACCGGAGCGCGGGGTGAGCCAGACGGCGAAGGTCTCCGCAAAATCATCGTCCGGGTGCTTCTGGGCGTACGTGTACCCGTTGGGGCAGCTCCAGATGTGTCGCACGAACCTCCGGCTCCAGGGGTTCGGGTGAAAGACCTCCCGATAGGGCTGGAAGAAGGGACCGAACGTCTCTCTCCAACTCGGGTCCTCCCACAGGCGGAAGGCGTAGTTGAGCGCATGTCCCATCTCGTGGCGCAGGAATTGCATCACCGTCGGGCTGTCCTCCAACGTGCCGGTCCGCTCTTTCTCGATCCGCCCGAGCAGAGGGTGGGCCAAGTAGAAGGGGATGCCGACGCTCGGCACTTGGTCCGGGCAGCCCCAAGCGTCGGTCAGGTAGAAGGCGGGAACGTAGTCCACCCCCTTGGCCGACAGCTCCCGCTCCAGTTGTCGGATGAAGGGCTCCAGGGGCGAGCCCTCTATTCTTAGCCCCAGATCGCAAATACGCCTGCCCAGCAGCTCTTGCCGCACGATCTCCCAGTTGTCGGACCGGGCCCACGCCCGACTCGATACACGTCGTCTGCCGCCGCTTACCGCAGCCATCCGTTGTTCCTTACTCTATCGAACACCCTGGTCAGGATCCCAGGAGGACAGGACTCATCAACGTTTTGAAGACAAACCGGCCAACCTCTGCTATGGTACCTTATTCGGGAGAGCGATTTCAAGTGTATCTGCGAGAATATATGTAAGTCAAGCATTTGCAAGGGGTTATGTCTTGGTCCGGGCCGACCGCTTCAGCGTTGCCGGAAGCGCGCCAACGCCAGATGCTCTTGCTTGATCCTGGCGGCGGTTTGCTGGAGATGTCGTAAACGACGCGGTTGACGCCGCGGACTTCGTTGATGATCCGGCGGAAATCTGCCAGGACTTCGTTGGCAGCTTCCACCGAGAAACCGTTCCTTACATCCTTGCAGGGCAACGGCCGCCGAATTTATGCCGTCTGCCGTACGGTCGGGGCGGAGATTATTTTCATTTTACAATTGACTGTCAAGGTGACATTCGTTTATCATATGTCGAACATCGTGCGTGCGATGTGTCGGCGACGAACACCATAGCCGGCGTGTGACCGGCAGACGCGGGGCCGCCCGCGGCGGCCGGCCCCGGTGGGGAGACGGGAGTTCGAGATACAATACGGAGGCAACATGGAGAAGAAAGAAGGAGTGGAGGCGGGAGGCGGTAGGCCGGAGCGAGCATGGGGCGGGGGCCAAGAGTGCGGCGGCCGCTAACGGCCGCGGAGCGGGCGGAAATCGGGAAGAACAGACCCCAATGGAGTTGCCGCGAGTGCGTCTTCTGTGTGTCCAACGTGATGCTGTGGGCGCGGACGCTTGCTGTCCGGGTTTCCGGTGACGGGGCAGTGTGCGAATCATCCGGATACGCCGGGACAGATCCGGCCGGTCCCGGGCCGGGTGTGCCGAAACTTCCGGCCGAAGACGCACCCGCACCCAGTCGCCGGGGCCGCCGAATCCGGGAAGATTGCCTATATCCCCCTGACGCGGGACCTCCAGGCGATCGTCGACGCCGAGGACTACGAGTGGCTCAGCCGGTACAAGTGGCACGCGAGCGTCGCTGGTGATGGCAAGGTCTACGCCAAGCGACAGGTCGGGTGCTGCGGCGTGTTCATGCACCGCCTGATCATGCAGCCGCCGAAGGGGATGGTCGTGGACCACATCAATGGCAACAGCTTGGACAACCGGCGCTGCAACCTGCGTATCGTCCCCCCGGAGGTGAATTCCCAGAACCGGCGCAAACGTGCGGGCGGCCAGGTCCCGGTTCATCGGCGTCTATCCCCGCGGGGACAAGTGGGAGGCCTACGTCGAGACATAAGTACGTGGGTCTGTTTCGACGACGAAGTGACGGCGGCCAAGGCCCGGGACCGCGAGGCCCTCAAAATCTACGGCGCACACGCCTGGCTGAACTTCCCGCCGGAACCCGAAGCCGGGCCCGGTAGGGGCGAATAATCATTCGCCCGTTCGGAGGACGAAGGTCCGAAGGGGCAACGGATGTCTCACCACGGAGGCGCAAAAGACACGGAGGAGACGACGGAGGACAGAAGCCAGAGGACAGCAACAGACCGGAGGCGGTAGGCCGCAGGCCGTAGAATGTAGGGTGGGGCTTGCCCCACCGAAACGCCTGCTTTCATCCACAGATCACGTCATTGCGAGCGGAGCGCGGCAATCTCCCGATTTGCGTAGATTTCCCACGGAGAACTGCGAACAGCCAACTGATCCTCCACCACAGAGATCACCGAGATCACCGAGAACACCGAGACGACAGAACCGCAGATGAACGCCGATGGACGCAGATCGGACAAGTGCGAGCGAAACAAAGAGATGCTCTCACAAAGACACAGAGACACAAAGAAAACCGGTACGGAAATACACTCCGAACTTCGTGGCTTGGTGGCTTCGGGAGGGAACCAACCTTTTTCCTTTTGCCTTCTGCGGCGGGCCGCAGATAATGCTTGGCTATGAAGAAGTCGCTGGCCCATCTGCCGAAACACAAGCGTGACGAGCTCAAGCGCGTCAAGGAGATCATTCTGGACGAGTGTCCCACCGTCCTGATGATTATCCTGTTCGGCTCCCACGCCCGCGGCGACTGGGTCGAAGACCGGCATATCGGGGAGGACGGCGTCCTGTACGAATACATGTCCGACTTCGACATCCTCGTCATCGTCCGCTCCCACCAGATCGTCACCAGCTCCAGACACCTGGCACCGGGCCGAGTCCCGCATCCAGCGCTCGCCGATCCGCACCTGGACGAACCTGATCGTCGAGTCCATCGAGACGGTCAACAACGCCCTGGCTCACGGCCACTACTTCTTCAGCGACATCAAGAAAGAAGGCGTCCTCCTCTACGACACCGGCGAGTTCAAGCTCGCCCGCCCAACGCAAGCTCAACCCGAAAGAACGCCGAGGCATGGCCAAGGCCCACTTCAAGCAGTGGTTCACCAGCGCGAAGGAGTTCTATCTTGGCTTCGAGTTCTACCTCGAAAAGGGGCAACTACAAGATCGCTGCTTTCAGCTTCACCAAGCCGTGGAGCGTTTCTACGCCGCGATTCTCTTGGTCTTCACGAACTACCGGCCCAAGCTCCACGATTTGGAGAAGCTCACGCACATGGTCGGCGGCTGCGATCCGGCCTTCCTGACGGTCTTTCCGCGGGCCACGGACGAGCAGAAGGAGTGTTTCGACCTCTTGAGGCGAGCCTACATCGAGGCCCGCTACAGTTCCGCCTACAAGATCACCAAGGAGCAGCTCGAATACCTCGCCCAGCGGGTCCAGAAGCTGCAGCGCCTGACCAAGAAGATCTGCGAAGCGAGGATCGAATCCTATCTATCGGTGTGAAGAGGCTCGGGAAATTCGTATGGTGAGACTATGTAGCAAGCCTCCTTCCGGTTTGTGAGCCGGAGGAGATAATAGCGGGTGTTTCGGAACCCGGACCATTAAGGAGACTTGCTATGCGGTACGTAGGATTGGATGGGCACTATCGAAGTTCGACCTTTTGTGTTCTGGATGAGAATGGGCAGGAATTACAGTGTGAGACGGTGCGGGGGCACTGGCCGAAACTATTCGAGCGGCTGCGCGACGGTGAGCGGGCCCTGGACGATCTGCTTCGAGGCGACGTGCGGCTATGGCTATCTGTACCGGGAGCTGTCGCGCCTGGCGCAGCGGGTCGTGGTAGCGCACCCGGGCCAGTTGCGCTTGATCTTCCGGGCCAAGCGCAAGAACGACCGGATTGACGCCCGCAAGCTGGCGAAGCTGCTGTATCTGGACGAAGTGCCCACGGCCTACGTGCCCAACGAGGAGGTGCAGAGCTGGCGGGAACTGATCGAACACCGCCGGCACAGGATGGACCGTCAGACGATCTGTAAGAACGCGATCCGCCGTCTGCTGCGTTCCCACGGCCAGATCGCCCCCAAAGGGCTGTGGACGAAGAAAGGTCTGGCGTAGTTACGCCAGGAGGAGATGCCCACCGCGGCCGCCCGGCTCAAACGGGACCTGCTGCTGGACGAGTTGAGCGATGCCCAACGACGTGTGCGGACCGTGACGAAAGTCTTGGACGAAAGCGGCGAACGTCACCCCGGGGTGCTCTTGCGGCGGACGATCCCGGGTGTGGGGATCCGCACGGCGGAGACCGTGGTTGCCTATATGGATAAGGCGGAGCGGTTTACTCGTAGTAAGCAGGTGGGCGCCTATTTCGGATTCGTTCCCTGCCAGGATGCCAGCGCCGGAGTCAATCGCCTGGGACACATCACGCGGCAAGGTCCGGCGACCGCCCGCAAGTATCTGGTGGAAGCGGCGTGGCCAGGGGTGTACCGCTCCCCGACCATCCGGGCCTATTTCGAGCGGGTCCAACACGGCCGCCCGGAGCGACGCAAGATCGCGCTGGTGGCGACGGCCCACTATCTGCTGCGGTGTATGCACGCGATGCTGGTGCACCATCAACCGTGGCACGAGGCGGCGTGAGAGCCGGCCGGACCGATCCTGCCGGGCCCTGGCCGCGCGGCCTGGGTCGGACTACTCTCTGCGGAAAAAGAAGAGGCGGTTCACAGAAGAAAAGGAGATCGGGGACATCGACAGACAAGACGTTTCAGCGACGATTCGCGGGATTACCTGACCGGACTCCGCTCCTGGGGACGGAGGGCTACGCGACCTCGTTATGGTGAAGGGAGCCGGTTTCGTACGTAGCCGCCTGGCACCCCGAACCGGGTGATGCCGAATAGATGTTTGGAACTCCCGCGAAAAAATCCCGCGACCGTCTTGACAACGGCTTGCTCATAGACGTCCCCGGAATTCCCGCCCGGAATTCCCGGAATTTGGCGCTGTTTGCGCCGATGTGCCGATCCCGCACACGCTCAGTTCATTTTAATCCAGAGGTGTCGTAGCTCGCATTTCTCGAGCTGGCCCTTCCGTTGATGGTCCGACCGGAGCATGCACACTCCTTTAGTGGAGTCCTCTTTGACAAGCAGAAGAACATCAGTAAGACTTTAGTCTCATGAGGCAGATTGTGACTTTGCGCAAGCCAGAAAATGTTGCAATGACAAACTGGGCTATTGCGCTCGCCTTCAGGGCGGTGTATGTTCCGCGTAATGAATGCAAAGACCGCGGAACCATTGGAGATTCACGGAATCCAGTTAGGGCCGGAGCTGACCGCAGAACAAGCCAAGGCCATTTTCGCCTTGGGCGAGCAAGCCGTGGTCTTTGCCTTGCTCGCGCAAGCCAAGATCCTCGCCGACCGTAATGGAGACCGATCTCCCCCGAGCCGTCGGGACGACCCGTCCTGTCCTTCCGGCCAGAAAGCTCCCTACGAGAAGCCGGAGAAGAAGGGCCGGAAGAAGAAGCCGGGCTGCAAGCCGGGGCACGAAGGCCACTGTCGCGCGAAACCCGATCACATTGACCGCGCGGTACAGCACCGGGAATCCCACTGCCCGGAGTGCGGCGGCCAGCTCACGAAGTGCCACGTCTCCCGCCAACGGTATATCGAGGACATCCCGCACGATGTCCACGTCGAAGTCACCGAGCACACGATCCATCGGGACTGGTGTCCGCGTTGCCGCCAGATGGTGGAGCCCAAAGTGCCGGAGGCGTTACCGAACGCCACCATCGGTAACCGCTTGCTGGTGATGAGTGCCTGGCTGCACTATGCTCTCGGCAATACGATCTCCCAGATCCTGTCCGTCTTCAACTTTCACCTGCAGTTTGTCCTCACGCCGGGCGGTCTGGTACAGATGTGGCATCGCTTGGCCGAGATCCTCCAGTCTTGGTACGAGGAGATCGGCGCGGAGATCATCCGGGCCGGCGTCCTGCACGCCGATGAGACCGGCTGGCGCATCAACGGCCTGCTCGGCTGGCTGTGGTGTTTTACTACCCCCGCGGCAACCCTCTTTGCCATCGAGCGTTCGCGCGCCAGTCCGGTGGTCTTGAAATTCATCACCGAGCAGTTTGCCGGGGTCCTGGTCAGTGACTTCTGGGCGGCGTACAGCATCCTGGTCTGCGTGAAGCAGAAATGCCTGGTCCACCTGCTGCGGGATTTGGAGCGGGTCGAACGGTACAAGGACACGAGTGAGGACTGGGCCCGCTTTGCCAAGAAACTCCGACGCCTGATTCGGGACGCGATCCGTCTACGCCAACGACGGGACGAGATGGCTCCGGCCACCTATGAACGGCGGCATCACCGGATTCAGCAACGTCTGCAAGTGATGATCGAGATGGAGTGGACCAACCGCGAAGCCCGGCGTTTGGTCAAGCGTCTGCGACGCTATCAGCAAGAACTGTTCACCTTTGTGCGGGAGCACCAAGTACCCTTCGAAAACAATTTTGCCGAGCGGATCATCCGGCTGGCGGTGATCATGCGAAAGAACAGCTTCAATAACCGCAGCGACCAAGGAGCGTCAACCCAAGCCATCCTCATGAGCGTCTTCACCACGCTCAAACAACGCGGCCTCAATCCGATCACAATCGTCGAGCAAGCCCTGCGGATATACATCACAACAGGAAAACTGCCCGCTCTCAGGGACTTCACTCCCGCACAACCCTAAAGTCTTACGAACATCAGAATCGCTCCAAGCAGAATCCGCTTCTGTCGAAAGGGTTTGGATCCACTCGTTAACCTTGCTTAGCCAATGGGAGAAGGTCATCTCCTGCACATAAGCGATAATGGCGCCGAGTTGGTGGACCGCCCCGTGGTGGCCGAACTTGAACCGCTGGATGCCTCCTGTGGTGCCATGATCGTGACAACATATTCACGTTCGTCGCGATTTCTTCCTTGAGGTGTGGGTAACGCTTACACTCGATCGGCAAGAGCGATTGGAAATAAGTGTGCCTGCGGCCCTCAATGACCAGAATGGCACCGCAGGGCTCTGGCAGCGAGATCAATGGCTCTCGCACCTTGAGTTCGTCTGGGACTTCGGTGCGAAACTGGATGTCGGCTCCACCCAACGGAGATCCTTGCCACGCTATTCAGGTAGCTACAGAGTTGATCAGTGAGGCGTACTTCTGAGGTCTCTGGTTTCCTCTCAGGGTGGTCGCGCCAGCGGGGCAACTCTTCCGCGATGAAATCAAGTAGCGCATACCGAGCGGTTGCCGGCAGATGAATCTCCGGCTCGAGTCTGCCCGCTTCAACGGCAATGGGGAGATCAGCCAACATTTCGTCACTCTATCAAAAGCCTTGATCCCATAGGTCAGCCAGGGTTTCATCTGCGTCGCGAAGGGCAATGGAACGCAGCCAGTAACGCAGGCGGTCGGGTTTGAGGAGATAGATGCAGGGCCCATCGTACATCCTCGCGATGCGCGTGACAACCAGTCCACTGCCTCGCTGCTCGCGCAGCAGAGAATCGAGCTTGGCCCTCAACTCGTCTGCTCCACTCCAGTCCACCTTTCCTCGTCCAAAGACGAACGGTTGGCAGATGACACCAGGCCATGTTTGTGGTTCCAGCGCACGTAGTTCGTTCTTTCTGTAGATAGCGTTGATTTGCTGCGTATAGACCTCACATGAAGCTGGGCAGAGCATGGGTGCCAGGTCGCTTCATGGCGATGGAGTCTTCGCCCAGGCGAATCAGGTCGCGATAGTAATCCACAATATCGTCTACAAGGATTCGTTCATGGGGGACAACGTCGAGAGTCCGGCTGGCGGGGTAGGGCAAGTCCGAGAACGTCGTCGGAAGTGCATGAGGTGGCTTTGCGAATGAAAAGACGAGGGCTGGTTGCCGCAATCAGAGCCTTGAGCTGGCTTCGTCTGTTCGATCCAATGCTTAACCGACCGCAACTCCCCAATCTCGGCAGCAGAAGCTGCCATGCCAAAGACCTCGCACTGGAATGCCAAGAAATGCTTTGTCCATAAATCGTGGTGCAGATCCATCTGCAAACGGACGAGCAATAACGGAGGCCGGTAAAGATTTGGGCTTCTAGGCCGCTCAATAGCGTCGCTTGGGCACCCTGCCGAACGAATTGGTCTCGATGCCATCGGGCCCGAGTAGTTCCTCGTCAAGGCAAGGCTTTCCCCAGAGAAACTGTCGCAGGATTGCTTCGCCCCTGTGATCCGAAGAAGAACCCTTCGTCCGGTTTCCCATCCTCGCTCATCTGCGTACTCCCCCACGGTGCGAAACTTTTTCAGGCGATCCACAAAGAAAAGAACACGACCTCCTCCGAAGAAGGTTGTCCGCCACACCCTATCGTCAGTCAGAGCCAATTCCCGCGGCAACCAGTGCAAGTCGTAATAGTCAATATCGAATCCCTGTTGAGCGGCGACACGGCCACCGCGACGGAAAGTCGCGTGAAGAATCTGCATTTCTGAGGTGGTTCGGTAGCCTCGGCAACAACAACTACGACCTTTGGTGTCAGCACCGCCCTTCTGGAATAAACCACGTACGGAGATGAAATCCAGAATCTCACGGACATTCCATCGCTCGATGAACTTCTGGCGAAAGTCGAGAGACTGCTGGTTATAAAGAAAATTGTACTGCTGGAGCATCGAAAGCACGCCGCCCTTGACTAACGTCTCCATAGATTCATGAAGGAAGAGGTACGCGAGTTGCTTGTCCGGAAGTGCTCCATGTTCCTTCTGATATCGGTCATAGGCCCGCTTCGGCTGCAGGCGTGCCGAGAGATGAGGAGAACGGCGGATTCCCCACCACCACGCCAATTCTTCCCTTTATCTCCTGCTTCTCGCGGGCTTCGAAGAAACAGCCGGTGTGAATGGTCTTGTCTTTCAGTTCAGGGAACAACTTGACACTCGCGCGTATTTCCTCCGGCTTCAGTGCGTCACAAAGAGCGAGGCACAGACTGAACGCCGCCAGTTCTACGGCACCCTCTTCCAAATCGATCCCACGGACGCGAGCTCAGGAGTCCCTGCAGGTCGCGATTCCCAGGCCGTTTCCAGTCGTGCGGCTCCGCCAATGGAGCACGAGGCGCTTGTACGCCTCCACAAGGAAGATCCCAGAGCCACAACATGGGATCAAGGATTGCTCCCACGTCATCTTCGTCGTCCAATCGGTCCAGTTGGTCCAGACGTTCCCAGCTGAGTACCTCACCCAGCATGAGACGCACAAGGAAATGCGGCGTATAGACCGCCACCGCTGCGTCCTTGACGAAGAGTTGATAGATGTGACTGATGAGTTCGAGCAGGCAGGTCGGCAAAGGAGTACCGCTGCCAAAGCGTAAGTTGGCCACCTGCCTCCTGCTTGCCTTCGATCAGTTGGGCGAACCGTGCAAGCTGGCGGCTGTCACGCAAGAGTTGCACGATCGTCGTCGCTAAGTGTGAAGACGTGACCATTGAACCGCACCTCAAGGTGATCCAACAAACCAACCAATGCGGGGCCGTCCGCCAGCACCTCAAAGAATTTCGTCGCCCCGGTTCGGAAACGGGCAAAGTAGTCTAGCTCAAAGACTTTGCGTGCTTCCAGATAGGCGATCAGCAGGGAGAGGATGAGGAGTCTGCGCCGAAGTGCTTTGGGTAGAATGCCTTTCGTTGAGGTCGTCATAGCAGAAGCTTGACTTCCTTGACTAGGGTCTTCTGGGCAGCCTTGGTTCCAGAAATGAGGGACTTGCAGACTGTGGGATCGTCCCAGAGCGTTCCATTGCGAAGACGTTCAGCGTCCCACCATGGATCGTTTGCGATCTTAGTGGCGAGGTCGAGCGTCCTGAACGGCTTGAACACGATCTCACCGCGTGACTCAAACTCGGGTTTGTGCGCACATCTAAACAACTGAACCAACCCAGACGTGACGCGATATACCAGCGGCACCCCGCCCCAACTCCAGAGACGCCGATGCAGGTCGGCAAAAGCTCTGATCCCGGACCGGCCCATCAGAAACATAGACGAATGCCTGAGCCACTGGTGGTCTGCCGTCGCTTCCCGCCTCGAAGAATACGGCTGTGGCATCGTACTCCTCGGCCTTCTCCATCATCGCCACTTCTTCGGGAGGCCGCCCGCTCTTGCGATAGCCTTCACCGAGACAAGGCCGTCCACAGGAGCGATGCCGGCGGTGTCGCCAAGGCTGAACAACCATTGTCCACGGTTACTCATTCAATACACCCCGTAGGATTGAATGATACGCAAAGAGACTCCCGTCAAATGCGAGAACGGAACCGTGCCCGTCCATACTCCACTCTCCAGAGCCATCACACCGGATCGTGTGGACGATACTCACAGGGCCCACACCCTTATTGTAGGGATGAACCAACGGAAAGGCAAAAGAGAAATCAAAAGCAGGCGGGACCAAATGTACGCGGTCCATTTTCCCCGAGAACCCGTGGCGGAAGAATGGCAGTCAGTAGTCCGTAGCCGGTGGCGGCCACGCCGCAAAAGGAGCGGCGCAGCCGCAGGGTAGGAAGGGGGGCAGGGTGGGAAGAGGGCGAAGGGGAAAGCCGGGATCGGCGTTCATCTGCGTTTATCAGCGGTGGCCCAACAGTGGGGAAGGTGTACAGGGCACGCCGCCTTGCTTGGCCATGTCAAGGTCTGCCCAGAAGCCGTAGGAAGCGAGCGAAGGGACCGTTGGGGAGAATTAAAGGTACGCGGTCCCTTTTCCGGGGGAATGCGTGGCGGAAGGATGGCAGTCTGTAGTCAGTAGCCGGTGGCGGCCACGCCGCAAGATGAGCGACGAAGCCGCAGGGGGGCTTCGCGGGGTTACATCTGAAATTAGGGATTATTCGGTCGATAGGGAATACTTCGCCTTGCGGATGCCGGGGACACGCTGGTTGATGCCGGCTCTGCGGCAGTTGCCCTGCTCGGGGGGAACATGACGGTGACCGATGAGGAGGTCGTGGTCTTCAATCGACACCTTCCAAGAGCTTGCCGATCTGTTCCGGCGAGGGAAGCTGGCCCTGGAGCTCTCTCGGGAGGCGTCGGACGATGCGGTAGGTCGCCACCCCGATGGGGCGGTGGGCGTCACGAAGGGCATATTCGACGATGGTCCGCCGCTTCTCCTTGCAGAGGATGATCCCGATGGAGGGATTCTCGCCTTCCTCGCGGGTGCGATCGTCGAGTGCGGCCAGATAGAACTGCATCTTGCCCACGAACTCCGGCTCAAACTCCCCGATCTTCAATTCGACGGCCACCAGGCATTTGAGCCGGCGATGAAAGAGCAGGAGGTCGGTGAAGTACTCCTTATCGTCCACCTCCAGGCGGTATTGGCTGCCGACGAAGGCGAACAGGCCGCCCATGACCCGCAGGAATTCCTCGATCCGCGCGACCAGGGCCCGTTCCAACTCCCGTTCCGCATGCTCCTCGCCCAGCTCCAGAAAGTCGAACGCGTATTCATCTTTGACCGCCAGCTTGGCCTGCGCGCGCTGCGCCGGCGCGAGCGCTTTCGAAGTTGGTCTGGCCCAACAGGGTCTTTTCGTAGGACTGGTTTTCGATCTGGTGGATCAGAACGTTCTTGGACCAGCCGAACTTGCGGGTGATGCGGATGTAAAACTCGCGTTCCAGGGGGTCCTTGCACTTGGCCATGATCACCAGATGCTTGGCCCAACTGATTTCTCCAACCAGTGGTTGGAGTCTTTCTTGCCCATGATATTCCAGGTAGAATTGGCGCATGTACCAGAGATTCTGTGAGGAGAAACCACGAAGGCCCGGAAACTCCAACTGCAGATCAACGGCAAGGTTCTCCACGATGGCTTTGCCCCATTTCTGCTCACCTTGCCGCTCCACGATCATCCGTCCGATGTCCCAATAGAGGGCCACAAGCTCTCTGTTGACGGCGCGGAGGGCCTCATACTGGGCGGCGCGGACGCGGTCTTTGATTTCCGTCAACAGGCGCCCGTACTCCAAACCAGCCATTTTTGCAGCCGGTGGCCGCAATTCTCCGAGAGACCTTTTCTTGCCTGAACGCTTCTTCATACGGCTAACATCCTCGGTTTCGAGGGTCAACCCGCGTCATAGTAAAGCCAACGGAGGCTCGCCGCAAGAGGCAAGCGATGGCAGAAGAACGGCAGCCGATAGCCGGGGGAGAATTAAAGGTACGCGGTCCCTTTGCCGGGGGAATCCGTGGCGGGAGAATGGCAGTCTGTAGTCAGTAGTCGGTACCGGCCACGCCGCAAAAGGAGCGGCGCAGCCGCAGGGTATGAAGGGGGGCAGGGGCTTTGGGATTGGTGATTGATGATTGATGATTTGGGTCGGACGCCTACGGCGGCAAGTTCTTTCCGAATCTGCCGAAATCGGGAGATTGCCACGCTTCGCTCGCAATGACATGATCGCCAATCCGAAATCAACAATCCGCAGTTCTTGGGTCATTCCCACTCGATGGTGGCGGGGGGCTTGCTGGAGATGTCGTAGACGACGCGGTTGACGCCGCGGACCTCGTTGATGATCCGGCTGGAAATCGTGCTCAGGACCTCGTAGGGGATGTGCGAGAAGTCGGCGGTCATGAAGTCGGTCGTGTCCACGGCACGGATGCGCGACGACGTTTTCGTAACTCCGCTCGTCGCCCATCACGCCGACGGTCGAGACGGGGACCAGGACCGCCAAGGCTTGCGAGATGCTGCGGTAGAGGCCGGCGGCTTTGATCTCGTCGATCAGGATTTCGTCGGCGGCTCGGAGGACTTCGAGACGTTTGGGCGTGACTTCGCCCAGGATGCGGACGCCCAGGCCGGGGCCGGGGAAGGGGTGACGCCAGACGATGTCTTCGGGCAGGCCCAGGTACTCGCCGACGACGCGGACCTCGTCTTTGAAGAGGTCGCGGAGAGGCTCCACCAGCTCGAAGCCGAGCTGGGCGGGCAGGCCGCCGACGTTGTGATGGAGCTTGATGTTGGCGGCGGGATTGCCGTCCTTGTGGCCGGACTCGATGACGTCCGGGTAGAGCGTGCCTTGGGCGAGGAATTTGGCGTTGGGGATCTTGCAGGCCTGCGATTTGAAGGCCTTGATGAACTCGGCGCCGATGATCTTACGCTTTTGCTGCGGGTCGGTCACGCCGGCGAGGGCCGTGAGGAACTGGCTGGACCAATCGACGACGCGCAGGTCAATGTGGAAGTGATCCCGGAAGGTCGAGACGATGCTCTCCCGCTCATTGCGGCGGAGCAGGCCGTTATCGACGAGGATGCAGACGAGCTGGTCGCCGATGGCCTGGTGGAGCAGCGAGGCGACGACGGAGGAGTCCACGCCGCCGCTGAGGCCGCAGATGACGGTGGCGTCGCCGACCTGCCGGCGGACGTTCTGGACCGTCTCGGCGACGAAATCGCTCATTTTCCAGTCGCCGGTGCAGCGGCAGACGTCGTAGAGGAAGTTCTTCAGGATCTCCGGGCCTTTGGGCGTGTGGCTGACTTCCGGATGGAACTGGACGCCGAAGAACTTCCGCTCGGCGTGGCGGACGGCGGCCCAGGGGCAGGTCTTGGTCTGGGCGAGCTTGACGAAGCCCGGGCCGGGGTTGGTGACCTGGTCGCCGTGGCTGGCCCAGACGAGCGTGTCGTCGGGGAGGTTGGCGAAGAGGTCGGTCTTGTCGAGGGTCGACCAGGGTGGCCCGGCCGTACTCGTGGCTCTTGGCCTTGGTGACCTGGGCGCCGAGCATCTGGCAGCCGAGCTGCATGCCGTAGCAGATGCCGAGGGTCGGCACGCCGAGGTCGAAGAGCCGCTCGTCGCAGCGGGGGGCGTTGGGCTCGTAGACGCTGGCGGGGCCGCCGGAGAGGATGATGCCTTTGAGCGGCAGCTTCGACAGCTCCGCGAGCGGGCGTGCGGGCCGGGAAGATGCGGGAGTAGACGTTGTGCTCGCGGACCCGGCGGGCAATCAGTTGGACGTATTGGCTGCCGAAGTCCAGGATGGCGATCATTTCGCGAATCATAAGGCCTCATATGTGGCACCCCCGCCGTGGCGAGGGCATCGTGGGTTCCCAAACGCGACAGATCGCGTTTGGGGACCCTTACCCTTGTTCTTCTATGGCGAGAGCATCTTGCCCTCGCACCCTTCTGACATCCAAACCGAAGCTTGGCCCGGCGAGGCCAAGATGGCCTCGCGACGCAAGGGCGGGACGCCCTCGCCACGAAGACCCAGCCGGGGGCGGCTGGGCTACATGAGTTGTCAGTTCTCAAAGGCCAGGCTGGCCGAATAGTTGGGGGCTTCCTTCGTGATCTGAATATCGTGCGGGTGACTCTCGGTGACCGACGCCATGGTGACGCGGACGAAACAGGTCTTGGTCATCAGTTCCTGGACGTTATGGGTGCCGCAGTAGCCCATGCCGGCCCGCAGGCCGCCGACGAGCTGGTAGACGAAATCGCCCAGCGAGCCGCGGTAGGGGACCCGGCCCTCGACGCCTTCCGGGACGAGCTTGCCGATCTCGGTCGTGCTGGACTGGCCGTAGCGTTCGGCGGAGCCTTTGACCATCGCGCCGAGCGAGCCCATGCCGCGGTATTCCTTGAACTGCCGGCCTTTGTAGATGACCAGTTGGCCGGGGCTTTCCTTGAGGCCGGCGAACAGCGAGCCGATCATCACGCACGAGGCCCCGGCGGCGATGGCCTTGGTGATGTCGCCCGACTGGCGGATGCCGCCGTCGGCGATCACCGGGATGCCGACCTTGTTGGCCACCTCGGCACAGTCCATGATGGCGGAGATCTGGGGGACGCCGACGCCGGAGATGATGCGGCGTGGTGCAGATGGCGCCGGGACCGATGCCGACCTTGACCGCGTCGGCGCCGGCGTCGATCAGCTCCTTGGCGGCGTCGGCGGTGGCGATATTGCCGGCGATCACGTCGATCTGGTAGTCGCGTTTCATCTTCTTGACGGTATCGACGACGTTTTGGGAGTGGCCGTGGGCGGTATCGATGCAGATCACGTCGACATCTGCCGCGATCAGCGTCTCGACCCGCTCGTAGTCGTGGACGCTGACGGCGGCCCCGACCCGTAGCCGGCCGCGTTTATCCCTGGCGGCTTTCGGGTACTGCTGGACGCGGTCGATGTCGCGCATCGTGATCAGGCCGGCCAACTCGCCCTTGCCGTTGACGAGGAGCAGCTTCTCCACTTTTCGCTCTTGCAGGGTTCCCTTGGCCTGCTCAAGCGTGGTGTTGGCCGGACCGGTGACCAGGTTGGTCTTGGTCATGACGGTGCTGATATCGGCACTGTAGTCTTTGAGGAACTTGAGATCGCGGCGGGTCAGAATGCCGACGAGCTTCTTGCCTTCGACGATCGGGATGCCGGACACGTTCTGCTCCGTCATCAGTTCCTGCGCCGCCGGACCGGCTCTTTAGGCGAAAGCGTGACCGGGTCAAGGATGACGCCATGCTCGGACCGTTTGACCTTGGAGACCTCTCGTCTTTGGGCTTCAATCGGTAGGTTCTTGTGGATAATGCCGACCCCGCCCTCTTGGGCCAGCGCGATCGCCAGGGCGGCTTCGGTGACCGTGTCCATGGCCGCCGAGACGATCGGGATATTGATGGGGATGTTGGCCGTGAGTTTGGTGCTCGTGTCCGCCTGGCTGGGCACGAAATCGCTCTTGGCGGGAATCAGGAGAACATCATCAAAAGTAATACCTTCGGCGACGATTTTGCTATTGTTCATTCGGCGGCTCCAACTATGCTTCCGCTGGCTATCAAGCTAAACGGGCTACTATAACCACGCCCGGTGGTGGGGTCAATTCTTTCGAAAACCACCGACCCTCCAAAAAAACGTGGAACGCGCCGGCAGCCGGACTGTCAAAGAAGATAGAAATCATAAACCCAGTCCTCGAATTCCGTCACAAGTGCGTTTTGCCACACACGATGGCGGGCAGGCATCTGTAAAGTCCTCCGTGTCTGCCCGCCAAGCCAGCACGGAAGCTGGCTTTTTTCATGCGCCCGCAGTGCCGCGGGCACGCTGCCGGTCCAAGAAAAGAATCTGGTTTCCGCGCCCATTTCCTGGTCTACTGCGGGTCTCTGTAGTGAAAAAGGGCCTCCAGTCGGACGTTTTCGACGATGGAAAGCACGCCGGACAATGAGTTGGTCGAACAGGCCGCCAAGGGCAACGGTGCGAGCTTCACGGAGCTGTGCCGGCGCTACTACGGGGCGATGGTGGCCATCGGCCATGCGATTCTTCGCGATCGGCACCTGGCGGAGGATGCCGCTCAACAGGCTTTCGCCAAGGCGGCGGTAAGTCTGCCCAAGCTGCGAAAGATGGATCAGTTCGGCTCTTGGCTCGCGGCAATCTGCCGCAATGAGGCCAGGGACTTGGCTCGGGCCCGCCGGGAGCACGAGATCGAAAGCGAACCGGCAGTTTTGGAGAGCCAGCCAGACTCGAATGAGTCTGATAAGATCGTGCGGGAGGCCCTGAATCAGCTTCCGGCTGAGGCGAAAGAGGTGATTTACCTGCGCTTCTACGACGGCTTGTCCTATGACCGGATTTCAGCGGTCTTGGGTATCTCCGAACAAGCGATCAACGGCCGGCTGCGGCGTGCTAAGAGACGACTGGCACAGTACTTACGTCGCAGTGGCTTCGATGAGGTGGACCTATGAGCGAGCGTAGAGACGAGAAATGGCTCGACGATCGGCTTCAGCGAGCGGTCAACGGCTCAACTCCAGCGTTCGACGCCCAGGCGTGGCAGCAGAAATACGCCCGCGAGTACCAAACGCTCATAGGGCGGGGCAAGCGCATGGTAGGGTGGGGCTTGCCCCACCGATTCCTTGTGTCTCGGCGTTTGTGGTGGGGCAAGCCCCACCCTACAGTACAGATTCTGAGAGGCTCACTCGCCAAGGTTGCCATAGCAGCGGCGATCATCATCGCGGCGGGGATTCTTTTGGCCGGACGATTAGGGATCCAACAGCCGTTGCCTATCCCGGAGCCAGGAGCCCAGGAATCGCCGGCCCAGATGGTCAGCATGATCTCGCTTTCCGCCGCATTCAGATCCGGCGGGATGGAGGGGTTGGACAAGCAGTGTGATCGAGCGCTCGAAAGGTTGGGACCGCGGCCCACCAGCGTTTCCGTGCAGCAATTACTCAAGGACATCAGTGACAAAGGATAGGAAAGGGCGAGCATATGAAAGCAACTACTGGTTTGGCCATGATCGTGGTCGCAGGGGCACTTGTTGCAGGCTTCCGTCCGGTCACAGAGGCGGCAACTCTGCCCCCGGACCCGGATAATGCGGCGGTGCTCTACTATCAGTCGTTTCTGCTGTGCAACGCACCGGCCTCCCAATCGTTTGATGATTTTGTGAAAGGGACGACTGGCCCCAACGAGGAAATCAAGCAGTATCTTCATCAGAAGGCTCGGACCGCTATCGACTATGCCCTGATGGCGGCCGAGAGAGAGCAATGCAACTGGGGACTCGTCTATTCCAAAGGTTTCTCGATGGCCCTTCCGCATCTGGCTCAGTGCCGATCGCTCTCCCGGCTCCTGCTCGCCGATGCGCGACTTCTCGCCTCCGACGGCAAGTACCGGAAGGCGCTCGAACGTTGCCTGAGCACCAAGAGACTGGCCCGTCACGTGGGTGACGACACCGTGATCTCGCTTCTGGTCCGGCACGCGATCGACGGCTTGGCCGACGACTGCATCCGGGACATCCTGGGCCTGATGCCGCCGGATGCGCAGACGCTGGACTGGCTCAAAGGGCAATTGGCGACGGCGTCCTCGGGCCAGGCCGCCCTGGGCAAGAGTCTCAAGACGGAGCAGGAAGTATTCCTGGAGACGATGCGGATGGACCGGCTCGCCGAGCTCAAGGAAGAACTCAAGAGCAGTGTGCCGCTGCCTGAGAAAGTCGATGAGGAATTCCTGGCTAAGAACCGGGAGTACTACGCGCGCTTCATGATCAGCATGCAGACGACCCTCGCCGGCCCGATGTCGTACGCCGAGAAGTGGTCCGCTCTTCGGACAATGCTGAATCGACTGGCGCAGGAAGCAGAGAAGGGGACCGACGCCACCGTGGCAGCGACCCTGGTACCGGCCCTGGGCAAAGTCTACGGCATCAATATCAAGGCCCAGGCGCGGGCGAATGCCTTGCGTGTGGGACTGGAGCTTCTGATCGCCAAGGCGCAGACCGGGTCGTTGCCCGACCGTCTGCCGGCGAACGCGCTGAAGGACCCCTTTAGCGGCCAGGACTACCTGTACCAGAAAACGGCCGCCGGCTTTGTGCTGCGGTGCCAGGGAAAAGACTTGGATAAAGACCAGGTCTGCGAATGGGAGTTCAAGGTGAAGTAGGCAGATCGCTCTCTCGCACAAGAACAAAGCCGGGTCGTCCCATGGCCCGGCTTTGTCTTGCGCATTGAGGGGTCATGAAGCAGGCAATTTCACGTTCTCGCAGAGGTAGTCTTTGTGCGGTGCCATCGAAGGTCTACGAAAGTCCTTGCAAAACACCAATGAACTTGTATTCTGCAAGGATATGATCCAACGACAGGCAGCCAACTTGATTCGGGAGCGTCTGCTTCGATCTCCGGCCGTAGGGCTGATTGGGCCGCGCCAGTGTGGGAAGACGACTCTGGCTCAGTCCTTTTCCGGCAAGTACTTCGACTTGGAGACGGAAGCCGATCGGCTTCGGTTGGACCTCCAATGGGCAGGGCTTGCGGCGGGAGAGGACTTGGTGATCTTGGACGAAGCCCAAGTTTGGCCGGAGGTGTTCCCTCGACTCCGCGCTGCAATCGATCAGCGTCGCAAAGCAATGGGACGGTTCTTGCTGCTGGGTTCCGTCTCTCCGGCATTGGCGCGGCAGGTGTCCGAGTCGCTGGCTGGGCGACTCAGCTTGGTGGAGTTGACTCCCTTTCTCTTGGGGGAGTTATCGGCCGACAGGCTCGACGATCTTTGGCTGTTGGGGGGATATCCGGATGGAGGCATTCTTGATCCCGCTGACTTCGGGCGTTGGCAGCAGGACTACCTGACTCTTTTGGCCCAGCGCGATTTGCCTCTGTGGGGACTTCCGGCCAAGGCCGCAGACTACCGAGCGCTCCTGCGCATGCTCGCCGCCGTGCATGGTCAGACTTGGAATGCCTCGCGGATCGGCCAGAGCCTCGGCTTGAATTACCAGACGATCAATAGTTATCTCGACTATCTGATCGGAGCCTTTCTGATCCGCAGACTGGAGCCATATCAGGCAAATGTTGGCAAGCGTCTGACCAAATCGCCCAAAGTCTACTGGAGAGATACTGGACTGCTGCATTCGCTTTTGCAAACGCGGACCCTTGACGATGTGCTGGCTCAGCCTTGGGTGGGAGCCAGTTGGGAGGGGTTTGTAGTCGAACAGATCTTGGACCATCTGGCAGTTTGGGACAGGACCGTGCAACCCTTTTTTCTTCATACCTCCGATCAATATGAGATCGATTTGGTGTTGGATTTTGGCTCGTCGCTCTGGGCCGTCGAGGTCAAGCTGACCGCCAATCCGTCTGTGAGCGATGTCCGGCGTCTGAACCAAGTGGCGGACCTCATCCAGGCCGACCACCGCGTCCTCGTGGCCCGAGTCCCCGAGAGTCTTGAATCGGACGGTCTTCTCGTCACCCACCTGCCGGGTCTGCTGGACCGGCTGCGCCGGCAGGATCTGTAGCCAAGATCAGATTTACGGTTTTCGGCTGAAGCCGGTTGACAGTGCCTGACACTGCCGGTACAATGCCTCGGCTCTTGGAGACCCCAGGGCACGCTTACAAGAACTCAGCGTACGTGCCGGATGGTTGAAGCTCGCCGCTTACAAGTGCGGCGGGAGCAGGTACGCAGGGGGACAAAAACCAGAAGAACCTCACGCGGGGTGAGCCTGCGTGCGCAGCGTGTAGGCCCCGCGCAACCAAGGAGAACAGAACGATGGCGACACCGGTCGAAAAATGGGTAGAAGAACAGGCCAGGTTGGCCAAGCCGGACCAGATTTGGTGGTGCGACGGCTCCGAAGAAGAAGCCCGCAAGCTGATCGAAATCGGCATGAAGAAGGAGAAGATCGGGGACGACGCCCGTCTTCCAGGAGCTCAATCAGAAGGTCTGGCCCAAGGCGTATCTGCACCGCAGCCACCCGACGGACGTCGCCCGCACGGAGCAGTTGACCTTCGTCTGCCATCCCGAGAAGGACCAGGCCGGCCCGAACAACAACTGGATGGCCCCGGCCGAGGCGAAAGAGAAGCTCGACGAAGCTGACCGACGGCTGCATGCGCGGCAAGACGATGTACGTCCTGCCCTACATGATGGGCCACCCCGATTCGCCCTACGCCAAGGCCTGCGTCCAGATCACCGACATCACCTACGTCGCCGTGAGCATGCGGATCATGACCCGCATGAGCAAGAAGGTCCTGGACAAGATCGGCAACACCGACAACTTCGTCAAGGGCATGCATTCGGTCGGCGATTTCGACCCGAACCGGCGCTTCATCATGCACTTCCCGCAGGAGAGCCTCGTCTGGAGCATCGGCTCCGGCTACGGCGGCAACGCCCTGCTGGGCAAGAAGTGCTTCTCCCTGCGAATCGCCTCGTGCCTGGGCCAGCGCGAGGGCTGGCTGGCCGAGCACATGGTCATCATGGGCATCGAGGACCCCAAGGGCAAGATCACGTACATCACGGCGGCCTTCCCCTCCGCCTGCGGCAAGACGAACCTGGCCATGCTGGAATCGGCCCTGCCCGGCTACAAGATCTGGACGCTCGGCGACGACATCGCCTGGCTGAACATCGGCCCCGACGGCCGGCTCTGCGCGATCAACCCGGAGAGCGGGCTTCTTCGGCGTCGCCCCGGGGACCTCGATGAAGACCAACCCCAACATGGTGCGGACGCTCAAGAGCGGCGAAGTTCTACCCGACGCTCTTCACCAACGTCGGCCTCGACCTGGACAACAACGAGCCCTGGTGGGAAGGCGTCGACGGGCCCGTGCCCAAGCACATGCTCGACTGGCAGGGCAAGCCCTGGACGCCGGGCCAGGAAGGCAAGGCGGCGCACCCGAACTCGCGGTTCACCGTCTCGCTCTACAACTGCCCCGACGCTCTCGAAGGAATTCGACAATCCGCAAGGGCGTGCCGATCTCGGCGATCCTCCTCGGCGGCCGGCGGACCCAACTGATCCCGCTGGTCGCCGAAGCGTTCGACTGGGCGCACGGCGTGTTCATGGGCGCCCGGATCGGCTCGGAGACCACCGCCGCCGCCGCCGGCAAGGCCGGCGTGCTCCGGCGCGACCCGATGTCGCATGCTGCCCTTCTGCGGCTACAACATGGGCGACTACTTCGGCCACTGGCTCAACATGGGCAAGCGGCTCAAGCACCCGCCGAAGATCTTCGCCGTCAACTGGTTCCGCGTGGACGAGCAGGGCAAGTTCATCTGGCCGGGCTTCGGCGACAACATCCGCGTCCTCAAGTGGATTCTGGCCCGCGCGAACAACGAAGTCGAGGCGAAGGAGACGCCCGTCGGCCTGCTCCCGAACCCCGCCGACCTCGACCTTTCCGGCCTGAGCATCCCCAAGGACAAGATCGAGAAGCTCTTCGAGATCGACCGGCAAGGCTGGCAAGGCGAGATCAAGGAGATCGACGCGTTCCTGGGCCAGTTCGGCGATCATCTCCCCGCCGAAATCCGCCGCCAGCGCGACAACTTGGCGAAGGGCATAGGATAAGCATTCGCTGATCCCTCTATCTCTAGATCGATTCGAGGCCAACCGTGGGCAACTGCGGTTGGCCTCGCTCATTGTGGAGGACCACGGCTGGAGCACGCCGAGCCGATTCGCGTTTCGCGTTGACGCTGGGCCATCGGGCAGGGTAGGATTGCAGGCATGACGAACCCTGTTTTCCTCAGTCGCGTTGTGCTGAAGAATTACAAGAGCATCGCCAACTGGCTCGGTGAGGCTGGGGCCGTTGAATTTCCTCGTGGGCCCGAACGGAGCGGGCAAGAGCAATTTTCTCGATGCGCTGCGGTTTGTGACGGAGTCGCTGACAATGTCCCTGGACTATGCTCTGCGAGAACGAGGAGGCATCGCGGAGGTTTGCCGCCGTTCCTCCGGGCCTCCTGCTCACTTCGGAATCCGGCTGGAGTACAGATTGGCGAACGGGCAATCGGGCCACTATGCCTTGCGTATCGCGGCCCTGCCCACGGGCGGCTCGGCCGTGCAGCAGGAAGAGTGCTGGGTTCATGACCCTGCCTTGCCGCAGGAGTGGTTCTACCAAGTGGAGAGAGGTCGGGTCGTCAAGAGCCAACCGACCCTCGTGCCAGCCCCGGCCTCGGACCGGCTCTTTCTGGTCGCGGCTTCCGGGTTACCGGAGTTTCGGCCACTGTATGACGCCTTGTCGCACATGGGCTTCTACCATTTTGACCCCGACCAAATCAGGAGCATCCAGTCGGCCGACACGGGTGCAGTCTTGCGGCGCGACGGCCGCAACTTGGCGAGTGTGCTCGATGCCTTAGAGCGTGAAAGCCCCGACGTCAGGAATCGCGTCATTGAGTTCCTCAGGGCAGCCGTGCCCGAGATTGCGGACGTCAGGGTCAAGCATCTGGGCAACCAGGAAACGCTCGAGTTTCACCAACGACCTCGCACAGAAGGCGGCGCATGGAAATTCTTGGCCGCGAACATGTCTGATGGAACGCTCCGGGCCTTGGGGGTCTTGACCGCGTTGCTGCAATCGACGGACGGAGGGGCTCAACGGGTTCCTCTGGTCGGCATCGAGGAGCCCGCGATGGCGATTCATCCGGACGGGACCGCCAACTAAGGGGGGCAGTTGCCGCGACGGTTTGGGCTCGGCATAGGCATATGGGTGAAACACATATGAAGACGATCCTTCTTGCCTTGCTGACGACAGCTTTCACCGCCGCGGCCGCGGAAACTAAACCGGGCGCCGCGAACCTATCCTCAAACCAGGCCGGCGGCGCCAAGACCGCGGCTCTCTTTCCCTTCGTGTTGCCCTGGGACGATGCCACGCCGGGCATCGTGGATCTCAGCGGGTGGCTGCACAAGCCGGCGGGCAAGTTCGGACACGTTCGCGCCGGCGCGGACGGCCATCTCTACGCCGGGCAGGAGCGCATTCGCTTCTTTGGCGTGGATCTGGCCTTCAGCGCCAATTTCCCACGCACACGGAAGCCGAGAAGATCGCCGCCCGCATGGCCAAGTTCGGCATCAACATCGTGCGCTTCCACATCATGGACATGCAGCGCTTCCCGGAAGGGATTCTCGCCCGGGATGTGGCTGATACGCGCGAGCTTCGATCCCGAAGCCCTGGACCGCCTGGACTACTTCACGGCGCAGCTCCACCGCCACGGCATCTATGTGAACCTGTGCCTGCTCAACTACCGGCCCTTCAATGCCGCCGACGGGCTGCCCAAGGAGATCGAACAGGCGGGGGCAACCCGTTTCAAGGGCGGCACGTGATCGGGTTCTTCGACGCGCAGGTGCTGGAACTGCAGAAGGAGTACGCCCGCAAGCTGCTGACCCATCGCAATACCTACACGGGACAGACCTATGCCGAAGACCCGGCGGTGGCGTTCGTGGAGATCAACAATGAGAACGGCCTGATTCACGCCTGGCTGGCGGAGGAGGTTGACAAGCTGCCGCAGGTGTTTCGCTCCGAGCTGCGGCAGCGTGGAACCAATGGCTGCGCAAGCGGTATCGGCACGACAGAAAAACTGCGCCAGGCCTGGGCCGCCGGGGCCCAGCCGCTCGGCGAGGAAGCTGCTCGTCAACGGCGACTTCTCGCGCGGCAGTTGAGCGTTGGACCCTGGAACGTCATGCGGGCGCGCGAAGCTTCCATCCAAGCCGTGGACGCGGTGCCCGAGGCGCTGCCCGGCGGCAAGTCCGTGCAGATCACCGTCACCAAGCCGGGCACGCAGAGTTGGCACATCCGGTTCGAGCAGGCGGGCGTGCAGCGTGCAGGTGGACCGAGCGGTCACGCTGGCGTTCTGGGCCAAAGCCGAGAGGCCCGCTGTGATGAATGCCAGCATCGAGCAAACCCACGCGCCGTGGCACGTGCTCGGCGTCAGAACCACAGATTGCCCTGACGACCCAATGGCAGCAGTTCCGCTTCCTCCTGCCGATCAGTGAAACCGAGGACAAAGGGCGGGTGGTCTTTGACCCGCGCCATGCAGGCGGGAGTCTGCTGGCTCTCCGGGATTTCTCTACGCCCGGGCGGCGTGTTCGGCCTGGACAGGGACGAACGGCTGGAAGGCGACGCGGTACCTGCCTTTACGCGGGCGTCCTGGCCGAGCGCTCCCTCGAGGCGCAGCGCGACTGGCTGCGGTTCCTCTGGGAAACCGAAGACCGCTACTGGCAGACCATGCGCGAACTACCTGAAGAACGAACTGGCGGTGCAAGGCGCTGGTCATCGGCACGATCGTCGGGTGCAGCACGCCGAACCTGATGGCGAAGCTGGACTGCGTGGACACGCACGCCTACTGGCAGCACCCGGTGTTTCCCGGCCGGCCCTGGGACCCGGAGAACTGGAGGTGCACAACCGCACGATGGTCAACGAGCACGGGGGCACGCTGCCGGGCCTGGCGCTGCGGCGCGTGCTGGGCAAGCCGTTCTGCGTCACCGAATACGGCCACGCGGCCCCCAACACGTATGTCGAGCGAAGGCCATCTGCTGCGGGCGGCCTACGCGGCGCTGCAGGACTGGGACTACATCTCCGCCTCCCGCTATGCGCACCACACCGATTGGGACCTGCGCCGCATCCGCAACTACTTCGACATCGACCAGCACCCGACCAAGATGGCCACCCTGATTCCCGCCGCGGCGCATGTTTCTGCGCGGCGATGTGGCGGCGGCCCGCCAGCTCGTGGTCGCGGGCCTGGACAAGGAGCGGGAGGTCGATCTCCTGCGTCGCGGCTGGCCCTGGGAACTGGTGCATGCCGGCCATGTCGGGTGCTTGCGCGAAGCCGCGCTGGTTCACCGCGTGGCCATCGCCACCCAGGGCAAGCCCGTTCCTGCCGGCGGCCTGAGCCCGGAGCAAGTCAAGGTATCGGGCGAGCGGTTCGTATCGGACACGGGTGAACTCGATTGGGACCTTCGTGCCCAAGGACGCGGGGTCGTCACCCTGAATACCGCCAGGAGCAAAGCCGTCATCGGGTTACGGCGGCGGCAAGAGGTTCGACCTGGGTGGCGTCGTCATCGAACCGGGGCCAACGCATGCAGGACGGCTGGAGCGCCATCACCGTAACGGCGATGGAAGGCGACTTCGGCACGTCCCCTTCCGCTTGCTGGTTACCGCCACCGGATATGTGGAAAACACGCGCATGGGGTGGAAGAACGCGGAAAAGAGCACGGTCGGCAAAGACTGGGGGCAAGCGCCAACGCTGGTGGAGGGCATTCCTGCCCGCATTACGCTCCCGCTGTCTGGAAAGACCGTGGAGGGGTGGGCTTTGGATGCGCGGGGTCAGCGCAGGACGGCGCTCGTGGCGGAAAGCGGAACTGGCAATGTCGCTTTCGCCATTGGGCCGGCTCAACAAACGATTTGGTACGAGATCAACGTGAGATGAGCCTCTCCATCATCCGCCTCCACGGCCCCAACTGCCTACGTCACGTTGTTTAGTTGTGGCGTTTGGGGTCAGGGCTCTGGTTTGGGGTGACGCCGCTGCGCTGCGGCTTGACGGGGTCGAAACGGGCGGTTAGCTTGCCGTCCGTGAGATCAAAGCCCTTGAGGCGGACCCATTTGTCCTCGACTTTGACGATGGGCTCGAAGGGCTCCTCGTTGAAGAGGGAGGCCGCGATCTTGGTGCGGATGTCCTGCATATCCACCGGGGCCGACTCGATTCGCTCCCGGTACATTCTGCGGGCCATCGGCTTGGCCAAGAGCGTGACGTTCATCGCGCCGACTTTGACCTTCTCCACGAGGAGATTCAGGTTGCCCTGGTCGTCCAGACGCGGGCCCAGCTCGATGGTCAGGACGAAGTCGGCGCCCTCGACGTGGGTCGTTCCCATCAGGATGATCCGCCCGGGAGCGAAGGATATTTGCGGGGCCGAGAGCAGACGCCCCCGGACACCTGCGGCCATTTCAACTGTGCAATCGCCTGGTTGAGGGCCTGGTCGAGCACGACCATCTCAAACGGCCGCTGGCTCTGGGCGTCGTTGTAGAACTTGGACGAGAGATCGCGGTAGAGATAGGGATCGACCTGCTGGCCGTTGGGGTCCGTCGCCGCCGGCACCGCAGGGTGGTATCCGGACGGTTTGTGCAGGAGCAGCACGGCGACAGTGGCCGCCACGAGAAGATCGACGCCCAGCCAGAGGAGGAGCTTTCTGTGCCTGGATTTCTTCCGCGTTTCCAACCGAGCCCTCAAAAGTTTCCGGAAACAGCCGCCCGAGCCGAATTCTGTCTTGCCCGAGAGCACGCGGACGATTATAGTGGTCCGAGCGTTTGGCACAAGGAGTTTTGTGGCCGGCTTCGGGCAAGTGGGACTTGTCGGCAGTTTGCGGGAAGCTCGGAAAGGATGATGCCCGCCGGTTGTCTGTGGAGCGTTGCGTTGAAAGGAAGGTTCTTCGGTTATGGCGAACCATTTTGCTGACCGACTGTACGAAGCCGTCCAGTCCAAGAAAACGTCGTTAGTGATCGGTTTGGACCCTGTCTACAACCGGCTGCCGCCGGCCATCCGGGCCCATCGGCAGATGAATGATGAGTTCGATGCGGCGGCGGCCGTCGATGCCATCTTCGATTTTTGTACCCAGGCGATGCGGATCGTGGCGCCCATCGTGCCGGCGGTGAAGATCAATATCGCGTTCTTCGAACGGTACCTGTGGGAGGGTTTGGAGAGCTACTATGCCCTGATCAGCGAGGCCGACGATCTGGGGTTGGAGATCATCGGCGACGTCAAGCGCGGGGACATCGGGCATACGGCCGAGATGTACGCGGCAGCCCACCTGCAGAACTCCGAATTGACCGGCCTGGAGGATGTCCTGGCCCCCGATGCGATCACGGTCAACGGCTACGCCGGGGCCGATGGCATCGAGCCCTTTGCCAATATGGCGGCGTCGGAGGGCAAAGGCGTCTTCGTGCTGGTGCGGACGAGCAATCCCTCGGCGGCGGCCCTTCAGGATTTCCGGGATGCCCAGGGTCAGGCGTTGTACGAGAAAATGGCGGAAGTGGTGAACGAGATTGGCAGCCGGCCGGAGCTGATGGGCGAGAAAGGCTACAGTGACATCGGCATGGTCGTCGGGGGCACCGCGCCCGAGGCCACGACCTCGCTGCGGTCCAAGTACGATCAGACGTGGTTCCTGGTGCCCGGCTATGGGCGCAGGGCGCGGAGGCGGTGGATTGCATCCGGTTCTGCAAATCGGACGGCACCGGCGCCCTGATCAACGCGTCGCGCTCGGTCATCTATGCCTATGAGCGGCCGCAGTACAAGGACCAGTTCGGCGACGATTGGAAGAAGTGCGTCGAGCAGGCGGTCATCGATGCCAAGATCGACCTGGCCCACGCGATGCAGACCAAGCTCTGAGAATAGGGCGCCAAGCGGATTCGCTTCTCGGTAGTTGAGCTTTTTCGGGTCCGCGCTGGTCTCATGGTATGCGTAAGGATGCTCCGACGGCCAACGATACCCCGTCTGCCGGTCCCGCCACGGTGGGACCGATGTTCGACCGCATCGCCCCTACGTACGATCTCCTCAATCATCTTCTGTCGGCAGGGCGCGATTACGCGTGGCGACGCCGAGTGACGGAGCGGCTCCGGAGCGGGGGCCTCTTCATCTCCTCGACTTGGCTACGGGCACCGGCGATCTGCTGATCTCTCTGCTCCAGGGGTGCCCCGGCATCGTCAGGGCGGTCGGTCTCGACATCTCCGAGCGTATGCTGGATCTCTGTCGCGAGAAACTCCGGAAACGCGGGCTGTGGGAACGTGCCGTACTCGTGTGTGCCGATGCGTCGGCGACCTCGCTTTCCGGGGACGCGTTCGACGTTGTGACGATGGCCTTCGGCATTCGAAACACGCCTGATGCCGCCGCGACGCTGGGCGAGATGCATCGTCTCCTGAAGCCTGGGGGCACGGCCCTGGTCCTGGAGTTCTCGCTGCCGGAGAATCATGCCGTGCGATGGTGTTATCTGAAGTACCTGCGGTCGGTGGTGCCTTGGCTCGGGGGGGCTATCTCCGGCGATCGGCGGGCCTACCGATATCTCGACAAGTCGATCGAGAGTTTTTATCGGCCCGAGGCTTTTTCCTCCCTCCTGCGGCAAACGGGCTTTCGCGAAGTCTCGGTGATTCCCCTGACATTCGGTGTAGCCTCGATCTATGAAGGGACGAAATAAGTAGTAGCATGGGCGGGATGCCCGTGCTACGAATTGAAATAGCTGGTAGGGTGTGCAATGCACACCATCTTCATCAGAGTGTGAACAAGACGTGGACACAAAGGACTTACGAGGGGTGGCAGCGGCAAGCGCAGCTTGCCGATGGTCGTGAGATGGGCATCAGCCCCATCGGCAAGCTCCGAAGACTCCGCTTGCCGCTGCCACCCTGTTCTTTACCTTGACGGGCGTGGCAAGGGAACTATGAGTGTGACGTTAGCGGGCAAGAAGGTTCTGGTGATGGGGTTGGGGCGTTTCGGCGGCGGCGTGGACGTGGTCCAGTATGCGGCCCGGTCGGGGGCCCACGTGGTCGTCACGGACAAAGCGACGCCGGAGCAGTTGCAGGACTCCCTCGGGCTGGTGCGCGATCTGCCGAACATCGAGTTCCATCTCGGCCGGCATGACGCCGAGGATTTTGCGGCGGCCGATGTGGTCATCGCCAACCCGGCGGTTCCGCCGAACAGCGAATTCCTCGAAGTCGCCCGTCGTCACCAGCGGATCATCACTTCGCAGGTCGGCCTGTTTTTTCAGTCCTGTCCGGCGCCGATTATCGGCATCACCGGCGCCAACGGCAAGAGCACGACCACGACCCTGACGGCCCATCTGCTCGACCGGGCCCAGCCGCCGGCGTCGCGCCGGCCCTACGAGAAGGTCTGGCTCAGCGGCAATATCGGCGACCGGCCTCTCTTGACCATCCTGGACCAGATCAGTCCCCGGGACTTGGTCGTCCTGGAGATCTCCAGCTTTCAGGTCGAGCAACTGGTGGCGGTGCGCAAGGGCCCGAACGTCGCTCTGCTGACGAATCTGACGCCGAACCACCTGGACCGCTATGGCACGTTCGAAGCCTATTGTGCCGCCAAGGAGGGTCTGTTCCAGTTCCAGCCGCTGAATCCACGGACTCCCGCCGTATCCATCTTCAATGCCGAGGACAAGATCGCATCCTCCTGGCTCCGCAAGTATCAGGGGCAGCCGGGCGCAAGTGCCTGACCTTCACCGCCGATGACGTGAGCGACGAAATCTGCGCTACCTATGCTCTGCCCGGCCGGGCCAATCGGTCCAATCTCGCGGCCGCCATGTCCATCGCCAGGTGCTTCGGCGTCTCCGATGAGTCCATCAAGAACTGCCTGGCGGATTTCCATGCTCTGCCGCACCGATTGGAGTTGGTCGCCCAAGCCAACGGTATCCGTTGGTACAACGACTCCAAGGCGACGACGCCCGAGGGCACGATGGTGGCCCTGTCGGCCTTCGAAGGCCCGAAAATCCTCATCGCGGGCGGCTACGACAAGCACACTCCCTTTGACGAACTGGGCAAACGGATCGCCTCGGACACCAAGGCGACCATTCTCATCGGCCAAACCGCTCGCATGATCGCCGACACCATCCGGGCCGCCTCGGCAGGCCAGAAGGAAGGCCGACGTGCGGTTCGCCGGCTCGCTGGCGGAGGCGGTGGCACTGGCCCATCAACTCGCCGCACCTGGCGACGTGGTTCTGCTCAGTCCCGCCTGCGCGAGCTACGACATGTTCGAGAACTACCAGCAACGCGGCCGGATGTTCGCGGAACTGGCCCGCCAGATCGCCCGGTAGTCATGTGAGTCTCCTGGGTCGATCGTCGGCGCGCCTCGGCGAGAGCTGATACGCATCGGCAAGACTGGCCATGCTGACCAGGCCACGGGACGCCATCGCGAATGGCTTGCAGCCCTTGACGCTGCCACCCGATCTTCTTCCACCTTCCGTTTTTCCTCCCGGCGCAGGTAAAGTCGAGGTGCCGAGGCGTCGATGTGTCTGCCTATAGGACTTAAACATGGGCAGAGTTGTCGAGGACTGATGCCATGACCACGACGAGCGAACGACGCCGGGAACGTCGGCTGTGCTACAACTGGCCGGTCTGGTTTGCCGAAGACTTCAACGGGGAACTGTCGCAGGGGCAGATGACGGACCTCTGCAGCACGGGGGCCGCCTTCACCTGTTACGCCGACGACCGTTGTCCCTACCCCGGCCAGCACGTGACGGCCCGGTTCAGCATCCCGCAGTACGGCCCGGACGAATCGTTCGACATGGTAGACGTCGTCCGCTCGGGCCACGTTTGCCGCGTGGAAGGCATCAACAACGCCCTACGGCGTATTGCCGTCCAATTTGCCGAGCCACTGCCTTTCTGCCCCGGCGAGCAAGCCACCCGTTTGTAGGGTATCCACGACGGCACCCGAAGAAACGCCTCATGGCGTCGCTACGAACGCACCTCAAACTGCTCCGGGCTGGTCAAATCTGCGAATACGCCGTCGGCCGGAGAATCAGGTCCGTGATGTTCGAGACCGTGTCTTTGTACGTCGGATCGGCGCTGAGCTTCTTCCAGTCCGGGTCGTCACGGAAGACCTGCCACCGCTGGTCGCGATCCACCATGTCCTTGAAGGCCAGCATGTAGTGCAGGTTCGGCATATTCGGCCCGATAATCGTTTCGCCGAAGAGCACAGGACTGAGGCCCGTCTTCTTGAAGATCGCGATCTCGCCGCCTTCGTTGAACATCTGGACTTTGCGTTTACCCATTTTGACGCTGTGACTCTCGTAGATCCGCAGCTCCAGGATCCGGTCCTTCATCGCCGTCGGTGCTTCCAGCCTCGGCATGCCAGTGAAGGCGGCCAGCAGGGAGCTTTCCACTCGCACGTAGGCCGGCTCAGACTGGCTGGCATCGATGAATGCGGCCCCTTTCTCCCGCACCTCTTTGTCCTCCAACAGCCGCGACGAGGCGGTCAGGACGGACTCCAGCGACTCATGCACCAGCAGGACGTGGAGCGTGGGCTTGCTGGGCCCATAGACCGGCTCGAACACGCCCACCGGCTTGATCCCGATCCGGTTCAGGGCGGCGATGCCGACGTTTTTGAGGAAGTCGCCGACCGCATTCTTGTAGGTGCCCGTCCGCAGGGTATACTGCCGCCATTCGAAGAATTGCCGCGGAGAGGAACTGCCCGTTGTTTGGGCGCCACCCGCGAGATTTGTTGCGGCCAATCCTGCGACGCCTGTGGCGAGGAACTCTCGTCTGTTCATTTTCTACCACCTCCTATCTACTCTGGGAACAGGTTCGAATGTCTCGTAAACGAACAGGGCCGAAGATCGGTTCGACCTTCGGCCCTGAAATCATGCCAATGCCAAGTCTCCTCGGTTGAGACCGTCATTTCGCCGGTTGAATGATGATTCGGGCCGGCAGCTTCTCGATGATCTTCACGATCACTCGGTTGAGCACCTCCTCTTCCTTCGGCGCCAGGGCATTGCCGGCGACCCCGCCGAGAATTCCGCCCCCGATTCCCCCGAGCACCGTGCCGGCGGTTCGATCCGACCCCCCGACGGCCACGTTGCCGATGGCCGCACCGGCGGCGACGCCCACCGCGGCTCCCACGAAGGTGGAGAGGGCTTTTCCGGTGTCGCCCTCACCCTGGCCCATCCAGAGGACCCGGCCGTCCTCGACGTCGGTCATCTCGGCCGTCACTTTCATTTTGCCGTTGCGGTACTCGGGGATGGAGATAATGAGAACGGCAGGCACATTCAGAATCCGGCCGGCTCGGGCCGCATAGTCTTTGCTCGTCAGGTCCGAAGCCTGGAACTGCTGCTCTTTCAGAAGGGTCTTGATGTTTCTTGCGCTCGATGATCTTGTAGCCCTTCTCCATCAGTTTCATGGCGAACAGATCGCTGATCCGGTTCTTGGCCGCCTCGTTGTAGACTCGGCCGGTCACCTCGACGATCGCGATCTTGTCGATTTTGGCGAAGTCATAACCCGCTACGGCCTGAACTTTCCGCCATGGACTCGACGAACAGCCGGCCGCCGCCAACATGCTCAGCAACACACCTGCCAATACCGTTCTCATGGTTCTGGACCTCCCATTTCTCTGAGACCGAATTGCTACTGGTACTACGCGTACCCGATATTTGTACGTACCCCGGTCCGCCTTGTCAATCCCCTGGTCACCTGGTCGCGGGAAAAACCGGAATCTGTCACCCCCGAGCCTTTCCTAGGAAAGACTCTCATGAGACTTCTTATCGCAAGAAAGCCGGAAAAGTTGAATCATTTTACGTAATCTCGGCACACGGACAACAGGGACGCCGCAGCCGACCTAACCGTCCAGGTTAGAGGCACGGAAGCCGGGAGTAACGGTTCTGTATCGGAAAACTCGAACTGGGCCCGAGGATGAATAGGGTTGGCGAATGACGGGGGCGCCATTATAATAGCGCCCAGTCCGTTTCTGGAGATTATGTATGTCTGAGACAGTGGATCGCCCTGAAGCCGGCGCTGAAAAGAGCTTCGAGGAAAAGGTCAGCGAGGTCATCGAGCTGGTTCGCCCCGCCCTGCAGGGTCACGGCGGCGACGTGGAGTTGCTCGGCGTGGACGAGGATAAGACCGTCCGCGTGCGGTTGCAGGGGGCCTGCCGGGGTTGTCCGGGGGCGACGATGACGATGCGGATGGGGATCGAGCGGATTCTCAAAGAGCGCGTGCCGGACGTCAAGCAGGTCGTGGCCGTCGCCTGATCGCTGCGATTTGTCATGCTGAACGAAGTGAAGCATCTGGCCCGCGGATAGGACAGGGGAACGAATGTGAACGGTTCGTCTCCTTCGCGGCCCAGCGATCCTTCGCTTTGCTCAGGATGACAGAAGCGTCGTCGAGCATGTCCTTTATCAGTGGAGCAACGCCCGAATGCGGTCGGCGTTGGGGCTTTCGATCACGCCTTTCTCCGTGATGATCGCCGTGATGTTCTGGGCTTCGGTCACGTCAAAAGCGGGATTGTAGACGGCGACGCCGTTGGGGGCGGTCTGCACGCCCGCGCACCGCATCACTTCCTCGGCGTTTCTCTGTTCGATCGGGATCTGGTCGCCGCTTTCGATGTTCAGATCGAACGTGCTGGAAGGGGCGGCGATGTAGAAGGGGATGCCGTGGTGTTTCGCCAGGACGCTGAGGCTGTAGGTGCCGATCTTGTTGGCCGTGTCGCCGTTGGCAGCAATGCGGTCGGCGCCCGTGATGACGGCGTGGATCCTGCCCTGTTTCATCAGAAAGCCCGCCATGTCGTCGCAGATGACGGTCACCTTGATCCCGGCCTGTTGCAGTTCCCAGGCGGTCAGGCGGGAGCCCTGCAATAGCGGCCGGGTCTCATCGGCATAGACTTCGAATCGCCTGCCCTTCTTCTGGGCCTCGTACAGCACCGACAGGGCGGTCCCTTGGCCGGCGGTGGCGAGCGCCCCGGCGTTGCAGTGGGTCAGGACGCCAAAGCCGTCGCGGATGAGTCGCTCGCCGTTTTCGCCGATCCGCCGGCACATCTCGACGTCTTCCTGGTAAATGGCATTGGCCTCCGCCAGGATCGCCTGGGCGAGCCGCGGCATCGTCGCTTGCGGCTCCTCGGCGGCTTCTCTTGCCTTGGCCCGAATTCGGTCCAGGGCCCAGAACAGATTGACGGCGGTGGGCCGGGAAGAGGCCAGATAATCACACGCCTTGAGCACCGCGTCCAACGCCTCCGGCACGCTCGGCCGGCCGGTGAGCCACTGAAGGGCCAGTACGGGACCATACGCCGCGGCGACGCCGATCGCCGGCGCACCGCGAACGGTCAGCGTCCGAAGTGCCTCGTGCACCTGCTCGACGCTGCGGACCTTCAGCTTGACCAGCTCCATCGGCAGCCGGCGCTGATCGATCAACTCCAGCACACCATCCGTCCCGCCGATCCATTTCACCGCTTCGATGGTCATCTCGGAAATACTCCTTGACCTGTGTAGGATGGGCTTTAGCCCATGCTGCTCTCTGTGCACTGCCGACAATCCGCATGGGCTAAAGCCCATCCTACGCCCTATGACTTACCTTCCGACCTTCCGCCGAGTTCACCGCTCGACTCTGGCTCCTGCTCCTTTCATCGCCTTCTCGACCTCGCTGAGCGTGGCCATCGTCGTATCGCCCGGCGTGGTCATCGCCAGGGCGCCGTGGGCGGCCCCGTAGTTGACGGCCTGCTCGGGGCTCTTGCCCTCCATCAGGCCATAGATCAGGCCGGAGGCGAAGCTGTCGCCGCCGCCGACGCGGTCGTAGATCTCCAGGTCCGGCCGGGGCGTGGCATCGTAGAATTGCCCGTTCGGCGTACATCACCGCGCCCCAGTCGTTGCGCGTGGCCGTCCGGGCGTTGCGCAAGGTGGTGGCGACGACCTTGAAGTTCGGGAACTCTTTGACGGCGGTCTCGATCATCCGCTTGAAGTTCGTCGGATCGAGCGTGGAGAAGCTCTTATCCACGCCTTTGACCTCGAAGCCCAGGGCCGCCGTGAAATCCTCCTCGTTGCCGAGCATGACATCGACGTGGGACGCGATCTCGCGATTGACTTCCCGGGCCTTCTTCTGGCCGCCGATATCGCGCCAGAGCGAATCGCGGTAGTTCAGGTCGTAAGAGACGATCGTGCCGTGCTTCTTGGCGACCGTGACCGCCTCAATGATAAGGTCCGGCGTCGTCGCGGACAGGCCGGCGAAGATGCCGCCCGTGTGGAACCAGCGGACGCCGTCGCTGTCCGAAGATCTTCTCCCAGTCGACGTCGCCCTTTTTCATCTGCGAGGCGGCGCTGTTGGCCCGGTCGGAGCAGCCGACGGCCCCGCGCAGGCCGAAACCGCGTTCCGTGAAGTTCAGGCCGACGCGGGTCTTGCGGCCGATGCCGTCGAAGGGGACCCACTTGACGTACTCCAGGCTGACGCCGCCTTGGAGCAGGAGGTCTTCCAGCAGCCGGCCGACCGGGTTGTCGGCGATAGCCGTGACCACGGCGGCCCGCTTGCCGAAGGTCCGCCGCAGGCCGCGGGCGACGTTGTACTCGCCGCCGCCTTCCCAGACGCGGAAGGTAGCGGGTCGTGTGGATGCGCTCGTCGCCGGGATCGAGCCGGAGCATGACCTCGCCCAGCGAGAGGATGTCGTACTTGCATTCGGATGCAGGTTTCAATTCGACGATCGCCATAGGGTCTCCTATCACTTTGTAGGGTGGGCTTGCAGCCCATGCGGCATTCGGAACGAGCGGACCGAAGCGGCATGGGGCTGAAGTGCATGCCACATCCTTCACCTGATAAATGCCTCCTTCGCGGTACTCGCGCCAGGCCGGCTCGAAGGCCTTTCTTCCGACCGGGGCCGTCCGCGGCACGATCATCGTGCAACGGAACAAGTCCGGCGCATGCTCGTCGTACTCGATTTGCTGGATCTTGTTGCGCAGGTCCTGATTCTCCGGCTTGAACGCCAGCGGTTCGCCGGTCGCTCTTGTTGAGGACGTCCGGGTGGATCGGCACGCCATGCGGGCTGAGCACCAGGTATGAGCCGCGCGAGCCGCCGTCCTGCCCGAGCAGATCGACGATGGCCTTGAGATAGGCGACGCTCGACAGGGCCAAGTGCTCGGCCTGGATCGCCGCGATGACCGACTCTGCGTCTTGCGCGGCCAGACCCTCGGCCTGGATACTCCTCCAGAGATCGAGGGCTTTGCGAGGCTCTCGTTGGCGTCATTCTCCTCTCGGATATGTGCGGCGGAGGCGGTCATCCGGACCTGGATTTCCTCGATGACCTCTTGCGGGTCTCGACCCGATGACTTGCCCCAGCGGTCCAGCTTGTCAATCAGGGCCTGAATTTGCTGCTCGATCTCGCGCTGTCTGTTGCTCGGGGATGATGGGCCACGTCGCCGCCGTAGACGTTCACGATGTATTCCGCCGCCCGCAGGCCGCCGACCTGGCCGGCGTTGAGGGCGGAGCCGCCGGGCCGTTTCACGCCGTGCGTGCCGGCCATCTCGCCGATCACGAACGTGTGCGGGATACTCGACTCCCACCACTTGTTGACCGCGAAGCCGCCGTTGTTGTGCTGGGCACAGACGGCGATTTCGAGCGGCTCTTTGTGCAGGTCGATGCCGTTCTCTCGATAGATTTCCACGGCCGGCGGATTCATGTGGGCCAGCCGCTCGATGGGCGTCTTCTGCAAGGCGCCGGTGCCTCGGAGATACTCGAACGCCTCCGGCGCCAGCTCGTCGATATTGAACGGCTGCATGGACCGGGTGCCGACGGGGTTCTGGCGGAAGTCCAGGAAGACCCGCCGGCCCTTTTGCCGTTCGTTGTGGACGAGGATGTCGATCAGGGAGGACCCCAGGTTCTCGATCTTCTGCGGGTCGAAGGGCCACTGGTAGCCCTTGAGGAAGATAGCCGTCGCCATCTCTTTCATCGAGGGGAAGAAATCGGCGAGAAACTCGTGCTCCTGCCTGCCGTCGGCGTCCGTGCTGAAGATCCGCGGGACGGCCTGCATGTACGTGCCGGAGACGTTCCAGCGGAATTGGATGCTGGCCAGGCCGAACTGCGACTCGGTCAGGTTCTCGGCCGCCAGACCCGCCTGGAACGCCAGCCCGTGCAAGCCGAACTGGCCTCTCGGGTAGACGCTGGTCTTGTACAACTCCCCCGGCCCGCCCGGCGGCGAGGACGACGTTGGCCGCGAGAAAGACGTTCATGGCGCAGTCCGAATCGTCGTGGCCTTCGAACAGTCGATCGTCACGACGCCCGCGATGCGCTTGGCCTTGCCCGAGCCGACGGTGAGCAGATGGGCCACCTCCTGGTTGTCGAAGATCGGAATGCCGTAGCGCTCGACGTCCCGTTGCAGGCACTCGCTCATGAATTTGCTGGTCTTGGGCCCGGCACTGGTGGCCCGTTCCGCCGGGTCGTGGTCGGTCTTGTAGCCGATGAAGGTGCCCATCGAATCCGTCGGGAAGGCGACGCCCGCCTGCACGAGGTGATAGAACTCGCGGAGCGAGGTGATGCCTTCGACCAGGGCCAGGTCGGCGTGGCAGCAGCCGGCGGCGGTGAGCGTGTCGGCGAACGCCTTGGCGCAGTCCGGTATGTTGGGACTGGTGCCCTGTTTGTAGTACGTCTGCTTGTCCGAGCCGCTCATCCGGGAGGCGCCGAGCGCCAGGCCCCGGGTCAGGACGGCGATCCGATCCTGCGGGTTCTCGATGCCTTTTCGCTTCATGAGCTCATAGAGGTGCACGGCACAATTCATGCCGGCCGCCCCGCGCCGACCACGACGGTGTTGTAGTGATGAAACGTCACCGCTCCCTGGCTGTCCGCTGTGTTTTCATGTTCCTTTCTCCATGCCTCCAGATGCTCTGTCTCCGCGTACTCGGGTGCCATGCCTACGCTGGCGTAGGCATGTTCTCGCCTATCGAATGAGCATGTTCACGCAAGCGTGGACATGGCACCCGGTAGAGTTCCCGCTCGGTTCCGCTTAAGATGGTCTCAACCTACGTTGAAATTGCGGCCGGTCTTTTGGCTGATCTCTTCGAGCGAGGCCGTCGGCGAAATTCAGGCCCGGATACTTCTTGGCTCGGGCCGCGTCGATCAACTGCTTGGCCGCGAGGAGTTCCTTGGCCAGCAGCTTATAGTCCTGCTCGCCGACGATCTTCTGCATCGTGGCCTTCTCGATCATGCTGAACGAGCCGCCGAGGACGAGGACGCCGGCGTTGATGTAGTCCGGGATGTTCGCGGCGTTGGTCCCGCCCGTGGGGACGAGGCTGATCGTCTTATGAATGGCCGGGTCGATGGCCTCGATGAACGCCGGGCCGCCCAATTCCTTGGCCGGGAAGACCTTGCACAGGTTGGCGCCTTTGCCGAACTGTGTCACCACTTCCGTCGCGCTGCCGCAGCCGGGGATCATCGCGATCCGGCCGGCGAACTTCTTGTAGCCCGGCGTCACTGAAGTTGACTGCCGAGACCAGATAGCACGCCCCCGCATCAACGACCTGCTGCAAGGTGGGCAGGGGGTCATCGGCATGAGCCTGGTTATAGACCTCTCAGCATGTCCGGCCAGTCGATCAGGCTCGCCGAGCCGGCCACGAAGGCGGGCAGCTCTTTGCGAAGCCGTGCGAGCTTCTCCAAGGGCTTGCTGATCCGGCAGGTGACTTCCATATTGCCGATCCCGGCGGCCAGCAGCGCCTCGGCCGTCTTGACGATATCGAGCTTGTCCTGGTTGAAGACCAGGATGAAGCCATCCCGCAGCGAGAGTCGTGAGTACGGTTGTGATTTCCATAAACCCCCTTCGAATCTATGATTTATTATTTATGATTTATGATTCGGCTTCGCCGGTCCGGTGCACTGTCGCAGGTACACGCACTGACTCCCCAAATCATAAATCATAAATCATAATTCATAAATCCTAAAGTCTTCTCAGGTGGAAGCCGCCGTCGACGTTGATGACCTGGCCCGTGCAGAAGTCGAGCCGGCCCTCGGCGATGGCGCCGACCGCCCGGCCGACGTCTTCGGGAAAGCCCCAGCGCTGGATGGGCGTCAGGCCGGCGGCGATCATCTTGTCGTATTTCTCCGTCACGACTTTCGTCATGTCGGTCTTGATGATCCCGGGCCGGACCTCGAACACACCGATCTCGAACTCGGCCAGCCGGTCCGCGTACAGAGCCGTCATCATGCTGATGCCGGCCTTGCTGATGCAGTACTCGCCGCGGGCCGGGCTGCTCGTGTAGGCGGAGATCGAGCTGGTGTTCACGATGCGGTACGGGCCGGTGGGTCCGCCTTCTTCTGCTCGATCATCCAGTTGGCGACCATCTGTGTCAGGAAGTAGGGCCCTTTCAGATTGATGCTCAGGACCCGGTCGAAGCTCTCCTCCGTGGCCTCCAGCAGGTCGCAGTCTTTTCGTGGGGGCGACCCCGGCGTTGTTGACGAGCATATGGCAGCGGCCGAATTTGCTCTTCGTCAGCTCGACCAGCTTGCGGCGGTCCTCGGCCTTGCTGATATCGACCCGCAGGGCTTCGCACCGGGCGCCCAGGTCCGCGGCCATGCTTCTGCGTTTCCAGGGCCTTGCTCTCGTCCGGCCGGCCCTGCTCGTTGAAATCGAAGTGGGCGATCATGAGGTCGTAGCCCAGCCGGGCCAGTTCCAGGGCGATGCCCTGGCCGATGCCCCGGCTGCCGCCCGTCACGATCGCTACAGGTCTGTCTGTCATGCCAAAATCCCTTCATGATTGTCAAGGTCGCGAATGACCTCGATCCGGTGTGTCCCGCACCGCGCAGCGGGCCAAGATGGCCCTGCCACTCCTCAGGGCAAGACGGCCATGTCCATTCGAGAAACTAGGTTCGATTTCCCGGGCGGCTCTCATGCCATCGACGACGGCGGCCACTACGGTCGAGGGGCCCTCGGACGAGGTCGCCCCCGGCGAAGACGCCCCGACGCGACGTGGCGAGCGAGTCCGCCTGGGTCTCGAATCAAGCCCTGATCGAACGCGACGCCGGGAAGCACCTCCTCGATGTCGTCCGCTGCCGCTTGGCCGATGGCCTCGACCACCATGTCCATATCCAGATCATAGGCGCTGGATTCTACCGGCTCGGGTCGCCGTCGGCCACCGGCGTCTGGGTCGCCCAGTCGCGTGGGACAGACTCTCACTCCGGTCAGCTTGCCTTTCTTCGACTGTATTCGAGCGGCTGGGTCAGGATGAGGAAATGGACGCCTTCGGTCATGGCCCGGGTCCGCTCGGCGCTCCAGGCCGGCATCTCTTTGAAGGAGCGCCGATAGATCACGTAAACGTCGCGGGCCCCGAGCTGCTGCCGCCGTGACGGCGACATCCATCGCGGTGTTGCCGCCGCCGATGACGGCGACGGATTTGCCGGTCGAGGTTCAACTCTGTCGCCGCGCTTGGCCGCCGACAGGAAGTCCATCGCATTCCACAAGCCGTCGATTCGTTTTTCGGTGATGGAGGTGGATTCCGGCAGGCCCAGTCCGATGAAAGCGGCGTCGAAGCCTTGGGCCAGAATCGTGTCGAGGTTGTGACTGGAATCGAGTTCTCTGCCGAGGTTCAGAATCATCCGATCTTTCGGCACGTCGGCGAACATGGCGGTGATCTCGTTCTTCAGCGCGCTGCGTTGCCTGTCGGGCGGGATCACGGATTCGACTGTGCCGCCGAAGGCGGTGCTTTTGTCGAAGAGCGTCACGGTGTGGCCGGCTTCGAGGAGCCTCGGCCGCACAGGCCAGACCCGCCGGGCCGGCCCCGATGACGGCGACCTTTCTTCCCTGTGGCTTTCTCGGGGATGCGCAGCTTGGACCAGCCGTTCTTGTTCGCCTGCTCGGCGAGGTACCGTCTGAATGTTCGCAATGGGCAACGAGCCGTCGCCGATGAAGCCTTGCAGGCAATGGCCCTGGCATTGCTGCTCGACCGGGCACAGCCACGCACAGACCTCCGGAAACACGTTGGCCTTGCGGATGAGTCTCGTAGGCCTCACGCTCCTTGCCTTCGAGGAACAGGCGGATGAATCTGCGGGATCTCGATTCCGGCCGGGCAGCCAAGCTGGCACGTCGGCTCCTGGCACCTGCGGCAGGCGGCGGCCAGCCGCAGCAGGTTGTCCTTGTCGCTCATCCGGCCGTGCTCGAAGATCGGGCCGTAAACTCTCGTTGTCGCGCACGACGCAGCCGGTCTTGCCGTTGTCCCGCATGATCTGCGTGCAGGCGCTGCAACCGACGCAGACCTTCTCCGGATACATCCTGCCGTGCGGATGATGTCGCGTGCGAAGTCGGGATAGGCGAATCCCATGCGGCCGGCGCCGATCAGCGTCACGAGGCCGTTTGTCTTGTTGGCGGCCCCGACGTTGGCGAACAGCGTTCGCAGCCAGCTATAGCCCGTGCCGACGAAGGCGATATCCGGGAATTCCTTCTGAATCTCGCCCGTCAGCCTTGACGAGCCTTGCCACGCCGACCAGCGGATGCTCCGGCTCGGGATATCCGCCCACGATCGGCTCATTGAATGGCCGGCCCACGTGGGGGTTGTAGTAGGGATTGGCGATGGTGATATTGATGAGCTTGACGCCGCGCTGCCGCAGCAGGCCGATGAGCTTCTTCGGCTCGGTCAGATCGGGCTTGGTGTAGTCGTTCTTGTCCACGCCCCAGCCGTAAGGGTAGGGGATCGCGTCGTAGATGCCCAAGCGAGTGACGATGCGGGCCTTGTCGCCAAGCTCCGCGCGGATTCGGTCGATCACCTCCAGCAGGAATCGGGTCCGGTTCTCGAACGAGCCGCCGTACTTGCCGGGGCGATTGTGACAGGCCAGCAACTCGTTGATGAGATAGCCGTGGCATGCCTTGATGTCCACCGCGTCGAAACCAACCTCAAATGCAATTCGTGCGGCCTCGACGTAGGCGTCCTGAAGCCGGTCGAGATACTCGTCGGTGACGATGCGGCCAGTCGTCCGGAATCTTGCTCTTTCGATCCGTGGTCGGCTTGGGCTGCGGCGTCATCGGGTCGCGGTAGGGGTCGCGCTCCGGGATGATCGGCCGGGGCGTTGGACCGGGCTTGCTGTATCGGCCCGAGTGGGTGAGTTGCGCGACGATCACCGGCCGGTGACCGGCTCCGTTGGCCTCGGCCGCCTTCTCCCTCGCCCGCTTGACCATGGCCGCAAAGGCTTCCTTGCTGCCTTGGTGCAGCCACAACTGGCGGGGATTGGCCCTGGCCTCGTGCACGACGGCGATGGCCTCGGCCCAGATCAGGCCCGCGCCGCCGGCGGCGAATCGCTCGTAGCGGCGAACCGTAAGCTTGTCCGGCCGGCCTTGGGCGTCGCCGTCACATCCCTCCATCGGGTGCACCGCCAGGGAATTAGGAATGACAAGCCCAGCAAATTCAACGGGCTGGGCGAGAATCGAGACATCCTCGATGGCCTCGACTGAGACGCCCAACTGCCGGCTCAGGTGCCTGAGGTCCTCGATGCTGCTTAGCTGAAACTCCCACTGTCGCGGCTGGATGGCTGCCTGTGCCACGGAACCTCCTCCGAATTTATGATTTACGATTTACTGATTTATGATTTGCGGGCATGTCGCGCTGGCGCGCAAGCCGTTCGGCTGGCGAAACCAAATCATAAATCATCAATCATAAATCACACATCCTACAGCTTTTCTTTCAGGAACTTGCCCGTGTAGCTCTTGGCGTTCTTGACGATCTCTTCCGGGGTCCCGGCGGCCACGACCGTTCCGCCGGCGTCGCCGCCTTCGGGGCCGAGGTCTATTATATAATCCGCCGTCTTGATCACATCAAGGTTATGTTCGATGACGATGACCGTGTTGCCCATGTCGCAGAGCCGCTGGAGGACGTTCAGGAGGTTGTGAATGTCGGCGAAGTGCAGGCCGGTGGTGGGCTCGTCGAGGAGATAGAGCGTGTGGCCGGTCGCCGCCTTGCCCAGTTCCGCCGAGAGCTTGACGCGCTGGGCCTCGCCGCCGGAGAGCGTCGTGGAGGACTGGCCGACCTGCATGTAACCCAGGCCGACCTCGGTCAGCGTCTTGAGGACGCGGACGATGGTGGGGAAATTGGCGAAGAAGTCCACGGCGTCCTCGATCCGCATATCGAGGACGTCGGCGATGTTCTTGCCCTTGTAGGTGATCTGGAGGGTCTCGGGATTGTAGCGGGTGCCCTTGCAGCTCTGGCACGTCACGTACACGTCCGGCAGAAAGTGCATCTCGATCTTCTTGGTGCCCTGGCCGCCGCAGGACTCGCACCGGCCGCCCTTGACGTTGAAGCTGAATCGCCCGGCCGTGTAGCCGCGAATCTTGGCCTCGCGCGTCATCGCGAAGAGCTTGCGGATCAGGTCGAACGCCCCGGTGTAGGTCGCGGGGTTGCTGCGCGGCGTCTTACCGATAGGGGACTGGTCGATCTCGATCACCTTATCGACCTGCGAGATGCCCAGGATGTTCTTGTGCTGGCCCGGCTTCTCGCGAGACTGGTACAGGTGGCGTTTCAACGCTCGCAGCAGGATGTGGTTGACGAGCGTGCTCTTGCCGGAGCCGGAGACGCCGGTAACGCAGGTGAAGACGCCGAGCGGGAACTTGACGTCGATACCCTTGAGGTTGTGCTGCGGCGGCCCCTTTGACTTCGAGGCACTTCTTGAGGTTGTACTCGCGCCGCTTCGCGGGCACGGTGATGCTCTTCTTGCCGCTGAGATACTCGCCGGTGAGCGATCTTTCGCACTTGATGATGTCTTCGATCGTCCCCTGGGCCAGGAGCTCGCCGCCATGCGTGCCGGCCGCCGGACCGATATCGACGATGTGATCGGCGGCCCGCATGATGTCTTCATCGTGCTCGACGACGATCACCGTGTTGCCGATCTCGCTGAGCTTCTGGAGGATGCCCAACAGCCGGTCGTTGTCGCGCTTGTGCAGGCCGATGGTCGGCTCATCGAGCACGTAGCAGACGCCGACCAGGCCGCTGCCGACCTGCGTGGCCAGGCGAATCCGCTGGGCTTCGCCGCCGGCCAGAGTGCTGCTCATGCGGTCGAGCGTCAGATAGCCCAGCCCGACGTCGAGCATGAATTGCAGGCGGGCCTTGATCTCCTTGAAGATCTGGGCCGCGATGATGGTTTGCTCTTCGTTGAGCGTGAGTTGACTGAAGAACTGCTGGGCCTTTTCGACGCTCAGCCGGCTCAATTCCTGGATGTTCTTGCCGCCGACGGTGACGGCGATCGACTCCGGCCGCAGCCGCGCGCCTTTGCACGTCTGGCAGGGCTGCTCGGAGAGATAGGCGTGGAGGCGGGTCTTCACGAATTCGCTGGTCGTGTTCTTCCAACGCCGGTCGAGGTTCGGGATGACGCCCTCGAACCACACGCCGTACTTGGCCTCGTCCTCGTCGGTGGTGCCGTACATCAGCATCCGCTGGACGTCCTTGGGGATCTCCTCGTAGGGGACGGATTTGCTGACGCCCGCATCCCGGCAGAAGCGTTTGACAAGGCGGTTGTAATAGATGTTCATTCGCTTGCCGCTGCGGCGCCAGGCGTCCACGGCCCCGTTTTCGAGCGAGATGCTCTTATCCGGCACGATCAGATCGGGGTCGAACTCCAGAATGGTGCCGAGCCCGTCGCAGCTTTTGCAGGCCCCGTAAGGACTGTTGAAGCTGAACAGTCGCGGCGAGAGCTCTTCCAAGCTCGCCTCCGGGTGGTCCGGACAGGCGAATTTCTCGCTGTAGATGACCTCTTCCCACTTGCCGTCGTGCTCTTCGCCCTTCTCGCCGCCAGGCTCCTGGAGGAGCACCAACAGGATGCCATCGGCCAGCTTCAGCGCGGTCTCGACCGAGTCCGCCAAGCGGATGCTGACGCCCTCGCGAATGACCAGCCGGTCCACGACGGCGGCGATGTCGTGCTTTTGGTTCTTGTTCAGGTTCGGGCACGTTGCGGATGTCGTAAATGGCTGCCATCGACGCGGGCGCGGACGAAGCCCTCCCGCTGAATATCGGCGAGGATGTCCTTGTGCTCGCCCTTCTTGCCCCGAACCAGCGGAGCACAAATCTGGACCTTGGTTTCTGCCGGCCGGGCGAGGATCGACTCGACGATCTGCGAGGAATGCTGGCTGGTGATCTCCCGGCCGCAGACCCAGCAGTGCGGCTGGCCCACCCGGGCGAAGAGGAGCCGGAAATAGTCGTAGATTTCCGTCGTCGTGGCGACCGTCGAGCGCGGGTTGCTGCTGGCGCTGCGCTGCTCGATGGCGATGGTCGGCGGCAGGCCCGAGATGTCGGTCACCGCCGGCTTTTGCATCTGTTCGAGGAACTGCCGCGCGTAGGCGCTGAGCGATTCGACGTACTTGCGCCGGCCCTCGGCGTAGATCGTATCGAAGGCCAGCGAGCTTTTGCCCGAGCCGCTGATGCCGGTGATGACGACGAGCTTGTCGCGCGGGATGTCCAGACTGATATTCTTCAGGTTGTGCTCGGAGGCACCGGTGATCCTGATGACTTTCTCTGTATGGTCAACCATATTCCTGTAGGGTGTGCCTGCACACCATTTTTTGGCCTCGTTTATCGGTGTGCGGTGCACACCCTACCACTCGTTTCCCTAACGATATACGATTCGCATTCGCGGTTGTGCACCCGCACTTTTCCCAGACGGCACAAACCACCCATTGTAGCCAATCGAACGAAAAGGTAAAATCTTCTCCTCGCGGGCTTGTCGGAAATCGTTGGACGATCGGTGGACCGGCAACGGACGGAGATATCCGGAACGATGTGCGACTTCACATGCTTGTGGAGAGTGAGCTATGGGGCTTGATGGCGTCGAACTCGTGATGAGCCTTGAAGAAGCCTTCGGCATCCAGATAACGGATGAGGAAGCCACCAACTGTCGCACGCCTCGCATGGTTATCGACGTGATCTTCTCGAAGCTGAAGGTGGCCGACGAGCGTGTCTGCCGGAGCCAACGAGCTTTCTACGCCATCCGTAGAGTGCTTGTCCAGACGTTCGGTCTTGAGCGGAAATCCATCACTCCTGATATGCGGTTTCGAGAGTTCGTCCCGAAACCGCGCGAAAAGGAACTGTGGGAGCAGATCAAGGCGACCTTGGGCCCACGAAATTGGCCGGGACTGGTACGGCCTGCCTGGATGTCCTTATCTCTGAGCGTGATCGGTGCAGGTGTTTTCAGTGCGACGGTCGTCGCCGTGATCCACTTGCTCTGGGGTGCTGGCACTAAGGATTGGAGAGATTTCGTGTTCTTCTCTGCAGCCGGCGGGATAGTTCTTACGACCCTCTTTGGGATCATTGCCGCCGTCCTGACGCGTCCTTACTGCCTCTACATCCCGGCTCATCTCGCGTCCATCCGGGACGTGATTCCCCACGCCGTTACGTCGGATCGCATGACCGGATGGACTCGTGAGGACGTAGCTATCGTCGTAAAGCGCCTTACCGCGGAACAACTCGGCCTCGACGAATCCGAGGTCACGGAAGACTCACGATTTGTGGAGGACTTAAATCTGGACCGGTGAGGGGTAATCCGACTCATTTGACTGTAAATGAGGAAGAGATGGAGTGAACCAGATGGACATTGACTACGACAAAATCGACGACTGCACGTTGGCGCTGCTGTATCTGGTCACGTCAGTGAATCGCTACGGGGCGCGGGCGTGGAAGGCGTTCGATTGGGACACCCTGGGCCGGCTGCACCAGAAGGGCTTCATCTCGGACCCGAAGGTCAAGAGCATGTCTTTCGAGGTCACGGAAGAGGGATTGGCACGGGCCAAGGAACAGTTCGAGAAGCTCTTCGCCAAGAACGCGGCGGGAGCAAATAGATATGACTGATCTCCAGAGATGGATCGTGGCAGCTCAGAGACTTCGGGTGGACAGTTTCGACACGACTGCCAGGATGGATGATCTCGTAGCGATCATACCCAAGGATCATCGCGTGTTCCTGAGGAGGTCAAACGGACCGAGCATGATGCGGGCGAGGGACGCTGGAAGTCCTTCGAGGGTGGGTGGAACGTGATATGCCGCCTCCATCGAGAAGGGCTTCGATCCGAACCTCTTGCATACTGAGGAAGGCGGGTGGAATCAAGTCCATTGCGATACTGCCACGCAACCATCGAAAGGGGGCCGCATGCTGGGCGGCAGAGACGAAAGAGATTATCTCGAAATGCGCTACTGTATGAGAGACTCAGAAAGATGGCATCAAGACCACCTCACGGGGTGGTGCCGGGATGCGGAAGCTGCATGAATGGAATCTCTCGTATGCCGAGGCCCGGCGGATCCAGGTGGAACTGGCCGGCCGGGTGGAGGTCGTGCCGCTTGAGGAGGAGCCGAAGCTGATCGCCGGGCTTGACTGCGCGTTCAGCGCGGACGGCAAGAGGACCTTCGCGGCGGCGGTTGTGCTCAAGGTTGTTGGCATGTGCGGAGCGGACCGGCGGGGCAGCCGGAGCGGTTTGAGTTCGAGCAGGTCGAGACGGCCACGGCCCAGCAGGAGACGCGGTTTCCCTATATCCCCGGCTTGCTGTCCTTTCGCGAGGCTCCCGGTGTGTCTGGAGGCGGTGGCGGAGCTCAGCAGCAGCCGGACTTGTTCATGATCGATGGGCAGGGGGTCGCGCATCCTCGACGACTGGGCCTGGCTTCGCATTTGGGTTTGTTTCTCGATCAGCCGACCATCGGCTGTGCCAAGAGCCGGCTGGTCGGGCAGTACGAGGAGCCGGGCAGCGGGCGGGGGGCGTACAGCCTGTTGCGGGATGGCGACGAGACCATCGGGGCAGTGGTGCGGACGCGAAGCCGGGTCAAGCCGGTCTTCGTGTCTGTCGGTCACAAGTGCACCCTCGACGATGCCATTCGCATAACCCTTGCGTGCGCCACGAGATACCGCATTCCCGAGCCGACGCGCCTGGCCCATCAGGCGGTGAGCAGGCTCCGATAACTTCTGTGGCACGGGCATCCTGCCCGTGATTCGGAATTCATGGGCAGGATGCCCATGCTACGAAGACTTGCGGACGCAGGATTTTTCGCGTAGATAGGAACAATTCGTGGCCCTGTGACGTAGTTGGGCTGGGCTTTTTGTGTGCCCGAGGCCGCGTTTGTAGTGACGCTGTAGGGGCAACCCCCTGTGGTTCCCGTTCAAGGGGATGGGCAGGCACGGGGGCCTGCCCCTACGGGCCCGCTACGAACGGTTTGTGGGGGCTACCGAGTCGTAACCTTGCTTGGGGAAGGACTTTATGGCGGCAGACGTGAAGCAGATCGGCAACCTGGTCCAGCAGAAGAGCGACTTCATACGGTCGCTGTTTTCCGAGCTGGACAAGGTCATCGTCGGGCAGCGGTACATGCTGGAACGGATGCTCATTGGCTTGCTGGCCAATGGGCATATTTTGTTGGAGGGCGTCCCGGGGTTGGCCAAGACGCTGGCCGTGACGGTCCTGTCCCGGGCGATCGACGCGGACTTTCGCCGGATTCAGTTCACGCCGGACCTGCTGCCCGCCGACCTGATCGGCACGCAGATCTACCGCCAGTCCGACGGCCAATTCTACACCCGCAAAGGGCCGATCTTCGCCAATATCATCCTCGCCGACGAGATCAACCGGGCGCCCGCGAAGGTCCAGAGCGCCTTGCTCGAAGCCATGCAGGAGCGGCAGGTCTCCATCGGCGAAGAGACGTTCCCCCTGCCGAACCCCTTTCCTCGTCCTCGCCACCCAGAACCCCATCGAGCAGGAGGGGACCTACCCGCTGCCCGAGGCCCAGCTCGACCGCTTCATGCTCAAGGTCAAGATCGACTACCCGGACAAAGGCCAGGAGCGGCAGATCCTCGACCGCATGGCCGATGACCGATAAAAAGTTCGATATCAAGCCGGTCATCAAGCCGAAGGACATCGCCGAGGTGCGGGCGGTCGTCGATGAAATCTACATCGACGAGAAGGTCAAGGACTACATCGTCAACATCGTCTGCGCCACGCGGGAGCCGAAAGCCTACGGCCTGGACCTGGCGCAACTTCATCAGTTACGGGGCCTCGCCCCGGGCGACGATCTACCTGGCCGTGGCGGCCAAGGCCCACGCGTTCCTTCAGCAGCGGGGCTACGTCACGCCGCAGGACGTCAAGAGCATCGGCCTCGACGTGCTCCGGCACCGCGTGATCGTCAGCTACGAGGCCGAGGCCGAGGACAAGACCAGCGAAGACATCATCAAGACGATCTTCGACAATATTGAAGTGCCGTAACGGAGTGTAATGTAGGATGGGCTTCAGCCCATGCGGTCAGGTCGCGATGATGCGGACCGAACCTGCATGGGCTAAAGCCCATCCTACAATTATGATTCCAGCCGACCTGATCAAACGCATACGGGAGATTCAGATCTACACGGCCCGGGCCGTGAACGCCAGCTTCGCGGGCCAGTATGAGAGCGTGTTCAAGGGCCGGGGGATGCAGTTCGACGAGGTCCGCGAGTACCTGCCCGGCGACGACATCCGGGCCATCGACTGGAACGTCACCGCCCGCACCGGCCGGCCGTTCATCAAGCGGTTCGTGGAAGAGCGCGAGCTGACGGTGCTGCTGGCCGTGGACCTCAGCGCCTCGGGCGAGTTCGGGACCGTCAGCAAGATGAAGAACGAGCTGGCGGCGGAGTTCTGCGCGGTCCTGGCCTTCGCGGCGGCCAAGAACAACGACAAGGTGGGCCTGCTGATCTTCACCGATCGCATCGAGCTGTTCATCCCGCCCAAGAAGGGCAGCCGGCACGTGCTGCGTCTGATCCGCGAGTTGCTCGCCTTCAAAATGCCCAAACGCAAGACCGATATCCCGCTGGCGCTCGACTACGTCGCGAAAGTGATGCGGAGGCGGGCGACGGTGTTCGTGGTCTCGGATTTCCTCGAAACCGGTTTCAAGAAGTCGCTGAGCCTGCTGAACAAGCGGCACGATGTCATCGCCGTGCCGGTCCGGGACCGGGTGGAGGTGGCCATGCCCTCGGTCGGCCTGATCGAGGTGCAGGACGCCGAGACGGGGCAGATCATGCTCGTCGATACGTCCAGCCGCAAATTCCGCGATCAGTACGGCGAAAGCAGCTCGCACCGATTCAATGAGCTCAAGAGTACGCTTCGGTCCAGCAACGTGGATTTCATTCCCATCGCGACCGATAAATCCTATATGAACGACTTGATTCAGTTCTTTCACATGCGCCATCGGCGCCAGGTGACGATCCATGGGCTCCAGACGATACTGGTGAGGGTTTAGGCAACGATGACTGAAAAGCTGGATTTCTCACTGCCGCAGAAGAAGCCGGGCGGCTCGCTGGCCGGCATACTGACGGTCCTTCTCCTGGTCGTTCTGGTGGCCCTTGCGGCGGCGAACTTGATCGTGGTCTTGTCGGGCCCGAAAGCCTGCTCCTGTCGTCAGCAGTGGCCTCTCCGCCGAACAGGTCAAGGACCTGGCGTCGAAGCTGGCCCAGCGGAACCTCTATCAGCAGGCCGCGGCGGCTTGGCAGGACTATCTGGCGAGGGCCAAACTCGATGGCCCCGAGCAGGCCAAAATCCAGTTCCAGATCGGCACGCTCCTGGAGAAGGGCGGTCTCTATGCCGACGCCATCGAGCACTATTACCGCAGCGAGACGGCCAGCCCGGTCAAGGAGCTTCAGTCCGATCTCAACGCCCACATCAAGGAGTGCTTCGAGAAACTGGGCAAGTTCTCGGCCCTGCGGTATGAGGTGATGGATCGCACCAGCCTCAATCCGTCGCAGCCGGCCGGCGGCAAGGTCATCGCGGAGATCGGGGCGGAGAAGATCACGGAAGCCCAACTGGACGCCAAGATCGAGGAGAGCATCGAGAACCAGTTGGAGTCGATGAAGGCGTTCATGACGCCGGAGCAGGTCAGCGAGCAGAAGAAGCGGGCCCTGGAGCAGACCCGCGACCCCAAGACGAAGCAGGAGTTCCTGCAGGGCTGGCTGGCGCAGGAGATCCTGTATCGCCAGGCCTTGCAGGATAAGCTCAGCGACAAGCCCGAGGTCCAGCGGGTCGTGCACGACCTGACCCGGCAGGCGCTGAGCCAGCAACTGATGAACGAGCAGCTTGCCTCGAAGATCCACGTCACCGATAGCGATCTGCAAACGTACTACACGGCCAACAAGGACAAGTACGTCGAGCCCCAGAAGGCGAAGATCAGCCACATCCTCGTCAAGGAAGAGGGACAGGCGAACGATCTGCTCAAACGCCTCAAGGACGGCGCCGATTTCGCCGCGGTGGCCAAGGAATCGTCCCAGGATGAAGCCACGAAAGGCAACGGCGGTCGCATCGCGGAGGACGTCTTGAAAGGCTCACACGTCCCGGGAATTGGCGATGTGAACGAGATCAACGCAGGCATCTTCGCGGCCAGTGCTCCCGCCGTGCTGGAGAAGCCGTTCAAGACCGCCAAGGGCTGGGAGATCGTCAAGGTCGAAGAGAAACAGGCCCAGCGGCAGAAAAGCTTCGAGGAAGTCCGCCAGCAAGTGACGATGCAATTGCTCCGCCAGAAACAAGAAGAGGTGCAGCGCGAGTACATCAAGGAACTGATGGATAAGCACCAGGTCGTGATCCACACCTCGGCTTTCGCCCCGGCTCCGCCAGAGACTCCCAAGGAGACGCCGTCCAAGCCATGAGTGAGCTGACGTTCAAAACGAAATGGCTGACATTGGGTGGCAGCGTCAAGGCCGAAGGCCTTGGCGATGGCTCTATGGCATGTGGCCACAGCCATCGCCAAGCTGCGCTGGACGCTGCCACCCGTTGTCTTCAATTCACTGGCATACTCGCTTGCGTGGGTTTGCTCGTGATCGGTGCGGGCTGTGGGAAGGGCCCCAAGGGGACGGCCGCCAAGACCGAGTTCGAAGTGGACAAGGTCTATGAGCGAGGCCCGGCGACGGTTCACGTTCGCTTGGATAAGACCAAAATGACCATTGCCGATACCGTGCTGTTGCAGTTCGAAGCAACGTTGCAGCCGGGCTATGAGATGCAGATGCCCAAGGTGGACAAGCTTGAAAACTTCGGCATCGTCAATTGGGACAACCTGGGCAAGAAACTCGACGACAAGAACAACGTGGTGACGACCTGCCAATACCGGCTCGAGCCGTTCCTGTCGGGCAAGTACGACATCCCGGCGTTCAAGTTCCAGTTCCACGATGCGAACGATCCGAATGCGACGCACGAGCTTGCGAGCGAGCCGATCGCGGTTGAAGTCACGTCGCTGTTGGGCGACCAGCGGGCCAATCTGGCGATCGAGGATATTGAAGGCGTGGTCGAGATGCCGAAAGCGGCTCAGCGCTGGTGGCTCTGGGGCTTGGTCGTGCTCGGGATTGCGGCGGTCCCGGCGGCATGGTTCCTCCTGCGCAGCCGGCGGGCCAAGGAATTGGTGCGGATCTTCCGGCCGGCCCACGAATTGGCCTACGCTCGCCTGCGGGCCCTGGTGGCGGAGAATCTCGTCGAGCAGGGCCAGATCAAGGAATTCTACGAGCGGATCAGCGGCATTCTGCGGCACTACATCGAGGACCGGTTCGATCTGCACGCCCCGGAACGCACGACGGAGGAATTCCTGGCGGAACTGCGGTTCACCGAGACCCTTGCCCCGGCAGACAAGAAAGTGCTCGAAGAATTCCTGACGCATTGCGACTTGGTCAAGTTCGCCAAACACGATCCGACCACGGAGCAGGTGCAGCGGACGTTCGATCTGGTGAAGGACTTCATCGAGAGGACCAAGTCCGAGCAGCGCAAAGTGGACGTGACCGACAACGTAGACGCGGCCGGGACAACCAAGGCGGAGGTGGCATAGATGGAATGGTATTCGCCTTGGGCGCTCTTGCTCTTGCTGGTGCTTCCCATCCTGGGGTACGTCATGCTGCGCCGCAACCGCGGGGCAGCGGTGAGATTCCCCAGCCTCGTGGACATGCGGCGGTGCCCGGTTTCCTGGCGGCTGCGGCTGCGGCCGGTCCTGGTCCCCTGGCGGCTCCTGTGCCTGGCCCTGCTGATCCTGGCCCTGGCCCGGCCCCGCAAGGGGACGGTGCTCTCGGAAGTCTCGACGGAGGGCATCGCCATCGAGGCGGTGGTGGATCGCTCGGGCAGTATGAGCACCGAAATGGCCTTCGACCACGAGACGCTGAACCGGCTGGAGGTCGTCAAGCGGGTCCTGAAGGACTTTATCGAGGGCGACAAGAAAGGTCTGACCGGACGGACGGGGGACATGATTGGGCTGGTGACCTTTGCGCGATATGCCGATACGGTCTGCCCGCTCGTCCTGAGCCACGGCGTTTTGACCGAGTTCCTCAAGCAGACGCAGGTGGTGAATATTCGCAGTGAGGACGGCACGGCCATCGGCGACGCGATCGCCTTGGCGGCCGCCCGGCTCAAGAAGGCGGAAGAGGAAATTCGAACTCGCAACGCGCAATTCGGATTCGCGGGGGAGAATGTGTCAGAGAAGCCGAATGCCCCGGGCTTCACGATCAAGAGCAAAATCATGGTGCTCTTGACCGACGGCCGCAACAACCTGGGCAAATACAGCCCGCTCGAAGCGGCGGAGCTGGCGAAGAAGTGGGGCATCAAGATTTACACGATCGGGATCGGATCGAGCCAGGACTACATGACCGTGCAGACCGTGTTCGGGCCAATGCGCGTGCCGGTGACGGATGAGTTGGACGAGAAATTGCTCAAGGCCATCGCGGATCGGACCGGCGGCTTCTACGGCCGGGCCGACGACGGGGACGCGCTTCGTAAGATCGTGAAGCAGATCGACGAATTGGAGAAGACCGAGGTCAAGTCCGTCCAGTACATGCAGTACGCGGAGCGCTTCGGCTCGTGGACACTGCCCGCCCTGGTGCTCTTGGGCCTGGAAATGCTGGCGGGCTGTACGGTCTTCAGAAAGATACCGTAGTATGAACCTGGGCAATGACAAGGCGTTGTGGTTGTTGTTTCTGGTGCCGGCGGTGCTGGTGCCGGTATACGCCTGGTGCTTCTGCGCAAGGCCCGGGCGCTGCGTATCCTCGCCAGCCACGAGATGCTCGCAAAAATCAATAACGCCGTGAGCCTGCGCAAGCAGGTGTTCAAGGCCGTGCTGCTCGTTCTCGGCTTCACCTGTATCGTCGTGGCCCTGACCGAACCGAAGTGGAACCCGCAGCCGCAGCAGATTCGCCGCAAGGGCCGGGACGTCGCGATCCTCCTGGATACCTCCCGCTCGATGCTCGCGGAGGACATCAAGCCGAACCGGCTCGAACGATCGAAGATCGCCATCTCCGATCTTCTCGAAGTTCTCGCAGGCGACCGCGTCGCCATCGTTACGTTCGCCGGCAATGCGACGGTGAAATGCCCCTTGACACAGGACTACGCGTTTGTTCGGATGGCGCTCGCGGATATCTCGACCGAGAGCACCAGCCGGGGCGGTACCCAGATCGGCGATGCGATCCGTAAGGCCGTCGAAGAGGTCTTCGATAAGCAGAGCCGCCAGTATAAGGATCTGATCCTGATCACCGATGGTGAGGACCACGACAGCTTCCCCGTCCAAGCGGCGGAGAAAGCGGCCCAAGAGGGCGTCCGGATCATCGGGATCGGCTTGGGCGACGATGCGACCGGCTCGCGCATCCCGATCACCGGTCCCGACGGCCAGACGACGTTTCTGAAGTACAAGGGCCAGGAGGTCTGGTCGAAGCTCGACAGCGACACGCTGCGCCAGGTCGCCTACGCCACCGAGGGCGGCAAGTACCTGTCGGTGGCGCCCGGGACGACGATGGACCTGGGCCGGATCTACCAGGACCTGATCGCCTCGGCCGAAGGCCGCGAGCTCGAATCGATGACGATGATGAAATACGATGAAAAGTTCCAGGTCTTCATCGGTTTGGCGATTGTGCTATTGATGAGTGAGGTGCTGATCAGTGAACGCAAGCGGATGGCCTAGCGCACAACGAAAGCCGGTAGGGTGTGCACCGCACACCAACACAGGCTAACAACAACGAGAGATGGTGTGCGGTGCACACCCTACCTACTCGCTCTCGCCATTTGGGCGGGCTCATCCTCCCCGTCGCTCGCCGCGACCGGTTCGGTCCGCGAGACGCTCCGGCAGGGCAACCGGCTCTTTGCCGACAGCCAGTTCACGGAGGCGGTCAACAAGTACAACGATGTCCTGGTCGAGCAGCCGCAGGCCGTGGAGCCGAAGTTCAACAAGGCCAACAGCTATTACCGGCTGGACGATCTCAGCGAGGCGATGGATCTGTACCAGCAGGTCGCCGCCGAGAGCAAGGACATGGCGCTGGTCGGCAAGGCCAAGTACAACCTGGGCAACTGCTATTTCCAGCGGGGGACCAAGCAGCGGGATTCCAACCTGCAGAAGGCCGTCGAGGACATGGAGTCGAGCATCGCCCAGTGGCGGCAAGTGCTGGACCTCGATCCGCAGAACAAGAAGGCGGCCAAAAACATCGAGGTGGCCCGGCTGACGATCAAGGACATCCTCGACCAGATGAAGAAGCAGCAACAGGATCAGAAGAACCAGCAGAACAAGCAGGACCAGCAGAAACAGCAGCAGCAACAAAACCAGAGTCAGCAGCAGAATCAATCGCAGTCCCAGAAGGACCCGAACCAGCCGCAAGATCAGCAGAACCAGGCGAAGAAGGGCCAGCCCAAATCCGATCCCAACCAGGCCAAGCCGGAGCAGAAGCCGGCCCAAGACCAACAGAATAAGCAGCAGGAGGCCAAACCCGCGCCGGATGCCACGGCCCGGGAGATCCTCGACACGGAGCAGCGGCAGAAGAAGGAGCGCGACGCGTTGCGGCAGCGCGCCCAATATCAAGAGGTCGAGAAAGACTGGTAGCATGAGGAAATTCCAAATTCCGAGCACCACAACTCCGCCGCAGGCGGGTGCCTGTTGCCCCGTGTCGTTCGGGCAATCCCAAACAAGCGCCGAGGCTCAAAATCGAGAATTCCCAACGCGACAAGCGTTTTGGTCTTTGCGGCTTTGGGTTTTGAGCTTGTTTGGAATTTGGAATTTGGGATTTGGGATTTCCGCCGCTCCGGCGGCGGTGCGGGTCTATGCCAAGGTGGAGGCGGAGACCGCGATCTATCCGGGCGAGCAATTCGCCTATTCGGTCGTCGTGGAAGGCAGTAGGCCGAGCAAAATAAATACTTCGCCCCTGGCGCCCTTCAATCCGCGCTCGGCCGGCACGAGCACCTCGATGCAGATGGTGAACAACGCCACGACGGTCAGTTATGCGGAGAATTACACCATCACGGCGGCCAAGGCCGGCGTCATGCACCTGCCTGCCGTGCCGGTCGTCGTGGACGGGCAGACCTACACGACCAATCCCGTGGACGTGACCATCTCGCGACCGGCTCCACCGACCAGATGACACTGGAATTCTCGCTCTCGGACAAACAGTGCTTCGTCGGGCAACCGCTCGTGATGACAGTGAAATGGGCCATCCTAGGCCGCGCCGAGGGCGGTGTGTTCGACATTCCGGTCTTCCAGTCGGGCGACTTCTACCTTGAAGACATATCGGAGCCGATCAACGCCCAATCCGTCCAGCAGATTGCCATTCAGGGCATCCCGGTCACGATCGTCGGGGGCCGCCAACTCATTCGGGGGCACGGAGGCGGACGGGCTTTCCTTTAGCAAGGTCCTGATCCCGAAGAAGGCCGGCCATCTTCGGCTCAACCCCATCACAGCCTCGGCGAATCTGGCCGTGGGGCGCGAGCAGACGGGCGATTTCTTCAACCCCTACCGGCTCAAGTTCCAGCGGGTCTCGGTGCAATCCAACCCCATCGAATTGGACGTGCGGCCGCTGCCTGAAACGGGCCAGCCCCCGCAATTCTATGGCTTGGTCGGGCAATACACAATCACCGCTTCCGCCACGCCGACCAAGGTGAACGTGGGTGACCCGATCACACTGACGATCCGCATTGGCGGTAATCCCTATCTCAAGCCCGTCCAGTGGCCCGCCCTGGATCAGGTGCCGGAACTGGCGGCCAATTTCAAGATCCCGGCGGAGAAGGCGTCGCCGACATTGGAGGGCCCCTGCAAGGTTTTCACGCAGACCCTGCGGGCCAACAGCGATAAGGTCACGCAAATTCCCGCACTCCGCTGGCGTACTTCGACGCCGCGCGAGGAGCTTACGTCGTGGCCAAGACGGAGCCGATCAAGCTCGATGTTGCCCCCTCGAAGGTGTTGACGAACGTCGATGTTCAAGGTACGGCGGCATTGCACCCGTCAACCGCGAGGTGGAGGCGATTCGCAAGGGTCTCTCGGCCAACTACTACGGCCCGGAGGCGCTGAAAAACCAGAGCTTCTCGATCCTGTCTATGCTGGCGAATCCCGTCTACGGCGCCTTGTGGTCGATCCCGCTGCTGGCTCTGCTCGTCAGTTCGGTGGTGAAGCTGGCCGGTCGAACGAACCCGGAATCTCTGGCACGCAAACGTCGGCGCCGGGCGGCCGGCGCCGCCCTGACACAACTGAAGAAGGTCTCTTCGGCCGCAGCCGGGCAGCAACACGAATTGCTGTTGGCGGCCATGAAGGGTTACATCGGCGACCGCTTCGACAAAGTAGCGGCATCCTTGACGGCAGACGATTGTAGCCGGGCCATCGTAGACGCAACGGGCGACACGGCGGCGGCGGCTCAGTACAAGGAGTTGATCGACACCTGCGAGACCGGCCGCTATGCCCCGCTCCAGGCGAAGATCGGCCCGGACGAGGTGCAGGCAGCCGTCGCGTTGATCCAGTCGGTGGAGAAGCAGGGGCGTAAGGGACAGAAGACGGAAGACGGAAGACAGAAGACCGCACCGTCCTCCGCC
>CAVVRJ010000040.1:0-27690 GCA_963750205.1 uncultured Planctomycetota bacterium
GCGGAGCGAAGTGGTACGCCGGTGTCACTGCCTATATGTGGCTGGTCCTGGCGATCGGCTCGTTGGGCTGGGTGTTCGATACCTTCGAAGGCGAAGTACTCTTTGTGGCGAGCATGAAGGAAGCGATGCCGGCCTTGCTCCCGGCAGGAACGCAGACCGGCAGTGTGGACCTCTACAACAACATCGCCATGGCCGCATTCCTGTTGGGTGGCGCCTTGGGCGGGGTCGTCTTCGGCATGGTCAGCGACCGCATCGGCCGGACCAAGACGATGATCCTGACCATTCTGGTGTACTCGTTGTTCACCTGCGTGACGGCCTTCTCCCAGACGTGGTGGCAGATTGTCATGTTTCGCTTCCTCGTCGCGCTGGGCACCGGCGGCGAATGGGCCGTGGCCAGTGCGATGATTGCGGAGGTTTCCCCCAGCGTGCCCGGCCCGGTCCCTGGGGATCTTCCATGCTTCCAGTATCCTGGGTACCTGTTTAGCGGCGCTCGCCGGGGCCTTGATCGTCGGCAACCTTGCCCTGGGCAAACCGCTGGCGTTGGGCCTTTGTCCTCGGGGCCGTCCCGGCCGTTTTGACGTTGGCGATTCGGTGGAAGCTCCGGGAGCCCGAGCAGTGGTTGGAGGCTCGCCAGCGATCCAAATTGGAGCTCACCCAGCGGGTCGGTCGGGTCGTGGACCTGTTCGGTCCGGGTCTGCGGAAGAACACCCTGGTAGGACTGTTCCTGGCTACGGTCGGCTTGGCGACATACTGGGGGGTACACGTCTACGGCCAAAGCCTGCTGCGCACCGTCGTGGAACGGTCCTATGTGCCCAGGCCGCTGCGGCGGAGATCAGCGCCCGCCAAGAAATACCTGAGTGCCGTGTCCGGCTCGATCAAACACTGGGAGATGCTCGGCATGTTTCTTGTGACCATAGGCGGCGGCTGGGTGGCTCAGCTTCGGTCCTATCAGTGAGCGGCTCGGCCGCTGCACGACGTTCTTGTTCTTTCGACCCGGCGGGGTGATCTCGGCCCTGGTCGTCTTCCAAGGGATGTGCCACGCGTCCGCCGGGGCCGTCTGTTGGCGATCCCGGTCTTCGGGTACCTGACGTTGGGGCAGCACGCCGGCTATGCGATCTACTTTCCCGAGCTGTTTCCCACGCGGTGCGGGGCACGGGCGGCGGGTTCTGCTTCAACGGCGCGCGGGTCCTCGCCGCGTCGATCCTGATCCTCCGGGGCTGGATCGAGCGAACGCGGGCTGGGACTGTCCTTGGAGAACACGGTCTCGATCTTGAGCCTCCTATTCATAGTAGGAATTCTGCTTCTCCTGGCGGCCCCCGAAACCAAAGGGCGGGCCCTGCCGGAGTGATGGAGTCAACGATAAGGAGAGAGATATGTCAGATGCACAACCTACTGTCAGGCCGGCCAATCTGCTGCGGGCCGACGCGTGGCAATTCGAGTACCGGCAAAAATCCAATCCGGCAACTCGAATCTGGATCTGCTCACCTACGGCGTCTACCGGATCGCACCGGGGGCGTCCTCGGACGAGCTATTCCATCGCAGCGAGGAAGCACTGCTGTTCAGTCTCGTCAGCGCACCCGTGGCGGTCGAGGTCGAGGGAAAGAAGTACTCCCTGTCCCACTACGACACGCTGTATGTCCCGGTAGGAACGCCTTATTATCTCCATAATCCGACGAGCGAAATCCAGACGCTGGTCGTCTGCCGGGCCCCGGCGGCAAAACGCCACGTGGTGGCACACACCCGCTGGGACGAAGTCTGCCAGAACGAAGCCCGGATTCGCCACCTGGAAGGCAAGGACGTCTTTCTCATGTTCGATGTCACCGAGGCGGCGGACAAGCTGATGGCCGGCTATACGATCTACCAGCCGTTCACTCGGGCCTGGCCGCCCCACAATCATACCGATCAGGAAGAGATCTACCTGTTCACGAAAGGACGGGGGGCCATGGAGGTCTACGCCGACGAGAAATCGAAGACGTTCGTCCACAGCATGGAGACGCTGGATGCCGCCACGATCCCCCTGCTGAACTACCACCCCGTCTTCAGCCAGGAGGAGGAACTCCACTTCATCTGGTGTCTCGCCGGCAACCGCTATTGGGTGGGCGACAAGCATAAGGAGTTCCTCGACGCCTCCGTGGACAAGCTCACGACATAAGAACGGCAAGAAGCTGATCGAAGAGCCGGGCCCGATCGACTGGCCCGCGGCATTTCGCGACTTCCGCCAGATCGGCTACGCGGGCTGGTACGTGTACGAAACCGCCCACGACAGCACCGAGCAGTGCATTCAGGATACGAAAAAGAACAACGAGTTTCTGCGGAGACAAATCCAACCATGAAGATGTTCTTAGACAGTGCGAAAACCGACGAGATCCGTCACGCCCTCGAGATATGGGACGTGGACGGCGTCACCACCAATCCCCGCCATGTGAAAGACTCCGGCAAACCCTTCCGGACGGTCATCAAGGAGATTGCCGGATTGTTTGCCGGGACCAACAAACCCGTCAGCGTCGAAGTGGACCCGCACCTTACCGACTGGAAGAAGATCGTCGCCCAGGGTCTGGAATTGTCGCGGCTCTCGCCCAACTTCGTCATCAAGGTGAGTGTCAGCGAACAAGGGTTCAAGGCCATTCGCGAGCTGTCCCGCCAGGGCGTTCGGGTCAACGCCACGTTGATCTTCTCCGTCCCGCAAGCCTGGCAAGCCGCGCGGGCCGGCGCCGCGTTTGTCAGTCCCTTCGTCGGCTGGAAGGAGCAGTACGGCGATTCGGCCTCGTCGCTGATCCCCGAGGTCGCCGCGATGCTGAAGAACTACGGCTATCGGGCCGAAATCATCGCCGCGGCCATCCGCAACAGCCGCCAGATCGCCGAGGCCGCCCTCGCGGGTGCCATTGCATCACCGCCGGCATGGCCGTCTACCAGGATAGCTTCTGTAACCCCTATACCACGATGGGCGAAGACATCTTCCAAAAGGCCTGGGATGCCACGCCGGAATCGTAGGAGCGGCTGGGAAGAAGAGAACGTGGCAAAGACCGCTTTGCATGTCATTATTGCGGGCGCAGCGAAGCAATCTCACACTAGGCCGATTGAGATTGCTTCGTCGCTGCATCCTGACAATGACGTCCGGGTGCCACGCCTACGGCTCTGCCGCATAGATCGCATACGAGGAACCATCCGTAGGCCGAGTACCCAGAATATGCCTGACGCAGGCGTTGGCATCCACCCAGCCACAGGGGCCGTTCCTTCGCCTACCCGCCGCGCAGGGGCGTCACGATTCGCAATGACATAGTGTGCTCAGTCTGTTAGGCGCTCTGAGGGCAAGCCAGGGCGATTGAGGAGAAAGGTATCATGTCCGGAAAGGACGAGATTCGTCGCTTGTACTTGAACGGCCAGTGGGTCGAACCGCTGGACCCGCTGCCGGTTATCAATCCGGCCACCACCGAAGTCTTCGCACGGGTTGGCACGGTCCGCGCGTGAGAGTGGCTCAAGCCATCCAGGATGCGGCGGCCGCCTGGCCCGCCTGGCGGAATACGCCCGGGCGCGACGCGGACGCTACCTTTACAGCATCGCCGACGTGCTCCAACGCCGCAGCGAAGAGATCGCCCGCACCATCACCCTGGAAAACGGCAAGCCGCTGGCGCAAAGCCGGGGCGAGGTGGCCATGACCGTCGACCATCTGCGGTGGTTTGCCGGCGAGGCGCGGCGGGCCTACGGCCGGGTCGTGCCGCCCAGGCGGATGGGAAGCGTCACCTCGTGCTCCGGTCGCCGGTCGGTGTCGTCGGGGCCATCGCCCCCTGGAACTTCCCCTTGGTCCTGGCCATGCGCAAAGTGCGCCGCGCTGGCCGCCGGGTGTCCGGTGGTCCTCAAGCCCGCCAGCACCACGCCGCTGTCCGGCGTGATGTTGGCCGAGGCGGTCGCCGAGGTCGGGATTCCCCCCGGCGTGTTTCAATTGGTGGCGGGCCGGTCAACCGAGATCGCCGCCGAGATGCTGGAGAACCCCCTCTGCCGCAAGATCACCTTCACCGGCTCCACGGAAGTGGGCAAGCAGTTGATCGCCGGGGCGGCCGGGTAGATCACCAAGCTCTCGCTGGAGCTGGGCGGCCACGCGCCGGTGCTGGTCTTCGCCGACGCCGATCTGGAGCAGGCGGTCCGGGGGACGATAATCACCAAGTTCCGCAACACGGGCCAGTCCTGTATCGCCGCCAACCGCGTCTACGTCCAGCGCTCCATCGCCGACCGATTCATTCCCGCGCTGGTCGAGGCCACCCGCAAGCTGAAGGTGGGCAATGGGCTGGAGGAGGGCGTGGAGATTGGCCCGCTGATCAACGAGGCCGGCTCTGAGGCAGGCATTGGAGCACATCGAGGAGGCCAAATCACTGGGTGCACGGGTGCTCTGCGGCGGCAAGCGCTGGACCGGTGGCCGCGGGTACTTCCTGGAGCCGACGATCCTGATGGACGTGCCGCCCGATGCCCGGTGCATGCAGGAGGAGACGTTTGCCCCGGTGGCGCCGGTGTGCGTATTCGATGACGAGGCCGAGGCGATCCGCCAGGCCAATGCCACCGAGTACGGTTTGGCCGCGTATGCCTTCACGCGGGACCTGTCCCGGATGTGGCGGTTGGCCGAGTCACTGGAGGCGGGGACGATCGGCATCAATGACACCGTGCCAGCCACCAGCCAGTGTCCCTTCGGGGGCTGCAAGCAAAGCGGTTGGGGCCGCGAGCTGGGACTGGAAGGGCTGGACGCTTTCCTGGAAACCAAGCACATCTCTCTGGGAGTGCAGGCATGAGTGAAACGCTGCCGGAATATCTGGGTATTCTGCCCGAGAAGCTGGGCGCGGCGGGCCGGTCAAATTCCGCACGTGCGGGGACATGGCGGGCGTGGCCGACGACATGGCCCGCGCGATGCTGGAGCAGATCGAGGCCGCACGGTCGGAAGGGCGCGGGGCGACGCTGATCGTGCCGGTCGGGCCGGTCGATCAGTTCCCGGTCTTGGCCCAGCGGATCAACGAGCGGCGGTGTCACTGCCGGGACGTGATGCTGATCAACATGGACGAGTATTTGACTGGGGACGATCGGTGGGTCCCGCTCGACCATCCCTTGAGTTTCCGCGGGTACATGAACCGCAAGTTCTACGATCTGATCGACCCTGCCCTGGTCCCGCGTCCGGAGAATCGCGTCTTTCCCGATCCATGGGACCGCGGGAGGATTCAGAGGTTGATCGACCAACGCGGCGGCGTGGACGCTTGTTTCGGCGGCATCGGCATCAACGGCCATATCGCCTTCAACGAGCCGCCCGAGCCGGGGGAGTCGATGTCGGTGGAGGACTTCGCGGCCCTGCCTACGCGGGTGCTGAGCCTCAGCCGGGAGACGCGGACGATCAATTCGGTGACGGTGGGCGGCGAGATCGCGATTGTTCCCCGGCGGGCGGTCACCGTGGGGATGAAGGAAATCCTGGGGTCGCGGCGGCTGCGGTTCTACTGCAACCGTCCGTGGCAGCGGGCCGTGGTGCGGCGGGTGCTGCATGGTCCGCTGACGTCGGCCTGTCCCGCGTCGCTGTTGCGAACGCACGCCGACGCGGAGTTGGCCGTGGCCGACTACGTGGCCGAACTGCCCGACATCCAACTCAGGTGACCCCGTATTGTGCTGGAAGAACTATGCGACTGGACTTTTCAGGTGAGCGGGTATTGGCGGTGGTCGCCCATCCGGACGACGCGGAGATATCTCTGTGCCGGGACACTGGCGCGGGCCCAACGCGACGGCGCGGCGATCGGGATCTGCGTGCTGTGCCGGGGCGACAGGGGCCAGCCGGCGCAGCCGATTGCCAACCTGGGCGTCGTGCGGCGGGCGGAAATGGTGGCGGCGGCGAAGCTGCTGGGTGCCGTGCTGTTGCGGGGCGAGTTCGGGGACGGGCAACTCGTGGACGGCCCCGCCCAGCGGAGAAGACTTGCTCGGAATCTACCGCCGCTTCCGGCCGACGCTGGTGCTCGCCCACTGGAAGGAGGATTACCATGCGGACCACCGCGCGGCCGGGGCGCTGGCCGAAGCGACATCCTGGTATTGCGCTTCGGCCGGCCACAAGACGCGGGCTCCGGCGCTGGACTGCCAGCCGGCACTGTGGTGGATGGACACGATGAACATGACGGGCTTCGAGCCGGGGTTCTTCGTCGACGTGAGCGATCAGATCGAGTTGAAACGCCGCATGTTGGCCTGTCACCGGAGCCAACTGCGGCGGGCCGGCGACGGCGATTTCTCGCCGCTGGAGGAGCAGATGGTGCGACAGGCGCAGGCCCGCGGCGCGCAGGCCGGCGTGGCCGCCGCCGAGGCGTTTCGCGTGCATCTGGCCTGGAAACGCGCCCGGGCGTGGTGAAGCATAGTGGAGTTTTGCAGAATGGACATTGGAAAGGAGCACGAATGAGTTTACGAGCACTGATCATTCATCCGGACGACAACGTGGCCAACCTGATTGGCCCCGGCAGCAGAGGCGAGTCGGTCCAATGCACGGTCGAGGGGCAGACCAAGACGACCAAGGTCGACCTTCTCGACGACATTCCGGCCAACCACAAGTTCGCCCGCGTCAGCATCAAGGCGGGGGCGCCCATCATCAAGTACGGCCTGAGCATCGGCCGGGCCTCCCGTGCGATCAAGGCCGGGCAGTACGTGCACGTGCACAATATCGAATCCAATCGCGGCCGCGGCGACCTGCAAAAGGCGTGACGGCCGGTCCTGACAAGAGAAACGAAATTCGGCAAGGAGACCCAACGTGAGAGACTTTTTTTACGGATACCCTCGTGAGGATGGCCAGGTCGGCATCCGCAATTACGTGTTGATGCTCAGCGGCACTCTCTACGCCAATCCGACCTGCGAGCGCGTCGCCAACATGGTGCAGAACTGCATTCCGATCGTGCACCCGCTGGGCCGCTGCCAGATCGCCCCGGACCTGGCCCAGACCTTCCGGACGCTGGTCGGCCACGGGCTCAATCCCAACGCCGGGGCCGTGATCGTCGTGGACCACTTCAAGGAACTGGGCTGCACGGCCGACGACATCGCCCACGAAATCGCCAAATGCGGCAAGCCGGTCGAGGTCGTCAATATCCGCCGGGATGGCGGGGCCGTCCACGCGCTGGCCAAGGCGACGAACCTGGCGGTCGAGTTCAACCGCAAGATCACCCACCAGCAGCGTCAGCGCGTCGCCGCTCAGCAAGCTGATCTACGGCTTCAACTGCGGCACCAGCGACGTGACCAGCGGTCTGGCCCACAACCGCTGTGTCGGCTGGGTCTGCGACCGCGTCATCGAAGCCGGCGGCCGGGCCCTGGGCGCCGAGACGACCGAGATGTTCGGCGGCGAAACCCTCATCCGGCAGAAAGCCAAGACGCCGGAGATCGCGGAGAAGATCCTGGGCTTCATCCAGGACATGGAGAAGCGAATCCTGGCCTGCGGTGTCGATCTGCGCGGGAGCCAGCCGACGGGGGACAACATCGCGGGCGGTCTGTCCACGATCGAGGAGAAGGCCCTCGGGGCTATGCAGAAGTGGGGCACCAAGCAGATTGTCGGCGCCGTCGGATATGCCGAGAGGATCGGCCCCGAGTCGGGCCTGTGGATCATGGATACGCCCGGCCACGGCGGTGAATCGATCACCGGCATCGCGGCGGCCGGCGCCCAGGTGATGAGCTTCTCCACCGGTGGCGGCCACACGATCAACCACCCGCTGATGATCACCATGAGGATCAGCGGCAACTGTGAGTCGTGGGAGCAGATGCAGGAGACCATGGAGGTCAACGTCTCCGACATGTTCCAGGGCACTTCGCTGGACGAGGCCGGCGAGCGGCTGTTCAACGAAGTCCTCGACGAGTGCGACGGCATGATGACCAAGGCGGAGGCCCTCAAGGAATTCAATGCCTTCGCCATCACCCGTTGCGGGCCGAGCGTCTGACATGGAACCATCGGTAGGGTGCGTACCACGCACCGTTCCATCTTACGAAGACCCCGTGCCGTGCTTTGCTCGGTGGCGTGAACGTCTGATCGCCGCCGAGCAAGGCACCGGCTGGCTCGATGAATGCGATGACGCGGGCCGCTTCCTGGCCGTTAGTCGGGAATTGGTGGATGCCTTGGCCTCCGCGCTACGCCGATTCGCGGGCGAGGGTTCCGTTCTCGAGGTCTGTGCCGGGTCCGGCGTGTTGGCACGCACGCTGGCCGCCTCGGGTGTGCCTGTTCAGGCCACCGATGCCGAGCCTCCGGCGGGCGCGGCGGTCCGGCGCATGTCCGCCCAGGCGGCGCTGCGTCACTTTCAGCCGACCGTCGTCCTGGGCGTCTTCGTGCCCCATGATGCCGGCGTGGACGAGGCGGTTCTTTCGTGTCCTTCCGTCCAACACTATGTGATCGTCAATGCCCGGATCGGCGGAGCGCTCGGCTCTCCCGCGCTTTGGACGGCGCCGGGCTGGAAGTGTGGGCCGCTGGACGATATCCGCCGCTGGGTGCTCACGCGCCACGACGTCTGGCTGGGGCACGCCGGCCGGGAAGAATGGCGACATCCTGCCGCACGGGGAAGTCTGGCACTTCGCCCGAACTGCCGAGGCACTACTTGCCAGAGAGAGGTCCAATTTATGAGCGAAACGCGCAGGTGCAGCATGTCCCCGGACCGCTGGCGCCATGGCAGAAGCCCCTGCACAACGGCTTGGCGTGGTTCAGCACGGTCGCTCCCGGCTTGGCTCTGACCGGCTTGCTGGCGTGGGCCGGCGCGATCCTGGCCAAGTTTGTGGGCGAGACCCTGCTCGGTTTTGAGAAAACGCCGATCAGTGCCATCATGGTGACGATTCTGCTGGGCTTGATCGTACGCAACAGCGCGGGCCTGCCGGCTGCTTATGAGGCGGGCCTGCGTTTTGCCGTCAAACGCCTCCTGCGGCTGGGCATCGCTCTGCTCGGGCTGGGCCTGAGCCTGTTGGCCGTCGGGCAGATCGGCGTCAGCGCCCTGCCGGTCGTCGCGGGTTGCATCATCGCGGCCCTGATCCTCGTCACGTGGCTCAGCCGGCTGGTGGGGTTGCCGCCCCGTTTGGGCAGTCTCATTGCCGTGGGAACCAGCATCTGCGGCGCCTCTGCCATCGTCGCCACCGGCCCGGCCATCGACGCCGAGGAAGATGAAGTCAGCTACGCGGTCGCCTGCATCACCCTGTTCGGAATGGCGGCCCTGCTGGCCTATCCCTATCTGGCGCACTGGCTTTTCGCGGGCAACGCGGAGCAAGCGGGCCTGTTTCTGGGGACCGCGATCCACGAAACCTCGCAGGTGGCCGGAGCGGGGCTAATGTATCAACAGCACTATGACGCGCCGCTGGCGCTGAATGTCGCCGCTACGACGAAGCTGGTTCGCAACGTCTGCATGGGAGCCGTGATTCCCATCGTCGCGGTGTTCTATCAGCGTCGCAATGCATCGGCTCGGGGCGGAAAAACCCGCCGTCTGGCGTGGTACCAGTATGTGCCTCTCTTCGTGGTCGCCTTCGTCGTGCTGACCGCGGTGCGCACCCTGGGCGACTTGGGCCCGACGGCCTTCGGCGTGATTCCCCGACCGGCGTGGCAGCACTTGTTGGCCGACGCCAAATCCCTCTCGGTTGGCTGTTTGACGATTGCCATGGCCGCGGTCGGATTGGGGACCAGCGTCGTTCAACTGAAGAAGCTCGGCGGGAAGCCCCTGTTGGTGGGGCTGGCGGCCGCCGTGCTGGTAGGCGGCGTGAGCCTGACTCTGATCAAACTATTTGCCGGGTGATGCACGTGGCCTCTGTCAAGATCAACCTGCCCTATGGGCACGACACGATTGCTGTTCACGTTCCGAGCGAGAAGCTGGTCGGAGTATTTCTCCCGCGTGCGCTGGCACTGGCTTCGGACCCTGCGGAGGCTTTGCGCGAGGCCCTGGCTCATCCTGTCTCGTCGCCTCGTCTGCGGGACTTGGCCGCCCGGGCCCAGCGGGTTGCCATCGCGATCGAAGACGCGACACGACCCGTCCCGAACGCGCTGCTGCTCGAGGCCGTCATGACCGAACTCGAAGCGGGAGGTCTCGCGCCGCGGCAGGTCGTGGTGATTGTCGCGACAGGCCTGCACCGCCCCATGAGCGACCAGGAGTTGGCCCGAGCGCTGGGACGCTGGTCCGGCGTCGTCGCCTGCGAGAACCATGACGCGAACGACCCCAAGCGGCTCACACGTCTGGGCACGACCAGCCTGGGAACCGAAATTTCCCTTAATCGCTCGTTCCTGGAGGCGGATCTTCGGATTACCACCGGCGACGTCGAGTACCACCAATTCTGCGGCTATGGCGGGGGGGTGAAGTGCGTCTACCCCGGCTTGGCCGATGTCGCGGCGATTCGGGCGAATCACTCCCGCATGGACCTGCCCGGCACCGGCCCGGGCCGCCTCGACGGCAACCCTGTGCGGCAGGAGATCGACGAGGTCGGACGCATGGCGGGCGTTGCCTTCAACGTCAGCGTGGCGCTGGACGCCGAACACCGCCTGGTGGCCGTCCGCGCGGGCGATCCGTACCTCTCGTTTCGGCAGGCGTGTCACTTCATCGACGAGATGTACGCGGTCGAGGTGCTGCGCCGCGCGGATCTCGTCATCGCTTCCCCGGGTGGACATCCCAAGGACATCGATCTGTACCAATCGCAGAAAGCAATGGAAGAGGCCACCCAGGTCGTGACGCCGGGCGGCGACGTGCTGGTTACGGCTCGGTGCGCGGAGGGCAGCGGCTCCGAGCGGTTCGAAGCCTGGATGCAGGAGGCGTACACCGCCGACGACATCATCCATCGCATCCGGGAGAATTTCGTCATGGGCGGCCACAAAGCCTATCAGATCGCCCGGGCCGTCCAGCGGGCCCACGTCCATCTGTACTCGGAAATTCCTCCGGGCCGAGTTCGGTCCTGGTTGATGAATCCCGTGCGGTCGAGGGAGGACATCGACCGGCTGATCGCTCGATCTCAATCGGTCCTGGTGCTGCCCCAGGCCACACTCGTACGGGCCTACCTATCCACCAACCATAAGGAGACAATCGCATGAATGAGAAACGGCTGGAATTCAAATTGACTGCCTTGGCAGCCACTGTGGTTGCCTTGGGTCTTGCGGGTGAGCTTGGTTGGTCCGCCACGGGGGCTGACGCCCGTGGCCCGGGAATGCGGACTCCGGCGGAGCTTGCCCAGCAGGGCTTCAAACCGCTCTTCGATGGCAAGTCGCTCACCGGCTGGGACGTCCAATCCTGGCACGAGGGACACTGGGTCGCCCGCGACGGGATCATCGACTACGACGGCAAGGCGAAAGCCAAACGCTTTGACGACGCTACCCTCTGGACCAAAGACAAGTTCAGCGACTTGGTCCTGTACGTCGAATGGCGGTTGCCGGCCCAGCCGGTCATGAAGCCCCAACCGATCGTGCTCTTCAACGGTGACTTCCTCATGCAGGAGGACAATCCGACCCAGCGGGTCACACGCCCGCGGCTGGATGCGGGCGACAGCGGCATTCTGATGCGGGGCATCCTCAAGTGCCAGGCCAACATTTGGTGCCAGGAGCTCGGTTCCGGCGAAGTCAACGGCTACCGCACCGACCGCAAACTGTCGCAGGAAATCCGCCGGGCCTGCATCCCCATCCGCAAGGCCGATCGATCCATGGGCGAGTGGAACGTGTTCGAGATCACGCTGCGGGGCGACTGCCTGACTGTCGTCCTCAACGGCGAGAAGGTTATCGAGACGCCCCGGCTGCCCGACCTGCCGCCCACCGGCCCTATCGGATTGCAGCACCACGGTGACCCGGTCCAATTCCGCCAACTCTTCATCAAACCCCTGCAGTAATGACGCACCGAAAGGTTCCGGCGATGGCAGATTCTGTGGTACGGTTCGGGTTGGTCGGTTACGGTGCTTGGGGTCAGCACCATGCGGCTACGATTGCGAAAACGGAAGGTGCGCAACTCGTCGCGATCGCCGAGCCGTCGGAAGAAGCGCGAAAAGCGGCGTGTGCGGCCCACCCGGATGTCGCCGTGGTCAGTGACTATCACCAGCTCGTCCAGCGCGACGACCTGGACGTTGTCGATGTGATCGTGCCCAATCGCTTCCATCACGAAGTGGCCACGGCCGTCCTTTCTTCCGGCAAGCATTTGCTGCTGGAAAAGCCGATGTGTCTAACTGTCGCCGCTATGCGACGATCTGCTCCGACTGGCCCGGCAGAAGAACCGGCGGATCGCCATCAACCACGAGTTCCGGCTCTCGTCTCTGTGGGGCAAAGTGAAAGAACTGGTCGATGCCGGCCTCGTCGGCGAGCCGCGCTACGTTCTGGTCGAGCTCTCGCGGAACCCCTATCGCCTGGGCTCCGACGGCTGGCGTTTCGACATCAGCCGCGTGGGCAACTGGATCCTCGAAGAACCGATCCATTTCTTCGATCTGGCCCGTTGGTATCTGAGCTCCGTGGGCGAGCCCGAGTCAGTCTACGCCGCCGCCAACTCCCGGCAACCGGGGCACCCCGAGTTGCAAGACAACTGCAGCGCGATCGTTCACTTCGCGGGCGGAGCCTACGCCGTGGTCTCCCAGACCCTCGCCGCGTTCGAGCACCACCAGACCGTGAAACTCACCGGCACCCAAGGCGCCATTTGGGCGAGCTGGAGTGGGGCCCTGGATCGGACCCGGCATCCCACCTTTTTTCTCAAAGCCTTCGATGGCCGGAAGGTGGAGGAGCTGCCCATCACGCGTAGCGCCGGGGAGCTGTTCGAATTGGAGGAACAAATCGCTGCCATGGTGGCCACCGTCCGCGAGGGCCGGCCGTCCCCTTGCACGGGCCAGGACGGGAAGTGGTCCGTCGCGATGTGCTTGGCCACAGAGCTGTCCGTTCAGACCGGTCGGCGCGTGGCCATGAGTGAAATCCTATGAATCTCCGGCGAACAGGAGTAACATGATTTGACGACGATGATCGTGATGTCATGAAGGAAACGTATGCAAATGCTGAGTTGTACTTCGGTTCTGGCCCTGTGCCTCTGGGCCGGCGCGGCGGGTTCAATGCCGCGAAACTCAATACCACCAATAATCTGCACCTCGACAGGCTGTACGAATTCGAGTTGATTTATGCACTCGCCTTGTCATCCTGAGCGCAGCGAAGGATCTGGACTGCGAGCGAAAGAAACCTTCCATCTGGTGGCCAGATTCCTTCGGCAAGCTCAGGACAGGCTCTTCGGCTGCGCCTCAGGATGACAGAGTCCCTGCCGCGCACGCATTCTTGCGAATCCATATTAGTTCTTCGATGCCAGGCGGATCGCCCACCTAACCTTGCCGGCCAGCGGATCGTCGGTCAGGCGGAACTGGTCTCCTTGTCGGGTCAAGACCACCTTGTGCAGTTGGCCTTCCGAGGGCACACATACCAGACCCTGCGCGTTCTGACTGTCCACGGTATAGACGATCAGTCCCAGGTAGGACCAGTCCATCGAAGCTGTGGATTGAGCCAGTGTGATATGTGGGATGACGGCGCCATCCCGGACGAGGATCACGGCCGGAGTGTCGATCGGCCTGGATACGATTCCATCCGCCGACGTACGCCTTCCAGGTCTGATAGTCGATCCATTTGCCCGGCGGCAGGTACACAGCGCGAGTCGTCCCGCTCTCCAGCAGCGGCGCCACCAACACGTCGGAGCCGAACAGGTATTCATCGTCCACGAGCCAGGACCCCGGATCGTCCGGATATTCCACGAACAAGGCCCGGAGCATGGGCAGGCCGCGCTCGGAACAATCCTTGGCCTGCGCGTACACATAGGGCATCAGCTTGTATTTGAGCTCGTCGATGACGCGGAAGTCGTCCATGAACTGTTGGCTGTAGTTCCAGGGTTCCTTCGGGGCCGTGCCGTGACAGCGGCTGTGCGAGGTCAGCATCCCGAAGGCCAACCAGCGGCGGTACAGGTCCTCCGAGGCCCGGGACACGAAGCCGCCCACGTCGTGGCTCCAGAAGGAAAAGCCGCACAGCCCCAGCGAAAGCCCAGCCCGCAAATCCGCCGCCATGCCGCCGTCGGTGCTCTCGGCATCGCCACCCCAGTGGATCACGTCGCAGGGAATCTTGTTCTGCCGCAGCTTCGCCGCCACCTCGCGGACCTCGGTCTCCTTGGAGTAGGTGCAGCGGCTCATCCACAAGCCGAACGACCACAAGGGCGGCATCGGGGATTTACCCGTCACGTTCGTGTATTCGTTGAGGACCTCCTTGGGCGAGCCCAGGAAGACGAACAGGTCCAATTCGTCGTCGCCGATCATCATGGCGTTGGCACTGCTGTAGTACTTGCCGAAGTCGCAAGTAATGGGCGACGAGGTATGCATGAACACACCATAGCCCCGGCTGCTCAGGTAGAACGGGACTGGCTTATACGTAAGACTTTAGTCTCATGAGGCAGATTGTGACTTTGCGCAAGCCAGAAAATGTTGCAATGACAAACTGGGCTATTGCGCTCGCCTTCAGGGCGGTGTATGTTCCGCGTAATGAATGCAAAGACCGCGGAACCATTGGAGATTCACGGAATCCAGTTAGGGCCGGAGCTGACCGCAGAACAAGCCAAGGCCATTTTCGCCTTGGGCGAGCAAGCCGTGGTCTTTGCCTTGCTCGCGCAAGCCAAGATCCTCGCCGACCGTAATGGAGACCGATCTCCCCCGAGCCGTCGGGACGACCCGTCCTGTCCTTCCGGCCAGAAAGCTCCCTACGAGAAGCCGGAGAAGAAGGGCCGGAAGAAGAAGCCGGGCTGCAAGCCGGGGCACGAAGGCCACTGTCGCGCGAAACCCGATCACATTGACCGCGCGGTACAGCACCGGGAATCCCACTGCCCGGAGTGCGGCGGCCAGCTCACGAAGTGCCACGTCTCCCGCCAACGGTATATCGAGGACATCCCGCACGATGTCCACGTCGAAGTCACCGAGCACACGATCCATCGGGACTGGTGTCCGCGTTGCCGCCAGATGGTGGAGCCCAAAGTGCCGGAGGCGTTACCGAACGCCACCATCGGTAACCGCTTGCTGGTGATGAGTGCCTGGCTGCACTATGCTCTCGGCAATACGATCTCCCAGATCCTGTCCGTCTTCAACTTTCACCTGCAGTTTGTCCTCACGCCGGGCGGTCTGGTACAGATGTGGCATCGCTTGGCCGAGATCCTCCAGTCTTGGTACGAGGAGATCGGCGCGGAGATCATCCGGGCCGGCGTCCTGCACGCCGATGAGACCGGCTGGCGCATCAACGGCCTGCTCGGCTGGCTGTGGTGTTTTACTACCCCCGCGGCAACCCTCTTTGCCATCGAGCGTTCGCGCCAGTCCGGTGGTCTTGAAATTCATCACCGAGCAGTTTGCCGGGGTCTTGGTCAGTGACTTCTGGGCGGCGTACAGCATCCTGGTCTGCGTGAAGCAGAAATGCCTGGTCCACCTGCTGCGGGATTTGGAGCGGGTCGAACGGTACAAGGACACGAGTGAGGACTGGGCCCGCTTTGCCAAGAAACTCCGACGCCTGATTCGGGACGCGATCCGTCTACGCCAACGACGGGACGAGATGGCTCCGGCCACCTATGAACGGCGGCATCACCGGATTCAGCAACGTCTGCAAGTGATGATCGAGATGGAGTGGACCAACCGCGAAGCCCGGCGTTTGGTCAAGCGTCTGCGACGCTATCAGCAAGAACTGTTCACCTTTGTGCGGGAGCACCAAGTACCCTTCGAAAACAATTTTGCCGAGCGGATCATCCGGCTGGCGGTGATCATGCGAAAGAACAGCTTCAATAACCGCAGCGACCAAGGAGCGTCAACCCAAGCCATCCTCATGAGCGTCTTCACCACGCTCAAACAACGCGGCCTCAATCCGATCACAATCGTCGAGCAAGCCCTGCGGATATACATCACAACAGGAAAACTGCCCGCTCTCAGGGACTTCACTCCCGCACAACCCTAAAGTCTTACGCTTATACATGGTCTCATTCTGGGCGCCGTTGCTGTCATCGGTGTAGAGCACGACTTTCTGGCCCCGCTTGTTGAACTCCGTGAAGGATTCCCCGCAGCCGAAGATTTTCTCCTCGGGCGACAACCGGAAAACGGCGGCGATGCTGGTGGAGTAGTCCGAGGTCCGCCGGACGAAAGAAAAGGGCAGCAGCGGCGTAAAGGTCTCGGCGCCATCCTTTATGTGGATCGTGTGGGTCAGCATCCGGCCCGCGGCATCGTGCAGCTCGATCCGCCAGGGGTTCGCGGTAATGGTGACCGAGCCGGATGGGCTGGCATAGCGATGCCCGCCCTCGATCTTCTCGTATTTCCAGCCGCTGCGATCCTGGCGCACCGTGCCGCCGGCCAGCATCAAAGAGGGCCGATCGGTCTTGACCTGGAACCGGGACGCCGCCCGGATTCGCACCGTACGCGGCGAGATAAACTCCAGCGCAAACGGCAATTCCGGGGCTTCGGCGTACTCCCCCGTGGGAAATTCATTGGCCGGTACGGGCCGTAGGACACCCAGGATGTTGTCGAAGGCTTGGCGCGTGACATACTCGTGCCGCACGTACCGGATCGTGCCGCGGCTCGTGGCAGGGTCGAACTGGCCAAGCTGATCGGCACAGTAATAGGTGTTGCTGAAGCTGCGGAAGTCCTTGCTGATGTCCACGACCTCGTTCAACAGTCGCTGATTCTCATCAGCGGACTGGAAAGGAATCTGTGCCCAAGCCGACGCGGACAACAGGCCGATAGCGAAAACGATCCCAGAAATTGGATGCGACGTTCTTTCTGAATCATGGCTTTCTCCCGTTATGCCGAGACACGTCTATTTCTCTGCCGCGAAGACCGCATAGCTATGCGGCAGCAGATGGATATTGAAAGAGGCTGGTTGCCCTGCACCCCCGCGACGGCCCGGTCCGAATCCGCCGGCCGGTGCCTGGCGGGGCCAAAACTTCATCGGTGACGAGATTACGCAGCTTGGTGAAGCCGCCGGCTACGCCGATTCGCACGTCCGTTTCGGTGTGGCGAAAGTTCTGCACGATGAAAGTGTTGTTGTCATACGCGAACAGCGCGACGTTGCTGGGACCATCCAGCCGGACCGGGAAGCCTGCCATCACATAGTTCTTGATCGCGGTCATGACGCTCGGCGGGCAGCCGGTACAGGTCGTTGAAGTTGTCCGGGATGGTCCAGACGTAAAGGATGCCCTTGGAATAGTGGTCCATGAGCAGCAGCGGATAGCCACGTCCGTTGGCCAGAGCACGCACCAATTGCCAGGCGTCGTTGGTCAGGAACCGGATGTCTGGGAAGAGAATATCGCCGGCTTGTTCGTTGCCCAGGCCGGCGGCATCGCCGGGCCCGAAGCCGCCTTGGTATTCGTGGGCGAGGATCTTGCGGTCGGTGTACTGCAGCTCGACGATATCTTCAATGCCCTTGCCCTGGAGAGCACGGAGCAGACCCGAGGTGATGACGACCGACTTGCCGGCGACCAATTGGGCTTTGATCTTCGCGACGATCTCGGGATCGGACGCCGCCGCTTCGGTCAGCAGGACGAGGTTGGCATTCGTGGGAAACGCGGGATACAGCTCGATGGGAATGCCGATCATGCCGAAGTAGTTGTGGAGGAAATCTTCGGCCCAGGCATGCGGGGGCGGTAGCTGGCGATGCCGATGGGCTTGCCGAGCTTGCCGAGGACGGCGTCCGCCTTCTCCAGCGCGTCGCCCGCGATGCGACCCCAGGTCAGCCCGGCGTCGCTGCCGGCGGTGGCTTGGACCGACTTGCAGCAGGCGGTTGTAGTCGAAGCTGGTCGGCTGGTCCTGCCAGCCCGTGCGCTCGCCGGCACGGGCGGGCCGTGTCACGCTGCCCCATTCGAACAGCGTGATCTCCCGCGCCTTGGCGAAAACCGTGTCGACCAAGTTGCTCGGGGTAGCGATCCGAGTACCGCACGTTGAAGGTGTCCACCCAGCCGCCGCCGTTGCGGCCGGGCACGACGTTCTCGAAATACCGCATGATCAGGTAGCTCTCGTACGACTGGAGGTTCTGGTCGGTGGCTTCCGGATCGCGCGTCTCGGTGCCGGTGTAGATGCCGTCGAACAGCCGTGGCTCTTTCTCCAGGTCAAAGCCGGAGCCCGCGAAGTGCTCGTACCAGTTGGGGTACTTGATGACCATCTTGACCTTGGGGTTGACCGCCTTGGCCGGCTTGATGAGGAGGTTCTCGGCGGCCTCGTTCATCAGGTCCAGCCGGAACTGGGTCCAGCTCCGGTTGCCCTTGGCCGCGATGTCCGAATCGAACTTGGTGGTCACGAAGAAGAAATCGTCCTGAATGACTTCGTCGAAGTGCCGCGCCGCCAGCTCGATGGACTTCTTGATGAAGGCCCGATCGTCGGGATCGGTGTAGCAGAAGGATTTGAATTGCCCGCCGCCGGGATAGCTGCCGTCAGACATCGTCGTGCCGCCGGCGACCTTCACGCCGTGGTCCAGGAAGAACTTCTTGACGGTCTCCAGCTCCTCATCCGTGGCCATCAGACGCCCGCGCTGCGATTCGATGTAGACTTTGTCCACCTTCATCTGGTCACAGATGCGTTTCCACGCCGCCTCCAGATTTGCCGGATTCTGCGCCAACTGGCGGGTCGTGTTCACGACGATGTACACGCTCACCTCGAAGTTGGCGTAATGGCCCGCCTGGCAGCAGCCGTGAAGACGAGAGGATACAGAGCAAGCTCAAGAACAGCGATCGATAAGAGATGGCGGTGGGCATTCATGGTGTTATCCTGATGGAATTCACTATAGTCGTGGCATTCATCCTTAATTTGCGACGAACTTCCCTATCGCGGCGCGGATGCAACCGGTTCAAAACATGCCACGGCCCCGCCCGCGCGGGCCAGATGCAGCGTCAATGTGTCTGCGGCCGTGACGGTGCGCTGCTCGGTGACCAAGTGCTCGGCGGCGGTGTCGCTGTCGGGGGCGTCTTTCCAGAGCCGCAGCGTCCAGGAGCCTGGGCCGAGGAAATCCAGCTTCACGGGAATGTCGCGGGCGTTGCGGTCGGTGAGAGCGCCGAGAAACCACCGGTCGCCGCTGCGGCGGACCATGACCAGGTGCTCGCCGACGGCGCCGTCGAGCACGCGGGTCTCGTCCCAGACGGTGGGCACGATCTTCAGGAACTCTGACGCCGGGCTGATCGCGATAATGACTCGGATGATCGCAGACGCAGCAGACCGGGCTGTCGTAGACGACGAACAGGGCCAGCTCCGCACAGCGGGTGCCCTGGACCTGTGCGGCTTGGGCGTCCACCTTGAACTGGCCGGGCTGACGGTTGAGGAAGCCGCCCGGCGTGAAGTCGGCCGGGCCGGCGAGGAACCGCGTAAAGGGCAGCGTCAGCTTGTGCTCCGGCGTCACACGCGTGCTCCAGCGGTTGTATTCATTGCCCAGGATGCCTTCCCGCGTGACCTGGTTGGGAAAGGTGCGGATCATTCCCGTCGGCTTGAAGGCGCCGTGGAAGATGATCATCAGATGGTGCTCGGCGGCGGCCCGCGTCAGCTTCTCGTACCAGTTGACCATGTCCTGGTCGTCGCGGTTCATGAAGTCGATCTTGACGCCGGCGATCCCCCACTGCTCGTAGAGCTCGAACGCCTTCTGGTAGGCGTTGTTGCGATCCGCATCGGTCCAGTAGAGCCACAGCCACAGACGGACGCCCTTTTCCTTAGCGAAGCGGCGGACCTCGTCCATATCGACCGCGGGGTTGACCTTCGTGATGTCGGCGTCCGGCTTGTTGAACGGGCCGTACCACTGCCAATCGATGAGCTGATACGGCCAGCCCATGTCGGCCGCGAGCTGGATGTACTCCTTGATCGTGGCGGTGTCCATCTTGACGTCGCCGGTCCACCAGTGATCCCAGGCCATCATGCCGGGACGAATCCAGGAGATGTCTTTGAGTTGGCACGGCGTGCGAGGTTGCAGATCAGATCGCTCTCGACCAGCCGGCCCGGCTGGCGGCCGATCATCAGCACACGCCACGGGCGAATGGCGAGGGAACGTGGACTTGACCAGGCCCTGGCCATCCGGCCGCGGTGACAGCCGGGCGGCCAAGCGTGACCGCGGCCGGCATTGTCCGGCCGGGGCCACGCGGTTCACCCACAGGCCGGCCCAGTCGTAGAGGTCGCTCTCGGTGATCGCCACCCACGCCGCCGGGGTCTTGACCAGACAGCGGCAGCATCCGGACTTGGTCGGTCGGCAGATCGGCCAGATGGGTCGGCAGGAACTCGGTTTCCTGCGAGCCGACGTAGCCGATGGGATTGTCGGCTTTGCCGGTATTCTCATTGATCGCCCGCGTAGCACGGGCAGTTTCCGGGGAAAGCAGAACTGGGTCTGTTCCTCTTCCAGCACGAAATCCTGCGTGCGTGCGCGAAGGCGCCGCCGGCAAGACGTAACGAAAGCCAATGCCGTCGTCGAAGGCACGCACCACGATCTCGAAAGGCCGGCCCGACTTCTCCGACCAGAGAACAGCCCGCAATTCGTTGTGCCGATCGCGGACCAGGTCGGCGCTTGCCCAGTTTGTTCTCCCACGTCGTGTCGGACTGATCCCGCTCGACTTTGGTCAAGCTGGACGTCGGCTCCCAAGGACCACTCCATCCTTGAACTTCAGCCCCAGCCCGGATTCGGCTAACGTCGTTTGCCATCGACGGACACGGAGTAGGTCAAGGGTCCGTTGGCACGAATCGTTACTTCGATCGTGCCATCCGGCGATGCAACAGCGGCCTGCCCGCCGGCATTGTCATTCTGCCCTGCGCCTGCGGCGTTGGAGACAGCAAAGCCCAGGGTACAGACCAGGAGGATGGCTTTGGGCGATGGTCGGTTTGTCATGATTATTCTCCTTTCGTTCCCTAATGATGAAGGAGATCGGGCTATCCTGCCTACCGGAGCCGGATCTCTGGCGGACATTGTAACGAGAGGTCCGGAGGATACCAGCCGGTAGGCGTGGCTATGGTGGGGCAGAGAAGAGCGCACGAAAAGCGGCACAGTCAGTACATGCAGAACCTCGCAGAGCTTCGCAAGAGTCCAAGGGGAGGAGTACGAAACCGCGTTCTTCGGCCCAAAAAGAGAGGGTGCGGCTCTCTGCGAAAGCGGAAAGTCGCACCCTATACCCCCAAGGGGAGTCGAACCCCTGTCTCCAGGATGAGAACCTGATATCCTAGGCCACTAGACGATGGGGGCCCATGATCGACCAACAGTAGCGGCGGTCGGAATCGAACCGACGACCCTGGGCTTATGAATCCCATGCTCTAACCAGCTGAGCTACGCCGCCATGATAAGTACTGACCTGGCAAGGACTTCCGTAAATCCCTCGCCCTGCAATCGGGCGGTACGTCCGTCGCCACACTTCTTACCGCGCTGGCTTAAGCAGCGTAATCATAACGCCTTGCCAGGCGTTGTGTCAACTCCGATTCGCCAGAATCACGGGCCTACCCTGAAAGTCGTGGGATTCATCGCGTTCAATACTTGTCTGGAAGACAGTTTGTTCTCTCCGGCGGTGAGGCTACGGATCGGATGCTCTTGCTGGATCGGGCTTGTGGCCACTGTGGTCGACGTCGACGGCTTTCAACCGGCGCAGTAGAAGTATGAGGAGCCACTTATGTCAACGATCCTGGACATATCGCTTCGGGGATCGATGTTCCGGTTCGGACCCTGGGCTGTGGTGGAGCCCGTGGTAGATAGGGTGGGAGGGCTCTGTCGCCCTTGGATAGGATTCAGAGGCCTTTGGGGAGGCTGTTTCCGCTCGTGGGAACGTCTCTTGAAAGCAGGGTTCGCTTCTTTGAACACAGAGGATTGTAGGAAGAGTTTCCTGTTCGGTAGGATTACAGGTGGCCCGAGGAAGTGTGACTATCTCGGATACTGCCTACCTCGGCGTCTCCTCGCGTGTATTCCCGGGCTCTCCTGCATGTGTCCTCCGTGGTTCCGCTTGGAAATTCGCCGGTCCGTTAAGTTGAAATGGAAGGTCAAAGCATAGTGACGGATTCTCAGGCAAAGTCTCAGCAACCGGTCTCGGCCAAGCTTCCCGCCGATGATGAGATTGATCTCCTCGACTATCTCCATGTGATCTGGCGCTATCGCTGGATGATCCTGGTTCTGTGCATCATGGCGATGAGTCTGACCGTGGTGTTACCCTTGCGAACCCCGGCAGTATCAATCCACCGTTACGATCGTGCCTCCCCTGGACATCCTGCAAAAGGAATCCGGTGGTCCTTTGGGGACGCTCAACAATTCTCTGCTCCGCCAAGTGATGGATACCACCGCTGGCGGCATTGCCAAGATGTATGGTGAGCGTCCGGCGAACCCATCTTTTCACCGTGGATGTTCGGCGATACTGTGCCCTCCTATAAAGGAGGTGCAGTATGGCACAGAAGACATCGAAGTCGTTGAGTCCGCCGGGGCCGGTTCTGGCGGAAGCATGTTCAGCAATGGCAGAGATCGGGTGCGACGCAGAGTCAGTACTGCCGAGAACACGACCTCTCGATCGCGGCGTTTCACTGGTGGCGGCGGAAGCTGGCGCATCGTCAGCCGGGGGTGGATCCCCAGAAAGAGCGGCCCACCGAGCCGGTCACGACCTTCACCGAGATCCGGATCCCCGAGGGCGGTGCGGCGGCGGCCGCTTATGCCTATGAGATCATCCTCCCCAATCGCACCCACTTGCGACTGCGACAGGACTTCGATGCCGAGGCCGTCGCCGCGTTGGTGTCTCTGTTGGGGGCCCCATGCTGACCTGGGGGCGAACGGTTCGGATCTTTGTCTGTGTGCCCCCCACGGATATGCGGAGAGGCTTCGATGGGTTGGCCGCCACGGCCCAGACGGTGACGCATCAAGACCCGTTGAACGGCCATCTGTTTGTCTTCTTCAATCGGCGTCGGGATCGGGTCAAGATCCTGTACTGGGATACGAGTGGGTATTGCCTGTGGTACAAACGTCTCGAAGCCGGGCAGTTTTCTCTGTCCGGTTCCGCCCCGGACCAGGACAGTGTGGAATGGGACCTGCCCCAGTTGACGTTGATTCTCGCAGGGATCGACCTGTCCGAGAGTCATCGCCACCAGCGGTATTCCCGACCGGGGTCTCCCGAGGCGTCCCGGGAGTAAAAAGATACAATAATTGTGTATTTTATCTGGTTTTTGGGTTGACCGTTCGTGACCGGATGATAGAGTATCTCCCATCATGGCGACCCCAACCCAGACTCCGGTTTCGAGATTCCCCGCATCACGGCCGAGAGCCCTTCGTCCGCGCTTCCCTCGGACGTGGTCACCCTCCAACAGATGGTCCTGCAACTGCTGGGGCAAATCAATGAGAAGACACGGGAGAACTTCGATCTGCAGTGTCAGTTGGATTGGCTCAAGCGTCAGTTGTTTGGCCGCAGATCCGAAAAGATGGATCCGAACCAGCGGTTGTTGTTTGAGGATCTCTTTGCGAAGCTCCAGAAGCAATTGGAGCAACAACCCGTACCCGAGGCCACCGAGACTCGTCTTCCTCTGCCCCGAAAGTCACCCCTGCGAATCGACCCTCTCGTCGCAACGGCCGTGTGCCTTTGCCGGCGGATCTTCCTCGGGTTCCCGAATACCTTGATCCCGACCCCCGGCTGATCGAGAACCTGCGTTGCATCGGGGAAGACATTACCGAGATCCTGGAATACATCCCCGCGGGCTTCTATGTCCGCCAGATCATCCGACGCAAGTACGCCCCCGCGGCGGTTTGGGTTCGGTGGTCATGGGGCCTTTGCCGGCCTTACCCATCGAGAAGGGACGGCCCGGTCCGGGGGTTCTGGCCTACATCATCACGAGTAAATACTGCGACCACTTGCCTTTGTATCGGCTGGAGCAGATCTTTGCCCGCCATGGCTTGCATATCCCCCGGACCACGCAGTGGGACTGGGTGCGCGACAGCGCCGACTTATTGCTGCCGATCGTCCTGGCGATGAAACGGCTGATCCTGGCCTCGGACAAAATCCACACGGATGACACCTATATCCCGATCCAAGACAAGTCGCGCACGCAGGTGCGGGAGGGATACCTTTGGCCTCACATCGACCGGGCCAACAACGTGTATTTCGACTACACCACCACGCGCAGCGGAGAGGCCCGGAACAGATGCTGGCGGGCTACCAAGGCTACATCCAGGCCGATGCCTTCAATGGGTATGACGGCCTCTACGGGGAAGGCAAGGCCACGGAAGTGGGCTGCTGGGGCCATGCGCGGCGCAAATTCGATGAAGCCCAGCAGACCGATCCGCTCCGGGCCAACCAGATGCTGGCTCTGATCGCGCAGTTGTACGTCATTGAAGACAAGGCCCAGGAAGAGCACCTGGATGCCGAGGGGGTCAAGGCCCTGCGGCAAAAGTTCAGCAAACCTATTCTGGAAGACCAGATCAAGCCCTTGCTGGAGGGCTGGAGCCCCGAGGTTCTCCCGAAGAGCCCGATCGGCAAGGCGGTCACGTACGCGTTGAATCAATGGGAGGCCTTGAACCGCTATTTGGAAAACGGCATCCTCTGCATCGACAACAGCCTCTCTGAGCGGGTGATCAAGCTGGTGGCACTGGGTCGCAAGAACTGGCTGTTCAGTGGCAGTGACGGAGGGGCCCAGCGGGCGGCCATCCTCTATAGCCTGATTGCCAGCTGCAAGCTCTGCCAGATCGATCCCTTCTTATACCTGCGTGACGTTCTGGAGCGGATCAACACCCATCCGGCCAACCGGATCGATGAGCTGACGCCCCCGCAGTGGAAGGAATTATTCCTGCCCAAGATCTCTCTGCCACGCTTCCCGGCCCAGGCCGAGAGTCGAGCCGGGTGACCGGCTCTCCCGATCCCACAGCAATCCCTCGTTCTGCCCTCGATTAGCCACGCGTCGTCCGCAAACTGATGCCGAAGACCCGCGCGGGAGGAATGGGATTGGCCGGACGCTCACGGATGAATTGCTTTTCTTTGTGGACGAGGCTAAGCGGGACAACATTCGAATGATGAATTTGTTCCTGCATAGCTTCTCGTTCATTGGCTTCGACAAGAGCTTCAGTTGGTTCGAACCCGATTACGCGGACATGGGGAAGTTCGACCGTTTTCTGGCCTCTGCCGTACTGATCCTGCCGTTCGTGTCGTGACCGTACGGGGACTGTATGAGCAGTACCTGCGGGATCCCAATTCGCTCTTGGATGGATCTGATTACGTGCCGATCTGTCAACAGCAGATGTCGTTGGCGAAAGAGATGGGGCAGACGGTAAAGTCGTTGTGGAACAAGCTTCGATAGAAAAACTGCTGAAGGGTGGGGCTCGGGACATCGCTATCTATTTCCCCGGCAAGCTCTTGTCGGCTATGGCCGGGCTGCCCATATTCCCTATTTACTCCCGACTCTTTCGTCCGGAGGAATAGGCGTCCTGGCGGTCGTGAACATGTTTGCGGCGGCTGGCGGCATAGCAGTGGGCAATTGGCTCACGTCGAGCGTGATGCGTTTCTTAGCCTACTATCGGCGCGAAGGGACAACTGGACCGGTTCTACTCCACGTTGCTGTGTGCCTTTGGCCTGTCTCTCTTGGGATTACTGCTCATCGGCATTCCGGTCTGTGTCCTGCTCCGAAATGCAGTTGAGCCCTCGGTGAGTCGGCTTCTGCCTTTGGCGGGACTGGTAATCGCCGTGAACACCTTCTTCAGCATCATGCAGACTGTGATGCGAGCGGACCAGAGGGCCAAGCTGTTCGTAGGAAGTGAGCTCTTTCAGGTGTATGGAGCCTTGGCCCTTGGGGTATTCCTGGTAGTGGGATTGGGACTGGGAGTAGAAGGCATCCTGTTAGGGTCGGTGGTTGCCATGGCGCTGGCGGGTCTGGGGATGAGCGGATGGCTTCTGCGTCATGGCGCGAAGATCCGAACTGGGAGCATCTCAGCCGACACCCTGAAGGAGTTTGCGGCATACGGCCTGCCCCGGGGGGGGGTGGCGACAATTGGGACTTGGATCCTGTCGCTCTCCGATCGCTATGTCATTGAGTTCTTCCGAGGGGCCACCGAGGTTGGGCTTTATTCGACGGGGTATGGCATAGCCGATAGGACTGTGAAGCTGGTCGTTGCCTCGTTAGAACTTGCAATCGGGCCGATTCTGATCAACACTTGGGAGAGTGCCGATCGAGCCACCGCGGACGCCCCTTCGAAGTTGTCCCGACTGTCTCATTACGAATAACATTATTGATGGAGCCTGGGCCTCGGGTATTGTAGCTACCGGAGCTGTCGGCGGATATGCACAAGGCCTCAACGTGACGATTGCCAACAATATACTGCGACAGGTCTTTGGAAACTACGGCAGTGCTTCTGTGCATAAAAGCGATATCGTCAGTGCGGTCGGCGGGTTTCACGCGGCGATCAGTGCCGATGTCAAAGGCTTGCTAACGGTCTCGGGCAACAACATCTCTGACTCAAGCGGATTGGCTTCCGGCCACTACGCGGCTATCATGATCAACAATGCGAATGAGGCAAGCATCACAGGCAACAGTGCAGACGTGCCGTTCGGGACGCTGCTGCAAATCGAAGGAGGGGCAATACCGTCCGACGCAAATAATATCACCACGCTATTCTGTAGTGGAAACAATCTTACGTCCCGCAGCTCCGGCACCGCACTGAGCCTTCAAGGGGTCCATTCCGGGTTCGTGGTTGCCAACCGATTTCGAGTGAACGGAGGTCGCCCACTCTTCACTTGCTGGACGGAGACTGCCAAAATATGTAACAACTGGTTTGAAGGTTGGGACACGGCCCGGTTTCGATCTGGGGCACACTGCGAACATTCTGATCAGAGACAATAATGGTTGGTCCGTGGATACACATAATCGGGTCTTGACGGACAGGGGCGACGCCGCAACGCAGGACCCGAATTCAGGTCTCGCAATCCACGGTTCACTTATACTGGACCATGGTGATCTGATGTCCCAAATGTTCAATGTCTCCTCGAACCCGAGCTCTTTCGTGCCCTATGGCCTCCATATCATCGACTCGTCCCAAACAGGGATCACGGGTCCTCTCGTCGATGGTGTGCGTAAGGGGCAGCGAGTGAAGTTTGTGTGCAAGAAGGCGGGTCACGACATGAATATTATTGTGTCGCACCACGTAATGGGCAGCCCGCGGCGGGAACCGTCTAAGCACGCCGGAGAATGGGTCAACTTGTCTGGGAGGGGGGAGACTGGGTCGAGACGGGTGGCAGTGGTGGAAGGGACCCCATGAAGAATGAGTATCCGTTCGGCAGAGTACATGGCGGTAGGAAGTTCGATGTCTTGGCTTTCGTTTTGAGATGGATGTCACCTGACTTGGACGGGGTGTCGCTTACGGACGAGAGGGCTTCCCGTTCCTCGGGAGCAATTCGGCGATGCGGCTGGCCGGATGGGTGCTGATCCGCTCCAGGACGTCACGGAAGTAGGCGAACGGATCAAGGCCGGGAAGGAGAAGTGATGCGTCGGGCAGTTGTGGCTCGTCTGAGGGGACAGCACGAACAGGACATTGGCACGAAAGGACAAGGACCTCACGTCTATGTGCAGGTCTTGGCGGAGGCCAAGCTGATTCCGCCTCAATCCAACTGGGCCTCCACCATGAGGGACCCCCTGCGCGCAAGGTTGGTGTACCAGAGATTGGAATGGGATAAAGCCCAGCCGCCCGCTCCCAAGCTCCAGGGGATCTTCGAGACGGGTCGCCGGATTGAGAAACTGGTGCTCAAGCAGCAGTTTTAGCAAAGCAGCGGTCCAAGGAAGCGTCCGGCG
>CAVVRJ010000041.1:0-166839 GCA_963750205.1 uncultured Planctomycetota bacterium
TCCCGCTTGTCGTGGGAATTCGACCAGCGGTCGGGTAACAGCGGACGACTCTACGCCACGGCCTCCTGCTTGTCAAGGGTGCTGGTCAGAGCATTGATCAGCACCGGCAGTTGACTGTACGCCTGGATGCGACGGAAGCGGCTCTCGGCTTCCAGCAGGACCGTGCCGGCCCAGCGTTGCGCCATATTCCCATCCCGCCAGCGTTTGACGCCACGGCACAGGTCGCCCGCCCGCGAGAAGCAGCTCTCGATGATGTTCGTGCTGGCGAATAGCCGGCGCAGTTGCGGTGGCAAACCCAGGCGGTTAATCGTCAGCGTCTCCTCCATCCCTTCCTCCAGGCTTGCGGCTGCCGCTTGGTTGATCGACGCCAACCAGTCGTGGACCTTCCGTAACTCTTGGAGCGCCTTGGCGTACTCCGTCATGCCCCAAGCCATGCGGAGCTTCAACGACAGCATCCCGTGGTACTTCTGGGGCAGGCACTTCTGGATGTTGCGCTTCTTGTGCACCCGGCAGCGTTGGATCAGGCCCTTGGCCCCGAAGCGGCTGACAACCGCCTTCTTGAGGGCCTTGGCCCCATCCAGGATAAAGAGATACGGTTTATCCACAGACAAGCCGCGGGCGATCAGATCGTCCAGCAGAGACCCGCAGACGACGGCGTTCTCCGTGGCCCCGGCCCACAGACCCAGCACGTGTTTGCGGCCCTGGCGGTCCACGCCCAGCGCTACCACCAGCGTGAAATCATGGAATTCTTTGCCGTCCAGAAACAGCACGCACAAGTCCAGATCTCCCAGCGGCCGTTCGAGCAACTGCTGTAGTTGTTGGCGGCTGGCCGCCTTCCAGTGCCGCGAGACGGAGCTCTTCTGAATCCCGTACCCGTCGCAGACCTCGTCGAGGACCCCGGCATAGTCCCGCGTGGACACCCGCCGCAGAATCCGCTGCGCCACCGCCTCCTGCAGCCGCTGCGGATGCGCGAACGCCTGATACCGCGTCAGCGGAATCTCCCGACCCTCGACCGAGCGCACCCGCGGCCGAGGCAACGCCACCTTGCGGCCGGCGAAGATCACGTGGCCTTCCTCCTGCCCCCAGCGCGTGGCCTGGCGGTCCGCCTGATGCGTGTACCGTCCGCCGGCGATCTGCTCCACCTCCTCGTCGATCAGGGCCTTCATCATCAGCAAGCCCACCTGGCTGGCCGTCTGCTCCATCGCCCCGGCCACCTCCAGGAGCAAGGGGTTCAACGGCAGCACCATCTGGAACGACGCTTTCCCTTCGTCCACGTCCACCGTGACGGTCTGATTCTGGAGATCCTGCATTTTCCTTCTGGAACGGCGGGTCTTTCTCTGGTAGCTTTTGCCCATCATGCGGTCCTTTCTTACGAGTAACAGTTCGGTCTTCTGACACCTATCTGTTACCCGGACCGCATGATCTCTTTCAACTACTTCTCAACGACAACCGGGACATCTTCATCTTCAAGGCCCACATGCCCTCCGCATTGGTGCTTGGCACGATGTCCTTGAGAAGCACCAGAGAGAAACCCAGCACACCCGTCGCCAGCGAAAGAACGGCCTTATCGTAGTTCTCCGCATTTGAAAGCTGTCGCTTTAGAAGGTCGGTGCGTGTCTCGGAATAAAGCCTCTTGCGTTCGTCTTCGAATTCCGGGTTCGCCATAATCTCTCGTCCCACCGGGGTCACACCAACGACTTCGTCATAGCTTCGTCAAAGATGCTCATCCACAGGTAGTGGAGGTATTCTGGCGGAGATCGGCCACAGAAGCAAGCAAAAAGACACCGGAAAAGCGTTCTTGAAGGTGGTAGGCGGCAAGTGACAGGTGACAAGGAAGAGGGCGGCGGGACGCCGTCGGACCGGCGGACGGACGACGGAGGACGGGGCACGTCGCAAGGCCGCAGCAGTTCCCAGTGGGCAGTTGTCAGTTCCCAGCCGGAATCTTTTGGCGCAGACACTCCCTATCTCGCCTCCTTCACTTGTATAGGCGTTTCTCGGCGGGGGAATGTTGACGAAGAAAACGGAGCCAGTTGACAGTTCTCAGTTGTCTGTTCCCAGTTCGGAATCTACGCAAATCGGCGTAATCTGCGGATCATTCCCCGTCCTTCGTTCGCGTCGTTCGCGTGCTTCGCGGTTGAAAAGCAGTAGTCGGTGGTCAGTCGCCGGTTCGGAATCCGTGTCCATCCGCGTGAATCCGTGTCTCGGCCAGTTCCCAGTTGACAGTTCTCAGTTCCCGGTTCTCGGTTTCCCCTGCGTCCCTCGGCGTGGCCCCCTGCCTCCGCAGGGGCAAGTGTGTCTGCGGTTGCATTCTCCGTGGCCTCGGTGCCCTACGCGGTTAGGATTCCATCGTCCGTTCGGACCGTCAAATCTGGACGGGCGAAAGATCTTCGCCCCTACGGCCTACGGTCCCCGACTAATGCGTTTCGGGGATGACATTCCTGCCGCCTACGGCCTGCCGAAAGAATTTCTGCACGAGTTTAGATTTTTGCACAACATACAGGCAGCGAGAAACGTCTTATTATGGATGAGCGGCCGGCGGCCGCAACCAAGACGTTCTGAAACAACGAATCCACCTGAATGACACGAATTTGGCTTGTGCGTTTTTGCTTTCCCATTCGTGTGATTCGTGCCATTTGTTGTTTCTATGTCCCCCGCCCCCGATAGACGCGTTTCGAGGGTGACATTCCTGCGCAGGGGCAGGCTCTCCGCGCCTCGGCGGTGGAGATTCGTGCAAAACAAAGCCAAAAGGCAGTAACCGGTGGTCGGTAGTCAGTAGGCGGTTGGGAAAACCAATGTACAAACAAAGCCAATCTGCACCCGCGTGCGAGAATCGGTGGGGCAAGGCCCACCCTGCGAGTACGCCAAACAAACCCAATTGGACCGGTCGGGCGGGGTCGCAAAGAGCGATACGTGCGAAACGAACCCAATTCCGCTCGGGCCCAAATGGCGGGCAAGTATCATGTGGAAAAGGAGTTATGGCGAATTCGGCGCAGGAAAGGCATCGGCAAAACAAATCCAATTCCCGGCTCTGCCGGTGGGACGGGCCCCAGGGGGCGAGGGCGTGGGGCGTTGTACAAACAAAGCCAATTCGGCCACAGGCAGACAGGCTGGACGGCGCGTGGGCCTGTCGCGTCAAACAAAACCAAGGGCCACCATGCCGATCGAGAGATCGGCGTTCGCAGAGGCCGGGGATCAGCAATCTGGCGTTCGTGCGAAACAAAGCCAATTCCCGACGGAGCCGGCTACGCCGGAAGAGTACGGGCGAATAGTCATTCGCCCCTACGACCCGCCTGAAGGCGGAACTCCGAACCTCTTGGCGTCACTCAGTGGTGACCAAGCGATAGACGCGGAGCAGCTCGGCGACGCTCCAGGCTTGGGCGGGGCAGCCGCCGGGGCGGTGCGGCGGGTCGCCGTCGACGACCTCGGAGATACTGCCGAGACAGCCGTCCTCGGTCAGATGACGCAGCAGCGGACGCAGGTACTCCAGCGGCATCGCTCTTGGCTTCCGGGTTGTAGTCCCGGACTCTCAGATAGGCTTCGAGGAACGGGCCCATCAGGTAGGGCCAGACGGTGCCCTGATGGTAGGCTTCGTCCCGCTGCCGGGGCGAGCCTTCGTACCGGCCTTTGTACGCCGGGTCGCGGCTGCTGAGGGTGCGCGGTCCGTAGGGGGTCAACAGACGCTGCTCCACGGCATTGACCACGCTCCCACCGCTGGACCCGCGCCAGCGGCGGGCCGAAAGGCAGCGAGACGGCGAAGATCTGGTTCGGGCGCAGACTGGCGTCCACGGTGCCATCGGGCCGGATCGTGTCGTTGAGGTAGCCTTGTTCGGCGTTCCAGAACAGCTTGCAGAAGCTCTGCCCGGCCTGCTCGGCCCACGCCGCATAGCGGCCGGCCTCGGCGGACTTCTGCTGCTCGCAGAATTTCTGCATGCGACGCAGGGCATTGTGCCAGAGCGCGTTGATCTCGACCGCCTTGCCGCAGCGCGGCGTGAAGACCACGCCATCGCACTGGGCATCCATCCACGTCAACTGCGTGTTGGCGTCGCCGGCGGTGATCAAGCCGTCGGCGTCGGCGTGGATGCCGAAGCGGGTCCCCGCATGGTAGGCATCGAGGATCGTCCGGATCGCCGGAAACAGCCGCTGCACAAAGTCATCGACGTTCTCCGAGGCGTCGAGGTACTCGAAAGCCGCCTGAATGAACCAGAGCGACGCGTCCACGCTGTTGAACTGGGCCTCGCCCGTGCGGTCGTCGAAGCGATTGGGGATCATGCCCTCATCCATCGCGGCGGCAAAGGTGCCCAGGACCGATGCGGCCTCCTCGTGCCGCCCGGTGGCCAGCAGCAGCCCCGGCAGAGAGATGAACGTATCGCGGCCCCAATCGGCAAACCAGGGGAACCCCGCCACGATGGTGGTCCGCTCGCCCGCCGTGCTCTTACGCTTGGCGACGAACTGGTCGGCGGCCAGACACAGGAGCCGGTGGGCCTTGTCCTTGGCCCCGGCACGCTCCATCAGCCGCTCCTGGTGAGACGCCAAGTCCTCCTTGATGGCCTCGGCATCGACCTGTGGCACCGCCGCCCGCCGGCTGAGTCCGCATCCCCCAAACGGGCCCAGAATACAATATGAGCGGGCTGGTCGATGTGCCCCTTGAAGAATCCGGGGGCCCACAGGTCCTCCGTGTGCGAGAGGCCTCGGGCCTTGTTCGCCCGGTAGACGAAGTTGAACCACCATTGGGGATCGCTGACGAAGTCGAGGGGCGGACAGCTCAGACGCAATTCGCAATCGCCGAAAGCGGCGTTCTGAAGGAGCACCGTATGGTCGGCGATCCGGCAAACCAGCGGTGCGTCCGATCTCTGGAGCGTGTGGAAGTCCCGCATCCCCACGAAGGGCCGCAGGACGAAATCCACCGGCGCGCGGACCGCATCGAAGGTGTACTCCACGACGACCGTGTCGCTGTCGTGGGCGAGGTAGATCGACTTGCACAGGTCCACCGGGTCGGTGTGGTACAGGAAGTGAGCACCGGTATCCCGGCGAAATTCCTGCTGGTATTTGTAGCCTTCCGGGGCGAAACGGTCGGAAAACTCGAAACGTGGACAACTCGATCGCCTGCCCGTTCCACAGCACCGTTTCGAGGCAGGTCGAGAGCGTCATGATCCGGCGGACCAGCGGATCGGGCGAGCCGATCAGCAGCCCGTGATAGCCGCTCGTGTTGCAGGCGGCGATGGTGGACGATGCGAAACTCCCCCGTTCATTCGTGAGGAGCCATTCTTTTTTCAGAAGCTCCTCAATCTTCTTGCCTTTGGTCGCGACGCGAACAATTTCCTCGGCTCCCAGCGCACTGGCATGGGCCCTCCCCAGCCGTGCTTCTCGTGACTGGCACTTTCTGTTCTCCTTTGCTTGATCCGTTTGTACCTGGCATTCGGCTGGGCTCATGTAGCATCATCGGGCCGTCGCGTCAAGTGGCCACGGCCATACGGGACTCCCGGCTGGCCTCGAACGAGCCGCTCGTCTCGGGCACGGGCTCGCGCTGGCGCAGCGTCTTTGCAGATGATCGAGCACGTTCATGAAATTGATGTAGGAGTCGTAGGGCGAATCGTAGGGGTTGAAGTACTTGTGCACGTCGCCGTCCGCGAAATACTTCGTGCACATGTAATAGAAGTGATCCGAGGTCTGCAGCTTCCGCCAGTCGGACAGGATCTGCGGATCGTTCGTCCGCTTGACCTTCTTCTCCAGCCGATAGAGCTCGTGAAGGGCGTTGGACTGCATCGGATTGCCCAGCCAGGCGGAGAGGTCGCGCTCCGTGTCGGCCCAACTGATCACGTGCGGCACATCGACCTCGCCCAGCGGCTCATAGCGCGGCCGCCACCTCGCTGGGCGTCTTGAAGTTGTTGTCCGGGTGCTTGAAGATCTCGTCCGGCAGGTGCCGCATGAAATCGAAGATGCCCGTGTCCTCCCACTGGTGCTCGCCGAGCGTCTCGTAGTCCATGAACAGGTTGACGACGTGGCCGTTGCCGTTGACGGCGCTGACCCAATGGGCGAACTTCTCGGCCGTCAGCGGCCACTCGGCCCAGCTGCCGGTTGGAGAAGCGAAACGCGATGTCGTCGCTCAGCGAGTAGTTCTTCAGCAGCAGCTTCAGCCGCCGGCAGCCCCGGGGCCGGTAGACGAAGTTGGCGTTGCGGTAGCCGAGGATGTGGTCGGCCCCCTCCGTGATGATGGCGTCGAAGCAGCCCATCGCCTCGATGAGCAGGCCGAGGTCGTTGTTGTAGATCAGCTCGGTGTTGCGGAAGACCTTGCGGCGTCTGGCCGAACAGCTCCTCGATGCGTCTCGACGTGCTTCTGTGACCTGCTCGACGAACTCCTGCCGCGAGTAGAGAAAGCTCAGGCTGTGGTAGTACGTCTCGGCGAGGAACTCCACGCAGCCCGGTCTGCGCCAGGGCGTGAAAGGTGCTCAGGACCTCCGGGCAGTACCTCTCCAATTGTTCGAGCAGGACGCCGGTCAGGCTGTAGGCGATCCGGAAGCGCCCTTGGTGTTGCTGGATGAGCTTGAGCAGCATGCGGTTGGCCGGCAGGTAGCACTTGTTGGCCACCTTCTTGCAGATGGCGGCGTTCTTGGCCTCGTCGAAGTACCGGTCGTCGTTGTCGAAGACCGTGTAGTGCCGCAGCCGCAACGGCTGGTGGACCTGGAAATAGAAACAAACCGAAGCCATCGCTACACCCAATCCTTTCCCCGATCCGTCGATCCGTCGTCTGAGAGATTGACGTGGCAAGTCGGAAGTTTGAAGTATGCCTGCGGATGGGGACATCACGTCTCACTCAAACCGCCAACATCAAACTTCACACTTCTGTGGAACCGTCGCGAGCATCTCTTGATACACTTGGACACAGTGCCGGGCCGCGTCCCTCCAGCGCAGCTTGCGGACTTCGAAGTTGCCGTGGCTGCGGAGCGTCATCTGCAGCGGCGGATACCGCAGCACGGCCACGATCTTGTTGGCCATCTCGTTGACGTCCCAGAAATCCACCTTCAGCGCGTGCGGCAGGACCTCGGAGACGCCGCTCTGCTTGCAGATGATGACCGGCACGTCGTTGTCCAACGCCTCCAGCGGCGCGATGCCGAACGGCTCGGAGACCGACGGCATGACATACAGGTCCGCCATCTTGAAGATCCGCTGGACGTCGTCGCCCCGCAGAAAGCCCGTGAACAGGACCTTGTGCCCGATCCCCAACTGGGCCGCCAGCTCGACGGACCGGTGCATCATGTCGCCCGACCCGGCCATGACGAACTTGACGTTGTCCATCACCTCCAGCACCTTCTTGGCGGCGGCGAGGAAGTACTCCGGGCCCTTCTGCATCGTGATGCGGCCGAGGAACAGGACGATCTTCTCGTCCCGATGAATGTTGATCGGCGCGACGGACCAGTTGCCGTTGCGTTCCACGCCGTTGTAGACGACCTCGACCTTGTCGCCCGGAACGCCGTAGCGGCTGATCACGATGCCGCGGGTGAGGTGGCTGACCGCGATCACCTTGTCGGCCCGCTGCATGCCCTGCCGCTCGATGTCGTAGACCATCTGGTTGACGTGCTCGCCGCTGCGGTCGAACTCCGTCGAGTGGATGTGCACCACCAGGGGCTTGCCGCTGATCAGGGCGACGCCGACCGCCGCCGGGTAGGTCATCCAGTCATGGGCGTGGATCACGTCGAACTCTTCGTCCCGGGCCAGTTCCATCGCCATAGACGCATACCGATGCACCTCCCGATAGAGGTCGCCCGCGTAATCCAGTCCCCCGCCGGCGTCCTTCCCGCTCGCCGCCCCAGCAAAGGCCTCCCGGCGGCGCCGTAGAATCTCCTCGACTTTCTTGTCGTAGGCTTGTGGGGTGGCATAAGGCTCGCAACGGGGACATGATCGACCGAAACGTCACATTCTTGAGCTCCTCGGCTCCGATGCCTCGACCGCCTCCGTCTATTCCGCGAGCCCGGCGTCAGCAGTTTGACGTGCGTGGCGTACTCGTCCATCCACCATCCTCGGCAGAACGAACGTCACCTTTACCCCGAGCTGGTCCAAGGCTTTGGTCAAGCCGTAACAAGCCGTGCCCAGTCCCCCGCTGATAAACGGCGGGAACTCCCAGCCCAGCATGAACACACGTACCTGTGCCCCCTCGTCGTTGGGTCCCATAGGTCCTCACTCTTTTGAGGTTTCACAAGACTCTGCGTGCAGAACCACTCGGCCGTCAGTCCTCTGACAACCCCGGCTTCACAGTCACGTCCATAAACTGTTTCCGCTCCAAAAGCTATCGGCCATTGTCGGACCATACTTGACTTCCGACCACAAAAAATTCACCGGCACGCCGGGTGATGACTCCGTTTATTCATCGGATTCTCTCCCGCTCCAAGTGCAGAAAATCTTCCGAAAAAGTCTCGCGGACCATACTGCTATCGCCGTTTTTATGGGTTCTTGGCCCCGGGGCCCCGCTGGACCGGCGCTCGGTCCCAGAAGCCACGTGCGCGTTTTTATCGGACTCTGGATACTCCCGATCCGGGGTCGTCTATTGCGGCCTCCGCGGGGATCTGGTCCGAAGCATCACCGGCGCGGGCTGGGCCTAAGAAAGAAGGCCCGGCCTCGCCAACGGCCGGACCGCCCGCTCGAGCCCGTCCACGCCACAAAAAAAAGACGGCCGCCACTAATTCCTCGCAGGGATGACGCCGATAGGCAGGGCAACGAGCCGCTGCCGGAAGGGCCGGCGAGGATGGCCGCGCCGGCACTTCGGAGGCGGCTCGGGTTCCCCAGCGCGAGGCATCGCGTTGGGGGCCCTTCATGTGGAGGCCGGGTGACGCACGCCGGCATGGCAAGGTGGGTCGGGTTCCCCAACGCGATAGGTCGCGTTGGGGTCCCGGGGTGCAGCAGAGGCTGCCGGGCATTAGGGAGTTCTGATATGAACAAACACCCGAGAAAAGACAGCAAGGGCAACATGAAACTCAAGGAGTACGTCGTGGTCGCCTACGTGGACGACATGGAGCAGGCGAAGGAGTATGAGACCCTTCTGCGGCTCAACGACATTCCGGCCGTCATCAAGGAGCAACTGGACGGCGGCGCCGACGGCAAGGCGGTCGCGATCCTGGTCCCCGAGGACTTCCTCGACGAAGCCCACGTCGTGATCGAATCGCAGGATGCCTACGACGATCTGTGCGATTACACGATGGACGAGGAAGACGATCTCGACTTCGACGGCGACCTGCTGGACGAGGACGAGTTCTAAGCCGACCCATCTGTCCGCGCGCGTCCGTCCGGCAGACGGGATCCCAACCGCGCAGGGTGCGAGGAGGGCCCTCCCCTGCCGCCGTTGCTCGAGGATTCACACTCAGCAAGGCAAAGGTAACATCATGCCAGACACTGACGAGAGCTTTGACACCGAACGCCGCAGCGGAAAAGATCGCCGCCGCAATCATCTCCGACCGACGACATTGCGATCTCGGCGGCAACCCCTATGACCCGGATTTCACCGACCGTCGCCGCGGCGCGGATCGCCGCCAGACCGTCGTGGACCGGCGTCTGGGCCTGGACCGGATGCGCGGCCCGGGCCGCCGACGCAGCGATGAGCGGAAAGCCGCCGAGGAGGGCCAGATGTCCGACGAGCAATTCGAGTTCGTCATGGCCATCGACGAGTACAAGCGGGCCAACGCCCGGCCCTTCCCGACCTGGACCGAGGTCCTCGAGGTCATCAAGGCCCTGGGCTACCGCAAGGTCGCGGAGCCCCAGCCGCTGGCCCGGCACGGCGAGCCCCGGACCGACGGGGCCGAGCTGCCGGAGGAGCCGCAAGGCTCGCCCGCAGCCCGAGCCCGTAAAGTAATCGTCTACTGGCCGCGTCATGATAGTCCCGTCGTCGGGGTCGAAGAACACGTAGGCATCGCCGTCGGACCGACGAGCGCCACAGGCGTCGGCCACGTGTAGTCTCCGTATACGTGTTGCCGCCCGTCGTGGTGCTTATGGTCCTGCCCGTCGTCGCGTCCGGTGGTCGTGGTCGTAGTCGTGGGGCCGGTGGACGTACCGTTCGTGCCATTCGTCGCCCGTTGAGCCGTTGTTGCCGGTCGATCCGTTGTTGCCCGACTGTCCGGTCTGATTCTGGCTCTGGCTCTGGTCATTGTTCGAGTTGTTGTTCTTGTGCCTGATTGACTAGCTTGTCCACGGCCTCGTAGACGATGAAGGTCGAGCCGCCGAATTCCAGCACGGAGCCGATCACGCCCTTACTCCGCAAACGCGGTTTTGTAGTCCTGCATGTTGGAAAAGCCCTTCATTTCCACCGAGTTGCTGGCCAGCTCCAGCGGCACGAGCAGGATCCAGTCCATCGCCTGATCCGTGCCTTCGTGCGGCTTCTTGCCGGCGGCCAGGTGGAACGGGGCGCGGACCACGTTCGTCACGGCCTCCCCGGCGTGCTTGATGAACTCGACGACGTCTTCGATGACCAGGCCGACGCACCCGGTGACGTTGTCGAAGAGACCCCAGGTCAGCGCATTGCCCACTTCCTCCGTCGTCTTCCACACGCCGCACGACCGTTCGTCCCGTAAAGACGAACGGCCGCACGAGCACGTTGTTGTCCTTGTAGGCCGGCTTGTTGGGATCGGGTAAGGCATTGAGGGTCACCAGGTCGGCAATGGAGTACAGGGCATAGCCGAAATTGGCAATCGTGGCTCCGGCCTGGGCCGGCACTTTGCCCGGCTCATCGAAGATGCTCTTGCCGTCGTTCTCGCGGAACGGCTTGGCCCGATCCGAGGCGTAGCCCAGCAGGAAGACGTTGACGCCGTCGCCGACGGTCATGCCGGCGCGCTCCAGGGCCTTCTTCAGGTTCTCGCCGGAATCTCGTGATCCGTCCTTGACGGCATGGGCCCGGTACTTCTCCAAATCGCCGCCCAACGTCCAGGGTCCTTCCGGCTCCGGAGCCGGCGTCTGAGCCTGCGTCTGCGCCGGGGGCTGCATCATCTGTTGCCTCTTGCCTCCTCCTGGGCAGCCGCCTTGGCCAATTCCGGCTCGTTCCACAAGGTCAAACCGGTTCTGGCCACTTGCAGTTCTTTCTCCACGGACCCCGGTCCCCGGGTCATCGCCGCGGTTGCGCTGCTCTGCGCCGTGTTGATCGGGGCCATCCCGGGCTCCATACGCGTCAGAGCGGCCCTGGGCGAGACGGCGGCGGGGGCATTACCAGCGGACGGTTTCGTCTCTTCGAGGCTCGGGGACACCGCGGGGGCTACGGACACCGCCGGCGCCAGTACCGGAGGCTCAGCCGGCTGACTCTGTGTTGCCACCTGGGCGGCGCCCGCCGAAGTCTGACCCGGCAGCAGCGTAGAGCTCAGGCTCGGGGTACGATCGGTGGTATTCGGGCTGGCGGTCGTCAGCGCGGAATTGCTGGTTGGAGCGGCGTTTCCCGTCCCCGAGGTCAGCGCGGGAGGGGAGCCGGAGCCTGTCCCAGGCATGGTGGTCTGGGTTTGAGGCACAGACGCAGCCGGAGCACTTAGAGCAGGCACTGGGGCTGTTGCCGGCTGACTCGCCGGGCTTGGCGTGGGAGGGTTTGTCTTGGCAGGAGGCGTCGCCGTCTTTTTGACCGGCGCAGGAGCAGCCTTTGATTCTCCTATCCCATGCAGGAACACATTCCTATCGGCCCCGTTCATCCTGGCAGCCAAGTCCTGCATGTACGCCTGCGGATTCATCGGATCGCGAATCCCCGACTGAGTGCCGTCGGATGCCCCAGTATTGCTGGACGCCGCGACAGATACGCCCGCCGCACCGGCCAGAATCGCCCAGCCGGTCAGCAACCAGGCACAGACCCGCCGCCTTCCAGCGGTGGTCGGTCGCTTGCTCGATCGGTTACGACCCAATTGGTCCCGAAGCTCTCTGCAATTCATTTCATCGCCCCCCGAACGTTCACCCTATAGGCTCCCACCGTCATACAAGGCCATCCAAACGCGTAGGTTTGGAGACCTGGGCCGTCCTTGGAGAACCTCCTGTTCGTCGCAGAGGAAAGATTGCTATCCCCCGATTCCGTTTGCGTATTCTACCATAGAACGCACCCCCGAGTCAAGGAGAAATCGGGACACTTCAAACATGAGCGGCAGGGAAAGACCCGGGGAACCACCGCCCGGATTGAGGCCCGGACCTGAGGCCGATTTGGAGACTCGGCCCCCGCTCTTATGAGACGCTGGGTGACGTCAAATACTCCCTCATGGCCCCCGGATTACTCGGAATTGGTTTTCCCGCCGGGGAGAATAGGCCCGTACCCCCTCTGACGCATGATCGACCGGAGCCAAACCGGCATGTCAGGCCGGTCCTTCCCGTCAAGGAATGCCTTCCACTCGGTGTCCGTCAATCTCTCCTGGTGCGGGAACTCATAATAGGGAAGGACAGCCCCTTGGCACAGGATGTCTGTCCCGTGCCATGGATAGAGCACGTACAGCAGCCGCGGCCGGCCGATTCCGACGTGCAGGCTATCCGCTCGAGACTCCGATACGAACCTGAACACGTCGGCCACGCGTGGAGCATCGTCCCTGGGCGCATCGTACGAATTGTACCGATAGAGCATGATAGCTGCCAAACTCTTGCCATAGCCCTCCAGGAAGCTCTGTTCCGCTTCGTCCAAGGGTGCACCGCAGAGCTGTTTTGCGCAATAGACCCCAAACGCTGGCTCATGTTCTCCAGCGACGACCAGAGTGCCCTGATGTCCAGAGTGCCCCCGTCACGCCTCCGCTGTGCCGTTCGGTCCACGGGCGCCGCGTCGAAGGCGCGTGCAGACTCCAGGACGTTCATGGTCCGACCGGCCAGTCTGGCCATTCGTCCGAAAAACTCAGGCTCGGGCTCCACGAAACCCCTTGGCTGTTCGAGGGAAGGATACTCCCCAGCGATGAGGAAATTGGACTTGGCTTGGAGAGTCCAAGTGTGACGCAATTGAGCCCAGCCAGCCAACGCCGTGCCACAGCTCTTGGCCTGCCACGCACTGCCTCTCATGAAAGCCGGAGCGTTGGCTTCGGGCGGATTGAACAGAGAGGCGATCGCGCCCAGATAGTCCGCATAAAGGCTGGTTCCTCTGAAGAGAGGCTTGATTCTCTCGATCACCGCCAGGAGCTTTGCCTTTTCCGGGTCCTCGATCTTGTCCCGGGCGAAGGCAGAGCCCAGGGCAATGCAGATCTCCAGCCCGTTCGGTATAGGCCGCTGGCGAAAGTCGGTCGTTCGATGAAAGAGCAGCGCATCAGGCGTTCGATAGGCGGAGAGGACTCGGAAACTCGCCTCCGCGGCGATACCTGGGTCCGAAGAAGCGAAGCGAAACTGATCGTTGATTTGCGCGATGCTGCCGGCAGTTGCTTCGGCCAAGAGCTGTCCGTGTATCTTGCTCAGATCAATCCCCCCTTCCCCGTCGACATGATCTGCCGCGGTGACCAAGTCCCCGTCGTCGCCGGCACCGAGGAAGAGGTTGAACGTACGGAAGAACTCCCGGTACGAACGTGCCTTGACCTCCTCACCCGTGAGGCGAGCCGCCCGCAGACAGTCCCCGAGCATGAGAATGGATAGAAGCTCCTCGTCCTTGGCCACGCGGAACAGGATGGACTGAAGCCAGGCGGTCGCTCGGAAGTACCGGCTCAGGGTCTCGCTTTGCGTGTAGAAGCCCCGGACCTTGTACCGTCCGTAGTCCACGGCGAGGAAGTCAGGTGACGAATTCGTCCTGGCCGATTCGCTCCGTCGCACGGACGGAGGTCCCCTGCCCGCCCGCCGACCACTTCCATTCGATCGTTTCCTTATTGCCGTCGCACGTGCCGGTGCCCGCCGCCACACAGCGCCAGCTATCGAACAGATACGCCACGATCCCGCCGGTGCGCGGGTCGATCGTGCGGTAGTCCACTTCCGCAAACTTCATCTGCCGCAGTTTCTCGATTTCAACCTCAGACGCGTGCATCTTCTCGCGCAGATGCTGTACATACTCGTCCGAAAGCTGTGCGACTTGGCCCTGCTTCGTCACGATAAGGAATTGCCCGCCCACGCCCAGTTCTGCTTTCATCCGTCCGGTGCCTCGGACCCAGCACTTAAAGCCCGGCAGGTCCGATTCTCCGGAACTCTCCCATTCGCCGATCAGCCACCGGCTCCAGGCGTCGTCCAGTTCCTTGGGCGGCGTCAAGGTAGGCACGCTCGCCTGAACGTTCTTCTTCTCCTGCTCCATGGCATGCTCCCTCATAGTATTTTGGAAAACAGAAAGGCTCGCTTTTCGAAACCCCGGTGCTCATAGAACCGGTGAGCCTCGACGCGGTGAAACCCCGAGTCCAACTCCACCCGCCGGCACCCTCTCTCCCGGGCGATCTCAATCGCCTTCTCCACCAGGGCCGTGCCGACCCCTGCGTTTCGATGCTCGTGATCGACCACCAGGTCACAAAGGTATCCGATCTCCGCCTGCAACCATAAACAATCACGAATCTGGAGGGTGCAGAAACCGATAATCCGGTCCTCCTGGCACGCGCAAAGATACGCTCTCGCCTCGGAAGTCAACCCGCGATCGAACATGTCCCGGGCGGCCCTCAAGTCAAGCGGGCCCGCGGGCCACAACTGCCGGAACAGCGGGACTATATTGTCGAAGTCCTCCGGTCTTGCCGGTCGTATGGTCACGTTCGGCTTGGTTCGATTATCGCTCGTCTTCATAAGACTATGCCTCGTCCGCGGAGAAATGTACGTGCGTGAAACACTCGGGAATGTGGGAATCGTACACGCCGTGCTTATTGAAGGACCAACCGACGGAGGGATCGATCAGTCGGCCGTTGGCGTGCAGAGCCTCGAACCGGGAGAAGTCCATCCGCCAGATGTCGCCCTTCTTGGGAGGCAAGGCCCGGCCTTGGGCCAGAGTGCGCATGCCCTCCCACGGGAAGGCCAGCTCGACCGTCCAGCCGCGATCGACGTCGGTGCTGTCGTTCAGCGTGCCATCAACTTGGACGGCGGCCTGAAGACCGGGGAAATCCCAATCCATGAACGCCCAGCGCCGGCCGCGCGGGTGCTTCTTGTACCGCATCCCATCCTGGAAGCCGCCGAGGACATCGACCGCGTGCGTGGTCAGGTCGAACTGGGGCTGGCCTGCGAAACCGCCCTTGCGGTACGCGTCCTGCCAGATATAGAACACCTCGTAGATCGTCCCGCGGGCGTTGATCTGAAACTCGTAATAGCAGTCCGGGCCCGCGATGAAGACCTCGACATCATTCTCGAAGTACACCGGCACGTCCCGCTCGGTGAACTGCGCCTGCACGTTCGGCTCCTCGATCCAGAAGGCCACGTACAGGTTCTTGTCGTCCCAGAGGGCCGCCATTCGCGTATCAAGAAATCCCGGCACGCCCGTCACCATATCCACGAACCGAGGCGATTTCGGCGCTCCCTCCCAGCACGTCTTCGACAGCCGCCCATCGACCCTCACCCGCTCGCGCGTGTGATGGCAGGTATAGTGGCCGATATCCTTATCCGCACAGCCGTAATGCTGATCCATAGACGCTCCCCTGCTGCCTACGGGAACTCAATGCCGATCAAATCGCTCGGCGGCAGCACAGCCAAGATCAGGCGTATGTACGTCTCGAAGGAAAAGTGGACGCGGATTGTAGGCAACCGTCTCTCTATCTTCATGACCATCGCACACGCATTCGGTTTGTTCTACTGTAGTACCATGTCAAACGGCATCATCAGGATCACGCTCTCCTGGCGGAACAACTCGATGCGCTGGAGGGCCTGGATCAAGGCCCGGGCCCGCTGCGGCTCGGTCTTTCGGAGCAGGTCGAGCACCGGCGCCAGCGCCGGGTAGCCGGTGAGCAGACTGGTCGTGCTCGCGACTCTGAGGTCCGTCGGGTGCTCGCCCTCGCCGGAGAGGTCGCCCATCAATTGAGTGAAGAAGTCCTTCGGCTCCGGCAGGACGCGGATCTCATAGTCCTTCAGAGACACCCGCGCGGCGGCGTATTCCACCGCCTGCTGCAATCCGCCGATCTGGTCCACCAGCCCCAGGTCCAGGGCCTGCTGGCCCGTGTAGACCCGGCCGCCCGCGATCTCGTCGATGGGCTTGCGGAGCTTGCTGCCCCGGCCCGCCGTCACGTGGCCCTTGAAGACCTCGTAGGTCTGCTGCATGTAGTCTTGCAGCACTTTCCGCTGGGCCTCGTCGAAGGGCCGGGCACTGCTGAACAGGTCGGCATTCGCACCGCGCTTGTGGCCGACCCAGTTGACGCCCAGCTTGTTCCATAGGTCGGTGGTCACGAGCTTGCCGCCTACGACGCCGATGGAGGCCGTGATCGTGGCCGCATCGGCGAAGATCGCGTCGGCGCCGCAGGCGACGTAATAACCACCGCTGCCGGCGACGTTGCCCATCGAGACGACCAGAGGCTTTTGGGTCTTGACCTGCCGGGCGGCGTTCAAAATGACGTCACTGGCCTGGGCCGAGCCGCCGGGAGAATCGACGCGCATCACCACCGCCTTCACGGAATCGTCCTGGGCGGCGGTTTCGAGGGCCTTTTGGATGTCCCCGCTGAAGGCGGCCTGAGAAGCGCCGAACAGGGTGGGCTGGCTGTAGCCCGGCAGGATCGCGCCCTCGACGTAGATGACGGCCACGGCGTCTTTCTTCGGGGCCGCCGTCGGGGCCTTGAATAGCTCGGAGAGCATGGAGAAGAACCCGAGCGGATTGCTCAGATTGATTTTGGCCTTCTCCTCCCGGCCGTAGCGGTTGTCCACCTGCATCTGGCCGCCCAAGTCGCTCTTGACCGACGCCAGGAATTCCTCGCGTGTCTGGATCGCGTCGATCAGGCCTTTCTCCTTGGCCTGTTCGGCGGTGTAAGGGCCGTGATCGATCAGGTCGCGGACCTGCTCGGCGGTCTTGCCCCGTGACTTGGCGATCATGTCCACGAGCGAGCCATAGAGGCTGTCGAACAGCCAATCGAGGTTTTCCTGGGCCGGTTTGCTGGGACCGGTGCGCGTCAGCATCTCGGCGGCCGACTTGTAGTCCCCCATGTGCAGGAAGTCCGCCTGGACGCCGATCTTGTCGAGCAGTCCCTTCACATAGAGCGACTCGCCGTACAGGCCCGTCAGCAACAGGGTCGATTGGGGCGCGACGCTGAGACGGTCGCTCGCACAGAGCAAGCCGTATTCGACGGTGCTCAGGTCGTCCGCGTACGCGTAGACCTTCTTGCCGGCCGACTTCACGTGCTCGATGGCCCGCCGCAGCTCCTCCGCCTGCCCGAACCCGACCTCCATCCCGCCGAACGTCAAGACCACGGCCTTAACCTGGCGTGTCGGTGCTCGCCTTGTTCAGACGTTGCACGAGGTCCTTGAGGGAAGTGATCTCGCCGGCCATCAGGCCGAAAGGATCGGCCACCGGCTCTTCGCTCAGCTCCCCGCTCAAATGAAAATGAGCGACCACCGCCGGCGACGTCTGGGCTGTCCCTCCTGATTCGGCGCCCAAGCCCACCGGACACCAGCATATCAGCGCCGCCACCACACCAACGCACCACCAGTTTGCCCTCAGGTATCTCATGATCTATCACCTTTCGAATGGGTCATGATTGCACTTACAACGAGGCAATGATACCCGGCCTGGCCCACTCCGACAAGATGCCCGCGTTGACGCCATGCGCGGGTCAGTCGAGTGTAGGGTGGGTTCTCAACCCATGCGTGAAGACGTATCGATTGGACTGCGCGTGGGTTAAGAACCCACCCTACGGCCAGAGGTTATTCTGGAGCCACTGCGTGGCGAGGAGGGCGAGGTCGCGGAAATTGACCGTGCCGTCGGCGTTGAGGTCGGCCGGGGAGTCGGGCGGCTGGGGCAGGAGGCCCGTGCCGCGCGTGGCGACGTGGGCGACCTCGGCGGCGGAAAGAGCATAGTCGTAAATCCGAAAGTCGTCGATCGCGCCGTCATAGCGGCCGTACCAGCCGGAGCCGATCGTCGAAAGACGTGATACCGGTGATGGGCGTGTTCGTGCCGGTGCGGCTGTCATACAGCTCGCCGTTGAGATAGATCTCCATCCGGCCCCGGCGGACGTCTTTCGTGAACGCCCAATGATTCCAGCGGCCGGCCCACTCGCGTCTTGTCCTGGTGCCGGCCCGCCACGCGATTCTCGAACGACCACGGAGAGCCGCAATCCCAGCGGTATTGGCCGGGATCGCGCCAGCAGCCGAGGTGGATCGCGATCGTCGGATTCATCTGGCCGTAGATGTAATTCGAGCAGCACAGCGTATCGTTCCGGTGGGACGAGTCGGTCCCCCGCTGCCAGAAGGTAATCGTAATCGCGTCTCGGATCCGCCCGAAGACGCCCGCCGCCGGCGGGATGGTCACGCCGTCGCCCTCGCTCGGGGAATTCAATCGCCCGCCCATACACGCCCGGGACAAAGTTGCAGCGGCCCTGGATCTGGCCGTCCGCCGTGCCCGCCTGATCCCGGGCGTCGCCCTCGAAGTCATACCACAGGATCGGCTCGTTCGGGGCGGCCACCGCCAGCGTGCGGGTGCGGTCGTAGAGCCAGTCTTTCGCCAGCCGCTGGAGGTCCCGGTAATCCACGGTGCAATCGCCGGTCAGATCCGCCGCGGGCCGGCCCTCGGGGGAGTCAGGCGCGTCACGGTTTTCGAGACATACGGCCGGCCGCAGGACGATATCGTCAAGGTAGATCGTCCCCATCCCACGTTCCTGCGGGTCCGTCGTCGCGGGACGCAGTCCGATCGCCATGCTCGTGACATGGGCCAGGTTGACTTGGTTGAACTCGGGCAGCGCGATCCGGCAGACGTGCCACTGCGGCTCGGCGAGGATGTGCAGATCGCCCGCATACGGCACGCGCTGCTCGGTTTGGCCGTCGTCGAGCGTGACATACATCTGGCCGGTCGTGGCGTTCCCGGGGGCGCCGCGCAACATGAATTGCAGGACTCTGGCCTCCGTGCGGGCCCAGTCCTGCGGCGTCTCGAACGTGCGCACCACCTCGGAGGACCAGACGGAGTCGTAATCGTAGCGGAACGCCAGGGATTGCCCACAGGTCCAGACGATCCCCTGCTCGAGGGACATGTCCGCCCGGCCGCGCGTCTGCCACGTCTCGTACAGGAAATGCGTCCTTCAAGTCGTAGGTCTCGAAATCATCGACCACCAGCCGGTCGGCCACCGTGAAGGACCAGACGTCTCCCGGGGTCAGGGTCTCGAGTTCCCTGCCCCCCGGTCCCCGATCCTGTGATCCCTGATTTCATCGATCCGCCAGTAATAGGTCCGGCCCAGCCCCAGGGCGGGCGGCTCGAACGTGTTCGCATCCTGCGACGGGCGGCGGCGGCTGCGGATCGTCCGGCCCGGCGAGGCCCACTGGCGACGCGAGTTCACCAAAGTGGATCACGTGCCGATTCGCAGCGTCCCCCGGGGACCAGGAAAGCTTCACGTAGGGACTGACGCCGGCAGCACCGCTGACCGGATTGGGACAACACGCTTTCGCGCCACCGTCATGCGCGACGCGGGCGCGGACGTTGCTCAGATCGAAGCCCGGCGACTGGCCGCCCAAGTCCAAGCCGACCAGGCGGACGGCCCGGGGTACGAACGGCAGGACCACACCTTCCAGATTGAGGCTGAAGTAGCTCAGCTCCTGCTTCATCGAGTTGTCAACGCTCAGCTTGGTCAGGAGATACTCCTGGTCCGCGCCATCCGTGACGAACAGCAGCGCCTGCTCGCCGGACTTGCCGTTCTCGACGACGACGATGTCATTGCCGTCGCCGGCCACGAGCCGGCCGGAAAAGGCCAGGTCCATCCAGTGGTCCGCCGGCAACGTGACGGCCGAGTTCTGGGATGGCGGTGGCCCGACCAGCCACTGCTCCGGCACCACCTGCACCGGATAGGCCCCGGCGGCGTCCATCCCCGTCCAGCAACTGCCGTCCGCATCATAGGCGTCGAGAACCGCCGAGGGGTACTCAAAGGCAGGCGACTCGGCCCCGGCCGGCGCCGGCGCAGACACGCGAGCACCGCCAACAAGATCAGCCCAGTTGCCTTCTGCATCGAGACTCCTCCAATCGGGCCGTCTGCCCACTGCGCACTCCTATTATAGCATTTTTCGCCCCTCACACGAAAGCCCGGACAGTCAATTCCCTGCCGACCCGGCGTTGCACGGTCCCAGAAAAGTCTTGCCTGGGCGTTCTTTACTGCTAAACTGGTCGCGTCCGTCGCATGGGTGTGCCCGTTGCCACACCGTGCAGGAGGGCATGAGCTGGTCCTCGAATGCAGATCTCTCGTCTTTAGGGTCTCTGTCTCGTAACAGAGGAGAATTGAGAGGTCAGTGCGCATGAGCGAATACTCCATCAGTCCTACGGGAGAGAAGTTCGAATTGCCGAAGTCTACGGATTACGCGGCGGAATTCCAGCGGCTGGAGACCCTGGCCAAAGCGGCCCGGGCCCAGGGCAAGGAAATCGTCGTGGTGATGGGCGTCGGCTTCGTCGGCGCCGTCATGGCCGCCATCATCGCCGATACCGTCGATAAGAAGACGGGCAAGCCCAGCAAGTTCGTCATCGGCTGCCAGCGGCCGAGCCCCCGCAGCTATTGGAAGATCCCGCTGCTCAACCGCGGCCAATCCCCCGTCAAGGCCGAAGACCCCGAGGTCGATCCCATGATCGCCCGCTGCGTCAACCAGAAAAAGACGCTCGTCGCCACCTACAACAGCGACTGCCTGAAGCTGGCCGACTGCGTGGTCGTGGACGTCCAGTGCGACTACACCAAGCACGAGCTGGGCAACATGTGCACCGGCGAGGCGGAAATGAGCGCCCTGGAAGCCACCATGAAGACCATCGGCGAGCGGATCGGCCCCAAGTGCCTCGTGCTCATCGAGACGACCGTCGCCCCCGGCACGACGGAGTTCGTCGCCTGGCCGATCATGAAGAAGGCCTTTGCCAAGCGCGGCATCGACTCCGCCCCGCTGCTGAGCCACAGCTTCGAGCGGGTCATGCCCGGCCGGGAGTACGTCTCCAGCATCCGCGACTTCTGGCGGGTCTGCTCCGGCTGCACCCCCGAGGCCCGCGACCGCGTCGTCAAATTCCTCCGCGAGGTGCTCAATACCGAGAAGTTCCCGCTGACGGTCATGGACCGGCCCATCGAATCGGAGACCACCAAGATCGTGGAGAACTCCTACCGGGCGACGATCCTGGCGTTCCTGAACGAGTGGAGCATCTTCGCCGAGCGCAACGGCGTCGATCTCATCAAGGTCATCAAGGCCATCAAGATGCGGCCCACCCACAGCAACATGATCTTCCCGGGCCCGGGCGTCGGCGGCTACTGCCTGCCCAAAGACGGCGGCCTGGGCTACTGGGCCTACAAGCACATCCTGGGCTTCGAGGATGGCGACGACGTCTTCAAGATCACGCCGACCGCCATCAACATCAACGACACCCGCGGCCTGCACGTGGCGGAGCTGACCCGCGACGCCCTGCGGAACATGGGCCGCTACATCGCCGGGGCCCAGGTCCTGATCTGCGGGGCCAGCTACCGCCAGGACGTCGGCGACACCCGCTACAGCGGCAGCGAGATGGTCGTGCGCAAGCTCACCGAGATGGGGGCCGAGATGCGCATCCACGACCCCTACGTGGACCACTGGTACGAGCTGGAGCAGCAGGACACCTATCCCGCCCCCGGCCACTCGTGGTCGCGGTTCTTCCGCAACCAGGAGGGCTTGGTCAATTCCGTCGTGGAGAAGGACCTGGCCCAGGCGATCCGGGGGGCGGAGGCGGTCATTCTGGCCGTGCCGCACGAGCCGTATCTGAAGCTCGACCCCGATCAGATCGTCCAGTGGGCCGGGGCGCCCCTGGCGGTGATCGATTGCTTCGGCATCCTGTCCGACGACAAGATCCGCCGCTATTTCGAGCTGGGCTGCGAGGTCAAGGCCCTCGGCCGCGGCCACATCCAGCGGATCAAGAAGGAAGTGACGGGCACGCGGGATGCGTATCGAGTCCTATCGGTCCACTAAGTCCATGAAGTCAAGGACGACACGACACGGCCGAATAGGACCGGTGAGCCTCCGGAACGTCCATGCCTACGCGTGCCATGTCCGCGCAAGCGAGGACATGACGCCGGGTCGCGGCGCGTGATACGATCCCGGCATGGACCTCCGAGATAGACGCATCGCGATTCTCGCCCCCGTGGCTTGGCGCACCCCGCCCCGTGCTTACGGGGCCTGGGAGACGGTCGCCAGCAACGTCACCGAGGGGCTCGTGGCCCGGGGCTGGAAGAACATCACCCTTTTTGCCACGAAGGACTCCGTGACGAAGGCCCGGCTCGTCGGGTTCATCGACCGTGGCTACGAGGAGGACCGGACGCAGATCGGCTGGGTCTCGACGTGCCTGCACATCTCGAAGACCCTCGAACACGCCGGCGAGTTCGACCTGATCCACAGCCACTTCGACTACCTGCCCCTGACGTACCTGCCGTTCATCAAGACGCCGATGCTCACGACGATCCACGGCTTCTCCCACCCGGACATCCTCCGCGTCTACCGCAATTACAAGGACACGTACTACGTTTCGATCAGCGATTCCGACCGGGACCCGGAGTTGCCCTACCTCGCCACGGTCTACAACGGCATCGACCTGTCGAACCTGACGTTCCGCGAGCGGCCCGGCGACAAGCTCCTCTTCCTCGGGCGGATTCACTTGGACAAAGGACCCCACTTGGCCATCGAGGTCGCCCGGCAGTCCGGCCGGGACCTGATTATCGCCGGGATCATCCAGGACCAGCAGTATTTCGACACCTTCATCAAGCCGCACGTGAACGGCCGTTCCATCCAGTTCGTCGGCCCCGCCGATCCGGTACTGCGCGACGAACTCTTCCGGCAGGCCTATGCCACGATCCATCTGAACACGATTCCGGAGCGTTTCGGGCTGGTGCTGGCCGAGTCGATGGCAGCCGGCGTGCCCGTGATCGCGATGGACCTGGGCTCCTGCCGCGAGGTGGTCCGGGACCGGGTGACCGGCTATCTGGTCCACAATATTGATGAAGCCGTCGCGGCCGTCGGCCAAGTAGATAGGATAGACCGCCGGGCCTGTCGCCGGTGGGTGCAAGAGAATTTCTCCATCGCCCGCATGGCCGAGCGCTACGAGCAGGTCTACGAAGAAATCTTCCGCCGCGAAGCATGAAAAAGCCGAAATGCGAAATCCGAAATCCGAAACAAGCACGAATGACCAAAATCCAAAATTCAAAACGAATCGTCCGATCGGGCGTCAGCGTTTAGGTCATCTGGTCGATTTGAATTTCCGCGCACCTTGGCGTCGTGCGGATTTCGGATTTCGAGCTTCGCGATTTCCATTAGGAGGGTACTGACATGAAGAAGCGATTCGTCACGCGATTCCAGGGCAATCCCATCCTGACGAAGGATGACATCCCGTATCCGGTCGAGACGGTCCACAATGCCGGCGTCACGAAGTACGAGGGCCGCTACATCATGCTCTTTCGCTCGCACTTGATACAGGCCGGTCCATCATCGGCTTGGCCGAGAGCACGGATGGGTTCCATTTCGCCCCCCGGCCGCCAGCCCTTCCTGACGCCGGGCAGGGAGCCGCCCTTCTCGGAGTATGAGGAATTCGGCGTCGAGGACCCGCGGATCACGCTTCTCGAAGGCGCCTACTACATCACCTACAGTGCCTACTCCCGTCACGGCGTCCGGATCGCCCTGGCCAAGACCACCGACTTCGAGTCCGTCGAGCGCATCTCGCTCATCACTCAAGCCGACTACCGCAACACGGTCCTGTTCCCGGAGAAGATCGGCGGCCGTTACGTCCGTCTCGACCGGCCGCACTCCGAGATCAGCCCGTGGTCGATCTGGATCACCTATTCGCCCGACCTCGTCCACTGGGGCGACTCGCAGGTCATGATGAAACCGGTGCCGTACCACTGGGACGAGATGAAGATCGGCCCCGGCGCCCCGCCGATCAAGACGCCCAAGGGTTGGCTGAGCATCTATCATGGTGTCTTTCCCACGATGGCCGGGGCCGTTTACCGTCTCGGCGTCGCCCTGCACCAGCTCGACGATCCGCCCACATCCTCGGCGTCTGCGACCGCTGGATCTTGCAGCCGGAAGACCCCTGGGAGGTTGTCGGCTACGTCCCCAACGTCGTCTTCACCTGCGGCGCCGTCCCCGAGGACGACGGCACCCTGAAGCTCTACTGGGGCGGCGCCGACAAAGTCATGTGCGCCGGCACCGCCGTCGATCGCGGAACTGGTGGACGCCTGCCTGACCTATTCCCGTCCGCCGATGTAGCAGTCGTCCGGTGGATCGGGGGCCAGCGGAAGCGCCATTCCAAGCTCGTTACTCCTCCCCTGTCAATGCGGTCTATTATGCGCGGCGGAGTAGTCTTCGAGCCACTTCTTGTATTTCGCGATCTGCACGTCCAGGAACACGGAGGGTGCAAGCTTGTCACGGTGATTCAATATCCATTGCCCCAGAACGAGGGCCGGCATGCCAGCCTCATTGGAGACCTTCAAGCCAACCCCCCCAAGAAACGCGCGGAGAAGTGGCCTCTCCGGGTCCCACACGGGTCCCGGCGGATAATGCTCCTCTATTTCGATGGTGTACTTGACGAAGATGGCCGCGAGGTCAGGCAGGTATTCCTTATCTTGACTCTTCCTCAGGCAAAGGAGTGCTTTGGGTATCTCATCAGGCAACTCCTCTCCATCGGTGACGCCCGGCATCATGGGCATCACAACGCCATCTTCGTAGCGCCATCTCACGCAGCGAGCAAACTCTGCGATCTTGGCCCGTGCCAAGAGTTGTTCCATCAGGTCTTCTTTGGTAACCCGCGGCTCTTGGCCCACTAGAATCGTAACGCTGGGATTGTCTGCCTTGATCGCGAGGATATCGGCATCGGCCTCCGGCCCCAGGGGATTGTAGCGAAGGTCCACGTACGTGAGCTTATGCAACGCCTTCAGAACTGAGATGCTGTGGATCTGGTTGTCACGCAGGTCGAGCCATTGGAGGTGTCTCCCGCCAGCCAGGGGCGTGATGTCCTCGACATTGTTGTTCGCCAGGGACAGATACGCTACCGACGATACCGGGGCGGAGAAGGAAAGGACCCTGATCCCACAGCCGCGCAGATGCAACTCCTCTATCCCGGCTATGTGCTGCATGGTCGCAAAATCCTTGATCCGGCAATGGTAGAGTCGCAGGCTGCGCAAGGGGCTGCCGGCAAAAAGGAGAAAGTTCGGGATGGTCTGCTCGCGAATGCTCAAGCTGGCCAAGTCCCTCATGTGGTGAAAGGTGATCGGACCGATGCCCTCCAAACTCGCGCCGTCAGGACGCACATGGGCACGGATAATGCCTTCTATCTCCGGGTAGAAGTGCACGTAGTCATAATCGACACCCCTGACAGCAGAGAAGGCCGACAAATCCAGGCTGGACCGGGCGTTGTTTGGCTCCCTCGGCGTGCCGCCCGCCTGGGACCCCGGATTTACCCACGCGAGCATTACAGAAACACCAAGCAGGACAGAAAGCACACCAGCCATTGTTACACGCCTCCTTGTCGTCCTTCGACTCCGACCCCCACGCTTTCCAGGATCGCGAGGAATCCCACCTATGGTTCGGCAACCGGTACTCCGCGGCTTTAGAAAATGACTCACGCCAAGAGGGTGGCATGGGCTGAAGTCCAACTACGCACTGATCTATCCGCCTCTCGATGTCGCCACTGGAAAAAATGAAGAATTCGACAGGAATCTGCTTGACAGTCATATACATAGCTGTACTATGTATAGATGCATTAGGTAACCGTGCGATGGAGTAGAACCTATGTCGATTTCCAAGGACTTGATCGCCGCCTCGGCCACGCCGTTGATCTTGTCGATCCTCGCGGAGGGGGATAGCTATGGCTATGCGATCATCAAACGCGTGCGGGACTTGTCCGGGGGCAAAATGACATGGACCGACGGGATGCTTTACCCCGTCCTGCATCGGCTCCAGAAGCAGGGCCTTATCGAGGCTTACCTGGACACCAGCGCGACCGGGCGGGAGCGGAAGTACTATCGGTTGAAGAAGGAAGGCACCCAGGCCCTGGCCGAGCACCGCAGCCAGTGGACCCTCGTACACAATACCTTGCAGCAGTTGTGGGAGACGAAACCATGTCTGACATAGAGAGACAGATCGAGCAGTGGCGTGGCGGTTTAGCCGGTGGCGGGACGCTCGGTCCCGCCGACATCCGCGAGTTGGAAAACCACCTGCGCGAGGAAATCGACCATCTCAAGGCTCTGAGTTTATCTGATGATGAGACCTTCCTCGTGGCCCGGCATCGCCTGGGAGACCCGGCGAGTCTTGAGCAGGAATTCGCCAAAATCCATCCGTACGCACCGCTCATTTCCCGCTTACGCTGGATTACCGCAGGCGTGCTGCTTTGGGTAATCGCCGGACATTTCGCCAGCGTCATATCCACAGCCCTTCTGTGGCTCGGCTGCCTGCACCTCCTGGGGACTGTCGGCCTTACGATCGTCCGGATCATGCTGCCCCTGGTGACCATGGTGGCGGTCGTCGCAGCCGGTCTGTGGTGGTATCTCCGATACACGCGCACGTCTCCATATGGGACCCGGTCTCTCCCGCGCGAAGATGACGGCCTTGGTCGTGGGTTCCCTTCTGATCGTTCCGGTCCTGTCCGGGATGAACCTGGGGCAGCGTATCTGGATGGTCCGGGTGACGGATATGGCGTCGTACGCCCAGGTCCTGCGAGCCGGCGTCTACAGTGATTTGGCGTGGGTTGTACTGACGCCCACCCTGCTGACGGTGCTCTTCATCGTCCTGTACCTGCGCGGCAGGCAGGAGGTCCGAGTCTCGTAGGAACGTTTGGAGTTCCGCCTTCAGGCGGGCGAGACTACTCCGACCGGCGTAAACGCGGAACTCCAAACAGGCGCATATGCGATCCTCCGAACGTCACCGTCTCTTCGACCGCCGGTCCATTAGGATCGTCGTTTTCGCGAAGATCTCCGGCGGCAGGGCCTCTTCCAGGACCCGGCGGACTTCCTGCATCGGGGTCCGCTGGGTGGTGTGCGTGATGATGATGTGCTCGTTCTTCATGCACGACAGCAGGTGGGCCAGCTCGTTGACGTGCATGTGCCGGCCCGCCTCGGCCCGGCCGGCGTGGTCCACCTCGTAGAACGTACACTCGGCGATCAGGATCTTGCTGTTGGCGATGTAGTCGAGCTGGCAGAAATCCACGTACTGGGTGTCGCCCAGGTAGCTGACGATGGGGAACTCCAGCGGATAGTCGATCTCGATCCCCTGCTTCTTCAATTCCACGATCTGCGGGCCGGTCAGCTCAAGGTATTCGGGCTTGAGCTTCTTTCGCTTCTCGATGAGGCAGAAGCCCACGGCGCCCGGACTGTGCTTGACCGGGAAGACCCGCGCGTAGAGGTTCGGCTTGATCGGGACTTCGTCCCCCGGCCGGACGCCCACGAGGTTACCCGGGATCTTGTTGCCGTCCAAGTGTCCCCAGGCGGACAGAATCTCGCGCATGGGCGGGATCAGGTTGGCCGGGGCCAGGATCGTGCCGGGGGCCATGCCGCCGAAATTCCGTTGCGAGAGGTAGTACGCGAAGCCCGCCGAGTGGTCCATGTGTCCGTGCGTGATCAGGACGTGATTGATGGAAATGAGCTGGTCGGGGGCTTTCCCGATATCGAAGCAGACGTCGAGTTGCGGTATCCCCACCACCGTCTCCTCTCCGGCGACGGAATAGCCGAGAATCTCCAGATCGTCAATTTCCAAGCGTGCCAGGTTATGACTGGGCATTAGGATTTACCATTTACGATTTATGATTTATGATTTCCAGTACCGTACATGCGCAGCACACGTCCAGCGAATCATAAATCAAAAATCATAAATCGTAAATCACAAAGTGCCGGATAAGAGAGAACATCGAGGGCCACATCCCGAGGATGCGGCGTTGTTCGCACCCGAGATGCTGCCACGCCTGCGGGAAGCCGTCGCCGATTTCTCGCTGCTGCTGACGAAAGGCTACGCCGAGAAGAGCGCCTTGAAGCTGGTGGGCGACCGCTTTTCCTTGACGCAACGCCAGCGGCTGGCCGTAATGCGCAGCTCCTGCTCCGACCAGCAGCGGCAATCCCGCCTGGAGCGCTGCGTGCCCGTCGAGGCCCTGGCCGGCCAGCCCTCGCCATCGACGGCTACAACCTGCTGATCACAATCGAGGCGGCCCTGAGCGGCGGCCTGATCTTCCGCGGCCGCGACGGATGCTTGCCGCAACCTCGCCAGCATCCACGGCACCTACCGCAAAGTCGAGGAGACCGTCCCCGCCGTGCAACTCATAGGCGAATTCCTTACAGAGATTCACGTCGCCTCAGCCCTGTGGCTCTTAGACAGCCCCGTCTCCAACAGCGGCCGCTTGAAGACTCTAATCGGTCAACTCGCCCAGGAGAACCACTGGCCCTGGGAAATCCGCCTGACGATCAGCCCCGACGCCGAACTGAGTTCTCCGTTGGTAGGGTGTGCCGTGCACACCAACATCGCAGAAGGAAATGGTGTGCACAGCACACCCTACCAGACCACTCCGATTGTCGTCACCACGGACAGTGTCGTCCTCGACGCCTGCCAGAAGTGGACCAATCTCGCCGCCGAGATCATCACCCAGAGACTCCCCGAGACTATGGCGATTGATTTCTCCCAAGCGTCGTCTGATCATTCAGAAACTCTCGACTAAGGCTCAGCCTCGTGGGACGTTCAATAGTTGCCCACGGGTGATCGCGCAACGGGCAGCGCTTGGCTGCATCGAATGGCTAGGGGACCCGAATCAGCAGCCAATCCCTCTTCAATTCCTCGTCGCTTGAAATAGTGCCATCTGCGCCCCAGGCTGCAAGGTTGGTGAGATTCGCGCACAACGGCGTCGCCCCATCAGATGATTTTACGAATATAACGGCGTCGTCCTTTTCCGAGAAGAATACTTCGTCCAGGCTGTTCTGCGAGCCGTATCCGTCCTGAATCACCCTGAGGATCGCAGCCTCCTTTGCAGTTAGCTCTCTTCGACGCATCGACAGTCCCCCAACAATTAGCAGGTAGGATGGCCTTTAGCCCATGCGGACATTCATCCGTTCGGAGGGGGCAGCATGGGCTAAAGCCCATCCTACGGCCTAAGCGCGATCGCGCAACCTGTTGAGCGTCTCCTCACCTGAGACCACTTCACCCCGGTCGGCCTCGGCCATCGCGGCGAGCAAGGCCGTCTCGGCCTGCGCATCGAGCGTGAATGTCTCATCCCGTCCCGGTGCCAGGACCGTAACGGTGGCACCTTCTTCCAAAGGCTCGCCTTCAATCACGATCCGGCCTGCAACCACTTTGCCCGTGACTACTTTCATGCTCATATGGTAGCGTACACCAACATCGAAATCAAGCGGCCGCAGGTGGTGCAAACAAAGATCCCCGCAGTCTTCTCGACCCAACTCGGATCGAAGAAGGCCATGAAAGCCACGTCTAACTGAGCCTTGCGCCGCACAAAGCGTGTGGCCCCACAATGCACACAGTGGAGGTATTTGCCCTGCACCCGCACCGGCGTTCCCTGGTCCTGCATCTCGTCTCCCCTGTTCGAACGAAGATTCCACGGCCCCTCTAACCAGAGCCCTTTTCCCAGGTCTCACGTTCGATTCTCGTCCGACCCGTACTCACGTGGCCCGGGAGGGCTTCCGAGGCGTATCTTAGCCGCTGCCCACGTCACAATCAACTACCGCGAAAGAGCAGGGCAATTGTATGTGGCTACGCCAGTCGTTGGGCTCCGCCCGTGGCATCGGCATCCTGCCGATGATTCATGGGCTGGAAGCCCATGCCACTTCAGATCAGCGGTCACAGGCAATTGCCCTGCGCAAGGAGATTCCGGCACACGACGACGTCCCCACATATCAGACAGCTATTTGCGTTGGGACGAGGACTCCTTGGGCGGCACCTTGGCGCCCTCGCGCCGGGCTTGACTGAGCCCGATCGCGATGGCTTGTTTGCGGCTCTTCATTTGCTTGCCGGACCGCCTGCGTTTCAAGGTCCCCTTCTTGCGCTCGTGCATGGTCCTTGACAAGCCGAGGACTTTCCGTAGTCTGGAGGATCGCAAGTGAACGCATAGCAGGTCCTCTTTGGAGAATAGGAGCACGCTTATGAGATGTGGGAAGATCGCTGTCGGGTGGCTCGCCGGCTGGCTCTGTGCGGGAACGGTCACTCTTTTCGGTTCCGAGAACAGCGGCAAGCCGGTGACGCCGAACGCTGCGCCGGAAGCGGTCGAGCTGCTCAAGCTCATCTCCAGCCTCTCCGGCAAGCACACGCTGACCGGCCAGCACAACTACCCGAATACGAAAGACACCTACACCCAGCGGGCGGCCCAGAACTGGGGCAAGGTCCCGGCCATCTACGGCCAGGACATGGGCTTTGCCAAGGAGGGGAACCAAGACTCGTATCTCGCCCGGCCCGAGATCGTCGCCGAGTGCAAGCGCCAGTACGCCCAGGGTTCGATTGTCACGATCTGCTGGCACGCGGTGCCACCCACGGCGGACGAGCCGGTCGTCTTTGCGCAAAGACGCGGCGGCCCGGTCCCGGCGAAACTCGCGAGCGTCCAGGGCAAGCTGACGGACGACCAGTTCAAGGACATCCTGACGCCGGGGACGGAGCTGTACAAGCACTGGTGCGTCCAGGTCGATACGGTGGCGGGGTTCCTCAAGCAATTGCAGGAGGCACATGTCCCGGTGCTGTGGCGGCCCTACCACGAGATGAACGGCGACTGGTTCTGGTGGGGCGGCCGGCGCGGGGAATACAGCACAGCCCGGCTCTACCGCCAGATCTTCGACCGGTACGTGAACCACCACAAGCTGAACAACCTGGTCTGGGTCTGGAGCGTGGATCGGCCCGAGCGGGAGGACCGCAAATTCGCCGACTATTATCCCGGCCCCGAGTACTTCGACATCGCCGCCCTGGACGTGTATGGCGAGTTCAAGCAGTCCTATTATGATGACCTGCTCAAAGTGGCCGCGGACAAACCCCTCGCTTTGGCCGAGGTAGGCCGGCCGCCAGCGATCGAGGTTCTGTCCCAGCAGCCCGGCTGGACCTGGTGGATGGTTTGGGCCGGCATGGGCGGCGGACGGCGCGGTGCCGAGGGCCCTAACCTGATCCAGACCTTGGTCAACAATCCGCGTTCCTGGAGCCTGAGCGACCCGGACTACATCAAGGCGATTGCTCCCCTGCGTAAAGCCTCCGGCCTGCCCCCGCTGCCCCCGGCCGCTCCAGCCCCACAGCCCACGGCCGCACAACCGACGCCGTGACTCCGGCGATCGTAGCTTGTAGGGTGGGCTTTAGCCCATGCGGACTTTCGGAAATGCAGCATGGGCTAAAGCCCATCCTACGCCGCTGAGTTGGGGACGCAACGGTCCGTGAAAAATCGTAGGTTCGTCATACGGCCAATTCGAATTCCGCCAAATCCCGTGCGTAATCCAGACAAGCAGCAATCTGCCTCTTTGCATGGTAGCGAACCGAGTCCTATGTCGTTAGGATGTCATGTCATATTGAGATATGGTCTACACACAGGAGAGAATGATGTTGGGCCGTTGTGCAGTGATGGTGATTCTGAGCCTCGCGATCATGCATACACAAATCAGTCGCGGGGACGAGTTCGTTGGGCCACTGGCAGGGTGGGCGAATGCCAAGGCCGACTTCGGGGCCGTCGGGGACGGGGTCGCGGATGATACGGCGGCCCTGCAAAAGGCCCTCGATGACCTGCGGTCGGTGCAAAGACGCAGTCACGTCCTCTATCTGCCGGCGGGCCGGTATCGCATCACCCGGACGCTGGAACTGGCGCGGAACGCCCATGAGGAGTCCAAGGACGTTAGCATCGTTGGCGACGATCCGGCCACGACTATCATTCTCTGGGACGGTGACAACAACGGCGTCATGTTCTTGTACAACGCCTGGTACGCCCGCGTCGGGCGGATCACGCTGGACGGCCGGGGCAAGGCCCGCACCGCGCATCCGGCATGGGCCGGCGTTCACCACGTACAACGAGTTCTCGGATATGGTCTTTCGGGACGTGGGCTTCGGGATCGAGGCGGGCATGAAGAACGGGATCGCCGAGACCACGGTCTGGCGGTGCCAGTTCCTGCGCTGCACCAAGGCGGGGATCAGCATCCAGGATTTCAATTCGCTCGACTGGTTCATCTGGGACTGCCTCTTCGAGGACTGTAGCCTCGGCGTGACCAATACGTTCGGCGCGGGCAATTTCCACGTCTACCACAGCCTCTTTCGCCGATCCACCCAGGCGGATATGAGCATTGGCAATACCTGCTATTTCAGCATGCGGGACAACACCTCCGTCGGTTCGAAGGCGTTCTTCACCGCCAGCTCGATGGGCGCGTGCAGTAATCTGACCATCCAGGGCAATACGATCATCGACTGCCAGGACGTCGCCGTGCGGATGCAGGACATGGGGCCCCTGCTGCTCTTCGACAATACCTTTGCCGGGCGGAAGAACCCGCCGTGCAGGTCAATCCGAAAGCCGGCTTCGTGTCGATCGGCAACACATTCACCGCAGACAACGCCGTACAGGCGAAGGAATCCGCCCTCAGCTTCGACAATCACGTGGCTGCCTACGATGCTCTACAAGTGCGGTCCGAGAGCCGCCCGGCCCGCTGCCGCGAAGAGAGCGTCCCGTGATCGAACTGCCCAAGACGAGCACCGGCGCCGACATCCAGCAAGCCATCGAGAAGGCCGGCACGATGAAAGACCAGAGGCCGATCATCCATTTGCCGGCCGGCACGTATTCCATTCGCGCGACCCTTGTGCTTCCGGCCGGGTGCGACGTGCAGATCGTCGGCGATGGCTGCGGCACGATCCTGCGCTGGGCCGCGAAGGAACCCGGGCCGGTTCTGCGTCTGGCGGGTCCATCGCGGGCGACGCTGCGCGAGTTCTTCATCGATGGGGCCCGAGACCGCCGATGGCCTCGTCATCGAGAAGTGCGACCAAGCCGGCGGCCGGGTCTTCATGGATCAGGCCAACGTCACTTCGGCCCGGCAGGTGGGCCTGCTCGTGGACGGCCTGGAGAACGCCGACGTGGACCTGTACAACATCAACCACGCCGGCAACAAGCTGGGCATCAAGGTCGTGGGCGGCCCGAACGCGAAGGCAGGCAGAGGAGCCCAGCCGGCCGGGTGGTCATCTTCAGCGGCTCTTCGAGCAACAACGAGCTCAGCTACGACGTCGAGGATGGCGGCCGGCTCCTGGTGCACGACATCTGGTACGAGACGAATGAGTTCCCGCGCTTCATGCAGTGCCGCGGGTCCGGCTCGTTCACGCTCAACGGGGCCATGATCGCCACGGCCCAGAAGGCCGGAATTCCTGCCTTCGAGTTTGACGACTATCAAGGGCAATCTGACGTTTCTGACCAGCATCCTGCACAGCAACTCCCAGAGCGTGCCCATCGTGACGAAGGGCCCCGGGGCGAACATGAACGTGCTGCTGCTGGGCGATTCAAGTTGGGCATCGGGAACGGCTATCTGACCAACGACTCGTCCGCCGCCCACGTCGCGCTGCTGCAATCGATGCAGTACACCCAAGGCGGCGGCGGAACACCCGTGCCGGACATGGGCAAGGCCGACCCGGATTTCCTCCGCCGGATGCTCGCCCAGACACGCTCGGCGAAACCGAAGCCGCTGACCACAGTCCCGCCCGAAGCGACGGACGTGCGTCTTTACCGGGTAGGCGTCTCCAACGCCCAAATCGGCGTTCACCTGACCCCGTAGGAAGCTCTCGCGTGACTATGACAAAGCCTCTCCCTATGTCATTGCGAGCGAAGCGAAGCAATCTCTCAGGCTATCAATTGAGATTGCTGCCCCTGCCTTCGCAGGGGCAGGCTTGCTGCGCTTCTCCTAAGAGGGTGTGTGAGAAGGGGTGGCAGCCTCAGGCAGCTTGGGGATGGTCTGCCCTCGGAATGGGGATCTGTCTGGCACCAAAATTGCGCCATCCCCAAGGCCTCCGGCCTTGAGGCTGCCACCCGGAGAAGACATGCTTCTCACACACTCTCTAAGAAACCGACGTTTTCGGGTGCCGTGTCTACGGCCTTGCGTAGACATGCTGGACGCACGAGAAGAACATGCCTACGAGGCGTAGGCATGGCACCCTCGACAACGGTTGCTTCTTCCACCTACCCGCCGCGCAGCGGCTTCGCGACTCGCAATGACATGGGGAGACTCCTCCTGTCTGAGGCTCTGAGGAAAGGAGGCCTACCGGAGGGAATATGATCCACCGCGTGACAGCGCGCTGACGATCTTCTTGCTCGCGTCGGTCCTGCCGGGCGGCGCGGTCCTGGCGGACTCGGGCCAGGACTATTGGCCGGCGTGGCGCGGGCCGCTGGCCTGCGGCGTCTCGCTCGACGGGCCAGCCCCCCGTGACCTGGAGCGAAACGCAGAACGTCAAATGGAAGGTCCCGATCCCGGGCCAGGGGACATCGAGCCCGATCGTGTGGGCCGACAAGGTCTTCTTTCTCACCGCCGATCGAGACGGATCGCCAGGGTACGCCCGCGGCCGTGCCAAGACCCGCCGCAGAGGCCAACGCCCCGGCGTCCTTGAAGCGGCGGCAAGCCGCCGAAGAACGTCTACAAGTTCGACGTGGTCTGCCTCGACCGGGCTACCGGGCGAATCCTCTGGGAAAAGACGGCCCGGGAAGAGGTGCCGCATGAAGGGACATAGTCCCGAGCATGGTTTCGCTTCCTACTCGCCCGTCACCGATGGCATCCACGTCTGGGCCGGCTTCGGCTCGCGCGGCGTGCACTGCTATGACGTGAACGGCGTGCCCCAGTGGAGCCGCGACCTCGGCCGGATGACGACGAAGCTGATGTTGGGGGAAGGCAGCTCTCCTGCCCTGGCCGGCGAGGCCCTGATCGTCGTGATGGACCACGAACGCGGATCATCCATCCAGGCCCTCGATAAGAAGACGGGTCGGACCTTGTGGAAGCGAGCCCGAGACGAAGACACCGCCTGGGCCACGCCGGTAGTGGCCGAGGTGGACGGCCGAATGCAAGTGATCGTCAGTGCCACCAAGGTCATCCGCAGCTACGACGTTCAGACAGGCGAGCCGATCTGGCAGTGCGGCGGGCAGACCGAGAACGTCATCCCTTCTCCGGTCGTGGCCGGTGGCCTGGTGTTCTGCACCAGCGGCGCACGCGGCTGCGAGTTGCAGGCGATGGAGTTGGGCCACACGGGCGACCTGACCGGCACCAGCGCCGTCCGCTGGCAAGTCAGCAAAGCGACCCCCTACGTCCCGTCCCCCCTTCTCTACGAGGGCAAGCTCTACGTTTGCTCCATGAACCGGCCGGTCCTTTCCTGTTACGACGCCGCGACCGGCAGGCTGAATTTCACCGAAGAGCATCTGGAGGTGGTCAAGGACATCTTCGCTTCGCCGGTGGGAGCGGCCGGACGGGTCTACTTCCCCGGCCGCAAAGGCGTCACGGCTGTGCTCAAGAATGCCGACAAACTGGAGCTCCTGGCCACGAACAAGCTCGACGACAGCTTCGACGCCTCCCCCGCCATCGCCGGCCACGAGCTGTTCCTCAAGGGCAAGAAGCACCTCTATTGCATTAGCGAGCAGTGACCAAGACGGGAAGGCATTACTCTCGGGTTATCACGGTCACCCCGAGAGGGTGTATGGGAAAGGGTGGCAGCCTCAAGCGGAGCTTGGGGATGGCTTGCCCCGGGAATGGGGATCTGCCCGGAACCAGAATCCAACCATCCCCAAGGCCTCTGGCCTTGAGGCTGCCACCCGGAGAACGTGTGCTTCTCACACACCCTCTGACGATCGACCGCGGCCGGGGCGGAGATATTTCATACAGGTCTCGCGCATCCGAGCTAATTGCGTGCCTGCGCCTCCCGAGCGGCGCTCGGCAGAGCTTCGGTGATCTCCCTGGATTATCTCCCTAAGGCCCATCCTGGACCGGCCAGCAGATTGCTCCCCAGTAAGGTCGGGGCCGCAGCGACTTGATCCGCCTGGCTGAGGTTCTCCATGATCTGCTCGAAGATGACGATGGACTTGTTCCGGTCCCCGAAGGGCCCGACCCGAATGTTGACGATGGTCCGGTTCTCCGGCAGGGCCCCAGGCGAATCTCGACCGAGTTCAACTGGGCGTCCATCGCTCGAATCTCGCCCGAAATCCCGTCCTCGGCCGCCCGCGCGAACCGCAGACGCAGGTCCACCGCCGCCCGCCTGGCGGCGACATAGACGGTCCCAATCTCCAGGTCGAGCCGTGCCTCGGAGGGTCTCGCACCCATACGTTGCCTCCTCGCCGGTCGCACGGTCGCGATAGCCGGCGCAGCCCTGGCCAAGCGCGCCCCCGGCGATCGGCCACCATCGCAAACAGAATCACGTGAGCTTTCATATCATCGTCCCTCCGCCGGCGGCAGCCGCTCGATCTCGAGGATCCGGACCAGCTTTGCCCCACATATGGGTGGAGACCGCGTCTTTCACCTCCACGACCCGGACCTGGACGCGCACGCCGTCCTGGCGGAAGTCCTCGGGCAGGTTCACCGGGTCCAGTTTCGTCCCGTCGTCCGCCACAATGCCGTAGAATTCCCCCTCCACCTCGACGTGCCGGACCGTGCCCGTCACGGTCCGGGCAGTCCCGCCGGCGCCGGAGGGCGTTCCTCGTGGCGTTGCGCTCCCTGCTCGTGGCAGCCGGCGGCCGCCAGCAGCACGAGGCCGGCGATCATTCGTCCCGCGCTTCCTGCCCAACTGCCCGTTGGCATGCCCTCTTCCTACGTGCTGTGGACGACGAGCGTGACTTTCCTGTCCACTGCGCCACTGGTCTGGTCCTGTCTTCTTTCCCGGCCGAATCCAATGAAACAACGGCCTCTTTTGAGTTTATGGCGTTCGTCCACGGCCACGACTCGGGAACGTGCTCAATTGGGGAACGAAGATTTCCTACGAGTCCCGGAGAGGGTGTCTGATAGGTGGCATCGGCATCCTGCCGATGCTGCATGGGCTGGCAGGGGACCCCAACGCGGAATTATGCGTTGGGGACCCCAAGCCCATGCCACAAAAAGCCGGCTTCACACGCCCCCTCTAAGAGACTATCTCAAAACCGCGAATGTCATTGCGACGAGCGCAGCGACGAAGCAATCTCAACCCCCCGCTGTGGGAGAGAGATTGCTGCGCTCCGCTCGTAATGACATGCTGCGCGGCAGTTCTTGGGATATTTTCTCAGGGGGAATGGGAACCCTGACGGAGGAGATTCCTTAAGGGGACTAAGCAAAATCCTTAATCGGCTCTTCTGGCTTGCGTGCCTGGGGCTGCGTAGGTACAGTGGCGAAAGATTGGCACCCTGAACGAGAGGAGACTGCGGACATACAGGATGGAAATAGAGGTATGGTTGGAGAAAAAGACAACAACAGAACTCCCCAAGCGCCGAAAAGCGAACCAGCCGGCCGAGTCTGCCGCGCCGGGCGATGCCCCGGCGCAGGGAACCGGACCGGAACAGACCGCAGGGGCACAACCGCCCGCGCCCGAGCCGCCGCCGGAGGCTCCCCAGGAACAACAGCCTGCGGAGCCGCCCGAACCTCCCGAGGAGCCGGAAATGGCGGAGCCCCATGACCGGGCGCTCTGCCCCGTGGTGGGCGTCGGCGCTTCGGCCGGGGGATTGGAGGCCCTCCAGGGGTTGTTCGCCAATCTGCCGCCGGAGCCGGGGATGGCGTTCGTCGTCGTGCAGCACCGGGCGAGCGACCGCACGAGCGTCATGCGGTCGCTCATCGAGAAGTTCACGAAGCTCCGCGTCGTCGATATCGTGGACAACACGAAGGTCAAGCCGAACACGATCTACCTCGCCCCGGCCGACAAGGACGTTTCGATCATGCACGGCATCCTGTTCTTGACCGAACCGCCCCCCCACCTCGGCATCCGCCTGCCCATCGACTCGTTCCTCCGCACCCTCGCCCAGGACGAAGGCGAGCGGGCCATCTGCATCATTCTCTCCGGCACCGGCTCCGACGGCACGCTGGGTCTCAAGGAGATCAAGGCGGCCGGCGGCATGGCCATGGCCCAGAAGGAGGACCAGGCCAAGTACGACTCCATGCCCCGCAGCGCCATCGACACGGGGATGGTCGATTTCGTCCTGCCCGTCGAGAAAATGGGCGAGCAACTGGCGCAATACGTCCGGCACCCCTACATCGAGCGTCCCAAGGCCCCCGAACCGGAGGAGAAGGTCGAGAGACAATTGCAGAGGGTTTTCCTGCTGATCCGCAATCAGACGGGGCACGATTTCTCCCACTACAAGCGCAACACGATCCGGCGGCGGATCGCCCGGCGGCTGGCCGTCCATCAGATCGAGGACCTCGAACACTACACGAAACTGCTCCAGGAAAGCCGCGAAGAAGTCAACATCCTGGCCCGCGAGATGCTCATCACCGTGACCAACTTCTTCCGGGACCACGAGGCCTGGGACTCGCTCAAGGAGCACGTCATCCGCCCGCTGGTCGAGCAGAAGCCGCCGGAGATGCCCCTCCGCGTCTGGGTGGCCGGCTGCGCCACGGGCGAGGAGGCCTACACCGTCGCCATTCTGCTTCCACGAGGAGATCGCCCTAGAGCGAGCGGCACCGGGTCCTGCAGATCTTCGCCACCGATCTCGATGAGGAGTCCATCGATATCGGCCCGCCGGGGCCTCTATCCCAAGAGCATCGCCGCCGACGTCTCGCTCGGCCCGGCTGCAACGGTTCTTCACGGAGAGGGCAACAGCTACAAGATCAAGAACAGCATCCGCGAGAACATCGTCTTCGCCAAGCATGACCTCATCAAGGACGCCCCCTTCTCCAAGCTCGACCTGCTCTGCTGCCGCAACGTCCTGATCTACATGGACACCACCCTGCAGAAGAAGCTGATCCCCATGTTTCATTACACGCTCAACCCCGGGGGACACCTGTTTCTCGGGGAGAGCGAGTCGATCGGGGTGTTTGCCGACCTGTTTGCCCCGGCGGACTCCAAGAACAAGATCTTCAAGCGTAAGCCCGTCGAGACCGGCTACGAGCCCGAGGCCTGCGAAGTCGGTTACCAGGTGGCCGCGAAGGGGCACGCGGAGAAGCAGTACGTCTGCCGCAGCCGGCCCACGATCCGGCGGCCATCGGCGAACGGATGATCCTGCGCGACTACTCGCTGCCTTGCGTGCTCATTGACAAGGAGTACAACATCGTCTATTTCAACGGGGATACGAGCAAGTACTTGAACCAGCCGGGCGGCAAGCCCACCTTCAACATCGCGCAAATGGCCCGGCCCGAGATCCATTTCAGGCTCAACCTGCTGCTCAAGCGCGCCTTCCAGGAGAATCGCATCGCCACGGAAAAGGACGTCCAGATCCGTGATCGACGATCACTACTTCGAAGCGGATATCATGGCGCGACCGGTCGGCGAGGCGGGCGAAGGGCACGAGCTCGTGCTCGTCGTTTTCAAGAGCCATCCGCCAGAGACAAGAAGACGGAGGCGGGCGGTCCGGCGGCGACCGAGTCAGCCCGAGGAGGAGAAAGAGGCCCGCATTCGCGAGCTCGAACAGGGGCTGCAATCGACCCGGGAATACCTCCAGACCACCATCGAGGAGCTCGAGACCAGCAACGAGGAGCTCCGAAGCTCCAACGAGGAGCTGCAATCGACCAATGAGGAGCTCCAGAGCACCAACGAAGAGTTGGACACCAGCCGGGAGGAGCTCCAATCGACGAACGAGGAGCTGCGCACGGTCAACGCCGAGCACCAGCAGAAGATCGAGGAGCTGTCCAAGACCTACGACGATCTGCGGCAACCTGTTGCAGACCGACCGAGGTGGCCACGCTGTTCCTGGACCGCGACCTGGGCATCCGGCGGTTTCACCCCGGCGGCCCGCAAGATTTTCCGGCTGATCGACCGCGATCTGGGCCGGCCGCTCGAGCGATATCTCCACCACCCTGCAGTGCCCCGACCTCCTGCCGGACATCCACAGCGTCCTGGAGACGCTGACGCGGGTGGACAAGGAGGTCCAGTGCGACGCGGCGGCGCGTGGTACCAGATGCGGATCATCCCCTACCGCACCACGGAAAATGTCATCGAACGGCGCCGTGGTCACCTTCGTCGATATCACCGACCAGAAGAAGGCGACGGTCGCCGCCGAGCAGGCGGCCGCACTTTGCCGAGGCGGTCGTCGAGACGGTGCGGCAGCCCCTGCTGGTCCTCGACCAGGACCTCCAAATGGTCAGCGCCAACCCGGCGTTTTACCGGCATTTCCAGACCAACGGTCCGGACGAGACGGTCGGCCGGCAAATCTACGAGCTGGGCGACGGCCAGTGGAACATCCCCGAACTGCGGAAGCTGCTCGAAGAGATCGTGCCCGAAAACACCAAGCTCGAGGATTTCCAGGTGCACGCCACGTTCCCGAAGATCGGGGCGCGGACCATGCTGCTCAATGCCCGCCAGACGAAGCACCGGGGCGAGGCCACGGGCGGCATTCTCCTGGCCTTCGAGGATATCACGGAACGGGCCAAGAACGAATGACAGAGGACAGAAGACGGAAGACGGAAGAAGAGAACGAAGCAGAACCGCATTTCGCAAGTTCCGCAACGACGGCGCGGAGATTGCCTCCCCTGCCTTCGCAGGGGCAAGCTTGCTGCGCTCCTCGCCATGATATGAATGAGCCTTGGATGTCAGGGCGAGCGAAGCGAAGCAATCTCTTCGCCAGGGTCGTGGGACGTGCGAAACAAGGCTGTGGGGCCCGCCGGCGGCAACAACGAGAGAGAGTGCAGGTATGAACGAGCACAACGGAGAACCGGTGGAGGAACACGAGGACCAGCGGCAGCAGCAACAGGCCGAGCACAAGCTCGGCCTGGATATGGTCTCGGCCCAGGAGATGACCGAGGCCGACATGGCCGTGATCGTACACGAGCTGCGCGTCCACCAGATCGAGCTGGAGATGCAAAACGAGGAGATGCGCAAGACCCAAACTGAGCTGGAGCAGTCGCGCGGGCGGTACGCCGATCTCTTCGATTTTGCCCCCGTCGGCTACTTGGTCTTCAACTCCGACGGGTTGCTGCTCGAAGCCAACCTGACGGCCTGTTCCATGCTCGGACAGGAAAGGGCCAGACTCGTCGGCCAGCCTTTCAGCCTTCTCGTGGCGCCGGCCGGGCGGGACGCCTGGCGGCTCCATTATGCCGCCGTTTTCAAGACGGGCAAGAGCCAGCAGGGGGAAATCGAGGTCCTCGGCAAAGAAGAGATCCCACCTGTTCGTGCGGCTGTACAGCCGGCCGGTGCTGGGGGAAGGCAACAAGGTCGTCCAGTGCTATACGGCCATGTCGGATGTGACCGCCCTCGTCCGCGCCGAGCAGCGTTTGCGGGACTCGGAGCGGCGTTTCCGCACCCTGGCGGAGAACTCCCCCGACATCATCGTCCGGATCGACGCGGACCTGCGCATCGTCTACGCGAACCGGCAGGTGGAGAACGCGCTCGGCCTCCCGCCGGAAGACGTCGTCGGCCGCACGCTCAACGAGTTGGAGGCGCCTCCCGATCTGGTCGAAACCTGGACGAAAACGGCGCAGCGGTCTTGGTGACGGGCAAAGCCGGCGGCCTTGAGTTTCAATGCGATTACCCGTCCGGCCTGCGGTACTTCAGCGCCGCCCTGGCGCCGGAATTCGAGGAGGACCGGTCGGTCCAGACCATCCTGGTGACCATCCGCGACATCACCGACCGGATCCAGGCGGAGGAGAAGTACACGACGGTGATTCGCAACCTGCAGGACGGATTCTGCATCCTCGACGCCGAGGGCCGGTACGTCGAGACCAATGACGCGTATTGCCGGATGCTGGACCGCCCTTGCGCGGAGTTGCTGCAGCAGAACGTGCTGGACGTGTGGGACCCGGATCATAAAGACGAGGTGGCGCTCTACGTGCAAAAGGCGCTCCAGACCGGCTCCGTCAAGTTTCTGACGCGGCACGTCCGCAAGGGCGGCAGCTTCGTGGACTGCGACGTCACGATGCAGCGGCTCGACGGCGACCGGCTCTTCGTCTTCGCCCGCGACGTGACCAGACAACAGGCCACCGAGAGAGAACGCATGGAGACCCTGCAGCGGCTGGAGCTCGTCGGCGAGGCCACCAGCGACGGCGTCTGGGACGTCGATCTGACCACCGACACGTTCTGGCACAACGACGCCTACCTGACCGCCTTCGGCTATGACCCCGAGGCCGTGAAAGTCTCCCCGCAGTGGTGGCGCGAGCATCTCCACCCGCAGGATCGGGAAGAGGTCCTCGCCGGACTCGGCCAAGTCCTGGAGGGCCGGCAAGACCGGTGGTCGGCCCGCTATCGCTTCCAGCGGCAGGACGGCTCCTACGCCTGGGCGATGGCCCGCGCCCGGGTCCTGCGGGACGAGCAGGGCCGGGCCGTGCGCCTGGTCGGCTCCATGCTCGACCTGACGGAGAAGCTGGAACTGGTCGATCAATTGGAGACCGAGCGCTTGAAGCTGGCCACGATTCTCGATACCGCCCTGAGCGGGATCGTCGTGGCGGATGAACGGGGACAAATCACGTACGCGAACCCAACCGCCGAGGAGTTGTTCGGACAGCCCCTGCCCCGCCACGAGGACATCGAATCACACCGGCGGCTCGGCTTCTGCTATCCCGACGGCCGGCCCTACGAGCCGCGCGACCTGCCCCTGACCGGCTCCGCCCTCGAGGGGCGCACGTTCACCAAGGTCGAGATTCTCCTGAAGCGCCCGGACGGTGGGAGCCGCTATCTCCTCGTGAACACGGACCCTTTGCGGGACCGTGAAGATCATGTCGTGGGCGCCGTCGCCGTCTTCGAGGATGTGACCGAGCTCAAGCAGGCGGAACAGGCCTTGCGCACGGCCCATGACAAGCTGGAGGAGCATGGTGCACGAGCGAACCGCCGAGCTCGACGAGACCGTCGCCACGCTTCAGGAAGAGGTCGCCGAGAAAATGGAAGCGCAGAACCAATTGCTGCGGCAAAACGACATCCTCCAGAAGATCATCAACCACATCCCGGTGCTGCTGTTCTTCTATGACGCCGAGGGCCACGTCGGCATGATCAACGAGGAGCTGACGCGGGTCCTGGGCTATACGATGGAGGATTTCCGAGAGCACCACGTGATGGAGATGTGCTGCCCCGACCCCGAGTACCAGCGGGAGGTCTGGGAGTTCATGAAGGCCCCCGGGGGCGGTTGGCGCGACTTCCTCGTGCAGAAGAAGGACGGCGGCAAGGTCATCAGCTCCTGGGCCAGCGTCCAACTGGCCGACGGTTCCTACGTCGGCATCGGCATCGACATCCGCGAGCGCACGCGTTTCGAGAACCGCCTGCGCGAGAACGAGCAGCGGTACCGCACGCTGGTCGAGATGTCGCCCGACGCCATCAGCGTCGAGCGCGACGGCGTCATCCAATTCGTCAACTCGACCGCCGTCCGGCTGCTGGGGCGCAGCGCCGGAAGAGATCGTCGGCCGGCCCATCCTCGACTTCATCCACCCGGACTACCGCAAGCCGGTGGAGCGCCAGTTCGCCCGTCTGCGCAAGGGCCGCAAGCCGATGCCGACCACGGAGGAGAAGATCGTGCGGCTGGACGGCGTGGCGCTGGATATCGAGCTGGCCGCCATGCCCATTACGTTCGAGGGCAAGCCCGCCAATCAGGTGGTCCTGCGCGACATCTCCCAGCGCAAGCAGGTCGAGACCAAGCTGCGGGATAATGCGATGAAGCTGCAGCAGCAGGCCCAGTTGCTCAACCTGGCCCACGACAGCATCGTCGTCAACAACATGGAAGGCCGGATCGCCTTCTGGAACCGCGGGGCCGAGCAGACCTACGGCTGGACCCAGCAGGAAGCGGTGGGCCAGATCAGCCACGAGCTGCTCAAGACCCGGTTTCCGCTGAATCTGATCGAGATCACCGCCAAGCTCTTGAGCCAGGGCCGCTGGAACGGCGAGCTGACCCACACCACCCGCGCCGGCGAGACGATCGTCGTCTCCAGCCGGTGGGCCTTGCAGCGGGACGAGAACGGCCGGCCCAGCGGCATCCTCGTGATCGACCGCGACATCACCCAGCAGAAACGGGCCGAGCAGGCCACGATCGAGGCCTGGCAATTCGCCGAGAGCATCACCAACACGGTCCAGGAATCGCTGCTGGTGCTCGATCAGGACCTCCGCGTGGTCTCGGCCAACCAGACTTTCTACAAAGTCTTCGGTGTGGCGCCGGAGGAAACCCAGGGCCGGCTCATCTACGAGCTGGGCAACCAGCAGTGGGACACTCCGGATCTGCGGAAGCTCCTGGAGGATATCCTGCCCCACAACAGCAGCTTCGAGAGTTATGAGGTCGAGCACGAGTTCGAGCACATCGGGCGGCGGACCATGCTGCTCAACGCCCGGCGGATCTACCGCCAGAGCCAGGAGACCCAGATGATCCTGCTGGCGATCATGGATATCACCCTCCGCAAGGAGCAGGAGAGAAAGATCCACCAGCACCAGCAGGAATTGGCGGCCCTGACGGAGGAATTGCTGCTGACCGAAGAGCGCGAGCGGCGCCGGCTCGCCCTGCTGCTGCACGACTCCATCGGGCAATCCCTGGCGTTCTCCAAGCGGGAGATCGGCGTGCTCCAGAAGAGCACCTCTCCCGAGGTCCGCCAGGGTCTCGACTACGTCAAGCAGCAGATCGACGAATCGATCCGCCAGACGCGGGACCTGACGTTCGAGCTCAGTCCGACCACGCTGTATACCTTCGGCCTGGAGGCCGCCGTCGAGGAGCTGGCCGAGCAGCTCGCGCAACGGGGCAACTTCCAGGCCCATTTCGAAGCCACGGAAGACGACAAGCCCCTCAGCGAGCAAATCAAGGCACTCCTCTATCGCGCGTCGCGAGAACTGTTGACGAACATTTCCAAACACGCCCAAGCCTCGGACGTATTCATCCGTATCGACCGGACCGACGGGAGTATTCGGGTCGTCATGAAAGACAATGGCAAGGGCTTCGATATCGCCCAGCTCGAACAGATCGTCCACCGGCAGCAGGGCTTCGGCCTGTTCAGCATCCGGGAGCGTCTGACCCACGTCGGCGGCACGTTCGCCCTCGAGTCCGAGCCGGGCCGGGGAACGAGGGTAACCTTGACGGCGCCGTTGCAGGGTTCCCCCCAGCAGGAGTAACGGGGGACCCGCCCGCAGGACTGCGTAAGGATGATTGATGATCGAGAATTGACTATTGCCAAGGAAGGGCGGACCAGCCTACAATCATCCATCAGCAACCACCCATTCATCAATGGATTGAGGAGTGGGAAATATGAGCATCAGGGTCTTGATCGTGGATGACCACGGCATCGTGCGGCATGGCTTGGCGCGCTCCATCCAGCAGCAGGAGGATATGGAAGTGGTCGGCCAGGCCACCGACGGCCACGTCGCCGTGCAGCTCGCCCGGGAGCTTTCCCCCAACGTCGTGCTCATGGACGTGAGCATGCCCGATCTCAACGGGATCGAAGCGACGCGGGAGATCGTCCGCGAATCGCCCAGCACGCGCGTGATCGCCCTGTCCATGCACTCGGCCAAGCGCTACGTCCGCGAGATGTTCCGGGCCGGCGCCTCCGGCTACCTGCTCAAGGACTGCGAGTTCGAAGAGCTGGTCCAGACGATCCGCCTGATCGCCGAGGGCCAGACCTACATCAGCCCGTCGATCAGCCAGATCGTCGTCGAGAGCTACATGCGCAGTGCGCCGGAGGACAAGGAAAGCGCATTTTCCGTGCTGACCCAGCGGGAGCGCGAGGTCCTGCAGCTCATGGCGGAGGGCAACAGCACCAAGCAGATCGCCATGCGGCTGTTCATCAGCCCCAAGACCGTCGAGGCCCACCGCCTGCGGATCATGAACAAGCTCGACATCGACAACGTCGCCCTGCTGACCAAGTACGCCATCCAGGAAGGTCTCACCCCGCCGGAACCCTGAAAGGATCGTCCCTCGTCAGTCGGTTGCGCGGCTGGTTTCGTCCCGCGGTTGCGTCGACCGGCGACAGGGCCGCCCCACGCCCAACGCGACCGATACGAGCTTCGCAACCGCAACCGACAGCCCCCAACTTACGTACCGAACCCCGCGAAAACCTGCCTTGCGTATTGGGTGCTCTTCTCGAACGCTTCGACCCCGTTCATCGTGTTCGGCGAGGCGGCCTCGACGCATTGTTCGAGGACCAGCAGCGGCTTGACGCCGATCTTGAGCAGGTAATCCGCCAGACGCGGATAATCGATGTCGCCCGGCCCGAAAACCTCGCTCCAGATGTTGTTCTGTGACTGGCGGAGGTGCAGCTCGGTGATGCGCGGTGCCGTAGAGCTTGAGCACGTCGAAGAGAGCCACCTGGGAATTGCCCGCGCCGCGATAGACCCAGTGGGCATCGAGGCAAAGCGTGACGTGGGCCGGATCGGTGCCGACCATCATGTGGTGAAACTCGCGGGCGGCGTTGCGCAGCTCGATGTCGTGGTTGTGGTAGGCGAGGGTCAGGCCCATTTCCTTGAGTTTGGCGCCGAGCTTATCCAACGCCGCCGCCTGGACCTTGAGCTGCTCATCCGTCTTATTCTCGGGCCCGCCCCAGCGAATGGGGCTGGGATTGGTCACGATGATCTGCGTGCCGAAGGCTTTGGCCTTCGCCGCCCCGGCCAGTACCTCTTCGATGCTCTTCTCCGCCTGGCTCGCCTCATGGAGTGTGCTGTTGACATAGAGCGACCGCATTTCCAGCCCGTGCTTCTTCAGCAGCGGCGTCATCTGCTCGATCTGTTGCAAGCCCCCTACGCCCGGCTCGAACCCGTCATTGCCGCTGGCCTTCACCTCCGCCAATCCGGTATCCAGCAAGGCATCGAAGTTCCTCTTCTGGCGTGCGTAGAAAGTGCCCCACGGATACTGATTGCACGCGACGTGCAGCTTGCCCGACCCCGCCGCCCTCATCACGCCGGGCAGCGCCACCGCCACGCCCGTCGCCAACACCGTATCTCGAAGAAACTCACGCCGGGAAGAGACCTCATTGACCATGGCCCAAAGCTCCTCACAAAGAACTTGTGAACTGCATTCTCCGATGACGCTAACAACCCGCTCAGTATGCTCCGGCCAATCGCAACAGGCAAGCTCAATCCATTGCTCTCGACCGTCCGACAGACGCATATTTTGGTCCTTGTCTGGGCAGGTCGAATGGGGTAGAATATTGATGAGGATGGACGAAGTGTTCGTAAATGGTGGAGAATAAGATGGTTAAGACGATTGAAGCGGTTTTCGACGGCCAAGTGCTCCGCCCAGATGACCCACTCGCCCTGGAGCCTAACACCCGCGTCCGGATTACTATCGAGACCGTGGAGCCGAACCCGAGGAAAGAGAAATCGTTCCTCGATACGGCTCGTTCCCTCAACGTGGATGGCCCGCCCGACTGGTCCCTGAACATAGAAGCTTATCTCTATGAGGGAAAAAGCGAGGATGAAACCTGAGTTGTTCCTCGACACTGCGTATGCGTTGGCTCTCTCTTCGCCCCATGACATCTTTCATGAGCGAGCAATCCATTTGGCTGAGGAGGTCGAGGCGGCAGGTGTGCGACTGGTGACCACCCGGGCCGTCATGATGGAAATCGCCAACGCCTTCTCCAAGCTGCGCCGTCGCCGTGCCGGCATAGAACTGCTGGATGCCTTGGAGGCAGATCCCGGCTTGGAGATTGTCCCTTTGTCGGAGCAACTCTACGCCCGCGCATGGCAGCTCTTTCGGGAACGCCCGGACAAGGAATGGGGCCTGACGGACTGCGTCTCTTTTGTCGTAATGCAAGATCGAGGGCTGACGGAAGCCTTGACCGGCGACGAACATTTCCGGCAAGCTGGCTTTCAAGTTCTGATGCGGTAATATCTTCCCTCAGACGACGCTCGCAGATTCAGCTTGGCGACGGATGCGCTGCCGTCCTCTGCCGGGTGGTCTGGCTGTCGTGAACCTGGGTACTTCGCTCCTCTCACCGCCAGAACCGTTGACTTGTCGGACACGTCATGCTATCTTCCTTACCGATGTCTGGGGAGATGCAGATGTTGGGAGTGCATGGACGAATCACTCTGGCTGTCGCGGTAACCTCGCTGCGTTCTCTGCGGGTGGAATGTAGCAGAACGATGGAGAATCGACTGTGTCCAAGAGCAAGCTGAGCTCCGTGCTCGTCAAGTGGGAGAGCGAAGGCGGCGACTTGGCCGGCCTGATTCGGAATCTGGGCGCTAACCCGATCAGGGACCGTGCCGACGCCCAGGCCGTCTGCCATGCCTTGGCTTGCCCGCGCGTGACCCAACCGGACGTGCGGGCACGGACCATCACCCCCGTGCTCACTCTGGCGGCGTTGTTCCAGCACATCGCCAACGAGGAAGCGTTCGTTGACCTTGGCCACCGTGGGCTTCCGCTCCTCCGCACGCGGGCGCACGAGTGGCTGGGCCAGACCAAGGATCGAGAAACCGACGACCTCCTCTTCATCCTCAAGATCCTCGCCGGATATGGACGCGTCGAGGACCTCGATTTGATCGTGGAGGCCGTGCGCCTCCCTCTGGACCCGCAGTCGCACCTGTGGCCCCTTATCTTCGAGCAGATGGACGATGGACACCGGGCTTGGCGCAGGCTTTACGATGGTCTGCGCGAGCCACTGCCGGAGGGTGTCCTGGGGGTCGCCTATCTGGACTTCGCGAGCGGACATGTGAGCCGCGCCGGCTTGGACGATCATCCTTTCGCCTCTCCCGCGGGCGTGGCGAAGCTGCACGCCTGGCTCTCGGATCCCGACGAAGAACATTTCAGCCGCGCTCACAGTGCGGCCGCGGCTCTCCCGTTCCTCCCGGAAGCATCGCGAAAAGAGCTTTTGGCGCTGGCCGATGCGCACCCGGATATCATGGTCCGCATGGAAGCGGCGTGGGCCAGAGCCAAGTCGGGAGACGAGCGGGGCCGCCGACAGCTCCAGGACTGGTGTCGCGACGCGAAGGTCAGCCGGAGGCGCGGGCGAGCACCTGGAGGAGTTGGGGCATCCGGACGACATCCCGGCAGAAACCCGGGAGCCGGACTTTCAAGCGGCAGCAGAAATGTGCGCCTGGTTGACTCATCCGATGGAGTTCGCCAGACCGCCCGACCAGATCGAGCTCTATGACAAGCGCGTGCTGTTCTGGCCCCCCACCAACGACAGGCGTCCCGTTTGGCTTTTCAAGTACACCTATCTCCCCGTATAAAGAAGGCAAAGAGCAAGAAACCGGTATCGCGATGGTGGGCTCGGTGACCTTCGCATTGTTCAGCGAAGTCACCGAGACGATGAGCCCCGAGGACGTCTATGGTATTCACTGCTGCTGGGAGCTGAAAACGAACAACGACCCTCGGGCTCCCCACGAGAGTACGGCCGCCGCGGGGAGGAAGATCCTCTCCCAACGAAACAAAGACTTCGAGTAGAGCGGACCATCATGGGCGTCACGATCCATTATCGTGGACGGTTGAACGATGTCGGCCAACTGGGCAAATTGTGTGAGGAACTGGCGGACATAGCGGGCGCGATGGGGTGGGAGACCACCAAATTCGACGACGCCTGGGAGCAGCCCGCCGACGCCCGGCTGCGCTTCACGGCGACCGGGGCGAACATCGATGGCAATCTGGGGCTCAAGGGGATCATGGTCATTCCCGGAGGGGGCGCGGAGTCGCTCCGCTTCTGCTTCGATCGCGAAGGCAATCTCCGGTGCCCTGTGGGCATGGTCTCGATCCTGGACGCAGCGCTGGACCCGAAAGACGCTTGGGTATCCGTCAAGACCCAGTTCGCCTCGCCCGAGTTGCACGTATGGGTCGTCGCCTTGCTGAAGTACCTGAAGAAGCGGTACATCGCCGATCTGGAGGTCTCCGATGAGGGGCAGTATTGGGAGACCGGCGACGTGCGAATTCTCCGGGAGAGAATGGACTTCATCGGCCGCAAGATCGATCAACTGGCGACGGAGTTGTCTTCGCCGCGTCTTGGTAACGTGTCGGGATTGTCTATCGACGAGATCGTGGCGAGAATAGAGCAATGGTTCCTCGAAAACAGAAACGAGGACGCCCCATAGAAGGGTGAAGGAGTCACTTTTTCCCGGAGGATTCACCAATGCGGCCTTTGACGTTCGTTTTGTGCACCGCACTCTTCCTCATCAGCGCTGCGATGAGCAGCACGTGCGCCGCCCAAGAGAAGATCACGCTGAGCACGCAGCAAAAGCAGGTCGGCAAGTACGAGAAGCTGGAACTGGCTATCGAAGTCGGGCGGCAGTACGGCCATCCTTTCGACCCGTGCGAGGTCGAGGTGAGCGTGCTGGTCACGAGTCCGAGTGGCCGGTCGCTGGCGCTGCCGGCGTTCTTTGGTCAGGACTATGAGCGGCAGGATGTCCCGCAAGGCGGCAAGGCGACCGCTTGGTACTACCCGCGCGGCACCGGGTCTTGGAAGGCGCGGTTCGCCCCGATGGAAGTCGGCGTGCACACCGCAAAGGCAGTGCTCAAGGATCGGCAGGGCGAAGTTGCGTCCGCGTCACTGACGTTCACCTGCACGGCCTCGTCCCGCCCAGGCTTTCTGCGTGCCGGCGCGAAGGACCCGCGGTTCCTGGAATTCACCGAGGGCCGGCCGTTCTTTGTCATCGGCCAGAATCTGGCGTTCATGGGCGAGACGCAATACGTCACGCCGATCAAGGCCGAGCAGATCTTCGGCAGGCTGGCCGCCAACGGGGCCAATTTCGTGCGGGTCTGGACCTGCTGCGTGGACTGGGCGATGGCCCTCGAGGCCCAGAAGAGCGCGTGGGGACGCTCGTGGGCACGAGAATCCGTCGTGGTTCCCCTGCCGGGTCGCGAGGGCGATTCGAACGCGGCCAAGTGCATCTGTCTCAAGCGCGATACCACTGCTTCCCCTTCGCATCCCGTTGGCCTGCGGCCCGGGACGCGCTATGTGTTTGCGGGCCGATACAGAACCGAGGGCTGCCAAGCCCTGCGTCTCCAAGTGGGCAGTAACGATTGGCAGGTGCCGGCGGCCTCCGATTGGCAGGCGTTCCGCCAGGAATTCGTGACGGGAGACAACGAGCGCTGGCTGGGCCGGGTCGCGTTCAGTCCCGTCGGGACCGGCACGATCTGGCTCGATGCGCTGTCTCTCAAGGAGGCAGCGGGGAGCACGGAGTTGCTCTGGGAAGCCGACGTCAACCGGCCGCTGCGCGGCTACTACAATCCGCTGGACTGCTTCATGCTGGATCAGCTTGTCGAGGCCGCCGAGCACAATGGCATCTACCTGATGCTCTGTGCGATTACGCGCGACCTGTACATGAATGCCCTGTCCAAGGTCGAGAGCCCCGACTACGGCCAGGCCATCGAAGACGGGAAGAAGTTCATGCGGTACGCCGTGGCCCGCTGGGGCTATTCCACCAGCGTCGCCGCCTGGGAGTATTGGAACGAGATGGACCCCGGCAAACCTACGGACCGCTTCTACGCCGACGTGGGCAACTACCTGGCGAAAATCGATATCTACAACCACCTGCGGACGACGAGCACGTGGGCCCCTTCCGCCCGCGACTGCCGCCATCCGCAGATCGACATCGGCCAGACGCATCACTACATGCGGCCGGACGACGACGATTTCAAGGACGAGGTCGAGTCCATCATCCGCCAGACGCGTTTCCTGCGTGAGAACGCCCTGAATAAGCCGGCCCTCATCGGCGAGTTCGGCCTGGCCGACCCGAAGTGGGGTCTGAGCGACCTCATGAAGCAGGACCGCAACGGTATCCATTTCCACAACTGCCTGTGGGCCTCGGCCTTGGCCGGCAGCTCCGGCACAGCCATGTTTTGGTGGTGGGAGTTGCTGGACCAGCAGGACGACTACCGGCACTACAAGCCGCTGGCGACCTTCCTGGCCGGTTTTTCGCCCGCGGGTTTGCAGCAGACAACGGCCACAACCTCCGATCCACGTCTGCGCATCCTGGGACGGCAGGCCAACGACCGTGCGTATTTGTGGATTGCCAACCGCCAAGCGATCTGGTGGAATCTCGTCGTGGACAAACGTCAGCCGGAATCCATCGACGGCGCGACCGTCACCGTTGAAGGCCTGGCTCCGGGCAGTTACGCCGTTCTCTGGTGGGACACGCAGGAAGGCAAACCCGTGCGCAGCCAGACCGTCGCGGCCGATCGGGGCCGCCTCGTCCTGACGGTGCCGCCCTTCACCCGGGACCTTGCCTGCAAAATCACCGCGAAGTAGACTATGGGCAGACGGCGAGAGTACCGCGTCGCAGCGGCACGGGCCGCCGCGATTTTCCTATTGCTGGCAGCGGCAGGAGCTATGAGTTCTCAAGGACCGAATGAGAATCAGAGGCACAAGGCCATCGGGCTTACCGACGCCTTATCGGCTACTCTGAAACGGGCGTTGGACCCGGCGGAGGGGTTCGAGCCGATGCCGCGGCCCGGCCCGAACGACTGGCTCGACGGCCCATGCCGAGCCGGGCCAGAGCTTCGAGCAATTTGTGCGCTCCCAGCCCAACCGGCCGGAGGCGAAGAGGAAGATCCTCTACTTGCAGCCGCTCGGAGAGTTCCGCGCGGCCAGGCGCCGTCGCTCGATTCTGCTGCGGGACTATGCGGCCGCGTATTTCGCCATGGACGTGCACGTCCTGCCCAGGCTCAGCTTGGGCGATCTGGCTATCACGACGCGGCAGGACCCAATAACGCACAAGCGCCAACTCCTGACGACGGACATTCTGGTGGCTCTGCAAGAGCGGATTCCCGAGGACGCCTTCTGCCTGCTCGGCATCACCATGGAAGACCTCTATCCCGAGCCTTCGTGGAATTTCGTCTTTGGGCAGGCGAGTCTGCGCGAGCGGGTGGGCGTGTACAGCTTCGCCCGCTACGATCCGGCGTTCTACGGCCAGTCGCGCGGCGGCGACTACGCCCGAATCCTGCTGCGCCGAAGCTGCAAAGTGCTGGTCCATGAGACGGGTCACATGTTCGGCCTGGCCCACTGCATCTGGTTTCGCTGCGTGTTCAACGGGTCGAATCATCTGGCCGAGAGCGACGCCCGCCCGCTGCACGAGTGCCCCGTCGATCTGCGCAAGCTTCAATACAGCATCGGTTTCGACGTGGTGCGCCGCTATGAGGACCTCTACCGGTTCTACCGCAGCGCCGGTTTCACCGACGAGGCTACCTGGACGAAGCAGAGGCTCGAATGGATCCTCGGCAAGGAGGAGACGAAGAGATTGACGGAAACCGTGGAGAAGGACGTCCAACCATGACCCCTGTGATTCCCATCAAGGCTCTGAGCACCAATCTCGTGTATCTGCATCGCTGCGGTGACGGTCGCGCGTTCGTTGTGGACCCCAGCGACGCTGGTGCCGTCCTCCAGGTTCTGCAACAGCATGACCTTGCCTTGACAGCCATCCTTGTAACCCATCATCATTGGGACCACGTGGCCGGAGCGGAGGACCTCCAGAGGAAGGCCCCTTGTGAGTTGATCGGTGTTGGCCCCACGCTGGTCCCTGCGCCCGACCGCGTGGCGACCGACGGCGCTGTCCTGAAACTGGGAGAAGTCACGGTCCGTGTAGTGGCAACGCCGGGGCACACACAAAGCTCAGTCTGCTACTACATCGCCGGAGAACGGGCCCATACCGGGGTGGTGTATACGGGCGATACGCTCTTCGTCGGCGGCTGCGGCCGTTTGCTCGAAGGCGACGCGTCCACCATGTGGCAGTCCCTGCAAAAGCTCGCCGCCCTGCCGGCGGACGCCCTGGTCTATGGCGGACACGACTACGCCCTGGAGAACTACGAATTCGCGGTCACGATTGATCCGACCAATCGCCGGCTCCGCGATCGGCTGGCCGAAGTCCAAAAGGCGGTCGAGTACGGCCAATTGACTGTCCCTTCCACGATCGCGCAGGAACGGGCGACCAACATCTTCCTCCAAGCCGACCGTCCGCAGATCGCGACCGCATTGGGCATGGTCGGCGCGCCTCCGGAGGAGGTTTTTGCCGAGTTGCGGCGCCGGAAAGACGAGTTTGGCGGATGAGAAGATGGCAAGACTTGCTCTTCTTATCGTCGCTGATCGGCCTCTTCCTCGCCGGCTGCGGTGCCGATCATGTCGACAGCTCCGAGTCCGCTCCCTCCGCCAGGACAACCCGCCGGCCGGATCGCGCTTCCCAGCCCGCTGCCTTGTTTGTGGAATTTGTGGCGACGCCGCAGGATGTGGTCGAGCGGATGCTGAAGATGGCGGGCGTGACGAAGAACGACGTCGTCTATGATCTGGGCTGCGGCGATGGCCGGATCGTCGTCACGGCCGCCCGACGTTACGGCTGCCGGGCCGTCGGATACGACATAGACCCACTTCGCCTGCAAGAGGCACGCACGAACGTGGCCCGGCACAAGGTCGGTCATCTGGTCACCCTTGAGCAGAAGGATATTCTGCATGTCGATCTGCAAGGGGCCAGCGTAGTGACGCTGTACCTGGGCACCGAAATCAACGCGCAGACTGATCCCCCAATTGGAGAAAGCTCCGGCCCGGGCGCACGGATCGTCTCCCACGACTTCCCGATCGGCGCTCTGAAGCCGGATAAGGTCGTGGAAATGAACTCGCACGCAGACGGTAACAAACACGTCCTCTATCTCTGGAACTGCCCGCTCCCCTCCGACCGCCCGTAGCCGCGCAGAGTCCGGCCCCGGCAGCCCCTTCCCGGAGAGGGGAAGAGATCCGCCGGGGCCGTGTCAGCCCTTCCGGCTATCGGCCGGCCATGGGCTCAGGGTCCCCGGCACTCAGTGCCATGCCGGGAGGACCCCGTATGGGCTGGCCGCACCGAACTCGCGACTATTTCGTGAAACTGTTGGTCGGCGTTACGCCGTCCCAGGTCTGGCCTGTCGCAGTCACCCGCATGAGCTTCGTCGGTGTAGGTGCCGGCGGCCGCCCGGATCAGCTTGAAGGTAACCGATCCACTCGCATTCGTTGCGCCGATCGGCGTCATGCAGACCTGCCCATTGTGGTACAGGTAGGCCCAGACATAGGCATTCGCCTGAGGAGTGCCCGCGCCACTCACGACGTTGATCGTGACGTTGAGATCGGAATTGGAGTAGCCCGACAAGCTGTAGGTGATCGAGCTGACAGACATCTTTCCCGTCGCCGGAGGTGCGGCGTTCTTGACGGTCACCGTGACCGAGCTGCTGGATGTCTGCCCGCCGTATCCGTGGCCTTGGCCATGACGGTGTGCTGGCCGTCCGGAGAACGGGTCGTATCCCACGAGGCCGACCAACCGTCGCCGGCCGTGGTGTCCAAGCCGATCCGCACGCCATCGACCAGGAACTCCACCTGGGTGACCCCCTTGTCATCGCTGGCGGTGGCCTGGACGGTGACAGTCTTCGAAACCGTGGCGCCTTGCGCCGGGGCCGTGAGCGCTACCTTCGGCGGGTTGTCCACCGGCGTGCTGCCGCCGGCGGCGGCCTTCTGAGCATCGACGAGACCATACCCGTAGCTGGTGTCATAGCCCACAGGCCCCAAGTCGTCAGCCGTGGAGGTCAGCCGGGCCCGCACGGCCTGCGCCGACGTGGCCCCCGAGGCCCAAACCAGGGCGGCCGTTCCGGAAACGTGCGGGCATGCCATCGACGTGCCGCTCATGTAGGCGTAGCTCCCGCCTTTGTAGGTCGAGTAGATATTCACGCCAGGTGCGGCCACCGCGATCTGGGGGCCGTAGTTGGAAAAGTACGCCAAGTGGTCCGTGGAATCGGTCGCCGAGACGGCAATCACCGACGAGTAAGCCGCCGGATACATGACAGGTCCGGAGCTGTTGCCCGCGGCGGCGACCAGCACCACGCCTTTGGCATAGGCATTATCGCACGCGGCCTGAAGACTTGTCGTGCCGCCGCCCCCCAGGCTCATGGAGACGACCTGGATGCCGTTGGCGGCACACCAGTCGAGGCCTTGAATGATGTCGCTCGTATAGCCCGTGCCGCTATCGCTGAGCACTTTGACGGCATAGAGGGCCGCCTCGGGCGCCACGCCGACTACGCCGATGTCATTGTTGCGGGCCGCTACGATGCCGGCGCAGTGCGTGCCGTGCCCATGACCGTCGGCCCAGTCGGCGGAATTCGTGCTGCCGTCCTTCGTCGTGCCGGCAAAATTGATGCCGCCCACGACGACCAGGTCCGGGTGCGTCGAATCGATGCCGGTATCCAGGATCGCCACTTTGATCCCCTTGCCCGTGTTGCCCGTGGGCCACACGAGATCGGCATGGATGCGACTGACGCCCCAGGGCACCGTCTGCGCCAAGGCAGACAGAACCACATCTTCCTCGACATAGGCCACATCCGGATGCCCCCGGAGCTTTTTGACGGCCTCGTCGGACAGGGTGGCGGACACGACAGGCACGAGTCGCAGGGATCGGTGGACGGTGCCGCCCCCTTGTCGAACCGTGTTGGCGCGTGTCTCCGGTGTCTGCGGCGCCGTGCCGGATCGGAAGCCGATCAGCATCCGTCGCCCCGCCGGGCTCTGGGGCCCTGCGGCCGGCGCCATCTGCCCCAAGACAAAGACAACCAGCAATCCCAGCAAACAATGTCTGCGCGTGGATCTCACGAGTGAGTCCTCCCAAGAAACTAAGGAGAGTGATCAGATCTTCTTACGTGTGCGTGCTACGAAGACTCGCCCCCAGAACTCTTCGCCCCGTCCCTGGACGTGCGAGTGGCGAAGTTACTGCACTTCTATATCCATTCCATTCAGAAACTAACAAAGGAAAATCAGGATGTCAATGCGCAACGCGAAGAAAATTGGTTCCATCCGGGTGCATAAAACCGACTATCGGCACATGGGGCCGAAGTCCTTCACTTGTTTTCGGCCGGCGGCTCTACGCTACCGGGTCAACGCCCGTGCGCGCATTTGGACGCCGCGCGGTCCTTTCGTAAGATTTGAAGAAGGGTGAACGGTCCGGTTCTCCCCGGTAGGAGGTCTCATGGGGTTGGTGATAGAGACGATTGTCGTGACGGCGGGCGCCTTGGCCGTAATCCGGCTCCTGCACCTGAGTTGTGCGGCGGGCCTGCAGTGGCTTGCGATTCCGGGCGTGCTGGTCACGGCCGCCTTGGTTCCGGCGTGGCTGCAAAAGCGGGAGTTTCCGCGTCTCGGCTTCGATCTCGGCCACGCCGGTCTGGTCGCGGGAACCGTCGGCCGGGTATGCCTTTGCCTGTTCCCACCCATCTTTCTTGGTCTGTGGCTTTTGACGCTTCTGCATCTGCCCGTGCCGCTGCGACCGATCGTTCCGCAACGGCAGGATTGGTTGGTCTGGCTGCTCTACCAGTTCTTCTACGTGGCGGTCGCCGAGGAGATCTTCTTTCGCGGCTACGTCCAGGCCAATGCCATGCGCTGGCTCGACCGATCCAGCCGGCGGCGTGGAGTTTCGCCCCAGTGGACCGCCATTTTCATTTCCGCCGCGTGCTTTGCGTTGGCTCACCTCGTGGTCCAGGGGCAAGCCGTGGCGGGTCTGACCTTTCTGCCCGGCCTGGTCCTGGCGTGGCTGTTTCTCCGGACCGGCTCCCTGCTGGCCCCCATCCTGTTTCATGGCTTGGCCAACGTCTCCTACGCCATGATGGCCATGGCCCTGGCGCGGCCCTGACCGTGCGGACTCTCTCCGCCCTTTTTCCCCAGCGAACACCTACCGACCCATAAGAGGAAGCTGCCCGTGCTGGGCGTAATGATTTTTGCGGAATCTGCTCGTTCCGTGCCATCAGCATCAAGTTTTCGCGGCGTGGGGACGATAACAACACAGTACATGGGGTGTGGTACGGGTCCCAGGCGGGACCGGTCACGTTTGGGAGCTCCAAGTGCAACTGCACTTGGGGACCGGCCCGGTAGGTAGGCAACAAAATGAACGAGAAACGCTTTATCACCCTTCTCTGGGTGGCCAAGGCTGTCCTTTTGGTCGTGCTCGCATACGTGGCCTTCGAAGTGGCCAGCGAATCGTCTGCGTCTGGTAACGATGTTCGATCCGGGCACGGCCAGCGGCGAGCCGCAGGCGACCGATACGCCCGTGGCGGCCCCTGAGACGCATGGCCCCTCGGACTACGCCGAGATCGTCGCCCGGAACCTGTTCACGGATGCCGAAAGTCCGGCCAGTCCACGAGCCGCCGTCAAACGCCCGCGGACGCTCGACTCCCTGGGCTCGGCCCAGGAATTGGGTCTACGCTTGATCGGCGCCATTGCCGGCGGCTCCGTCGCCTCGCGTGCCGTGATCCAGGACACGAAGAACAACACGACCGGCTCGTACCGGATCGGCGATGCGGTCGCCTCTGCCACCGTAGAGGCCATCCGGCGAGACGCGGTCATCCTGCAATACCAGGGCCGCAAGCTTCTCTTGAAGCTCGAGGCCGGCACCGCCGCCAACCCGGCGTCGAAGGCCCCCGGGCCCAACGACAAGAACGATCCGGGCAAGGACAAGCCGGCGAACACGAAGGCGGCGGCCGCCGGCGGCAAGGGCGGACAGACGACACCGCCGCCGCCGGACCAAGCGGGATCCGTGATGGACATCTTTCACAAAGCCACGATCGAGCCTTACGTGAGGAACGGTCAAACCGAAGGACTGCAGCTTACCGGTCTCGAGAACATCCCGATGGCCGAGCATGATTGGCCTCCGCAACGGCGACGTCGTTCAGAGCGTCAACGGCCAGCAGTTGACCAGCAAACAGAAGGCTTTCCAAGTCCTGATGAAGGCCAAGACCCAGTCGAAGATCGACATCCAACTGCTGCGCGACGGCCAGAGCAGAAACTTATCATTCGATCTGTAACACAAGGAGGGCACCTTGAATACAAGGCAGCACCCGATGGCAGTGCTCCGAAGCATGGAGAGCGTCAAACTGCACCACGCCACGATTGTCTCCGCCATGCTGGCGGCGTGGCTGTGCGCACTGGTCGTTCTCAACGCCGGCTGCAAGGCATCCCCCCAGCCGCCCGCCAGCAGTCAGGCTCCGGCGGCTTCGGCCGCCGGCCAACCGTCGGATCCCGACCGCAGCGACGGCGGACGCCAACTGCTGCGGCTGGAAGCATCGCCCCGTCGCCGCGGCGTCACCAGCCCCACCGGCGCCGCCCGCCACGCCGGCAGTGCAAGCGCGCCAACACCCAGGACCGCGCCTGGCCGGGCCCCCGCCGCCCTGCTGGAGAACAAGACGCGCGAGCCGGAGACGGCGAAGGCGCGAACCTGTCGCGGCGGTTCGGGTTGCCCTGGAGCCAACTCCGCGCCGGCAGCCCAGCGAACAGAAACCCGCCAGTGAGATCAGACCGCCGGTTGTCCCGGCACAAGGGGTCAAGATGCCCCTGCTGCAGCACGGAACGGGGGCGGACCCGAATGAGCTGATTTCGGTGAACTTCGACAACGTGGAGATCCGCACGGTGCTTAAGACCGTGGGGGAGATCACCGGGATCAACTTCATTCCGCACGACAGCGTCACCGGCACCCTGACCGTCATGTCGCCGACGCCCATCCGCCTGGGCGAGATCTATACGCTTCCTGCAGTCGGTCCTGGACGTGCACGGCTACGCCACCATCGAGACGGACAACGCCGTCAAGGTCGTGCCCAAGGCCGAGGCGGCCAAAAGCCATTCCCAGGTCCGCCTCGGGTCCGATCCGGCCGGGATTCCCAAGACCGACACGCTCGTCCGCCAGATCATCCCGCTCCAATACGCCGACGCCGCCGAGATCAGCGAGATCATCACCCCCATCCTCTCGCCCGGGGCCCAGATCGCCACCTATCCGCGCACCAACTCCCTCATGATCACCGACACCTCGGCCAATATCAACCACATCGCCGAGGTCATCCGGCAGTTGGATGTCGAGGGCTCCAAGGAGAAGGTGCTGCTGTTCCCCTGGCCCACGCCTCGGCCCAGGTCCTCAGCGAGCAGGTCGCGCGGATCCTGGAGAAGAGCAAGGCGGCCGGGGGCCTGCCCGGGGCGGGGCGGATCCAGGGAGCGGCGGGCGCCGGCGGCAATGGGCCGCGCGTCCTGCCGGACGATCGCACCAATTCTTTGATCGTGATCGCCACCGAGCAGGATGCCCGGACCATCGCGGGGCTGGTCCAGCAACTGGATATCGAGCGGCCCGCGGGCATGGACCGCGTCCACGTCGTCTATCTCAAGAACGCCGACGCCAATGAAGTCTCCCGCTCCCTGGAGCGGGCCCTCAATAGCATGAAGCTGGCCGGGGCGGTCCCGGCGGCGCCGGGCCAGCAGATTCAGATCACGCCCGACGCCAGCACCAACGCCCTGGTGATCGTCGCGCCGCCCTCGGAGTTCGAGGTGATCTCCGAGATCACCGAGAAGCTCGACATCGTGCGCGACCAGGTCCTGGTCGAGATGCTGATCCTGGAGATCAGCGACGAGAAGCTGCGGCAACTGGGCGTCGATTGGTCCACCTTCGATCCGGCCTCGCCCGGCAACGTGCGGGGCTTTGCCGCCACCAACTTCGGGCCGCGGGCGGACTTTTTCAGCGGGGCGGCCCAGGGCCTATCCGTCGGGGCCTGGAAGTCGGTCGGGGGCTCGACCAAGATCGGGGCGATCCTCAATGCGCATGGAGACGCAGACCGGCGTCAACATCCTCTCGACGCCGCACATCCTGGCCTCCAACCACCGCAAGGCCAAGATCATCGTCGGCGAGAACCGGGCCTTCGTGACCCAGTCGCGGATCACCGAGACCACCGATCCCTCGCAGCCGACGGTGATCAAGAGCTTCGACTACAAGGACGTGGGCATCACGCTGGATATCACCCCGCACGTCAGCCAGGGCGGCAAGATCCGCCTGGAACTCAAGTGCGACTTCACCAAGCTGATCGACGACGTCACCAGCGTCGAGGAGGATACGCCGACCACGGCCAAACGCAGCATCCAGACGGCCGTGACGATGGATAGCGGCGCCACCGTCGTCATCGGCGGCCTGATCCGCGACGATACGACCAAGACCGTGCAGAAGATCCCGCTGCTGGGGGATATCCCCTTGCTGGGCCTGCTCTTTCAGACGCAAAAGCACGACACGCAAAAGACCAATTTGCTGCTGTTCATCACGCCGCAGGTCCTGTCCGGCCCGGAGGCCTTGCAGGAGATGACCGACCACAAGCGGCAGCAGATGAACGAAGCCAGCGGGCTGGATAGTGCCGGCGGGATGGAGCATTGATGGGTTGCGAGCGCACCAATGTGCGGGAATTGGCCCAGATCGCCCCGGAGCAGCTGAGCGCCGAGCTGATGCGGCGCCTGCCGCTGGAATTCCTCAAAAAGCAGCGGGCGATCCCCATCCTGCTGGAGCCCAACGAGCCGGCGGTGGCGTTGGCCGATCCTTTGAACCTGCCGGCGTACGATGCGATCGTCAGCATCCTGGGCCGGCCCTGCCGGCGGATCGTGTGCCCCGCCCCGAGATCGAGCAGGCGATCAGCCGCTGCTATTACCTCAGTCCGGGCGAAGAGGGCAGCTACCTGAGCCCCGAGGGCCCCGCGGCCGCCAATTCTCCCGAGGCGGACCTGGCGGCGGTCTCCAGCACGGTCCAGACCCGGGCGGAGGACCTCCTCAGCATCGCGGACAAGGCCCCGGCGATCAAGCTGGTCAATAAGATCCTGTTCCATGCGGTCCGCAGCCGGGCCAGCGATATCCACATCGAGCCCTACGAGCAGCAGGTGCAGATCCGCTTTCGGGTGGACGGCGTCCTGCGTCCGATCCTGACGCTGCCCAAGGCCCAGGTGGCCCCCCTGCTCTCGCGCGTGAAGATCATGGCCAACCTCAACATCGCCGAGCACCGCCTGTCGCAGGACGGCCAAAGCCGCGTGAGCATCGGCCAGGAATTGGTCGATATCCGCGTCTCCGTGATCCCCACCGCCGGCGGCGAAAGGGTCGTGCTGCGCTTGCTGGATAAGGGCCGGGGCGAGCTGACGCTGGAAGAAGTCGGCTTCGGGCCCGATTTGCTCCAGACCTTCCGCCGCCTGATCGGGGTCTCGCACGGGATCATTCTGATCACCGGCCCCACCGGCAGCGGTAAGACCACCACGCTCTACGCCGCCCTCAACGAGCTCAACGGCCCGGAGCGGAACATCCTGACGGTGGAGGACCCGGTCGAGTACCAAATGGCCGGCATCGGGCAGATGCAGGTGCGGCCCAAGATCGATCTGACCTTTGCCAACTGCCTGCGGCACATCCTGCGGCAGGACCCCGACATCATCATGATCGGCGAGATCCGCGACCGCGAGACGGCCGAGATCGCCATCCAGGCGTCCTTGACGGGCCACTTGGTCCTCTCGACCCTGCACACCAACGACGCCGCCTCCGCGGTGACGCGTCTGACCGACATGGGCATCGAGCCCTACCTGATCTCCTCGACCGTCGTGGGCGTGATGGCCCAGCGGCTGGTGCGGGTGATCTGTCCCGACTGTAAAGAGCCCTACGAGCCCCAGCCGGGGACGGTCTCCTGGTCGGAGCTCCAGCAGGTAGCGCAGGGCTTCGTCAAGCTCTACCAGGGCCGCGGCTGCGAGAAGTGCCTCCAGACCGGGTACCTGGGCCGCACGGGGATCTTTGAGCTACTGCTCGTGGACGATCGCCTCCGCCAGATGATCGTGGGACGCCAGGAAGCGCACCTGATCAAGCAGGCCGCGGTGGACAAAGGCATGGCGACCTTGCGGCAGGATGGCCTGCGGCTGGCCCTGGCCGGCCGGACCACGTTGCCGGAGGTCTACCGCGTCACACAAGATAGCGTCCCGGTGGCCCAGGAGGATAGTAGCTATGTCCGAGCTTAAGCCCTTACTACAGGTCCCCCCCCGTGGCCGGACTACCCGGACGGCGGTCTGCTCGGGCCGGCGTCCCCCGCCCCGTCTCCCGCCCCCCTACCCCAGCCGGCCCGCGAACTGCGGCGGCGGATCGGCGTCAAGGAGCTGTGCCGCATGACGCGGCAATTGTCCGCCCTGCTGCACGCCGGGATGCCCCTGGTGCCGGCGCTAACCGCCCTGGCGGAACAGTTACAGAGTGCGACCAAGGGCCGGGCCAAGCGTCCTTTGGCGGCGGTCATCGAAGAGGTCCGTAACGACGTCAACGAAGGCGGCAGTCTCGCCTCGGCCCTGCGGAAGCACCCGGGCCTGTTCTCGCCGCTTTTTATCAGTATGGTCAGCGCCGGCGAGAGCAGCGGCGCTTTGGAAGAGGTCCTGGCCCGCGTGGCGGACATCCTGGAAAAACGCGTGCAACTGGCGGATAAGGTCAAAGGGGCGATCGCTTATCCGGCCATGATGACCTTCGTGGCGGTCAGCGTCGTCATCTTCCTTTTATCCTACGTCGTCCCCCATATTACCAAGCTCTTTACCGAGATGCACCGGGACCTGCCGGCCCCGACGCGCTTCTTGATCGCGCGTCAGCGATTTTACGCGGGCGTACTTTGTCGTGCTCCTGGGGGCCCTGGGCGCGGGGACCATCGCCCTGGCGGCCTTCTATAAAAGCAGTGAGGGCCAGGCCCGCCTGGACCGCATGGTCCTGCGGCTGCCGTTGTTTGGGCCCTTGTTCTTTCGGCTGGAATTGGCGCGGCTGACCCGCACGCTGGGGGCCCTGATGAAAAGCGGCCTGCCCATCATGACCGCGCTGGAGATCACGCAGCGGGTGGTGCAAAACAGCCTGATTGCCCAGGCCCTGGGCGCTATCCGGGAGGCGGTGGACCAGGGCGACAACATCGCCGACGCCGTGCGCACGACGGGCCTGTTCCCGCCGGTGGTCTATCACCTGATCGCCACGGGCCAACTATCCGGCACGATCGAAGAGAGCCTCCTCGACATTGCCGAGATGTACGACGGCGAGGTCCAGGCGTCCGTCCGCACGCTGACGGCGCTGCTGGAGCCGGTGATCCTGTTGGTCATGGGCGCCGTCGTGGCCTTTATCGTGCTGGCGATCCTCTTACCGGTGTTCGAGATCAATCAAGCGCTGTAAGAATGGGTTAGGAACTATGAATAGAATCAACCATCAACCATCAACTCATCAACCATTCTTCGTGGTTTTACCCTGATCGAGCTGATGATCGTAGTGGTGATCCTGGGTCTGTTGGCGACGATGGTCATGCCCAAGATCCTGGATAAGCCCGAGCAGGCCCGCCGGACCAAGGCCAAGGTGGACATGCGCAGCATCGAGTCGGCCCTGGCGATGTTCAAGACCGACACCGGGCGCTTCCCCACCACCTCCGAAGGTCTTCAGGCCCTGGTCGCCAACCCGGGCCTGCGCGGCTACGGCAAGGACGGCTACCTGGAGCGGGTGCCGCTGGACCCCTGGGGCAATAAGTACATCTACCTCAGTCCCGGCGTGCACAGCAAGGACTACGACCTGGTCTCTTACGGCAAAGACGGCGAGCAAGGCGGCAGCGGCGACAACGCCGACGTCGAGAGCTGGAACCTTGAGGGAGCGTAGGGGAAGTTGTGATGTTTGATGGTGTGATGTTTGATTGATAAAATCAACCCTCAACCATCAAACTTCGCACTCCGCCGTCACTGACGACACGCCAAAGAACCAACGCTTTACTCTGATTGAGTCCCTGGTGGCCCTGGCCGTGGCGGCCCTCGGCCTGGTGGCGCTGTTGGAATTGCAGTTGGTCAGTATCAACACCGCCGACAAGGCCCAGGGCCTCGATCAGGCGGTCCTGCTGGCCCAGGGTAAGATCGCCGAGGCCCTCAGTAGCGGCCATGCCGAGATCGGGCTGACCTCGGGGCTGGTCCCGGCCCATGGCGATCAGTTCACCTGGCAGATGGACGTCGAGGAGGCGCGTTTGCCGCAGGCGGTCGTCGCCGGCCGCTCTTCGTACGGAGTACCCTTAGGCCCGGGCTCTTTGCGGCAGCTTACGGTCGAAGTGAGCTGGCTCAAGGGCCCCGGCGACAAACACGTGAGTCTGACCACCTATCTGGCGGAGAATGCCACCCGTGCCGTACAGGTCCAAAATCCAAGTAGTCGGTAGTCCGTGGTCGGTAGTCAGCGAGTAAACGGCGCTTGCGCTCTTACCGGCTGCCGGCTACCGCTACCGGCTACCGGCTTCACTCTGATGGAGGTGCTGGTGGCCCTGGCCCTGGTGGGGACCATCGTCACGATGGTCTACGGCAGCTACGCCGCCGCCTCGCGCTCGGTGGACCTGTACAGCAGCCGCCTGGCGTGCAGCGACCGCACGTGCCTGGTGCTGCGGCTGCTGGCCCGCCAGCTTCGCTGTCTCTACCTGCCCGTCGGCCGCGACGGACCCGGCGTCTGCGTCCTCCCAGGCCGCCGCGGCCGCGCCGGTGACCCCGCCGGCAGACCTCCTGCAAGCCGACGCCGAGAGCCTCAGCTTCGTCACGACCGCCGGCCCGGACCGGGCGACGGCCCTTGCTGCACGTGACGTACCGCTGCGACCCCGCCCGTGGGACCTTGTCGCTCAGCTCGGAGCCCTACGTCTATGGCGGCGGCCGCCTGGGCGACGCGCCCGCCGGCCAGATCCTCCTGACGGGCGTCGAGAGCCTGGAGGTCCAGTTCTACGACGGCCGCCAGTGGCAAAGCGGCTGGACCGGCACGGGCGCCCCAGTCCTGCCCCAGGGCATCAGGATCACGCTGACGGTCTGCGATGACCAAGGCCATAAGCAGGACTTTACCACGATCGTAGCCCCGGGCTGCCGCAGTGCCCCCCGCCTCCAGCAGGCCGGCACGGGAGGGACGCCACGATGACCAGGACCCGACTAATGCCGATTACTCTGCAACGATCCGTTCGAAGGCTAAAGAGTCTGCCGGGTGGCAGCCTCAAGGCCGGAAGGCCTTGGGGATGGTGGGACGTTGCTGGTGCGCCGGCCGTCTGCACAAGTCTGGCCAGCCCCAAGTCCGGAGGACTTGAGGCTGCCACCCGGAGGATTGCCCTAATGAGAGACTCCGTCGCAATCGGTACAAGATACAGACGCCGCGGCTTCGTGCTGGTGGTCGTGCTGGGCACGGTCCTGGCCCTGTGCGCCATCCTGTGCAGCTTCAATCTCAGTACCCGCATGAGCCTGCGCCAGGCGGACAGCTTCTACCAGACCGAGCAGGCCTGGCACAGCGCCTGGGCGGGTCTGGCAGCTCGCGGCCGCCTTGGTGCGGGACGCCAATGACTCCGGCCTCGACCCCCAGGTGGCCCATCTCTTTAATGGCGACACCGCCCTAACCATCGGCGACGCCAACTGCTCCGTCGTCATCACCGGGGAAAACGGCCTGCTCAACGTCAACCGCCTGACCGGGCCCGACGGCAAGTTCGACCGCCCGCACGTGGACCAGCTCCTGCGCTTGATCGACGTGCTCAACCGCGACCAAAAGGACACCGAGCCCATCGGCTATGGCCTCGTGCCGGCCCTGATCGATTGGATCGACGCCGATGATGACGTGACGTGCCTGCCCTTCGTGCAGCGCGACAACCTGGGGGCGGAGAACGACTACTACCAAGGCCGCACCCCGCCGCGCTCGTGCCGCAATGCCCCGGTCGATGCCCTGGAGGAATTGGCCGATGTCAAGGGCATGACGCCCGCCGCCTTCGAGCGTTTGCGGCCCTTGCTCACCTGTGTGGGCGACGGCAAGATCGATATTAATGCGGCCCCCAAGGCCGTTCTCCAATCGCTGTCGGAGCAGATGGATGCCGTGCTGGCCGAGATGATCGTCCAGCAGCGTAAGCTCCGGCCCTTCACGAGCTTAGCGGACCTGCGCGGCATCCCCGGCATGACCGATAACATCTGCCATGACCTGGAGAGCCTGGGCACGGTCAGTCCTCAGGAGCGGTTCTACCACGTCACGGCCCGGGGCCAGCGCGCCGATCATCGCTGCACGATCGATGCGGTCCTGCGACGAAACTCCCAGGCCGCTACGGTCGATATTATCCAGTACCGGGAATTATGAAAATGGTCTTCTGGAAAAGGGAGATTGGGCTTACATCATTCCAGGAAATCGGCTCTGGGGTTTCCTGGAATGATCCGCCGGACTGGGCCGGCACCAGAGATGGAGGTCTCGGAAGGAAAAACCAGCTTCGGCGTTTTTCCTTCCCAAAGCAAGCCCAATCTCCCTTTTCCAGAAGCTCCTATTAAGAAGTGAGCCAACGCTATGCCCAAACGCTGTATCGGCCTCGATCTCGGTCGCACGCATCTGTGTGCCGCCCAAGTAGTGCGGACGACGGAGGGCTTTCGCCTGGAGAAGGCGTTCGCCCGCCACACCCGCCGCAGTTCCGACTCCCTGCCGGCCCTCTTGCAAGCGTTGACGGAGCGGTATGGCTTCGACCGCCGGGCCCCCGTCGCCGTCAGCCTGCCCGGCCAGGCCTTCTTCTTCGCCGATATCGAGACGGATACCCCGGCCGGCGCGGCCTTCCGGGCCGCAGACATCCCGGGCCTGAGCGACCACTTCCCCATCCCCGCGGAAGACCTGATCGCCCAGATCTGTTCCGTCCTGCCCACCGAAGGCGGTAAAAGCTCCGTCCTCGTGGCCGCCGCCTCCCGCCGCCAACTGGCCGAGGCCCTGCCCCTCTTGGAGGAAGGCCACCTCAAGCCCGCGTGTCTCGATACGCCGATTACCGCCGCCCACGCGGCGATCCTGGTCAATCATCCTCAGGCCGCTACCGGACTGGCGGTGGTCCTGTACATCGAGCCGGCGGCCCTGAGCCTGGCCGTCACTCATGAGGGCCGGCTGCTGTTGGTCCGCCATATCCCGCTACCGGCGGCGGGTGAGCAGGATACGGCCGCCTTCGTGCCGCAGGCCGCCGAGATCGTCGCCGAGGAGATCGAGATCACCTGGAAACGTCTCTTCGGCACCGAGCCCGACCCGGGCCTGCCTCTGTACCTGATCGCCCCCCGCCCGCTGGCGGAGTCGCTGACAGGCCCCCTCCAGGATAAGACCGGCGGCCGGGTGATCGCGGTCGATCCTTATGCCCGGGTGGCCCGGTCCGAAGAGGTCGAGGCCCAGCTTCCCCTCTGCGTGGCCGAGGGCCTGGCCCTGCGGGCCCTCCAGCCGCAGGCGCCCGGCCGCTGGACTTCCTGGCGGCGTACCGGCTGCGGACGCGGCCGAAGCTGCGCTGGACCAAAGAGCTGACGGTCTGCGGCAGCCTGGCCGCCGCGGCGGCGGTCGTCTGGGCGGCGGGCCTGTTCCTGCAATTGTCCTCCCTGGAAGCCACGCACCGCCAACTGAAACAGCAGATGGAGACGGTCTTCCATCAAGCCGTGCCCGAGGAGCAGAATCTGGTCGATCCGGCCGCCCAGCTCCAGCAGCGGCTCGACGCCGGCCGCAAGGAAGCGGGCCTCTTGACCAGTCTCAATCCCGGCCGCTCGGCCCCGCTGGAGGTCCTCTACACCCTCAGCCGCAGCACCCCGGCGGCCGCCCATCTCAAGCTCGACGATGTGACCATCGCCGCCGACAGTGTCCACATCACCGGTAGCTGCGACTCGTTCGCCACCGTGTCGGAGTGGCAACGCCAACTGGAGGCCCTTCCGGGCTGGCACGTGGTCGAGGTGCACCCCACGGGCCAGTCCGGCAAAGTGCGGTTTACCCTGGCCCTCTCGACCACGGAGAATAAGGCATGATCCAGATCACCCCCCGCGAACGACTGCTGTCGCTCGGCCTGGCCGTGGCCATGGGCGCCTGGGCCTTGTACGGCCTGGCCCTGCGGCCCGCCGCCCAGCGGATCCATACCCTCCAGCGGGTCATTCCCGAGCAGCAGACCCAGCTCCACGACCTCCAGGCCAAGAGCACCCAGTACACGGAATTGCGGCAGGAGCTCGAGCAGGCCCGGGCCAAGCTGGCGGCCCAGGAGCCGGACTTCCAGATCATGCCGTTCTTGGAGAGCATGATCGACCGCCACCACCTGGCCCAGCACGTCTCGACCATGAGTCCGGCGGCTACCACCCAGCCCCAAACGGACTACGGCCAGACGGTGGTGACGATCGAGCTGCACGATCTCTCTTTGAAGGAGCTGATCGACTTCCTCAGTGCCGTCGAGACGACCGACGCCCTGGTGCGGGTCGCCAGTCTGCACATCCACAAAGACCCCAAAAACGAGGCCCGCCTCGACTCCACCGTCGGCATCGCCTGCCCCAAACTCGGCCAGATGGCTCTCGCTAACTAGGTGCGGCCATGAGCCTCTAACAGAATGAACGTCAATATGTCATTGCGAGGAGCGCAGCGACGAAGCAATCTCCGTCTCACGCGTGGGTTGGAGATTGCTTCGCTGCGCTCGCAATGACATACGGAAACTCATTCTGTTAGAGGCTCATAGGCATAACGATGCCCTCTTCACCGCCGAACATTTCTCCCTGGCCCCGCAGGAACCACCGACCGACCAACGCGGCTGTCACCGCGTCCAGCTCATCGCCCGTCATCGCTGCAGTCAGGCCGCGCACGCCCAACGCCTCCAATCCCCGCCGCAATCCCTGACGATCCCACACCCACCGAACCCGGTTTCTTCTACCCCTGATGCGAGGAATTGTCTGATGAACGGCAGTCCATGAATCTGACTACAGAAGATATCGTATTCATGGTTCCGAGATAATAGACAGCAGCCAAACTGAGAGGAAAGAATTATGCAAACCATCACCGAAATCCAGACGCCGGTCCTGTACCCGACCGTACAAAACTTCCTGGACGATCTGGCCGCCCAAGGCGGACCGCCGCTCTACGAGTTGTCGCCGCAAGAGGCCCGCGAGGTGCTCCGCAGCGCTCAAGCGATCCCGGTAGCCAAAATGCCCGCCGACATCGAGGATCGGGTCCTGCCCGTCGGGCCCCAGGGCAAGGTGTCGATTCGCATCGTGCGGCCCAAGGACGTCAAGGAAACGCTGCCCGCCATCATGTACTTCCACGGCGGCGGCTGGGTGCTGGGCGACAAGGACACCCACGACCGGCTGATCCGCGAGATCGCCAACGGCGCCCAAGCGGCCGTCGTGTTCCTCAACTACACGCCTTCTCCCGAGGCGCAATACCCGGTGCCCATCGAAGAGGCCTACGCCGCCACACAGTGGGTGGCCGAGCATGGCAGGGAGATCAACGTGGATGCCTCGCGCCTGGCGCTGGCCGGCGACAGCGTCGGTGGCAACATGGTCGCCGCCGTCACCCTGCTGGCCAAGGAACGAAGCAGTCCCACTTTCCGCGTGCAGGTGCTATTCTATCCGGTGACGGACGCCGGCTTCGACACGCCGTCCTATGACCAGTTCGCCGAAGGCCACTGGCTCACCCGCGAGGCGATGAAGTGGTTCTGGGACCAGTACGCCCCCGATCCGGCGGTGCGCAGCAAGCCGACCGCTGCGCCGCTGCAAGCGTCCGTGGACCAATTGCAAGGCTTGCCTCCGGCCCTGGTCATCGTCGACGAGTGCGACGTCCTGCGTGACGAAGGCGAAGCCTACGCCCGCAAACTGATCGAAGCGGGCGTTCACGTCACGGCGCTGCGCTGCCTCGGGATCACGCATGACTTCGTCATGCTCAACGCGCTCGCGAACACCCCCGCAACCCGTGCCGCAATCGCCCAGGCGAACGACGTCCTGCGCGCAGGCACTCGCTCAATGACCCCAGGAAAGGAATGGATCGCATGAACCAGGAAACGAACACCATCGTTCTCATTCACGGCCTGTGGGTGACCCCGCGCAGTTGGGACCACTTCCGCGGCTATTACGAAGAGCGCGGGTTCCGGGTGCTGGCGCCGCCCTGGCCGCGCCTGAAAGGCGAGGTGGAAGACATCCGCCGGGACCCGTCCGCGCTGGCGGGTCTCAGCCTCCAGGAGATTGCCGACCACTACGAGGGATTCCTCCGAACCCTGAACGAGCGGCCCATCCTCATGGGCCACTCGATGGGCGGGCTGATCGTCCAGATTCTCCTGGACCGCGGTTGGGGCGCCGCCGGCGTCTCCATCGACGGCTCCAATCCCAAGGGCATCTTCCGCCTGCCCCTTTCGACGATCAAGGCGGCCGGCCCGGTTCTGTCGAACCCGCTCAACTACCGGCGCAACGTGACGCTCACGTTCGAGCAGTTCCGCTACGCCTTCGCCAACGTCATGACCGAAGAGGCGGCGCGGGCGGCCTATGAGCGCGAGGCCATCCCCGGGCCGGGCCGCCCGGTCTTCCAGGTGGCGTTCGGCAACTTTTCTCCCCACGCCGCCAACAAGGTCCGCCACCTCAACAATGACCGGGCTCCGCTGCTGTTGATCGCCGGGGCCCAGGACCACCTGGTCCCGCCCATCATCAATCGGATCAACTACAAAAAATACCAACGCTCGACGGCGGTCACCGCGTACCAGGAATTCCCGCACCGCTCCCACCTGATCATCGCTCAGGACGGCTGGGAGGAGGTTGCAGAGTACGCCCTGTCCTGGGCCCAGGCCAACGCCCAGTCCCGCCCGATGACGCCGGCCGTGGCAACCTGGCAGATTTGAGGGCGTCACGGTTGCCTCTCTCTCAGGAGGACGAAATCGCCCATGAAGACCTTCCGCAAGCAAGACTTCCCGGTCTCGGAGATCCGCCGTTTCCTGGAACCCGAGACGATGACCGCAGCACAAACCAAAACTACTCAAAAGGAGCACACCATGACCACCACGACCCAAACCACTGCTACGCAACGACGCAGCGAGCAGGCGGCTTACAAGAATGCTATTCGTCCGTTTCATGTGGATGTTCCGGAAGGGGAACTCACCGAATTGCGTAGGCGCATCAACGCGACAAAGTGGCCTGAACGAGAAACGGTCACGGATGCATCGCAAGGCGTGCAACTCGCGACGATTCAGAACCTCGCGCGCTATGGGCGACAGATTACGATTGGCGGAAGGTCGAGGCGAAACTGAACGCCCTGCCGCAGTTCATCACCGAGATTGATGGGCTGGACATTCACTTCATTCACGTTCGTTCGAAGCATGAAGACGCGCTGCCCCTCATCGTCACGCACGGCTGGCCGGGTTCGATCATCGAGCAGATGAAAATTATTGATCCGCTGACCAATCCCACCGCCCACGGCGCAGCGGCATCCGATGCGTTCCACCTGGTGATCCCGTCCCTGCCGGGCTACGGATACTCAGGCAAACCGACCACCACCGGGTGGGATGTTACCCACATCGCGCGTGCCTGGGTCGTGCTCATGAAGCGCCTCGGGTACACGCAATTCGTGGCGCAAGGCGGCGATTGGGGTGCTGTCATCACCGAACAAATGGGCGTGCAGGCGCCTCCGGAGTTGCTCGGCATTCACACCAACATGCCTGGCATCTTTCCGGTCGACATTGACAAGGCGGCTTTTTCCGGGGCGCCGGCGCCAGCGGGTCTCTCCGCCGAGGAGAAGGTCGCCTACGAGCGCTTGCAGTTCGTATATCAAAAGGGAATCGCCTACGGATACCAGATGGGGCTGCGACCGCAGACATTATACGGCATCGTGGATTCACCCGTCGGCCTGGCGGCTTATTTTCTGGATCAGGACGCGCGCACCTATGAGCTGATCTCCCGCGTCTTTGCGGGCGAATCCGCCGGCCTCACGCGCGACGACATCCTCGACAACATTACGATCGCCTGGTTGACGAACTCGGCGTTTTGGGAATTCTGGGGAATTCTGGGGACGTCTATGAGCAAGCCGTTGTCAAGACGGTCGCGGGATTTTTTCGCGGGAGTTCCAAACATCTATTCGGCATCACCCGGTTCGGGGTGCCAGGCGGCTACGTACGAAACCGGCTCCCTTCACCATAACGAGGTCGCGTAGCCCTCCGTCCCCAGGAGCGGAGTCCGGTCAGGTAATCCCGCGAATCGTCGCTGAAACGTCTTGTCTGTCGATGTCCCCGATCTCCTTTGCTTCTTTGAACCGCCTCTTCTTTTTCCGCGGAGAGTAGTCCGACCCAGGCCGCGCGGCCAGGGCCCGGCAGGATCGGTCCGGCCGGCTCTCACGCCGCCTCGTGCCACGGTTGATGGTGCACCAGCATCGCGTGCATACACCGCAGCAGATAGTGGGCCGTCGCCACCAGCGCGATCTTGCGTCGCTCCGGGCGGCCGTGTTGGACCCGCTCGAAATAGGCCCGGATGGTCGGGGAGCGGTACACCCCTGGCCACGCCGCTTCCACCAGATACTTGCGGGCGGTCGCCGGACCTTGCCGCGTGATGTGTCCCAGGCGATTGACTCCGGCGCTGGCATCCTGGCAGGGAACGAATCCGAAATAGGCGCCCACCTGCTTACTACGAGTAAACCGCTCCGCCTTATCCATATAGGCAACCACGGTCTCCGCCGTGCGGATCCCCACCCCCGGGATCGTCCGCCGCAAGAGCACCCCGGGGTGACGTTCGCCGCTTTCGTCCAAGACTTTCGTCACGGTCCGCACACGTCGTTGGGCATCGCTCAACTCGTCCAGCAGCAGGTCCCGTTTGAGCCGGGCGGCCGCGGTGGGCATCTCCTCCTGGCGTAACTACGCCAGACCTTTCTTCGTCCACAGCCCTTTGGGGGCGATCTGGCCGTGGGAACGCAGCAGACGGCGGATCGCGTTCTTACAGATCGTCTGACGGTCCATCCTGTGCCGGCGGTGTTCGATCAGTTCCCGCCAGCTCTGCACCTCCTCGTTGGGCACGTAGGCCGTGGGCACTTCGTCCAGATACAGCAGCTTCGCCAGCTTGCGGGCGTCAATCCGGTCGTTCTTGCGCTTGGCCCGGAAGATCAAGCGCAACTGGCCCGGGTGCGCTACCACGACCCGCTGCGCCAGGCGCGACAGCTCCCGGTACAGATAGCCATAGCCGCACGTCGCCTCGAAGCAGATCGTCCAGGGCCCGCTCACCGTGCGCAGCCGCTCGAATAGTTTCGGCCAGTGCCCCCGCACCGTCTCACACTGTAATTCCTGCCCATTCTCATCCAGAACACAAAAGGTCGAACTTCGATAGTGCCCATCCAATCCTACGTACCGCATAGCAAGTCTCCTTAATGGTCCGGGTTCCGAAACACCCGCTATTATCTCCTCCGGCTCACAAACCGGAAGGAGGCTTGCTACATAGTCTCACCTTACTTATTTCGATCTCACCCCGGGGACGATCTCCCTCCGGTGCCGTCGGTCTTCAGGAGCCAGTCAGCTTCTGCTTGAGGATTTCGCTGGCGATTTGCTTGACGGGCTTCTGCTGTTTGCGGGCGGTTTCCCGCAAAGCCAGGAAGCTCTCCTCGTCCACCTCGATCTCGAAATGGCGCCTGTGGATGTCCGCCTCAAGATCGGCGGGTTCCAGGAGTTCCTCGTAGTCCGTGATGCTGTGCGCATCCCAGAACCGGGCTGCCTCTTCCAGCGAGGCGAACTCCTCGGGCAACGGGTCAATCTTCTTGTCGGTGTTTCGCATAGTATTTCCTTTCGGCGGGGCTCATGTCGCGTGCCGAGATCGGCAACGCCATGCCGCCCTTCTTATCGATGAAGAACACGATCAGGTAACGTCCGCTCCCACTCTGCGCCAAGGCTGCGTAGACATCCTCACCTCGCACGTTTCCCCTGACCATCCGTCGGACCAGGCGTGCCGAGAGAAGCACCTCTTCTGCCTCTGCGACTGACACACCATGCTTGATGGTCAGCTTCTCAACAATGGCTTCCTTCCAAAGGATGTCGGTGATACGCATCTATCAACCTTCGCGGCTTATTTGCGCGGAACGCCTGTTCATCCGACCTTGCCCACACCATCATTATACCGCATCCGCCCGTCTGAGACAAATCCGCTTGTTCGTGCGATCGGGATGGTGTAGAAGCTGGGTTTGATACCGGAATTCCAACATCTTGAGAAGGTGCCTCTGGCAGAGCGGATTCAGTTGGTGGAGGATCTCTGGGATAGCATCGCCCGGACGCAGGGAACGGATTTGCCCGTCCCGGAATGGCAGAAGGCGGAGCTCCTGCGTCGCAAGGAGGAGTACGCGCAGAATCCCGACTCAGCCAAGCCCTGGTCCGAGGCCAAGAGGCCGATCCTTGAATCCCGGGAGTAGAGAACCCTATCTTCTCCCGCAAGCCAAACAGGACATCGGCGTCACCATCTTGTCTACTTGGCGCTCTTGGCGTCTTGCGCGAGAATACGTTCTGGTTGCGGCCGAGCAGAGCAAGGTCGCGCTGGGATCTTCGTGGTTTCATAGAACCTGGGTTCTTGCCCCCGACAAAGGCATCTCGGGGTGACCGTCCTATTCAAAAAGCATACTGAGTCCGGAACTCGGTAGCTGCTGCTCCTCTCCCCCCATACACCACCGTCACTCTATCTTGCGCGGTCCAGACCAAGCCCCCGGGGTCCCATAGTTGCAGATCACCTTGGCTATCGATCAGATAGAACTCGCCCGCGTGGCCGGTCCCCGGGGCCGCCTGAAACAGTCGGCCGGCGCCGGAGGACTTGTCCACCATCTCGCTCGTCCCGCCGCGGCCATCACTCCATAAGGTCTCCATGAGTAGTTTGCCGCCCTGCTGGAAGAGGGTAATCTTCCGGGTGAGCACGCCTTCGTTGAGCCACCGGCCGATGATCTCTCGGGACGGTTCCTCCTTGGCCGGGGCAGGGGAACTCTGCTTCTGATCCGCGCGGGCAGAGTCCCCTCCCATAACCAGGGTGGTAGAAAAATGGACGCTCACACCCGAGGCACTCCTCTCCACGAGCGGCCCGGCCAGTCTCTCGCCCTGTGCACCGATTACGCGTCGGACCTCCAGCGATTGCAGACGGACATAGGGCATGACGACGTCGGCCGCATACGCTCCTGGGGGAAGACCGTCCTGCCGACCCAAAGGTCCACAGCGAAATCTGCCGCCCCCGCCCACTACGCATTTTGCCTCATAGAACCCCGTCACACCCTTTTGCACCAGCGAGACCATCAACGTAGTTCCCAACGGCAGATTCGTCTCTCCGCAGACGAAGGCACGTCCATCTGGCTGAAGTTCCGGGCGGAGGGAGATAGTGACCTTGATTCCATCCGATTCCGCCCTCTGCGGCTCGGGCAGGGTGTTCTTGCCCGCCTCCGGTTTGACTGTCGGTCGCTGAGTCTGCGTCATCTGCTGTGACGGCCGGGCCGTACATCCCGATAGACCGGCCAAAGTAACCAAGGACAAAGCGATTTGCTTCATGCAATACACGGCACTTACCTTTTACTGTTCGGTTCTTCCATCACCAGAGTCTCCGATCCCAACACGGATCGCTGCTTGTTTATTCTCCCACGGCGCACGACGGGCCGCAACTGATTCTCAGAGGACGACCTCTCTTTCGTGATCCTCGTGGTTTTATCTCACCGGTACGAGAAGGACACGCAGGGGGAGGCTGTGTAACACATTGGGGCGCAAAGACTTGTGAACGTCTCACCACGAGAGAAAAATGTCACGCTATTTCCGGAATTGTGCTTGACGACCAGTGCGTGTGTTTGTAAGATATTCAGACAATTGAATAGCGAAGCATAGGTGATATATAGCAAATTTGGAGGGAACACGCATGGCTACCGCAGCACAGACCAGAGCGAATCGTTCGAATGCCCAGAAATCCACGGGCCCGCGCACGGCGGAAGGCAAGGCCGTGGTGGCGCAGAACGCCGTCAAGCATGGCCTGCTGGCGCGGGCGGCGGTGCTCCAGGGGGAGGATTGGGAAGAATTCACCGAGTTGCGCGAGAACCTCCTCGAGGAGCTGTCTCCGGAAGGCAGGCTGGAAGGGCTGCTCGCGGAACGCATCGTCAGCCTCTCCTGGCGGCGTCACTACAAACACGGCGGAGCCGGCCGCGAGGCCCTGGGACGAAGGTGCCATCTCAATGGGCCGGGAACCGGCGGTCTGCCATGCGCTGCCCGAGCGGCCCGTCGAGGCCATCGGCCGGCAAGCAGAGACCGATGCGGCGAAACAAAGCCAATTCGGAGAGGACGGACCAGTAGCTAACTTGTGCGTACGTGGAGGTTTATGCCACGAAGAACGCCCGGCGGCGCCGGAAGAACAAAGCCAAAATGACGGCGATCCTGTGGTGGCGGTGCGGCCGTGCAGCCCGGGTGAGCGCAGCGAGGCGGCTTCCCACTCGCTGGTTTGAGATTGCTTTGTCGCTGCTCTCCGCGCAATGACATGCGGGGCGGGAGGCGATTTTGATGGATCGGTGGTCGTGCCCGCGCGGTTCCTTCAGGCGAGCAAGGACGGGAACCCCCAACGCGATGGATCGCATTGGGGAGCCCAGGCTCGCTCTACGAAGAGGAACGCTTTCGACCGCTATTTCGTAGACAGTGTGAAAGCCGGGGGATTAAGATGGTCAGCCGAATTGATCGTGAATCCCCAGCACGCCGTCAGGCCGATCAGTCGTACATGGGTGCCATGTCTACGGCTGGGCGTAGACATGCTGGGTCTGACGGCGAAAAGGGTCTCCGGACGCGATGGATCGCGTTTAGAGGCCTGGACATGCCTGCGCGAGCGTGGGCATGGCACCCCATGAACAGGATCTCGCCAGGAGAGCGATATGGGTATGGATAAGGACAAAGAAGTGTCGGGCAACGGGCCGAACGGGAATGAGGAACGCGGCGGGGAACGGGGGCTGGACTTCATCCGGCAGATGGTGGCGGCCGATATTCAGTCCGGCAAGTGGGGCGGACGCGTGGCGACGCGGTTCCCGCCGGAGCCGAACGGCTACCTGCACATCGGCCACGCCAAGAGCATCTGCCTGAACTACGGCATCGCCTCGGAGTTCGGCGGCGAGTTCAACCTGCGCTTCGACGATACCAACCCGGAGAAGGAAGAGCAGGAATACGTCGATTCCATCATCGAGGACGTTCGCTGGCTCGGCGGCCAAGTGGGATGACCGGCTGTTTTACGGATCCGACTACTTCGGGAAGATGTACGAATGGGCGATCGAGCTGATCCGCAAGGGCAAGGCGTACGTCTGCGACCTGAACGGCGACCAGGTGCGCGAGTATCGCGGCACGTTGACCCAGCCGGGGCGGGAAAGCCCCTATCGCAATCGCACGCATCGAGGAGAATCTCGAACTGTTCGACCGGATGCGCAAGGGCGAGTTTCCCGACGGCGCCAAGACGCTGCGGGCCAAGATCGACATGGCGCATCCGAACCTGAACATGCGCGATCCGATCATGTACCGGATCGTGCACGAGACGCACCATCGCCAGGGCGACAAGTGGTGCATCTATCCGATGTACGACTGGGCCCACGGGTTCGAGGACTCCATCGAGCGGATCACGCATTCCATCTGCACGCTGGAATTCGAGAACCACCGGCCGCTGTACGACTGGTTCATCGACGCCGTGAACGAGGGCCGGACCGACGACGGCTCGGGTCCGTGGGGCAAGAAGATTCATCACCCGCAGCAAATCGAGTTCGCGCGGCTGAGCCTGACGTACACCGTGATGAGCAAACGCAAGCTGCTCAAGCTCGTGAAGGAGAACCTCGTCCGCGGCTGGGACGACCCGCGGATGCCCACGATCTCCGGCATGCGGCGGCGCGGCTATTCGCCCTCGGCGATGTGGAGCTTCGCCAAGCTCATCGGCGTCAACAAGTTCAACAGCACGGTCGATATCGCCCTGCTGGAGCATTGCCTGCGGGAGGACCTGAACAAGACTTCGCCGCGCGTGATGGCGGTGCTGCGGCCGCTGAAGGTCGTCATCGACAATTACCCCGAGGGCCAGGTCGAGGAATTGGACGCGGTCAACAATCCCGGAGGACCCGGCCGCCGGCACGCGGAAGGTGCCGTTCTCGCGGGAGCTGTACATCGAGCAGGAGGACTTCATGGAGGAGCCGCCGAAGAAGTTCTTCCGGCTGGCCCCCGGCCGCGAGGTCCGGCTGCGGTACGGCTATTTCATCACCTGCACGGACGTCGTGAAGGACGCCGCGGCAAGGTGGTGGAGCTGCACTGCCTCTACGATCCGGCCACGCGCGGCGGCGACGCCCCGGACGGCCGCAAGGTCAAGGCGACGCTGCACTGGGTCTGCGCGCCCGGCACGCCCGGAAGGCCGAGGTCCGGCTCTACGACAACCTGTTCACCAAGGAGGACCCGGAAGACGTGCCGGAGGGCCAGGACTTCACCGCCAATTTGAATCCGAATTCCCTGGAGGTGCTGACCGGACTGCTACGTCGAGCCCTCCTGGCGGGGGCAGCGCCGCTGAGCCGGTACCAATTCGAGCGGCTCGGCTACTTCTGCGTCGATCCCGACAGCACCGACGGCAAGCTCGTCTTCAACCGCACGGTCACGCTGAAAGACACCTGGGCCAAAATCCAGCAGAGCCAGCAGCAAGGGTAGCTTATGGCTGAGCACGACAAAGAGGTTGCTACGGTAATTGATGATGCCGTCAAGAGGATCGTCGAGCGGTTTCACCCTGTCAAGATCATCCTGTTTGGCTCGTATGCTCGCGGCGCCGAAGGGCCGGACAGCGACGTCGATCTGCTGGTCGTTATGAATGTGAAGGACTCCAAACGTCGGCAGGCTGTCCAGATCGATCTGGCCTTGTCGGATCGGTCGTTTCCGCTGGACCTGATCGTTGTGACCCCGGAGGAGTTTGAAAAGTACAGGGATATCGTCGGGCATATCCTCTATCCGGCCGTGCGCGAGGGCAAGGTGTTGTATGATGCCGCCTGAGCAAGTTCACCTGATGCGTCAATGGACGGGGAAGGCCGAAGAGGATTACACAAATGCGAAACATACTCTTACCCTGCAGGACGACTGTCCCCTGAGCACGGTCTGTTTCCACAGTCAGCAATGCGTGGAGAAGTATCTGAAGGCCTTGCTGGTTGGTCACTCACTGCCAGTCGCCAAGAGCCACGATCTGCTGGAGCTATACCATCGGATTCCGGTGGACAAGAGACCCGATCTATCTGAGGAATCGTTGGCTATCCTGAATCGCTACGCGGTGGAAGCAAGGTACCCGGGAGACTGGGAGGCTATCAGCCGCCGCGAAGCAGAAGATGCGTTTGTCGCCGCGTGCACAATTCGGCAGACGATCAGTGATGAGCTTTGGGCGATGCTGGGTCCATGCGAGGACTTATGACTTGACCCTGCTTCTTGGCTTGCTCGACGTGGCATCGCTCTTTGCCAAGTGAATAGTGATCTTTAGATCAAGGATCTTTCTCCCAGAGGTCTTGCTTGCGCTCCGCCCCCTTTCACAATGGACACCGGCGGATAGTTGCGGACCGGAGCATTTGCGACAGCAAGCCTATGATCAGGGCATCGTCATGAACGGAGAAGAGGTTGTCCCTGGTAATGTCGAGTTGTTGGGCTTCGGGTGAAGGCCTCTTCACTTTGATGTACTTCATGCGTCGGAGGCGGTACTTGGTCTACCGTGAACCACTGACTCCCTGTCAGGCATCTATCCGGTCAACGTACGGCTTAACGCTGTTGATGTAGTACTGGCCAACCTCTGTTACGAATTTGCAGAGCCCAACTCGAGGCACCTTGACTTTGAAGTTGATCATGCCGTCGTTCTGCGTGTTCCAGAACGTATACGTTCCATTCTCTATATTGACATCGAAATTGGCATGGGCAACCGCGTTGCGCATATGCGTCAGGAACTTCCGAAGCTGCGACATTCTCCTCAGCAATACAGAACTGGAATTCTTGTCGTGTGTGGAACGGAAACTCAGGAAGCCCTTGGTAGTTCCACATTTCTCTTGGGATAACCAACAGGCCATAGAGCAGCATGAGCATCGTCCCTTGGTTCTTCAGTTGAACACCAGGGCAGTTTTGAAGCTGCTGTGCCTCTTTGAACGTGCTGAAACAGTGCACGACCGTCATTTGGCCGCCATTCGCCAGTTGATCCTGAAAATGGAAAAGGAATTGGCCTATGTACCAAACCCACTTCGGAATCTCCTTACGATACCCATTCATGGCTCACCTCCGTCAGAACTCATGCTGTTCGTCTGCGTTCGTCCTACGATCGGGTCGGCTTGTGTCCGGTGCGTGGGGGCTGTTTGCCCTTGGCGAAGGACACCACTCGATGACCGGATGTGCCCTGCCTCGCTTGGGCGGCGGCCATGATCTTGCGGATGTCAAAACCATGCGCTTCAGCCAGCTTCTCCCGGATCGCACGGACTTCTTCTACAATGGGGTCTTTCCACATAACTCTACTCCTGCAGTAGTTCTTCCGGCGTGCAAATCACCGGACATCTGTATCCCGCGGTATTGCATACCTTCGCGATCTGGGTGGTCATCATCGCATTGGCCAAGTGGGTGCAATTCCACGTCATCAGGAAGTCCATCCCATGCACTGCTGCCATCGCAACATGTGCGGCGTCCGTCGCGGCTTTGGGAGGGATAGCAGCGCGAGCAATAAGCAAGCGCCGCGAGTGACGTCGCCTCTTCGGAAACGTCCAACTCTACGATACCACGGAGGAGTCGAAGTCGTTCTTTCGCCGCCTCGCGATCGCCGCTTCCCGCCTCGTCGATTACCAGACGCGAAATGAAGAGATCAAATCTGCTTCGGTGCTCAAGCCACCATTGACGCGTAATCTCCTGGTGGGCCGCGACAATCAGGTCTCTTGTAGGCCGGGCCGCCAGATAGCTCGGGATCGTGGTTTCTATGTAGACCTTCGGCTTCATGCTCCTCAGTATACCAGCAACTCCGCTTTCTGAAAAGAACCACACGTCGGGCTACTTGGCCAGGATCATCTTCAAGGCGGTGATCAGCAGGGCGGCGCCGAAGAGTTTCTTGAGCATGGTGGCGCTGACGACGCCGGCGAGCTTGGCGCCGAGCAGGCCGCCGAAGAAGAAGCCCAGGCAGATCAAACCGGCAATTTTCAGGTCCACATGGCCCTGTTTGTAGTACGTCCAGGCGGCCAGCAGGCCGATCGGCGGGACCATCAGGGCCAGCGTGGTGCCCTGGGCTTGGCGCTGGGTCAGGCCGACGACGAAGACCAGCGCCGGTATGATGAGAATGCCGCCACCGATGCCCAGCAAGCCGCTGAGAATTCCGGCCAGGAGGCCCAGGAAGAGTAGCCCGGCCACGTACACAAGCGATGTTCATGATGCTTCTCTCCTGCCTCACGGTCGCATGGATCAGCCGAACAGCTCCTGGAACTTTTCTTCGATGTTCGGGTGCTCGCACAGGGTCTGGCCGACCAGGACGGCCCGGACGCCCATCGATCTGAGCCTCCGGACGTCGTCGCGGGTTTTGATGCCGCTCTCCGAGACCAGCTCGCAGTCGTCGTCCAGGAGGCTGGACAGGCGGCCCGTCGTGCGGATGTCCACGTTCATCGTCGTCAGGTCGCGGTTGTTGATGCCCAGGACGCTGTAGCCCTTCTTCGGGAACCCGATCAGACTGCGGACGGCCAGCAGCGTATCCGCCTCATGGACTTCCAGCAGCACGGTCAGGCCCAGCTCGGCGGCGGCGATCATCAGGTCGATCAGATCGCCCGGCCGCAGGGCCTCGGCGATCAGCAGGATCGCGTCGGCCCCGGCCGCCCGCGATTCGTAGACCTGCCAGATGTCGATGATGAAGTCCTTCCGCAGGACCGGCAGCGCGACCGCCTCTTTCACCTGCTCCAGGTATTCCAGTTTGCCCTGGAAGTATTTCTCGTCGGTCAGCACGCTGATCGCGTCGGCGCCGCACTGCTCGTAGGTCTTCGCGATCGCCACCGGATCGAACTGGTCGCGGATCAACCCGGCCGAGGGCGAGGCTTTCTTGACCTCGGCAATGACGTTCACGCCGCGGAGGCTGGGCTTCGTCACCGCTTTGTAGAAATTGCGGCACTTCGGCTTGTCGGCGATCCGCTCCCGGAGCTGCTCCACGCTGACCTGCGCCTGACGTTGTTGGACTTCCTCTCGTTTCTCGGCAATGATGTCATCCAGGATGTTCGTCACGGGTTCTTCTCGATGATTCTCGGGTTCCAACCTTGATTCTGGGTTCTGGTCCCCCATGCGACACCTCGCACCGAGGAGCCGTTCCCAAACGCGAAAGGGTCGCGTTTCGGGCCCCCTTCGTGCTCTTCACCCCTCCCTACGGTCGCTACGGCACGCCTGTTCCATACTTACTCTTCTTGAGCGGCTTGATTTGCCACACTGACATATCCCATGCGCAGCTCGGCGAGCGTGTTCTTCAGCAGCTTCTGCTCCTCCGGCGTCAGGTTCCCTTTGGTCTTCTCCTCCAGCGCCTGGAGCAACTCGATATTGTAGCGGGCCAGATCGAGGTCCGGCTCGCGCTCCTCCTCGCCCTTGATCTGCAGAAAGCCCAGGGCAAACAGAGATTGGGTCGTCAGCATGCTGATCAGCGCCGCCAGATTTCCCTCGGGCAGCGGCCCCTCCCGTTTCGGACCCTGTGTCTCCTCTTGCTCCTTCTCCTCGGCCTCCTGCGCCGCCAACTTATCCTTATCCCGCTGCGCTTCGTGTTTCCAATCTTCGTCCACAATGATCTTCTTCGGTTGTTCCTCTTGCGCCATGGCCACTGCCCCTTCTATCGGCTTCGGTATTTCTTCATATTCCGGTCGAGATCGCGTTTCTGGGCCCGTTCGGTGATCGTCCGGCGTTTGTCGTACTGCCGCTTGCCCTGGGCCAGGGCCAACTCAATCTTGGCGATCCCTTTCTGTGTGAAGTACAGCCGCAGCGGCACGAGCGTGAATCCGCGCTGCTCGAGCTTGCTCCAAATCCGGTGCAACTCCGCCCGGTGCAGGAGAAGCTTGCGCTTGCGGGCCGGATCGTGGCCGGCGTTGCCCGCCTGCTGGTACGGGGCGATCTTGGCCCCCACGAGCCAGCACTCGCCATCCTGCATCCGGGCGTAAGAACCCGTCAGATCGGCCGCCGCCGCCCGCAACGATTTGACCTCGCTGCCCTGCAACTCGATCCCGGCCTCGTACTTCTCGACCAACTCGTAGTCGTGGTACGCCTTCTTGTTGACGGCGGCCGGCGTCTGATTTTCTTTTGCGGTTTTCTGCGCCATTGCCCCCATGATAGCCGCCGCCGGCCGCTTTTGCAACGCCCTCCCGGTCGGCTTGGACACAATAGCAACCCTCTCCTCTCTACCACGCCTTCATGACCGCGACCTCCGGTATGGGGGTAGTGACTCTTGTTCAGGAATAGGGGACATTCCGGTCTTCTCCCACTCCCTCGTGCCGCCCAACCAGACGGTCGCACAGCAGAATGTCCCCTTTCCTGCTGTCGTCTGCGGGTTTACCGCTGGCCCGCTTCTTGGAACATCTTCGCGAACATTTCCTTGCCGCGTTTGCGGATCTCGTCGGGACTGACGTCCTCGACGTGCGTCGCCACGATCCACTCATGGCCGGCCGGATCGACGATCTTGCCGATCCGATCGCCCCAGAACTCATCTTTCACCGGCTCTTTGAGCTTCCCGCCGGCGGCGACGGCCCGCTCGACGATGTCATCCACGTCCTCCACGTACAGGTAGTACCCGCTGCACGCCTCGCCCAAAGCCGAAGGTTCGCAGCTCTGCCCCGGCATTTCGTCGGACAGCATAAACAGCGAATCTCCGATCTTGAGCTCGGCGTGAGCAATGCACTTGCCATCCGGGGCCGTCATGCGGTAACGTTCTTCGGCGCCGAACGCCTCCTTGTAGAAGTCAATCGCCTTGGCGGCATCATGGACTGTCAGGAAGGGCGTGATCGCTCGATATCCTTCCGGTATAGGTTTCACATCACCTTTCATGGTTGTGCTCCTTCAAATTCGAGCCCCAAATACCATCCATACCCAATCGAGGCCGGACCGATTCGGCGGGTCGGGCCTCGACGGAACCACTCTCTTTACCTATGTTCCTTACGGCCGCGTGTGGGGGCTCTGTGCGAAAGGAATCTGCTCAAGAGACGGAAGGCTTGGCGGGAGCGAGGAACCCCGTCCAGCCCCGGAGAACCAAAAGAAGAGCGGGGCGCCGTTCCGCGAACAGACGCCCCGCTTTTATTGCTTTGCGCTCCAGGTTAAGGTGTGGCTACGCTCTCGGACTATTTGAGCGGATGTCCAAACCCGATGTCATCGATGAAGAGCATGCCGGTACCGCCCGCCGCCGGGCTGGTCTTATTGCCCACGCCGATCGTGATCTTCTGAATCTTGGTCGTCTTGACCCCGGCCGCCGTCAGATCGCTGAGCGGAATCGTCCACTGCGTCCAAGCGCTCGCGTTGGTGGCCGCCGAGTCGGCGTTGACGGACAGCTTGCTCTTGCCCGCATTGTCCTGGACCACCACGTACAGACCCGCCGGATCGTTGTGCGAGGAGCTATTGATCTGGACGCCCTGCCAGGAACCGGTCACGTTGCCGGTCGCGGTGATGTTGTCGAATTGCATCGTACGATACTCGCCCGTCTGGTGCGAGCAGACGCAGATGCCGATATAGACCGGGTTACCCAGCGAGATCGCCGGCGGGGTGCCCTGCTGGGTCCACGTCTTGCCGTCGGCGGACACGAAACCGGTGATGGTGCTACCGACGCGCGTGATCTTCACCCAGTAAGGAGCCGCCAGAGCCGTCGTGGCATCGGTGTTGCCGCAGGCACCGTTGGCTAACAGGCGGTACTGGAAGCTGGACCCGTTGCCGCCGCCGGCGGAGATGACCATATCGACAAAGTTCGAGCCGGCCGTCAAATCGCCGCGAATCATCACGCCGCCTTTGGCCCAGGTGTTGGTGCCGGTGCCGAGGCTGACGACGCGGGCCACGAGGGAGCCATCGCCGGTCAAGGTCTTGTACGCCAAGGCGAAGTCATCGGCATTGTTCCAGATATCCGTGCCGGTGCCCGTCAGGGTCATAGTGCCGCGCTCTCGGTGACCGCGACATTCAGAGCCGGATTGCCGCGGAACCACAGATCCAGGTGCGTGGCCCCGTTGCCGGTCCAATCCTGGGCCGTGCCCAAGTCCCGCGTGGTTTCGCTGTAGTAAGGCGACTTGCTGTTGTCGTAGGCCAGCGGCATGGATTGCTTGCCGCCGTGCACGATCGTAGTTTCCGCGAACGGGGCCTGCAGGTAGCCGACGGTCGAGCCGCTCTTCTTATCCGTGTAGCCGTCAATCCAAGTGTCGAAGATGCAGTTGTCTTTGTCGTTGTAGCCCTCGAAGTCGTCCACGGCGACGTACTCCTTCGTGGTGAAGCTCCAGACATCGCCGGTCCAGGTGCTGGGTGTCTTGGCGTTATTGACCTCGGCGACCTTCCAGTAGTAAGTGGTCCCCAAGCTCAGCGGGCCAGGATTGAAGCTATCGTTGCTGACCGTCTTGACCGGGGCGGTGCCATTGACTACGGCCTGCTGATCGGTGCCGAAGTAAACCTGATGCGAGGCCGCCTCGCGTCCGGGCCGCCAGCTCAGCACGGTGTCGACGGCGACGCCCGTCTGGCCGGCCGCCGGCATCGGTGCCCGCGGCAGAACCGGGATGTAGTAGATCCGCACTTCGCTCAAGCCGTATTGGGCCAGCATGCCGCCCCAATTGCTGTGGATCGTCAGCCGGACATACTTGGCACTGGCGCCGGCGAAATCCACCGTGGTATTGGCCGTGTAGGTCGCGCGCGCCCGAGGCCCGGGCAAACTCGAAATCGCCCAGCTTCGTCCAGGTGGCGGCATCGGTCGAGTACTCCACTGTCACACTTTTGGCCCCGAGGCCAAAGACCGACTCCATCAACTGGTTGGAGTTCCAGACCAGCAGGCGATCGATCTTGTAGACGGCGTCAAACTGGTACTGAATCCACGCCGGCTGCGCCCGCCGTTGGCACTGAGCCACATCTGCGTCGGCTCCGTCGAGTGTTGATCGCTGGCATTCAGGCCTGAGCCATCCACGGTCTTCTCCGGTCCCATCCCCTCGCTGGCGCTCGAGGCCGTGGCCGTGACGTTCTGGAGCGGATAGGTATACGGCTCCGTCGTGAAAGACCACACGGCGCCTTTGGAGATCGTGTTGTCGGGCGCTTTGTTGACCTCATCGACCCGCCAGTAATAGGTCTGGTTGAAGGCGAGCAGACCGCTCGGATCGTAGGTATTGGCATCCTGGGCCTGGCTGGCCAGCAGGCCTTTCGCGGTCGTCCGCGTGGCGGCGTCCACGTCCGCCGCGATCGTGCCGAAATAAACGTCATGTGTGGCGGCGTACTTTCCCGCTGTCCAACCGAGAACCACGTCACGCGGAATATCCGTGGCTTTATCCGCCGGGCTCGGATTGGAGGCAGGACTTATGGCCGCTCCCCCTTTCATCACCATCTGCAGGTCGCTCGCCGACAACACCCGGCTGTAGATCCGGACATCATCGAGCAAGCCGTTGAAGTAGTAGTTGGCCGTAGGCTGCTCCGCCCCGATCCGGAGCGTGCCGGTCGAGGCCGCGAGGCTCTTCGTGACGCCCGTGGTGGTGGTGTCCAATACACCGTTCACATACTCCCGGACCTCGTTGGCCGTGTCGTCAAAGACGCAAGCCACGTGATACCAAGTATTTATGGACGTCAGCGCGGTCCCGTTGGTGGCTCGGGTGAGGGTTTGTCCGCTGGCATCCCAAACCTCCATTTCCAGCCTGGGTGTGTTGCCGCTATTGGCTCCGTTGTATACCCCCATCTTGAAGCCGGTGTTCCCATTGTGGTTGCCTACGATCTTTCGGTCTCCGGCAATCGCAGGTCGGTTGATCCAAGCACAGAGCGTAATCCCCCCGGTGCCGTTCGTGGATAGATTCAGAGTCCCACAATCGGCATATCGATTGGTGCCGTTCAGGTTCAGGGCTTGGCCGATCTGTCCGGCCGCATAGGTGGGGCTATTGACGCCCGTGCCGTCGTTGGCGCTGCCCGTGCTGCCGGAGTTCGTCAGGTTGCCCTCAAAAGTCCACCAGCACAGGAGAGTGGCGTCCACCGCGCTGGCTACGTTTGACGCCAGCAGACCCAAAAGCAAGACCAGGAACACGGAATGTCGCAGTTGCTTACCCATAGGAGTCTCCGGAAAAAGGTTTTCATAGGACGGCTCGAGCACGGGTCGAGCCTCTTTCAGGCGACGAGAAGACACGCTTTATCGTAGTACTGTTATCGACCGTCTGGGACCCGGGCAGAAGGACATTTCCTGCCGTTGCCTCCCCCTGGTTTCGTGCCGGCACCATGTGAGGCTCTATGACTTGCCCCGACCTCCATCGCACCCAAGCCGATGCCCGTGCTCCATCCCAGGGGCTAAGGCCCTGAGAATTATAAGTCCTTTGTACCATTTGTCCCCCTGCCTTGGCAAGTCCAAAACGTTGCGGAGCGGGGGTCTGTGTGCGACTACGTTTTGTGGGGCCCCTTCGATCCCTTCTGTCCTCCCTTTCCACTGCGCTCAGGGCAGGCTCTGAGCGCAGCGAAGGATCTGGGCCGAGCACAGTAACACACGCCGATTCCGTTCGCCGCTCGGATGCTTCGCTGTGCTCAGCTTGACAAATGCAGGTCGATCCCCCACGAAAGTTAGTCGCACACCGGGATCTTCCGCGGGGTCCGGTTCCGCGCCACCTCCCGCAAACAGCGCGAGCCAGGTGTGTTTTTCGACTGCGCGTTCCGCTATCCTGCTGTTTCATGGCTGATCGGCCCAAACAAGTCGCTGACTCGTCGGCGGCCCCGTCGCAAGAGCAAGAGCAGTGGAAGCCCTGCCCGCTGTGCGGAGGCCCGTCGCAACGGGCAGGGGTGAATCCGCCGCATCTGACCGTTGTCAAATGCTCGGATCTGCGGCTTTAGCTTCCTGGGCGTGTCCGACGCCGAGATTCTGGCGACCAACGTCTGTGGCGACGAGCAGACCGAGCGGTATGAGCAGCTTCAGTCCGCCTTCGACGTGGCGTACTTCGATTGGGTCCTCCGCGTCGCTTCGGAAATATGGTTCGCGTCTCCTCGACGTGGGCTGCGGCAACGGGACCCTCCTGCGGGCCGCCCGCGACCTGGGCTTCACCGCCGAGGGTTTCGATCCCTCGCCATGGGCGCAGGAACACGGGTTCCAGGTTTACCAGAAGTGGACCGACGTGCCCGGCCAGTCCTATCCTATCGTGACTTGCCTCGGCACGCTGGAGCACGTGCCGCACCCCAAGGAGTTCGTGGCGGAGGTGGCCACGCGCTTGGCGCCGGGCGGCGTCGCCTACTTTACGGTCCCAAACTACGGCGGTCTGGAATCGCTGGGCGTTCCGGAGCGGCTCCGGCCGCAGGACAAGCCCTATCACTGCAATTTCTTCCGGGCCCAGGACCTGCGGTTCCTTGCGGATAAGCTGGGCCTTCGCCATCGGGTCCGCTCCTACGGCCTGCCCGGCCTATGGAGCTTCTGGCGGAAGCACCGATTGGAGCGTCCTGTCCCAGCGAGCCCTCCCGCCGCGAGCCTGCCAACCGGCAACCCACCTGGAAGCATCGTTGGGCCGTCCGAGCCTACTACTGGTCCGGCGTGGCACTGGGCAGCAAACTCGAAATGACCATCTACGCGAAGACGTCCAGAACGCCGCGTGAGTAATTCGTAGGGTGCGTACCACGCACCGCTCAATCTGGTTCAGGCACATTGGGCAGAAGGCGGGAGGTAAAATGAAGCGTCGGGATTTCTTGAAAACGGCTTTGGGGACGATGTCCTTGGCGGCGCTGGCCCAGCGGACCTCACGCGGAGCGCGGGCTTGTCCGACTCCTACCTGCGGGAGTTGCTTGGTCATCTGGAGGGCCTGCGACGGTCTGATGGCGGGTATGCCTGGCCGGATCAGGATCAGTCCCATCTGACGCCGAGCTTCGCGGCCTTGGGGTGCTACCACATACTGAACCAAGAACCACCGAACAAGACCGCTCTGGTGGAGTTCCTCCGAACACACCATCCCTTTGCCATCAAGAAGTTGGAGCGGGACTTGCCTGTCTTCGACTTTCAGCAGATTCAGAGTCTGCTTTGGCTCGGCCAGGACGTCGCCTCCTTCCGCGAACAAGTCCAACGCTGGACAAAACCCTCCGTGTATCCGGCCGTCTACGAGAAGCACACGTATCCGGTCCTGCAGACGGAAGCTTCAATAACACGCCGACCGCCGACGGCGGCGATGGCCACGTAATGAACACCTGGTGGGCAATCCAAGGTTTTGACGCGCTGGGCGGGCACAAGAGAAGCGGGAAGAAGTCATCCGGTGGGTCCAGAATTGCCAAACATCCTCGGGCGGATTCACTTGGCAACCGAACCCTTCTTTCGCAGGCGTCGAGGACGTCCCTTATACTTGGGCCGCCGTGCGCATCCTGAAGCGTTTCGACGCCGCTCCGGCCGATCTCGAAGTTTGTGTCAGGCACCTTCTATCTCTGCGCAATTCTGACGGCGGGTTCGCCCCACGGCCGGGCTGGCCGAGCAATGCGGAGGCGACTTATCGTGCGCTGGATGCGCTCCAAGCCCTCGGTGCCTTGGATCGGCTCAATCGCTCCCCCAAGAGCCTTCCGAAAACATGGTCAGGACCAGGACCCGTCCTGTCGAGCAACTTCAGAGTCTACACCATCCAAATCGAAGCGCACGGTAATGGCAGTGGCGCGGAGGCGGTGGAGATCGCCCGCGCGCTGCGCATCGACCTGTGGGTGCGCCAAGATGCGCCCGCCGGCTGGATCGCCCAGGCGCAGAGTATCGCCGATCGGCGCAAGGTCCCGGTGAAGTTCTTCGTCGCCAACGAGGAATACGGCACTTTTGTCGATGTGCCGGGTCGGGGAACCTACAGTCACACGAGCGACGTACTGGCGCCATCCGGCGTGGACTTCGGCCCGGCGCTCGCCGGCAAAGAGGCGGTCTCGTGGGAGGACTTTCGTCAGAGGCGGTTGGCCCCTGTGCAGAAGGCCGACGGCCGATTGATCTGGCAGTTCGGCGAGAACGAGGAGCTTACCCGGCTCTATCTCGACGATTCGCGTCCGCTGTCGCTGGGATAATACGACGCAAGGTCTGCCGAAGACGCCCCGAGTGGAACTGGTCGAATTGACAATAGACGGCCAGAAAGTCGCCCCGACCTTGAACGCGCCGCGGGCCAAACAAGGAGCCTATCAGGATCACTACCATTCCCATCGCCTTGCGGAGCCGACGCCCGGCAAGCACACCGCGACCGCCACGGTCCGCGTCCTCGCCACTCAGGCAGAATTCCAGCACACCATCGAGTTCGCCGTATAGAAGCGAGGTCTCCGGGTGGCGCGGGACCACGGATTGGCGTTGACGGCCTGCGGCGATTCGTTACCATGGGGCTCATACGGGCAGCAGCCGGTAGGGTGGGTTCGGGTCCCCAAACGCATTATTTCGCGTTTGGGAGCCCTTCTCAACCCACGCGTCGGTCTATCGAGCGCGATTCACGCGTGGGTTAAGAACCCACCCTACGGATCGCCCTGCTCAGAGCGACGCCCATGATTACGCGAGCGCATGGCGCTCAGGTTCAACAAAGGAGAAGAGCATGTCCGGCCAGTTTACCCGAAGAGAGTTGCTGAGGTCGTCCGTGGTTGTTGGCGCCGCGTCCACGGTTGCGAGTGCCGCAGGTAGCGCCAATCCGCAATCCGCAATCATGTCACCCCCGGCTTTGACCGGGGGCCGAAATCCGCCATCAGCGAAGCCCCTGAAGCTGGGCCTGATGAGCTACAATCTCGCCAAGGATTGGGACATCGACACGATCATCAAGAACTGCAAGGAGACCGGCTTCGAGCACATCGAGCTGCGTACGACCCACACCCACGGCGTGGAAGTGACTATGAGCAAGGAGCAGCGGCAGACGGTCCGCCAGCGCTTTGAGGACGCGGGGCTCAAGATCAGCCTGTCCAGCGGGTTCGCCTACCACTACCCGGACCCGTCCCAACTGCGGAAGGAGATCGAAGGCACCAAGGAGTACACGCTCCTCGCCCAGGACGTCGGGGCCATCGGCGTCCGCGTCTTTCCCAACGCTCTGCCGGGCGGCAAGGGGATTCCGGAGGAGCAAACGTTGCATCAGATCGGCAAGTCCCTGGCGGAGGTTTGCACCTTCGGCCACGACCATGGCGTCGATATCCGCCTCGAAATCCACGGCAGCGGCACGAACATCGTCGCCAAGGTCAAGCAGATGATCGATTACTCCGAGTGCCCTTACGCCTACGTCAATTGGAACTGCGAGCCGAACGACGTAAAGGGCCCGGGCTTCGACGCCAATTTCGACTCCGTGAAGGACCGCATTCGCAACGTCCACCTGCACGAGCTGTGGGAGAACTATCCGTACCGCCGCCTCTTCGAGCGGCTCCGGCAGGCGGGCTATAATGGATATTGTGATGCCGAAATCGACGCGAGCCAGGAGCCGATCCGCCTGATGAAATACTACCGGGCCACCTTCCTGGCTTTGCAGGACGCCATCTGAGAAGACAGGACCCGTTCGTAGTGACGCCGCAAGGCGTTTGTTCTGAAACGTCAGGTTTGAACTGGGAAGTATGTCATTGCGAGGAGCGCAGCGACGAAGCAATCTCAATCCCACGCATGGGAGATTGCTTCGCCGCGCCCGCAATGACATCACTTGCATTTGAAAAGCCCCTTTGCACGAACCCACGTGGCTTTCGGAGGATCAGAATGAGCAGGCTCAATCGAAGACAGTTCCTGGGTGGTTCCCTGGCGGCCGGCGCCGTGCTGGCGCTGCCGTCATCCCGGATTCTCGGCGCCAACAACGACATCCGCCTGGGCGTCATCGGTGTCGGCTCGCACGTCAAGATCGGCGGCATGGGCCGCAATGAGATCGCCGCCCATCTCAAGCTTCCGGGTCTGCGCTTCACCGCCTTGTGCGATTGCGACAAGGCCAATCTCATGCCGGAAGTCGAGAAACTCCACGCGCACAATCCGAGCCTCAAGGCGTACACCGACCTGCGCGAGCTGCTCGACGACAAGAACGTCGATGCGGTCATCGTCACGACGCCCAATCACTGGCACGCCCTGGCGACGATCTGGGCCTGCCAGGCGGGCAAGGACGTCTACGTCCAGAAGCCCACGGCCCACACGATCTTCGAGGGCCGCAAGATGGTCGAGGCGGCAGCCAAATACCAGCGAATCGTCCAGGCCCCGCACGGCCCGCGCGAGCGGACTGGCTTTGCCGAGGCGTTTGAGTACGTCCGCCAGGGCCATCTCGGCAAGATTCTCTACGCCCACGGCATCAACTACAAGCCGCGGGAAAGCATCGGCAGAGTCACCGGCCCGCAACCGATCCCCGACACGATCAATTACGACCTCTGGTGCGGCCCCGCCGACAAGCTGCCCTTGATGCGTCAGTACCTGCATTACGATTGGCATTGGGACTGGAACACCGGCAACGGCGACCTCGGCAATATGGGCATCCACTACATGGACGGCTGCCGCTGGGGCCTGGGCCAGAACACGCTGCCCCGCCACGTCATGAGCCTCGGCGGCCGCTTCGGCTATGAGGACGACGGCCGGACGCCCAATACGCAGATCATCTTCCTGGACTACGACCCGGCCCCGATCCTCTTCGAAGTCCGCGGCCTGCCCAAGAGCAAGGCCCAGCGCAAGGAAACCTGGGCGCCTTCGACATGGACGAATACCACGGCCTGCAGATCGCCACGATCATCCGCTGCGAGAACGGCTACGTCGCCAACCGCTCCGCCGGCGGGACCGCCGCCTACGACAACAATGACAAGCTCATTCAGAAATTCGAGCCGGCCAGTCCGGATCTGCGCACCAACTTCCTCGACGCGGTCCGCAGCCGTCGCACCGAAGACCTGGTTTGCCCCGTGTTGCAGGGTCACTACTCGGCCTCCTGCGTCCACCTGGGTAACATCTCCTACCGCTTGGGCAAAGAGATGCCCCGCGAAGAGATCCGCGCGACCATCCAGAGCGAAAAGACCGTTGCCGAAGCCTTCGACCGCTTCCTGGCCCACCTGGATGCCAACGAGATCGACCTGAAGAGGACGCCGATCCGGCTGGGGCCGATGCTTACGCTGGACCCGCAGACGGAGCGCTTCACCGGTCCCTGCAGCGATATGGCGAACCTGTTCGTCTCCCGTAATTACCGTGCGCCCTTTGTCGTACCTGAGAAGGTGTAAGCGGAATCGCCGTCGGCGCGCCGTCTGAAAAAACACAACAATCCGCACAAAAACTAATGACGGGCGTGATGAGATCGGGTGGCAGCCTCAAGTCCTCCGGACTTGGGGATGGCCAAACCCACGAATTGAGACCGGCATCTCCGTTGCGGCCGACCATCCCCAAGCCCTTCCGGCCTTGAGGCTGCCACCCGACAGACCCTTTAGCCTTCACGCGGGTCATTGAGAAAAATGTTGGCCTGAATCCAACATCGCACCGGCGCGTCCGAGAAATCCGGTCGCGAGAGGCCGGTTTGGCCCGCCTTATGGGAACGTGCCGAATCGCTTTCCGGAGCCGCCCGGCGTTCTTGACTTTGCCCCCGGAATCGGATATCTTACAGAGACAATTGGACTGGGGGCAAAACATGAAGTGCCGGAATCTGACACCTTTGGGCGTGCTTATTGCCGCCGCCGTTCTGGCCTTGGGCCTGGCGGGACGCGGTTATGGCCAAGGGTCGGCCTATGAGTTGTGCATCGAGCAGAGCCCCGCCCAAGCCGGCAAACTGACGCCGGATTCCGGGTACGCACCGCTTCTCGGCGGACGCGGTCGTCGTCCTGTCGGCCGAGCCGCAGCCGGGATATCAATTCGCCTATTGGCTGGGCGACGTAGCCGATCCGAAAGCCCAGCGGACGACCGTCCAAGTCAACTCGCCCAAAGTCGTGGTCGCCGTCTTTCATCCGGCCCGGCAGGACTATCCGAAAGAGGTCCTCCTCGGCGGAGGCGGTGGTGGTGGCGGCGGCGGAAGTAAAATGGCGGCCACTGCCGTAGACCTGAGCGTCCCCGGCTGGAGCATCGCCAGCGGCGGCCCCAAGCCCAAGGCGGAAATCGTGTCCAAGCCGGTCCCCGTCCCGGTGCCCGTGCCCGAGCCGACGACCATCGCCCTGCTGGGTCTGGGCGCGTTGGCCCTGCGCAGAAGGCTCCGACGGCCGAGGCCCTAAACCAGCCAACTGCCCCTTATTTATCCGGACACATCAAATCGCCTAATCAGTTGTGACGAACCAGTTCCGTGATGCGTGGGTGCCCTGCCTACGGCTTGGCGTAGGCCTGTCCGGCTCATGGAATATGGCATGTCTACGAGGCGTAGACATGGCACCCCGCCCTAGGTGACTTTGGATTACTGGTTTTGTTCGCCAAGACTCCTTCAGAATAACCGCTTGCTATCCAGCAGGAATGTCACGGGGCCGTCGTTGATGCTGGTCACGTGCATGTGAGCGCCGAAAGAGCCTTTCGCCACGGGGATATCCTCGCGGCGCGATCAGCTCGGCGACCTTCTCGTAGAGCGGCTCCGCCAGCTGACGGATCGGCGGCGGCATCGAAGCCCGGCCGGCGGCCCTTGCGGCAATCCCCCTGCAAGCGTGAAGTTGCTCACGAGCAGCACCCCCCCGCCGACTTCCATCACGCTGCGATTCATCTTGCCCGCCTCATCGGCGAAGATGCGCAGGTTCGCCAGCTTGTCGGCCAGGAATTGAGCGTCGGCCTCCGTGTCCTCTTTGCCCACGCCCAGATAGACCAGCAGCCCCCGCCCCACGGAGCCGATCACCTGACCCTCCACTTCCACCTTCGCCTCTGCCACGCGCTGTATGACCGCCCGCATTCATTGCTCCTTATGTCAGAGTTGACAGTTGGCAGTTCCCAGTTGTCAGCGTCTCCGACTTCCTGCTGTCAACTGACAACCGACCACTGTGAACTTCTCTGATGCCCTTGCGGGCACATTACGAACCGGCCTTGTCACTGCTGGCGTCAAAATGGAACCACACCGTACCCCGATATGTGCCCGAGACTTCGTTCTTCTGGCTCTGGGGCCCGAGGACTTCCGGCTTGTCGAACTTCGTGCCGATGGCCGGGATGCCGTGCAAGAAGGCAATGCCGGTCTGCGGCACATTCAGCTTGGTGTTCGCCGGGAACGGGCCATCGTTGGGCCGATACACACCCAGGAACAGCTCCGGCGTGGCGTTCACGATCGTAATGTCGCCGTCCTCCGTCGAGAAAACGACCCAGCGCCAATCCCGATAGTAGCCCTTGAATTCCGGGAAATCCCACGTCACGGCGGGGATGTCGTTCTTGTACTTGTTGCTCCAAACATCGAGCGTGCCGCCCTTGAGGCGATTCTTCCAGACCCGGTACGGTCCCCGGCCCAAGAACCGCATCGCCCGCATCTTGCTCTCGGGATAATCGAAGCTGATGCCGAAAAGGTCGAAGCGCCCGTTCAGTTCGTACTCATAGTCAAGTGAAGTCCACCCGGTCGGATAAACCGTCCACGTCGTCTGGTGCAAAGCCCCCTCGTAGGCACGATGGATTTGGACAAAATGATTGCCCTCGCCCAGGCGGAGGCCGTTTTCCTTCAACCGGCCCTCACCACCGATCAAGCGCAAGTCCATCAGGAAGCCGATCTCCCGGCCCGCGACCGTGACGTGGCTCAAGGAGTTGTTGTGGCGGTCCCACACGAGGGCCAAATTGCCTGCGGTGATGCGAGTTTCCTCGGCCCCTTCCTCGGCCATGACCCGGGCGGCGGACTCGCGCGTCACGCACCGATCCACGCACCGCTTGAATGCCTGGAGGTCCCACGACCAAGTCCAAATCGCCTTGGCGCCAGGATCGTAGGCCGTCAGATACAGGACGTCCGCCTGGCGCCAGGTCGAGGGTAGGTCGAGACGCAGCAAGCCGTCGGCCATGCGGCGGGACGTCAGGGCCGGGCAAGACGTGCTGGAAGACAACCGTGTGCCCGTCCGTCTTATCGGTCGGCGCGGGGAAACTCGCGAGCTCGATCTCGAAGCGGCAGTCCCGCAGGTTCGTGAAGTCGTAACGGTTCTCCACATTGATCGTGCCGTCAAAATCTCGCGGCAGTCTCTCCAACTCGATGTGGACCGGAGACCAGATCTCCTTGACCGTGAAGAAGCTCGCCTCTTTCTGCCGATAGGGCCCAACGATGCCATCCGGTGCTTGGTTGCCGGCAACGTCAATCTGGCCGTTCTTATCGGTCCGGACTACCCCTTCGTCCAGCAGGGCCCACAGGAACCCCCCTGCTCCCACCGGCGAGGCATACATCAGCTTCCAGTAATCGTCGAGCCCCGCGCCAAGGCCGCCATCGTAGAGGCCGTGCAGGAACTCCGTGGGCATGAAGAGCGTCGAATCGCTGAGTTTCTTCCGCGTGGTCTCGTAGTTGCGGTAGTGGGCGGTGTCCACGCCGTTGAACTTCTCCCACGGGTGCAGGACCGTGCGGTTCTGCGGGTCGTAGAGGGCAAACTGATTGTCCAGCTCGCGATTCCAGCCCCCCTCATTGCCGTTGTCCCAGAAGAGGATGCACGGGTGGCAGACGTCGCGCGTCACCATCTCCCTGACCAGCTTTTTGCCGATCTCAGTATCATAAGGGGGCTTCTGCCAGCCGGCCAGTTCGTCCAGCACGTACAACCCCAGTTCGTCGCAGGCGTCGAGGAAGTGCTCATCCGGCGGATAGTGCGACATCCGCACGGCATTCATGTTCATCTCCTGGATCAGCCGGACATCGGCATAGCAGATCTCCTTGCTCAGACAGCGACCCGAGTCCGGCCAGAAGCTATGTCGGCAGATACCCTTGACGCGGATCTTCTGGCCATTCAAGTACAGCCCGTCGCCGGCCCGGACCTCAAACGTTCGAAAGCCGAATCGCTTCGTCAGCATGTGGACGGTCCGCCCCCCCTGCCGCAGACCGATCCGCACTGAGTAAAGGTTCGGCGTCTCCGCCGTCCATGTCTTGGGCCGTTCAATTTGGGTCTGCACCGTCGCTTTCGCTTGCCCGCGCTCAATCTTCGCCTCCGCCGCCTGGCCCAGCAGACTACCGTCCAGCCCGATAATCTCGGCCATGATAGCATCGGCATCGCCGGTACCGCTCAGATGGACGTCGGCGCGGAAAGTGCCGTCGGCTCGCGCGTCCACCGCGACCCATTCAATGAACTGCCGGGGCACGGCCTCCAGGTAAACGGGCCGGTAAATCCCACCGAAGACCCAGTAGTCGGCTTGCCGTTCGGCCTCTTCCACGCTCTTATCTGCGGAGACCTTTCTGACCGTGACCTCCAGTAGGTTGTCGCCGGCCTTTACCAAATCGGTGATTTCGTACTTGAAGCGGTACAAGCCGCCCTGGTGCTTCGGTCCCGCCGACTGGCCATTGAGCCAGACTTCCGTGTCGGTCATCACCCCCTCGAAGACGAGGAAGATGCGTTTGTCGCCCCAATCCGCCGGAACGCTGAACGTCCGGCGGTACTTGCCCTGCTCGTCCGCCTTCTTCTTGTCATTGCCGTAGTTGTAGTTGCCGAAACCTTGCAGCTCCCAGTTGGAGGGCACGCCGATCGTTGTCCAGGTGCCACTATTCTGGCCGCCCGTGCAAAAGAACTCCCACGGCACCGGATCATCTTTGCTATGGCCCGAGAGGTACATGACCTTGGTCTCATCCGCCAACGCCACCACGGACGCGGTCAACGCCACCAAGCAGACCAGTCCCGTCTTATGTCTCTGTATCATCCTGTTGTCCTATCCAAACCACGGTGCGGCGGCCGCCCGCCGAATGTGTAACTCATCCACGACTGCATTGCCTCGGTGCGTCACAAGATAGAGAACCAGGTCGGCAATCTCGGCCGGTCCGATAAGCTCATCTTTTTTGATGTCGGGACGCACGTTGCCCACCATGCCCGTGTCGACGGCACCGGGGCAAATCACGTGCACGCGGATGTTCGTGCCGCGCAGCTCCTCCGCCAGCGCGATGCTCATCCCCCGCAGGGCGTGCTTCGACGCCGTGTACGCACTCTGAAGCGCATAGCCTCTGACACCCACGACGGAGGAGATGTTGACGATGCTGGCCGCCTCGGACTGCCGCAACAACGGCAGCGCCTCCCGACAGAGAAGGTACGGCGCCCGGGCGTTGATCGCCCAGCAACGATCCAGGTCCTCGGTCCGAGTCTCTTCGAGCCGGGCCGAATGCGTGATTCCAGCATTATTAATAAGGATATCCAGCCGCCCGAACTTCTCCTGCGTGACGCAAACGAGATTTCGGATCGACTGCTCCTCGGCCAGATCCGTCACGACGGGCTCCGCCCGGCCGCCCGAGCGGCGTGCAGCCTCCGCCGCTTCCGCGAGCGTACTCGCGGTGCGTGCCGCCATCACGATCGCTGCGCCTTCCCCGGCCAAGGCGAGAGAGAGCGCCCGCCCGATACCGCGGCTGGCGCCGGTGACCAGCGCGACTTTCTCGGCCAAACGTCCAGCCATCAGACCTCCACGTCAAAGTGTCGTCGGCATTATACCGTCGCCGCGATCATTGGTAAACCCTCGGGTATGCCCTATCTGTCCGACGAGAATCAGACAACTCCTCATCGAGATTAACGCGTGGGACTCCGAGAACGCCCATCTCTACAGTAGTACGACGGCGAACACATGTTGGGACTTTCGTAAGAGCCTACTCGCGTGCAGCGGCGAAGCTGATGCACCTGAGTTGTCACCCCGGCAAATCAACCGAATCCGAAGGAACTCCGCCCATGTTGAGTTTTGTCTCAGGAGCGAGCTGGGCGTGTATGGCGACGATGTCGATCGAAGAGGGTATATCGCTGTCAAGTTCAGGAAGTCGAATGCCGATTTCTTTGCTAACTTGGGGGATCTGTGGGACAAGCTTCGCTCGCGAGTCGCACACAACAAAGCCTGAAGGCACGCGGCGGCTGGACTTTGGATTTTCTCTGTTGAAACACGCGCGCGCCGTCCGATGATAATTAACAAATCAACCCAGGGCACGGACGCCCCACGCACGGTGCGCGTCGGCATCACGGCCCCCAGGGCGGGCTGCGGGAGTATTGGTATGGTGTCGGGAATCGGTGGTAGTCAGAACGTGAACATGTCTACGAGATGGCAGGACTTTCTCAAGAACGCCGACACGGACGGCGACGGCAAAGTCAGCAAGGCGGAATTTGAGGCGGCCATGGCGCAGAAGTCCGACGGCACCAACGCCGATGACCTGTTCAGCAAGCTGGACACTAACGGCGATGGTTTCATCGACACATCGGAAGCCGCCGCCGCCCAGAAGACCCATCACGGCCACCATCATCATCGGCAACAGCAGGCGACCGACCCCATCCAGGTATTCGACCAAGCCGACACGGACGGCGACGGCAATATCAATAAGGCCGACTTCCTGGCCGCTTTGCCGGCGGGGACCGACAGCAAGACGGCGGGCCAAGTCTTCGACAGCATGGATACCAACAAGGACGGTGTCGTCAGTGCCGCGGAATACATGGCGGCCCTGGGCAAGACGTCTCAGGTCAACCAGTTGTTCGCCCAGCAGGGCTTCTCGACCTTGGCCTGAGGATGACGAGAACGGTTCCGACGAATGGCAGGCTCACTCTTAAGACGGCGCTGAGCTTTCTGGGGCCCGCCTTTCTCGTCACCGTCGGCTTCATCGATCCCGGCAACTGGGCCACCAACATCGAAGGCGGCTCGAAGTTCGGCTATGAGCTGCTGTGGGTGATTACGCTGGGCACCGTCATGCTCATCGTGATCCAGCACATGGCCGCCAAGCTGGGGGTGGCCACGGGCAAATCGCTGGCGGTCAATATCCGGGAACATTTCCCGGCTCCGGCGACCGCCTTTCTCGGACTGACGGTGGTTTCGGCGTGTGTCGCCACCGACATGGCGGAGTTGATCGGCGCCGCCATCGGCTTCAAACTCCTCCTCGGAATGCCGCTGTGGCTGGGCGCCGGGCTCACGGTGTTCCTGGAGGTCTTCCTGATCGTCACCCAGAGGTACCACCGGCTGGAGACGATGATCCTCGGGATTCCTCGGGATCATCGGCCTGTGCTATATCATCGAGATCGTGCTCATCAAGCCGGACTGGGCGGCGCTGCTGCCGTCGCTGGTCGTTCCGAAGGTGAACGGCGCCAGCATCTACGTGGCCATGGCGATCCTCGGGGCCATCGTGATGCCCCACAATGTCTTCCTCCATTCGAACGTCATCCACAGCCGCCAGTGGGGGATCTCCGAGACCCAGAAGTTGTCCCTGCTGCACTATGAGATGATGGACACGCTGGTCGCCATGCTGTCGGGCTGGGTCGTGAATGCGGCGATGATCGTGGTGGCGGCCGCCGTGTTCTACCGCCACGCCGTGACCGTCACCGGCTTGGAAGAGGCGTCCGCCACCCTCCGACCGTTGGCCGGACCCCTCGCCGGCCTTCTCTTTGCGGTCGCGCTCGTCTTCGCGGGAGTCGGCTCTTCGGTGACGTCCTCCATGGCCGAAGCGAACGTGATCACGGGGTTCCTGGGTAAGCCGGAAGACCCGCGCACCGGACTCTACAAGATCGCCGTATTCGTGACGGCCCTCCCGTCGTTCCTGGTCATTCTGCTCGGCGTCAATACGTTCCGCCTCTTGATCTTCAGCCAGGCCGTACTGAGCATCCAACTTCCTTTCACGCTCGTCCCGCTGGTAATCCTCTGCCGCAGCCGTGCCGTGATGGGCGGCTTCCGGAGCAGTGTAGGGGAGTTTGCGGCGGCCGTCATCATTTCCGGCGTCGTCATCGTCCTGAATCTCTACTGGCTCTACTCGACTATCGCACAAGGAGGCTGATATGCAGGTCTACAAGAAGATCCTGGTCACCACCGACTGCTCCGCCGTGGACGCCGCCATCCTGAAGCACGTGTCGGCCCTCGCCCGCCAGAACCAGGCGATCGTCTACCTCTTGCACGTCGTCCACTCCCACACGCTCGATCAGGACCGCGTGCTGCGCGAGCAGGCCCAGTCGTGCCTGGACGTCCTACCGGGCGGCGTTGCAGGCCGAAGGCGTCGAGACCCACATCCTGATCCGCAGCGGCGAGCCGGACACGGAGATCCTCGACCGAGATCGCCGGGGCGGACTACGACCTGGTCGCCATGGCCACCCACGGCCATTCCTTCATTGGCGACTTCCTCTTCGGCAGCGTCTCCCGCAGTCTCAAGCACAAGATCAGCATCCCCCTGCTGCTGCTCAAATCGGAGTGAAGGCCTCCCGACGGTTGTCATCCTGAACGGAGCGCCGCGAAGGGATGAGGACCTGGATTGATTCGTGCCGCTTTGCTTGTCATCCTGAGCGCAGCGAAGGATCTGGCCTGCGAATGAGAGGAATGTCTGATTCGGCCGCAGGTCCTTCGGCTTCACCTGAGGATGACAAAGCCTACGGCGGTCGCACAAACCAGGGCTTGGTCGTAGTGTCGGTTTTGAAGAAATCCAGCAGCAGGTGGCCGACTTTCAACTGGCCGGCGGGGGATTCGTGCATGTGATCGTTGTCGCGGAAGTCGGCGTAGACGAAGAAGACGCCGTCGCTCCGCGGCGTGCCGTCGTTGGTCCAGAGATAGGCCGCCCAACTGAGCCAGGGCGCCTGGACCGGGCCCTGGAGCGGGTCGAAGTTCAACGCCGGATCGCCCTGAAGCTGCTGCTCGATCAGCCACTTGACCGCGAAGCCCGATTCGTAGGAGAACGGCTCCGAATTGCCGGGCTCGCCGCCGTTGGGATTGATGGCCCAGCCGCCGTAGGTCCGGCTCGAAAAATAGACGAGCTTCAGATTGGGGAAGCGCGGCGGCAGAATTCGCACGACGTTCGCCAGCTCCGCCTGGAGGTCCTGGATGTACTTGGGAAAGCCGCCGAAGTGCGGGGCCGGGTCGGTCTCTTTGATCCACACGACCTGTACCTGGGCCCGCGTGACGCCGGCCGCTTGCAGACGGGTCATCCACGGTCGCCCAGTACTTCGTCCCGTTCTTGTGGTCGTTGGGGTCCTGAATGAAAAAGGCGGACATGCCCCCCACCGCCCCGTTGACGAGCAGCACTTTGGGATTCACGTTCGGGTCGGCTCCGCGCCACCTGCATGAAGCCATCGAACGCCTGCACCGTGTTGCTAAAGCCGATGCCCAAAAGCACGATCTTGCCCTCAGGGTGCGGCTTGCCCTGGGTGTCGAGCGGCTGCACCTGCCCGGCCCGCGCCACGCCCGCTGCCTCGTGAGCGGCCGGACGGATGTTGTTGCCGTCCGGATACAGGCCCCCCGAAAATCCCTGATATTCGGCTTTTCCCAGGTCAATCAGCGGAACCAGACCGGACGTATCCTGTTGAAAGACCGCGCCGGCCGCCGCGATGGGCGCCGCGGCCCAGCCCAGGCGAATCGCCCGAACGAGGCGCCGATTGCCGTCCCCAGCGGTAACGATGGTCACACGCACCCCTTCCCGCAACTCCTTGGTCCCGAGGCCCTCGGCCAGCTCCTGTCCGGCCGCGTCGAGCACCTTCGCCTCCGCCGGCACACGTAGTGCACGATCCCGCTGTCCGGCCGTGACGACCAGCAGTCGCTGCGGGGCATCGACTCTCCGGACGACCCCCTGAACCTCTAAGGCCCACGCTGGCCCCGCCAGCAAAGTCATTATCCCGATAAAGTAGACGGGGCATCGCAGCATATAGCACTCTCCTTCCTATGGCCATAAACCCATCCTCATCGTCTTTCACCGGCGTCAACAGGGATTCGTCGGCTGGCGTGTACCACCTCGCCACGGCCGCTTTGACAACCGCGTGAACTCCTAAGAACGTGCCCAGCACGAAACCGAAGTAGAGGAACACGCTCACAAATGTCGCCAGCGGGCCAAACGGCCCCCATTTGGATATCTTGATCTCTTTGGCCTCGATCCCGGCGTCGGACAACCGCCGCAGGACTTCCGATTGCGGGAGCTCCGACTCAATTCTCACCGTGGATTTGACATGGTTCAGATGCGGCATCGCGGCGACCCAGGCGGTCCACAACGCGACGTACACCGCCAGCGATAGCAAACGAGTGGCCCAGATGCGCATAATCTCATCGCTCCTCGTCGTCCAAGTGAAAGCGGTGCAAAATCCGGTGGAAGAGGGGAGCCAGAACGATTCCCATGGAGGACAGGAAGACCACGCCGCTGAAGAGGGCATACGCCGACGCGAAGAGCTTCGACGGCGCGTCCGTCATGGTCGCCACCGGTCCCATGCCGGTCAGGATCATCGACGCGTTCAGCAGGGCATCGATCCAGGGCAGCCGCACGATGTAGTGATAACCCAGCACGCCCAGCAGTAGCGCCGCCCCGACGACGCCCATGAGCAGCAGGAGCGACAAGCCCATTCGCCAGAGGAATCTCGGCCACGGCAGCAGCTTGTCGCTCCTGCGCTCAAACATCGGCGGTTACTCGGCTCCGTAGACCTCGGTCAACTGACTCACGGACGGCATGTCAGGGTAAAACTCCCCTTGCGGGCCGACATACCCGCCCGTCGCTTGTTTCTTCAGGACCACGTCCACCGTGCCCTGCCCGTTCTTCTTCGTGACCTGGATGTGGGTCACACTGTTGTCCACCTTCGGGGCTTCGGCCGCCGGGGCCGGCGGCGCGGCATCTGTCGTTTTGGGTGCTTCCTTCGAGGCGCCGTACATCTCCGCCAGGTGGGCCACGGTAGGCATGATCGGGTAGAACTCCGCTTGCGGGCCGACATATCCGCCGTTGCGCTTGGTCAATTGCACGCGCGTGTAGGTCTGCCCGTCTTTGTTCGGCACGTAAATGAAGTACGTGTCCGCCGGGGTCTGCCGCAGAATGTCCGCCACTCCGTACATCTCGGTCAGGAAGGACACCTTCGGCATGATCGGATAGAACTCGCCCTGCGGTCCCAGGTAGCCCCCCGTGATTTTCCTGAGAGTCACCGACGTAAAGCCGTCTGCGTCCTTCTTCGGCGCGTAGATCGTGACGGTCTCCGGGGCCGGCGCCGGCATAGGTGCCGGGGGCGGCGTCGTCACGACCACGGGCGGGTCCATCGGTCTCTCCACCACCACATAGCCATCCGGTGTCCACCTGTAGTAAACGTCGTCCGCCACGTAGTAGCTACTGCCGCCGATCACTACCACGCGGTAGCCCCGCGGCAGGACACTCACGACCGGCGCCCCAACAGCCACATAGTACCCATCATCGTCCAGCACGTAATAGACGCCCCCGTGGTACCAATAGGGACGGCCGCCGACATACATGCGCCGGGCCCCCGTCGGCAGGTGCCTCTCATGAAATTCGATCCGGGCCCGAACCTCCGGCCCATGTCGCGGCTGAGCCCAGCCGACCGCACTGACCAACGCGGTCACTGCCAACGCCACGACGCCTGCTTTGCGAATGCTCATTGCGCAAACCCCCTTTTCTTTCTTGGTTACCCTAAGCCGCCGCCGGTTACTGCCGGCATGATCCTACGGCTCTCCAACCAAAGCCCCTATCATACCACTCGGCTTTGTCCCGTCAATTCCTGCAAAACCGAACTGACCTTCTAAATACTGACGACGCACGAGTCCCCAAGAAAATCACTATTCCTGTGCAGGAGTGGGCAATCGCGGAACTCCAGACCCCTTCCCCTCCCGGCCTTTCCGCCTCTCCGCGCTTCGGCGCGCCTTCAGCAGATGTCCTCACTGCCCCGTCTTACTCTCAACGGCCCCGGCGGCCCCCGCGCATCCCTTGCTGCGTCTGCTGCTGCGTTCCCGGTGCCCCCCGGCCCTGCTTTTGCAGTTTCGCGTCCTCATCCGCCCAAGCCTGCGTGATCTTCTCCACCCGCTGCTCGCGAAACATCATAAGCGACTCGATCGCCGCGCTCGTCTTCTTCGCCTGTTCCTTCATCGCCACGGCGTCCAAAGACTGCAGCTCTGACAGGTTCTGGTCGTTGACGGCCTGCAGAAGAGCCCTCTTGTCTTCGGGTTTCGCATTGAGCCAAGCCTGGATCTGGGCCTGCGTATTGGGATCTGCTCCGGGCTGATTTGTCGGGGCCTTCGTCGCGGTGTTCGCATAGGGAGCCGGCCCGCCGCCCGGACCCGTTCCCTGGTTGTTCGTCGCCATCTGCCCTCGGCCACCCCGCCCCGCCGCGCTGGCCATCGCCTGCCGCTGCTGGGCCAAGGTCGCCCGCCGCTGCTCCCGCAGTTGCTCGCTGACCTGATCCGCCCGCTTCTTGCGCTTCGCCAGGAGATCGTCAATGGCTTTGCTCGTGTTGGCGGCCTTTTCTTCCGTGGCAATCGGCTTGACGAACGCCATCTCGTCCGCGAACTGCTGTTCCTCATCCGAAAACAGGGCCGTCCGGTTGTCCGCCTTCCGCTGGATCCACGCGTGCTGCTCCGCCTCGCTCTTGTCGTCGACCGGCTTGAGCGCCTCCTCCAGGCCCTGGAACTCCTTCACCTTCTTCCGAATCTCGTTCGGATCGATTTGAATCGTCGGACGCTTCGGGGCCCCACCCGCACCCCCTTGGCCGCCAGGGTAAGCGTAGTTCCCATAGGCAGAGGCCCCCGTCGCCTGCGGCGCCGCCTTCGCTCCGTTCTGCTTCAAGAGCTCCGCAATCGCCGGCTGCCCGGCTGGCCCTAGCGCCATCGTGTACGGGGTCTCACCGTTTCGGGAAAGCGCATTCACGTCCGCTCCCTTTTTCACCAGCATCTCTACGATGTCCTTGTCCCCCATCCGCACGGCGTTGTGTAGCGGCGTCACGTCCATACCATCCTTCACCTTGACATCCGCCCCCTTCGCCAGCAGCGCCGCCACCACGTCCTTACTCCCCTTCACGTTCGTGGCCAGCATCAACGGCGTCGTGCCTCCGTTGCGGTCCTTCCGGTTGACATCGACCTTGCCCGACTCAATCAGCAGGATGGCCGCCTCCGGGTGGTCGCGCTGAATGAGCCGCACCAACGGCGTCAGCCCGTACGAGTTCGGCGTGTCAATCTCCGGCGTGCCCGCAGCGATGTGACGCCGGAGCTGCTCGACATCGGCCTGCGTGATTGCCTGCTCAAGCGTTTTCGTAGGGGCGTTGTTGTCGTTATCATTCGCCCCGAGCACCATCATATTTCCCGCCAGACCGATCCAGACGCCCAGTAGAAGCACTGCTGACTGTCTCACAAAACACCCCTATCAGTATGGTTACCCCCGTTATTACCGCCCGCTGTTCATGCCCAATCGACGGAGACGGTCATTCTATAGACGTAGGCCCAACGCGTCCGATACGTCAAGTAGCATTTTCCCCGCGCTTGCACACCTACACCCCATCGTTGCATGCCAGCCCAAGAGCTTCAGTAATTCGGTCAAACTCGTCGAGAGAATTGAACTCGATTGCGATCCGGCCTCTTTGACCATTGCGTTTCGTTTCAATCACCACATGCGTCCCCAAGTGCCGGCACAACTTGTCCTCCAAGTCCACGATGTGAGCCGGCTTTGTTCGCGTCTTCACCTTGGCCGCAGGATCCTCTTCCAAGTGCTTGCGGACCAGCCGCTCCACCTCACGCACACTCAACCGCCCCGCCAGCGCCCGGTTGGCGAGCTTGCGCCGCAGCTCGTCGGTCGGCAGCGACAAGATCGCCCGCGCGTGGCCCATCGTCAGGCGCCCGTCCACCAGCATCTGCCGAATCTCGTCAGGTAAGTCCAGCAGCCGCAGGTAGTTAGCAATCACCGACCGGTCCTCGCCCAACCTTTCGGCCGCCTCCGCCTGAGTCAGCGAGAATGCTCCAAGATACCGCTGATACGCTTTCGCCCGTTCAATCGCGTTCAGGTCCCGCCGGTGGATATTCTCCACCAGCGACCACTCAAAGAGCTGCTCATCCGTCACTTCACGAACAAGGGCCGGCACCGTTGCCAATCCAGCCATCTGGGCCGCCCGGAACCGCCGCTCCCCCGCAATAAGCTGGTAGCCACCTTGAAACGGCCGAACAAGGACAGGCTGCAAGACCCCGTTCGCCTTCACGGAGGCCGCCAACTCCCTAAGATCCTCCTCATTCCACACCGTCCGCGCCTGGTACGGATTCGCGCACACCGACATGATCGGCAGTTCGCGCAACGATTCCTTTAACTCTTTATCATCCGGCAACTTAGGAGCATCCAATACGACAGGAACCGCTTCCTCCGCGGCCGTTGCCGGCATGGTTATAGGACTCAACAACGATTCAAGCCCCCTTCCGAGACGTCGTGGTCGGTCACCCCGTCCCTGGTTCATACGCTGCCTCCTTGGTATAGACAGATGGCCTCATGCCGGCGCTTGGCCGCAATTATACCGCTGAGGCACCACCATGCTCAAGCCATATTTCGGCAAATGACGTCGAACTCCTGCAACATTTTCCCCATTCTCCTCGCCGCTCGCCCTTTTGTGGCACGTGAAACTCTATCGTTCCTTGTTCCTTCGATCGCCAGACGTGCATCCGTCCCATCGGATCTCAACATGAACACAGCAGTCGAATCATATTCCGCGCCCCTCATACCCACCAGTGCACACCCACACCCTTCGCTTCCCACCGCCATCACCTGCACGAGTACCCGTGCGGCTGCAATCCTCCCTCTGACTCTAGCGCACGCCGAACGACCAAGCCACCGCCAGCCCATTGTCTGTCCGCTTCCGGTCTGCCGACCCCTCACTCTTCCTCAGCGAGCCTTCCCAACTGTAGTCGACCCGCCACCCCGGTGGTGGCACTCTCCCCATACGCAGGCGTCCGTAAGCACGTGCTCCGTACCGGCCACCAGCTTGGCGGGCCCAGCCTCGCCAGCTACCACGCCGAAGCAGCCGCCACTGCCTCACCCCCCCCCGAACCACGCTCCCCCGCCCGCTCTGAAACAGTCATCGCGACTGACTGCAAGCGGCCCTGCCCCCGAACACCGATACTGCAGCCTGTTCTCCGGCTGCGCCCATGCAGCATTCGCAGCCTTCCGATACCACGCGCAAAGCCGGCTCACGACAGCCACTCCCGTCTACTACAGGCTCCCTCTCCGGACTACACCCCGTCAACCACCACACCCCCCTTTCCTATAGCTGCACCGTGCCCAGCCATCTCGACCAGGCCACGTACAGCCGCACGTGCGTATCGGCGGCAGACGACTATCTGACCCCTGCCGTGTGCTCAGCTTCGCGACCCCATCTCAACCTCTCCTCTCCCTCTGGCGTATCGATTTTCCCTCTCGGCACGTGGAACAATCGCATGCTTGCTCCGCCAACGTTCCTGCCCCGGCGCACCAAACCACGCTCCTTTGCCGTCATCGCCGCGTGGGAGCACCCAGACATGGCCGGGCGGCCCTGCTGCGTACCAGTACGAAGACAGGCCCGCCCTTCGCACCGCCCGCCCGAGAACGACGCCCGTCTTACCCTTTGGTAAGATCATGGAACCGTCGCGCGCCAGCCGGAGCACCGATCCGCCGGATTGTCCATGGCCTTCGACTATGTTACCGTCCGCCGTTGACGCGATGACGAGCGTGGTCATTATAGGACGCCCGCGCGTGGGCAGCGAGACCGCCGCGCCCAGGCCGACACCTGGCGTCACGACGCTGGCCGTCTCACGAAACACGCTCGCTGCCTGCGCCTAGAAATGCGATCCGCCGCTCTGGTTCTTTGCCGCCGACCACGCACCAAGCGAAATCTGCGCCACTCAATGGTCAGTCGGGAAGCCGGACTTGCATGCCGTGCCAGCGGACCAGCCGTTCATGCGTAGTTGCGACAGCCGGCTCCTCCACATTCGCGGCCTGCCAAGCGGTGAGTCCGAGAATGCGTGGCCGGCCGACATCGAGAACCACGCCAGGTCTGTCATTTGCTTCCACGCCCGTGCTCGCCAGTGCTTACCCAAACTGCGACGGAGCAGCGCGACGTTGAAGGGCGAGGCGGTGCCAGCGCGGCCATCGCTCGACCGGCCTATGGTAAAGTGGGGGTAGTGCGCGCTGTGGGTATTCTTTTGTTGCGACGCCGCTTCCTGGCGTTAAGATGTGTCTCGTCTTGTCCGGCGCGTGAGCCACGCGGACGACTTTGCCGCAGGTGAGGTCCGCGCCGACGGGACATCGGCAGGGCGGTGCCGGCTCTTTCTTATCTGAATACACCTCGAGACATAGGGCGGCGCTTCCTAAACCTACAAACTGGACAACCGTATCCGGAGGAGGAATAGCCCGCCCTATCTTGGCACCCATCCGGACTCGCGCGGCCCGAGCGGCTCGCACGGGTCCGGTTCTGTTTCCTCGGGAACCGCCGCAATCCGCTGCTTCGTTGTGCCTGGGACGGCGGGGGGCCGGGCGAACGCGCGCCCGGGCAGTCAGCCCAGAGGACGAGTGGGGCAGGAGCGGAGCAGATGGCGGCGGGGACTGTACGCGATATAGGGGGCCGCTTATGTCCACATAGTGCCGCCCGGGTGGGCCGGGCCGGCAGCAGGGGGGGGTGGCGGGAGCGGCCCCGGGGGGCCGACGGGCACCTGCGCCAAATCGTCTGTCGGCGCACCGATGGCAGCAGCGCCCGGTCCCAATGGTCGTCGGCGGCCGCCTCGTGGCGTGCCGCCCCGCCGCGCGGTAGTCCGCCCCTTTCCGTCACCCGGGCGCCGTTGTCAGTCCCACTTATGCCGGCGGGCGGCGCGGAGGATTTGGTGGGCACAGGCAGGGCGGCCAGGCCCTCTTCGCCCCGTGACTTCCGGGACGGCACGAGCGGTCCTGGACGGCCCGCAGGAAAGCCTCCTGCTCCAGGCGAATGGGTTCTTTGTCGTCGATGGCCAGCGGCTCCAGGTGGACCAACTCCGTCCAATTGACGCCCGCCGGGTTGAAGTCGCCGCGCTGGGCTGCTGCGCGAATCCATTCGACGACATCCTGGTTGGCGTCGGCGCGGATGACGATGCCGGACTTCTTGGCATAATCGATGCTCAGGTAGGCCTGGCGGGTGAAGACGCGGAGCCGGCGCTCGGTTTTGAGGGCCAGACGCGAGGCACTCAGGTGGGCGACGCAGCCATTCTCGAACACGATCCGGGCGTCACAGATGTCCTCCGTGTCGCCGATGACGTTGACCCCCACGGCCTCGACCCGCCGGATTTTGCTGTGCGCCAGGGACAGGACAATGTCGATATCGTGGATCATGACATCGAGAACTACGCTGACGTCCGTCGAGCGGAACGGGTAGGGGCTGACGCGGTGGGCCTCGATGAACTTCGGCTCGAGCGCTGAACGGCTTCATCGCCTGCACGACCGGGTTGCAGCGCTCCGAATGGCCCACGGCGACGACGGTATCGTAGCGCCGGGCCAGGGATACGATCCGGCTGCCCTCGCGCACGCTGGAGGCCAGCGGCTTTTCGATGAGGACGGGAATCCGGCGGCGCAGAAACAGCTCGGCCAACGTCAGGTGCGTCGCCGTGGGCGTGGCGATCGTGACGGCATCGACCCGGCCCAGGATCTCGCGCGCGTCCGTGTACGCGGGGCAGTTATACTTCTCGGCGAGCTGCGCCGCCTTGGCTTCGTCGGTGTCCACGATGGCGATCAGCTCGCTCTGGGGCAGTTGACTGTAGACCTTGGCGTGAATCCCGCCCATTTTGCCGGCGCCGACCACCGCCGTGCGAATTCTGGTACTATCTGGCATAGAATCAAGACCGGGAAACAGGCCCCGTCCAAGACAGGGGCCCGTGGGACCTATCTGCATTCTCGTTCTCAGGCGCGGACGCTTTCCAAGTAGCGGCCGAACTTGTGCTGGTGGCTCTTGAAGATGGCGTCGAGCAGCGCGCGGACGTTCTCATCCAGGCCATCGCGCTGGGCCAGGGCCTGGGCGTTGCTCAGCAGGGCGCCGCCCTGGCGGTAGAGCTTCCTGTAGGCCTCGTGGATGCGCTCCTGCTGCGGCTGGCTCAGCCCGGCGCGCGGCCAGGCCGCGTTTGTTCACGCCGCGCACCCTTGGCGGATAATGCCCGCTGACGATCAGGAACGGCGGGACGTCGCGGGTCAGGCCCGCCAGGCCCGCGACGTACGCCCACCGGCCGATCGTGACGAACTGGTGCGAAGCCGCCAAGCCGCTGAACCAGCGCACCCGTCTCGATCTTGACGTGGCCGGCGATCTGAACGTAGTTGCTCAGGACAATCTTGTCCTCGACGATGCAGTCGTGCCCCAGGTGCGATGCCGACCATCAGGAGATTGTCGCTGCCGACCCGGGTGACGTGGCCCTCATGCCGGCTCGGGTGGATGGTGACGTTCTCACGAATGGCGTTGTGGTCGCCGATGACGATACTCCCCATTTTCGAGTTCTGGTCCATGCCCAGGACCTGTGGGCAGCAGCCGATCACGCAGTTCGGGTAGAGGCGGTTTTCCCGGCCGATGGTGACGTCCCCGATGATAACGACCCGGGCATCGAGAATGGTCCCGGCCCCGAGCGAGGCGCCCTTGCCGATCACACAGTAGGGCCCGATCACCACGTCCGGGCCCAATTGGACGTTCTTCTCCACTACCGCTGTCGGGTGTATTGTCACCATGTCAGTGGTTCCTGCCTTTCAACGGATTTGAGATTGTTGATTTTTGATTGTTGCTTTTGGCTGCTGCTCTTGCTCATCTTCAATCAAAAATCAGACATCCAAAATCTCACTTTCTCAGACCTTCTCATCGTCCACCAGCATGAATTTGATCTCCGCCTCCGCGGCTACGATATCGCCGACCAAGGCCTGGCACTTGCAGTGCGCGGTCCGCCGGCGCAGCCGCACGGTCTCGGCGATGAGGACAAGCTGGTCGCCCGGCACGACGGGCCTGCGCAATTTCACATTGTCCATGCTCAGGAGCATCGCCAGCTTGCCGGTGTGCTCGAGCCGTTGCGCAAACAGCAATCCCGAGACCTGGGCCATCGCCTCGACGATCAGCACGCCGGGCATGATCGGCGTGGCGGGGAAATGGCCCTGGAAGAACTGCTCGTTGAAGGTCACGTTCTTGATGCCCTTGATCCGCGTGTCGCCTTCGACCTCGATGATCTTGTCCACCAGGAGCATGGGATAGCGGTGCGGCAGGATCTTCTGAATCCGGCGGATGTCCAGGACCGCGTCGGTCCCGAAGCTGCTCGATGCGGTCCTGCTGCTGGGCCGCGTCATACAACTTGCGGACCAGTTGCTGGTTCAGGGCGTGGCCGCTTTTGTAGGCGACGATCCGCCCAATCACCGGCCGGCCGACCAGCATCAAGTCGCCGATCAGGTCCACGATCTTATGCCGGACGCATTCGTTCGGCCACCGATAGGTATTCTTGATGGGCCCGTCGGAGTCGATCACCAGAATGTCGTTGGGACCGATGTGCGTGCCGATGCCGCGTGCCTGGAATTGCTTGGCCTCGACCTCCAACAGGAAGCTCCGCGCAGGCGCCATGCCGGTCTCAAAGCTGTCGGGCGCGAGCTGATAGCTGTAGATCTGCCGGCCGATCCCGGCGTGACTGCTATAATCCAGGTCGTAGGTGATGCACAGATCCCCGTCGGAGTAGGGCAGGGCGTAGATGGTGGCATCGCCGGCCGTGACACACAAGGGCTTGCGGATGATGAATTCCTTGCGGGGGTTGGTCTGCTCGACGAGCCCGGCCCGCTTGAGGACATTGACGTATTCCGCGCTGCTGCAATCGGGCGCCGGCAGCTCCGGTCCTTCCACCTCCATGATGATGTTGTCGATCGCCAGGGCGTGGATCGCCGCGAGGCAGTGCTCGACCGTCTCGATGCTGACGTCGCCCTTCTTGATGCTGGTCCGCCGGCTTCGTTCCGCGATATTGGGGGCCACGGCGGGGATGCGCACCGCGCTGGCGACATCCGTGCGCACGAAAACGATGCCCGTCTCCTCGGGTGCCGGGTGGAAGGTCACCGTGGCGTCCTGCCCGCCGAACAGGCCCTTGCCGGCCAGCTTAACGGGGTCCTTTATCGTCTTTTGCAGCTTCAAGTCGATCCACCTTCGCCGTCAGGCGTTTCAATTCCTGGGCCAGCTTGGGCAGGCGCAGCACCGTCGCCACCACCCGCCCCGCGTCGTGCACATTCAGGGCGGGCGACCAAGCCAGCTTCTCTCCGGGCGAGACGTTGTTCATCACCCCGGCCTGCGCACCCACCATCGTGCCGGCGCCGATCTCGATATTATCGGCCAGACCCACCTGTCCGGCCAGCACGACGCCGTCCCCGATGCGGCAACTGCCGGCCACGCCCACCTGGGCGGCGATCAGGCAGCACTTGCCGATAACGACATTGTGCGCGACCTGCACGAGATTGTCGATTTTCGTGCCGGCGCCTATTATCGTATTGCCGAATTTCGCCCTGTCAACGCAGGTGTTTGCTCCGATTTCGACGAAGTCCTCAATGATGACGCCGCCGTGGTGGGGAATGAGCCGGTGGGCCCCATCGATGAACGCGTAGCCGAACCCCACGGCCCCGATGGTGCTGTTGGCCTGGATGACCACATGATGGCCCACCGTGCAGCCGTGGTAGACGACCACATTACTGTCCAAACGGCAGTCGGCGCCGATTTTTGTGCCGCGGCCGATCTTGCACCCGCCGCCGATCACGGTCCGGACGCCGATCTCCACGCGATCTTCCAGGACGGCGTACGGCCCGATACTGACGCCCTCGGCCAGGCGCACCTGGGCCCCGATCCGGGCGGACGGGTCCACCCCCGCCACCACCGGCGGGGCGGGGGGAGCAAAGACGTTCAGGGTCTCGATCAGCGCCGCGTTGACGTCTTTAACCACCAATTGCGGCTTGGCCAGACCCTCGATCGACCGGGCCACGATGACGGCCGTCGCCCCGGAACCCCCGGCGGCGGCGGCGTACTTGGCGTCTGTGACGAACGTTACATCTCCGGCGCCGGCGGCGTCCACTGGCTGAATCCCGGTGAGCACCGGGCAGCGGCCGGCGTCGGCGCCGCGCACTTGAGCCCCCAGCCGCCGGGCCAATTCCTCAATCGTTACCTGCATGGGCATTTCCCGCTCGACTGTCATCCGGTTCGCGGTGCTGGCGTCAGACCTCACGGCTTCAGATTCGCACTGGCGTCCACGCGGTCGGTGACCTCATTCGTCAGATCGACGCATCCGCCGGCGTACAGCACTTTATGCGTGCTGACGGTCGACCACATTTCCTCGCTGGCGAGCGGAATCTTCGGCTCGCTCCGCTCCAGCACGAGGTCCAGCCCTTTCTCCTTGGCAATGGCCTTGACATCATCGAGGGCCTCCTTGTAGAGGTCCTCGAACCACTTCTTGTCCTCCGCCATCCGCTGCTGCTTGAGCAATTCTTGCTGGTTTTGCAGCTTGAAGCGCAACTCCAGCACGGTCTGGTACTGCTTGACATAGTCGGCGGTGCCCGGTTTGTACGTTTTGAGCTCACCCTCTTGTTTCTCGGCTTGCTTGGTCAGCTCGTCCAACTCGGCCCGGGCCTGGGCCACGCGCTTTTGCAATTGGTTTTGATACTGCGCGTGTTTCTTGGACCCATTGAACACGTCGCGAATGCTGACGACCCCGATTTTGGACAACGGAGCGGTCGTGCTGGAGGCCGCCCGGCCGTACTGCATCGCCATCCACAGGGCCACGAGACCAACCAGAACACTTGCCGTGATTGTTTTACTGTTCATGAGAAACCTTTCCTTTCCGTCATTCATAGGCTTTGTGCCCATTTCTGCACGATTTCGGTCCTTAGAACCCGAACAAATTGCCACCCGAGAAGCTGAAGACCTGCGTCTGGTCCCCATGAGACTTCAGCAGGGGGAACCCGAGCTCGAAACGCATCGGGACGTTGCCGAAAATCTGCGGCACCTTGATTTCGATGCCCACGCCGACCGAGACGCGATAGCCGCCGGAATCGACCGTGCCGCTGTCGACGAACAGCAGCCCACTGAAGTTCTTGCCCACGAGGGGAATAATCACCTCGGATTTGGCCAGGAAGATCCGATCGCTGCCGATCGGGTATCTGCATCGCCTGTGGGCACGCCGTTGACGACGGACTCGCCCAGCCGGCTCACGCCGCGATATTCAAAGCCGCGAATCCCGTAACGGCCCGAACCACCGGCGTAGTATCTTTCGAAGGGCGGCGCATCCCCGACGACCGTCCCCGCCAGCACCTTGCCCACCAGGACCGTCTTGCGGCCGAGCACGTCTTCGTGCAGCGGGAAATAGCGGGCGAGAGTACCTTCCAGCAGCCCATACGTGAAATCCCCCGTCACTTGCTCGTAGGACGTGCCGAACTGCCAGCCCGTGGTTGGATCGTAGAGATCGTCGAAGACCGTCTTGCCCACGCCGAACTTCATACCGAACAGTTGGGTGTGGCCTTCGACGTCGCGAATCTCCTGCGGCGCATCGACGGCCAGATCGCTGACGCTGACGTTCTCCGCGCGAAACCCGATGCTGCGCCGCCAATTGTCGGCCAGGCGCTGCTCGAAGGCGAAGGCCCCCTTGAGGCGGCCCTCATCGTAGCTTTCCCGGAACCACTTCCAGTCGCGCCCCTCGACATCGAAGGTGATGGGCCGGTCGTTCCAGTACGGATCGACGAAGTCGATTCCGTAGGAACTATAGTTCGTGCCGGGTTCGAGCCGCACGGAGAACTGCTGGCCGCCACCGCGCCAGGCTCTCCACGGAAAGAAGACCTCGTCGAGAGCCTGGGGCCCCTCGCTGATGTCGAAGTTGCGCTGCTCGTAGATCAACTGGCCGATGACGCCGGCGTCGCTGCTGAAGCCGACGCCCGGTCGGACCATTCCCGTCATCCCTTCCTTGATGTCCACCCGCGACGTCCCGGCGGTTCGGATCGCTGCCGGCAGGGGGGTTGACCGGCCGAATCGTGGCCTGCTCGAAGGCGCCGCCGCGCTGGACGTACTTTTCCAGGATGCCGCCGCCCTCCTTCGGGGCGATCTTCGCGTTGTACAACAGCCCGGGCGTGAAGCCGTACTCATCGAGGATGCGCCGGATGACCTTATCCTTGGTCTGTTCGTTGCCCGTGACTTCCACCTGACCCAGGCGAAACTGCCGGCCCTCGTGGACCGTGAACGTGACCGTGACGACGTTCTCTTGGGCTTCCGGGGGGAACGTCGGGGCTTGCCGCACGTCGGCATCCACGTACCCCTGCTCCCGGTAGAGCTGGGCGATCTCTTTGGCGTCTTTCTCGGCCTTGGGCTTCTTGTAGACGTCGCCTTCCCGCACCTTGATCTTCGCCCGCAGTTGCTCGGCGGTATACTTCGTTTCGCCGGTGAAGACGATGCCCGAGATGTAGTAGAGCGGTCCTTCCTCGATCACAAAAATCACGTCCACGCGGGATTTGTCTTCGTTGAACTCTGTCTGCGCCGTGATCTTGTGGTCCAGGAAACCCTGGCCGTAGTAGAAGTCGCGCAGCCGGTCCACATCCTCTTTGACGGCCTCCTCGGTGTAATACGTGGGCCAGAACAGCCATTGCCGGTGCCGCAGCTTGATGACCTGCCGCAGCGTCCAGGCACTGAACGATTCGTTGCCGGCGAAATCAATGCCCTGCACCTGGACGCGGGGGCCTTCGTCAATAATGTACAGGAGACGGCCGTCGGCCATGAGCTCCCGATCCAAGGTCACCTGGACCGACACGTAGCCGATCTTGCGGTAGACTTCCGTGATCGTCACGCGCCCGCCCTCGGCCAGGAACGGGTCCAGGTGGTCGCCCAACTGGAAGCCGAGCCGCTCGCGCAGCACGTGGGCCTTGAACTTGCGGTTGCCCTCGAACTCGATGGATTTGATGATCTGGGCTTTGCCCGCCGGGGCCGGGACGACCGTGGCGCCGCCGGCCGGAGGCTTGGGGCCCCCCAACGCGTCTTCTTGCGTTTGGGAACCCTTCGGGCGCCTGGGTCTCAGCGCTTGGCGGAGCCGCTTCCTTGTCGGCCGCCGCAACGCGCCCGGCCGTCGCGCCTGTCAAGACGAGCGACACCCAGAAGACAAAGAATGCATCCTGCATCAGCTACCTCGCAATGTTCTGCGTCCCTGATTCCTGACCACTCAAAACGGGACTGCCTCCTGCTCGATCTGCGCCAGATTCTCAAAGCGTGTGCATTTCTCCCGGAACGTCAGCTTGACCGTCCCCGTGGGACCATTTCGCTGCTTGGCAATAATAACCTCCGCCGTGTTGTCCGGCTCGTAGCCGTCTTCCCCGCGGTGATAGTAATCCTCGCGGTGCAACAGCATCACCACGTCTGCGTCTTGTTCAATGGATCCGGACTCCCTCAAGTCGCTCATGCGGGGGCGGTGGTCCTCCCGGCCTTCGGGAGAACGGTTCAATTGGCTCAGCACGACCACCGGCACGTCGAGCTCGCGCGCAGCGACTTGAGGTAGCGCGAGATCGTCGTGATTTCCTGCTGGCGGGACTCGATCTTCCGGGAGTCAATATGCATCAACTGGAGATAATCCACGAAGACGCACCGGATGTGGTGGGCGCTCTTGAGCCGCCGGGCCTTGGCCCGGAGCTCCAGGGGGGTCAGGGCCGACGTGTCATCGATGTAGATCGGGGCCTCGGACGTGACCCCGCACGCCTCCACCAGCTTCTGGTAGTGTTCCGTGCTGAGCATGCCCTTGCGGACGAGCTGGGCGTCAATGCCGCTGTAGCTGCACAGGAACCGCTCCGCCAACTGTTGGCGTCCCATTTCCAGCGAGAAGATGGCCAGCGGGATTTTCTCGATGACCCCCATGTGCTCGGCGATGTTCAGGGCCAGGCCGGTTTTGCCCATGCTGGGCCGGCCGGCAACGATGATCATCTCGCCTTTTTGCAGACCGCAGGTCTTGTCGTCCAGCTCGTAGTAGCCGGTCCCCAGACCGGTGACATGCGTCCCTTCGCGCTTCTCGATCAGCTCGAAAGTCTTGGTGACAAGGTCCTTCAAGGCCACCGCCGCATTGACGATGCGCTTGTCCGTGATGGCGAAGATTTTCCGCTCGGCCTCGTCGAGCTTCTCGCTGGCGTCGCTGCTCTCGTCGTAGGAGTCCCGCAAGATCTCGGTGGCCGCCGCAATGGTCTCGCGCAGCAGCATCTTCTCCCGGACGATCTCCGCGTAGTATTGGGCATTGGCCGAAGAGGGGACGGTCTCGATCACGCGCTGGAGGTACTCCGGCCCGCCGATCGCCTCCATTTGATTGCAGCGTTCCAGCTCGCTGCGCACGAGCAGACCGTCGATTCCTTCGCCCCGGTTCTTCTCAAACAAAGCGATGATGGCATCGAAAATCAACTGATGTTCGGTATGATAGAAGGCGTCCCGCTTGAGCAGCTCGACGACGTCACCGATGCAGCGCGGGTCCACGATCATCGAGCCGAGCACGGCGGCCTCGGCCCCCAGGTCCTGCGGCATGCTCCGCGTCGCCGTCCCCGGGGACGTTGGATTCGACTTCCGGGAGCCGGTCCCGCCCCCTTCGCGTGTGACCGCCGGCTCGCCGCTACCGTTCGAACGAGTTGTCCCGGCCGTCGCCGAATCCATCGCCTTTCTGCTCTTTCTTTCTATCACTACAGGCCCCGTAACCAACCACGTTCCAGTACTGCGCCACTGGGCAGTGCTGATAGGCGGGCATTGTACCCAACGGCAGGCCCAGCGTCACGTTTTTTTGCGTGCGCAGCAAGAGCCCCGGCGCAGAGCGGTGGGGGGGCTGGCAGTTCACCTTGTGGCGAGGCGTGCGCGGCTTGATGGGCCCGGTGACGGGCCTGGTCGAGAAGATAGATGACTTGTGTCTCGGCCCCACGTTCCTGAGCCCCACAAAGGATCTTGGAGACAGCAGTGTCGATGATCTTGCCTTTGCGGTAGGTGCTCACGATGGCGACGATTTTCTTGGCCACGAAATCACCTCCAGTGGGGGATCGCCCCCGCGCAACGCGACTCGAATCCCCCTCATTTTACCATGATCCGCTCAAAAGCCAAGACAACCGTCCCAAGGCCGGGTGGCGTGGCCGGCACACGGTGGCGGATTCGTCGCTCTTCGTAGTGCGGGCGTCCCCGCCCGCGAATCTTGGAGGGTGAAGGGGAGCCGGGAAGTTGTACGAAGACGCACAACCGAAGGGCGGGCGGGGACGCCCGCACTACGAAAACGGGCTCGGCTGCCACCTATTCCGCCCGCACCCAGGCCGAGTGGAAGCCTCAAGCCGGTAGGGTGGGTTCGGGTCCCCAAACGCGAAATCTCGCGTTTGGGAGCCCTTCTTAACCCACGCGTATCCCACTTCCGCAGTGGGAATAGCAAAATTCGTGCAACAGTTGGGACCCCCAAAACACCCCGCGCGAAATTTTTTTTATTCCTGTCGCCACAAGGCTTTACGTCAATTTCGACCGCTCGTCTGGCACAGAATTACCTGAACGTTTGTGCAACATTGCCCAAGGGTAGAGGGACGCATTTCTCTTGCGCCCCCCGATTTTGTGGTCCCAATTGAGAGGAGAAAGACGATGGCGCGGGACAAAAAGCACAGGCTACAGGGTCGAGAACAGAGGACCAAGCCCGCCGCGGACCAACTGTCCACCGGCAACCTCGTCACCCCGGACCCCGATCCGGGGCCCCAACTGCCAACTGACAACCGTCAACTGTCAACTCCCCAGGCCATCATGCCGGTCGTAGGTCCGCCGGTGCCGCGCATGGTCCCGGGCCGGGAGCGGGCCCGGGCCGAGTCCCGCGCAGCCCGCCGGGCCGAGGCGAGCAAGGCCTGCTGCCGGAACTGCGTCAGCGGCATGCGTCCGGTAGGCAAATGGCTTCGGATCATTCTATCCTCCTGGCCGGGACTGCTGGTCTGTGCCAACTGTGGCCGGGCGCCGGGCATGCTGATGGAGGTCTTCAACCACCACGTCTGCCGCAACTTCCGCCCGCGCCGGCTGCTGCCGGTCCGTGAAGGTCCGCCGGACCCGCCGGACGGCAGGCTTCCGCTACATCACCCTGACCAAGAGCCGCCAGGCCCTCGTGGACCCCCAGGACTACGAGTGGCTCAAGGACTACAAATGGTTCACGCTGGTGACCCGTGACGGCCGGGCCTACGCCCAGGCTCGTATCGGCGGCCGCATGGTCTACATGCACCGGCTCATCAAGAATGCGCCCCGGGGCAAGTGTGTGGACCACATCAACGGCAACGGCCTGGACAACCGCCGGTGCAACCTGCGCCTGTGCGACTGCAGCGAGAATGCCTACAATCAGCGTAAGGCCCGTGGCGCGTCGCGCTTCAAGGGCGTCTCCCGCTACCCGCAGGACCGCTGGCTCGCCGCCATCCTGTTCCGCGGACACGCGCTGCACCTCGGGATCTTCACCGACGAAGTCGAGGCCGCCCGTGTCCGCAACCGCTGGGCCTTCGCCCTCCAAGGCCGTTTCGCCTGGCTCAACTTCCCCGAAGACTTCCGCGGCCAAGACCCCGCCGCCCCCGAGTTCCAGGCCCTCCGCAAACAGGCCGAGGAACAATGGAAACTCTGGAACCTGAAACGGCAAAAGCGAAAGGACGAGCCCGCCCGCCGGCCCCGCCCTCGCCGCCGCAGAGAAAAGCGATGGGAGAAAGGTGACCGCCGACTGTCTCGACACGGATGAACACGGATCATGTCATAGCGAGCGAAGCGCGGCAATCTCCTTGCTGAAAACTGGGAACTGTCAACCGACCACCGACTACCGGCTCACAGTCGGGCGCCCGGAGAACGTCGGGATGCACCGGTTCTCCTCGAGCGACGGGCGGGCAAGGCAGGGGATGGGGAGAACGTCGCAAGTGCATGCGCCGTTGTCGGAATACTGGACAGGCGGTGGGTAGGTGTGCAGCGTCTACGCCCCTGAACGGGCTGACCCCTCGACCCCCGCCAGCACAAGGCAAAGCCCGAAAGGCCGCTGACAAGACGGGAGACAGGCGGGGCGGGGCACGTGTCGGTAGGGGATCGGATCCCGTGTGCAGATAAGGGGGCAGAAGGGCGGCAGCGACAGAGTGAAGGGAAGTTCTTGCCAACGTCTGAGAAAACGTGGACGTGCCTATCCAAAAACGAGAAAAATCTGCATGAGTATCCCCCTACGGTTACGCAGGATAAGTCTCCTTGGGCATCATAAGCCTTTTATGCGTAATAACTTACGATCACCTAGCTTCGCTCACAGCTTTCCACACGTGTCTATCCTCGACCTTACGTATTGAACTGAAAGCATGCCTGAGTCATAATGGTAGTGCGTCCTTTCTATGTGAATCAGGCGGACAGGACTGCACTGCAAGGCATTTCTGGCTCATCCGGTTTTAGCGTACTTTTTAGTTGAAGAGAGTGGACATGTTGACTTATCCAAAGGTTTTGCAAGGACTTAAGGATAGGAGTCAAACATGTCCACCAGCTTATTGTATCATGGATTTGGGATTCGCGGCTACACTTACGAGAAGACCGCATACGAGGGAGGCCAGGTGATCTTCACCATCGGTCAGGAACGTGGCGACCTTCGCTGTGCGGCGTGCGGGTCCGAGCGGGTGATCCGCCGGGGATTCGAGGTGCGTCGCTTTCGCAGCCTTCCCATCGGCCCGCGTCCTGTCGACATCGTGCTGGAGGTGGCACGGGTGGGCTGTGCGGACTGTGGTAAGGTGCGTCAAGTGCCCGTCGACTTCGCGGAGGCGCGACGGAGCTATACCCACGCCTTCGAGCGATAGGTCCTGGAGTTGTCCCAGCGCATGACCATCCGCAACGTGGCGGAACATCTGCACGTCGGCTGGGACCTCGTCAAGGACATCCAACACCGCTACCTGAGCCGTAAGTTCCGCCGGATCAAACTCAAGCATTTGCGGCCGATCGCGATCAATGAAATCGCCATCGGCCGGGGGCATCGCTACCTGACGGTGGTCCTGGACCTGGAATCCGGGGCGGTGGTGTTTGTGGGAGGCGGCAAAGGGGCGGAGGCGCTGGAACCCTTCTGGAAACGCCTGAAACGCAGCCGGGCCAAGATCGAAGCGGTGGCCATCAATATGTCGCCGGCGTATATCAGCGCGGTCCAGACGAATCTCCGCCGGGCCGTGCTCGTCTTCGATCCCTTCCATATCCACAAGCTGTTTAACGACAACCTGTCGGATCTGCGTCGCCAACTGTATCGAGAGGCCCAGGAGCAGTTGCACAAGGATGTTCTCAAAGGAACCCGCTGGCTGTTGTTGAAAAACCCCGAGAATCTCGATCCGACCCGCAACGAATCCAAACGTCTGCATGAGGCCTTGCTCCTCAATCAGCCTTTGGCCACCGCCTATTATATGAAGGAGGACCTCCGACGCGTCTGGGAGCAGCCCAACTACGCGGCCGGCCAACGGGTGCTCGACGATTGGATCCGCCGAGCCGAGAGTTCGGGAATCCCGATGCTGATCCGCTTCGCGCACACGCTGGCGGCCCATCGTAGCGGCATCCTCAACTACTATCGCTATCCCCTCTCGACCGGGCCGCTCGAAGGAACCAACACCAAGATCCGGGTTCTGCAACGCAAAGCCTACGGTTTCCGGGACACGGAGTTCTTCAAACTCAAGATCTACGGCTTGCACGAAACCCGTTATGAACTGGTCGGAGGAGTCACAACGAAGTACGCTAAAACCGGATGAGCCTTCTATGCGTGAACTGAACATGCTCGGTCTCATGAAGGGCGACGATGACGCACCAGGAGCGACTGGCGGTCTTTGACGAGCTCAGAGCGAAGCACCTTCGCTTTCTGACGGGCGTGCTCTGGAAACTCACCGGGGACCGCGAGCTGTTCGCCGAGGCGATGCAGTACGCGCTTTTGGGTATGTGGCGGCATCTGGAGAAGCTCAGCCGCGAGGACGCGCCAGGCTATCTCTATCGCATTGCCCTGAGCGCCAACGCCAAGGCGTGGCGCGGCCGGATCGGCCGGAACGGAAAGGCGCCGCCGGGCTTCGTGGACTCCCATGAGGAGTCGGGACCGCCGCCGGACCGGACGGAGCTCTATCAAGCGGTCCGCCGGGCCATTGCCCGCCTGCCGGAACAGCCGGGTCGGGCCGTAGTGATGCGGTACCTTGAGCAGAAGGACTACCGGACCATTGCCGGTCATCTCGGCTGCTCCGAAGCGACGGCCCGCTCTCATGTGTCCAAGGCCGTCGCGGCCCTCAAGAGTCAACTGGCAACAACGAAGTGGGATTGGGACAATGGCGAAGAACAACCTCAATGATGTGCTGAGGAACCTCGGTCGCGAGGAGCTTCCTCCGGACATCTGCCGGATGGCCGAGGAGATGGCAGGACATCTGCGCCAGGATCTCGCCCAGACCAAACAACGTGAACATCCTCTTTGGAGGGAATACATTATGAGGAATCGAATCGTACAATTAGCGACTGCCGTCGTGATCCTGGCGGCTGTCGGCGTCGTTTCCTATCACCTGGGCATTTCGCCCGGCGTCGGTGTTGCCGACGTCGCTTGGGGCGAAGTGCTGGCCAAGGTTCAGGACGTTCCCGTCATCACGTACAAAATGAAGATGACGATGGCTTATCCGCAGGGGCGGCAGTGGGTGGACGAATCGGACGTCTGCGATTGGCAGGAGCTACGGAAGCCGGATCGACTCCTACATGGACGGCCAATTGTATATGATCAAGTATCTGGTCCCGGCCCGCAAGGTCTTCTTGATCGTTCATCCGCAACTCAAGAGATACATGGAACGGACCCTGTCGGACGAGCAGGCCGCGGGGATGGTGGAGCAACAAGACCCGAGGCAGTGGCTCAAGCGGATTCTTGCAGGGGATTACGCCAAGCTCGGACGCAGCGAGCTCGACGGCGTCGAGGTCGAGGGGATTGAGGCCAAGCCGCAAGAGGAGGAGACCATCCGCCTCTGGGTCAACGTGAAGACAAATTGGCCCGTCCGCATCGAATCAGAGGGACAGATGATGAACGAGGGCCAGCTTCGACCATCACACATGGTCCTGGATCACTTCCGATGGGACGCCGAGATCGACCCCAGCCTGTTTGAGCCGAACATCCCTGCCGACTACACCCTCTCCGGTCCCCGGTAACACGCCGGTTGCCGTCGCCCAAGCGACAACCTGCCAGTCTATCAAACGAAAACAACGGCCGGTCCTCTCAGGGCCGGCCGTGTCTTTCTCCCTTGCGATCTGTCGAAAAAGTTGCTTTCGGGGGCGTTTTTTGTGTAATGAGGGTACCCGCCGTGTGTCTCTACTGTGAATTGGACCTCGCCACGTGTTGCGGAGTCCCGATTGGAAGAGCGTAGCGACAGAGAATTAGCCTTGGCGTCGCATCAGGGGGACCGGGGAGCGTACGCCCTCTTGGTCCGGCGGCACTACAAGTCCGTCTTTGTCGTCTGCCTCGGCGTGCTTGGCAATGTCCACGATGCCGAGGATGTCGCCCAGGAGACGATGCTCAAGGGATTCCAGCAGGTTCGCCAGCTTCGGGACGGCTCCCAGTTCGGGGGCTGGATCGTCGCGATCGCCCGAAATTTGAGCATTAACCTGCTGCGCCGGCGGAAACTGACAGGCAAAGCGCTCGCCGCCGATCGGCCGGAGCCGCCCCAGGGGCGGGAATCCTCTTACGAAGATTTGCGGCGGGCGGTCGCCCGGCTCCCGGGGGACCTGCGGCTGCCGCTGGTGATGTACTATTTCGACGGCCAGAACGTCAAAGGCGTGGCCCAGAAGCTCCAAATCTCGCCTTCCGGCGTCTATCAGAAGCTGCGAGCCGCGATCAAAGAATTGCACGAAGTCCTTGCTGCACAAGGAGATACACCATGAGCCAGCCTTGTCCCCACATGCAGGATCGAATCCTCGACTCTGTGCTCAATCGTCTGGACCCCCAGCAATCCGAGGTCCTGCAAGAGCATCTGGTTAGCTGTGAGGCCTGTCGCCAGTACGTCCAGAGCCTCAAAGGCCAAGCGAGATCGCTGATTGTCCTTGGCTTGCAGATTGACGCCGGCATGAAGGCCCGCCAAGACCGGGTGATTGAGGCCCTGCAGGCCGTGTCGCCGGCGGAGGCAGGGCCAACCCAGGTATTTCCTTTCCTCGGTGGGTTCCTGAGAACGGCGGTGGCGGCGGTCCTGGTTCTGGGGGTGGGCCTAGGTCTCGGCCGCTGGACGGCCCCGCGCATGGACGTCCAGAAGCTTCGGGCCGATTTGCAGACTTCCATGGCCGCTTCCGTTACGGAGGCTGTCCAAGAGAGTATCCTGAGCCAAATGGACCAGCGGTTGCAGACCGGCTTGGCCCAGAACGAGGCCAAGCTGCGAACGGAACTGACGGGCCAGGTCCAGGATGGTTGGCAGCGTTTCGTTAGTCAAGCAGGCTCCAACGCCCAAGACTTGGTGGAGAAGCGCTTTGCCGAATTGGTCCAGGTTGTCGAGGAGGCTCGTCTGACGGACCGTCAACGTATGGTCAAGGCGCTGGAGCGAATGGAGCAGAGTCGCTACCGCGACCGGGCTGAGGTCCAGACGACGTTGGCCGCTTTAACGGAGAAGAAACCGGCCGCCGGACAACCATGACAGCATCCCGTGAAGCCGTCCGACAACGCCGCAGCATCTGAAAAGGGTAGAACTATGGCACACATTCATCAAGCCACCGTGGTCGTGCTCCTCCTGGGTTTGCTGACGCCGGGCCCCGGTCACGCGGGACAGCCCGCGTCCCAGAAGACCTGCATCATCTCCGGCAATGGTGGTGCGGCCGGCGTGGTGATGAACGGCCTGCCCGGCGACCCCGTGACCGGCCCCGAGGGGAACTACAGCGTGCAGGTGGCCTATGGCTGGTTCGGTACGGTGACTCCGACCCGGGCAGGTCTCCTGTTCCAGCCCCCTTTTAAATCCTACCAGAAGGTCACGGAGGACCAGTCTAACCAGGACTACTTCGCCAGGATTATCACTTACACCATCTCCGGCAACGCCGGTATGGCACGTGTCGCCATGACGGGTCTGCCCGGGGAAGTCATGACGGACGCAAGGGGCGCTTATACTGCCACCGTGCCGAATGGCTGGAGCGGTCGGGTCACCCCGGCGGCAGAGGGCTGTCAATTCACGCCGCCGAGCCGGGCGTACCAGAACGTCACGGCGAACATGACGGCGCAGAATTACGTCGTCACGGGTCTCTCGGTGCCACGTCCGTCCGAACTGGGGGCGGGCGGGGCGGATGTCTTGGTGATCCCCACGATGGAAGTCGATGCCAGGAAACTGGCCGAGACCAGCGAAGATATGCGGGTCATGCTGCAAATCCTGCGGGAGAAGGTCAGCGAGCCCCGGCTGATCCGGGGCGAATTGATCGATTACGGCGATTTCTTTGGCGATGCGGGCCGGGCGGGCGGAGGTGTTCTACCTCCAGGGCCACGCCGTCATGTTCGTGCTGAGAGTCGATTTCCCGCTGGTGCCGGCCGCTGCCCCGCCGGCGAGTGAGGGCGAGGCGGACAAAGGAGGCGCCGATCCGGTCTGGCAGCGAGGCCCGGCAGAAGCTCCAAAATCCCGCCCTGCGGGGTGGGCCGGCCGGACAGACTCCGGGGGCGACTTTGGAGCGGATCAAGGAGACCCTGCTGCAGTCGCTCAAGCACGCCGCCAACCTCCGCAACATCGGTTCGGACGAATGGGTCATTCTGACCGTGGTCTTCGCAAAGTGAGCCGAGCGGGCGCCCGCCCCGGCATCCGCCGGCGGCTCGTTCTCCCATCGGGGAGGCGCGTGGTTCGAGGGCAGCAGCTACAGTACCAGCAGCGCGACGTTCGGTCCCTCCGGCGGGAGCACCCACGCGGATTCCAAGACCTACTCCCGGGGGTCGAATGCCGGCCCGGGCCGTGTCAGCCGCGTGCCGTCCGGTGCCGCCCCCGCGGCCCCGACTGACAGTCCTGACGATCCAGGCCAAGAAGGGCGATATCGATGCCTTTGCCAAAGGCGATCTGAGCGTCGAGCAGTTCCAGCAGCAAGTCAAGATGTTCACATACTGAGAGGAGAGTCTGGCCATGGGAAAGAAGGCGACCGTGCTGAGTCTGGTCTTGTGTGCTCTGCTGTTCGCGTGGGCCGACCGATCTTCTTCGCAGACGCAGGCCCCGCGCACCCCGGCCCAGCAGCAACGTTGGGTCCAGGAGCAGCAACAGAAGGCCCAGCAACAGCGGGTGGAGAATGAGGCCAAGCGAAAGGCAGGCGCAGCAGGACACACAAAAGCTCTACGACGAGTATTCCGACGAAGCATGGCAGGAGATCCTTGGCACCACGGCGGAGCAGTGGCAAAAGATCAAGCCGGAGACTGGAAAGAGTCAAGAAGGCCCCCGGCATGCCGGCACTTCGGCCTTCGGTTTATGCTTTCAGCGGGGGCGGCAGCTTCGCGTCCAACAGCGTCAGCCACAATTCCGGCGGGGGCGGCGGGACGGGGATGAGCAATGCTCTCTGTTTCCGGCGGGGGCGGCGGTTTTGCGACGGGCGGAGGTTCCGCCGGCGGTGGTGGTGGCGGCGGCGGTGGGTACTACGCAGGGCGCGCCCTCGGGCAGTGCCGGGTCTGGCGGGGGCGGGAGCTATCGTGGTTCCGTCGCCGGCGGTCAGGGGGAGTCTTCTGCCAGTGGCGGCGGCGCGACCAGCGGCAGCGGCTATGGTTTCTCCATCGGCGGCACCGGCCCGGCGAAGAAGAAGATCGGCAAGGTGAGCCTCGGCTGGCAATGGCAGCGACCTTCGCTCAAGAAGAGTCCCGCGCAACTGAGCGGCAATGAGAAGGCGTGCGAGCAACTGCTCGACGCAGTCGACGCGAAGAGTCCCGATCCTGCCGCAGGTCCGTCAGCGGTTGGAAGCTCTACCGCCAGATCCGGGCGCAAATGGAGGCGGAACGCAAGGAGGCCCGCCGACAGCTCCGCGAAGTCGTCACCCCCGAACAGGAAGCGAAACTGACCCTGAGTGGGATATCTGGACTGACAGGAGAACCTTGCCATGAGAAAGAAGAGGGCGACGCTGCTGAGCGGGATCCTGTGTGTTCTGCTGTTCGCATTGACCGACCGATCTTCCTCGCCAGCTCAGGCCCCCGGCACGCCCGCGGAGCAGCAGCGCGAGGTGGATCGACGCCAGGAAGAGTCCTTTCGTCGTATGGAGGAGCAGCAGCGAGAGATGATCCAACGTCAGCAGGAGCATGAACGACGGATGGAAGAGCAGCGCCTGAAGGACGTGGAGGAGCAGAAGGCGATCAAGAAAGTGGGTGACGAGTACACGAACGAAGCGTGGCAGGACGCGCTGGGTGTCACGCCCGAACAATGGAGGGCGATCAAACCGCAATTGGAGACGATTCGCCAACTCAAAGCGCTGGCGGAAATCGATATCTCGATCTATTGGGTCGCCGGGTCCGGCGGCTACCAGGAAGAGAGCGTCGCGCAGACGCCGGATGGGACCCGCAGCACAGTGAAGGCCTCCGGTCAGTTCTCGGCAACCAAAGGGGTGAGCACGACCTCCGAGAGCTCCATCCGCTCCAGCGCCGAGGGAGGTACTCGCGGTGGCATAGGGGAATACCACGATACGTCTTGGGGCGGCGGCATCCGATCCGGCCAGTTCTCGGCCACGACGGGAATCAGCACGATCCCCTTGGGCTCCGGGTCCTCCGGCGTCAATACGAGAACCTTCAACGAGGGCAAATCCGGCCAGTCTCGGGTCGGTGGGGTCATTCGGCTCTATGTCCAAACTCCTGGCCCGGTCAAGAAACAGGTGGGCGATATCAATTTGGGCTGGCTGTGGCAGCGGCCCTGGCTCGACAAGAGCCCTGCCGGACTTAACGAGTACGAAAAAACCTCCGAACAATTGCTGAGTGTATGCGACGTAGATAAACCCGACCCTGACCAAGTCCGTCAACAGGTCGAGGCGCTGCGTCAAGTTCGCCGGCAGAGGCAAGCGGAGTTGCAGGCGGCTCGGCGGCAGCTCCACGAAATGGTCACGCCGGAACAGGAGGCCAAGCTGATTCTCCTGGGTTATCTGGAGTAGCGGCGGGGCCGTTCCTGTGGGAAGGAGGCTGGGCGTCCATCTGGCAGAAGCCCACGTGAGGAATTCCGTATGGCGGTATCAAAGGAAGGTCAGCCATGAGAAAAGCAGTGTCGTGGAGTTTGGTCCTGTGCCTGGGGCTTGGCTTATTGTCGGGTTTGTCCCTCTCTCAGACGCCCGTACCACAATCGGGCGAGGGACTCCAGCGCCAGCCACCAGTGCGACCTGCCAAGCCCCTGAGTGAATTGATGGCAGAGAGCTTGCAGCATATGGAGGAGTCGCATAAAAGGGAGATGGAAGCGCGGAAGATCTTCATGGACTATAACGAGGAAGCGTTGCAGCAAGCTTTGGGTGCCACGGCGGAGCAGTGGAAGATCATCCAGCCGAAGCTCTCGAAGGTCAGGAACGCCCCGCTCCCACCTTCCCTACGAATCTCTTCCTACAGCTATACCATCGGGGGTCATTTTGCCACGAGCAGCTCCGGCCGAATTCCAGGCACGGGTGGGGACCGGCGGTCTTTCGGCAGCGATCCGAACGGCATTGGCGCCGGTGGCAGTCCGGGCTCCCCCCGCAGCCAAACACCCGGCCAGGGAGCGCCAATCCACGGATCCGGCGGTTACAGTTTTAGCGTCGGCGGATGGGGTTCGGACGGCGAAATATACTCCAAACCGGTGAAGAAACGCGTTGGCGATCTGTGCCTCGGATGGGAGTGGGGGCCACTGCCTCGGGGGACGGGCTCTGACGAGCCGGGGGAGGGCCTGCGGGCCTGCAAGCAACTGCTCGACACGCTGGAGACGAAGAACCCCGATCCCAACGAGATTCGCCGGCGGGTGGAGACCCTGCGCCAGATCCGGCAGCAGCAACAGGCCGAAATTCGTCAGGCACGCGAGGAGCTTCGTAAGGTGGTCACGCTCGAACAGGAGGCGAAGCTGATCCTGATGGGTTATCTGGAGTAGTGAGGACGGGAGCAAAGCGCCGAGGGCAGAGCGAATTTTCTGCGGGGCCGGCGGATTTTTGTAATTCGGCCCGTGCCGCGTGTCATATATCGAGGAAAGGCCGATCCGGACGCCCTGAAAGGAGCGCGGAGGCGGCGGAAAATCGAGGACATATTTGTGGAGGGAAGCAGCATGTCCACGAACGCGAGAAGCACTGCGTGGAGATTAACCGTCATGGTTCTGAATTCTTCCAGACAATCGCGGTCCCGGAGTGTAACGCGGATGACGGATCGTGGACCTTCAATAGGAGGGCTCAGGGCAAGACGTGGTTCCTTTTCCCGGGTTGTCGGGTGCCGAGTATGGGCGGCACGGGACACTTGGGCGGGAGATTCGGCGTTGCCAACAGATCTCGTGAGGATAGAGGATATAGATTAGGAGGAAGACACACTGGGCCATGGCGGATGGTGGCTATCCGGTCCTGCGGTGGGAATTGGCCCGGGACGCAGCCGGCAAGCCTTGAAACCGGGGACCGTGGACGAAAATGGGCGGAATTGGCTGATTTTTTTGTGCAAAAGCCGCCCGCGTCAAGCGTCATATAGAGGAAAGGTCGGCCGGCGGGCCTGTCACCGAAAGCCGGAGAATGGAGGGATGGATATGACGGACGGATAGCGGAGGCGTTTGGTCGAATCCGGGCAGAGGCCGGGAGCGGGACGGCGGACGGACGGCGGAGGTCCGTCCGCTGTCCGAGCGGACAGGCCCGCCGCGACCCGACCGGGCCCCATCGAGGATCGGCCTTCACCGATCGTTGTGGAAAAGCAAATGCGACTTTGGGACTATTTTCGAGTTCTTAAAGGAGGTACGATCATGTGGGCAAGAGGCATCATTAGTCTGACCGTGGTTGCTCTGTGGGCGTGCGTTGCGGCGGCCCAGCAGCCGGCATCACTCATTGCGCAGAGTATCAGCGTCATGGGCGCTGCCGAACCGAACGATCCCAATCAGGCGTGGGACCCGGCAAAGCACTTGACGGCGGCTTGGCAATCCATGTCAGTGAACCTGGCCTCCACGATTTACAATCCCGTCACCAAGCCTAACCAGAAACCCAAAGTGGCCCAGCGGTCACTGTCCATGTCGACGCAGGTCAATATCACGGATGCCAATGGATTGCTGGGCTTCTGTTGGTCGACGGCGACCGGGGTCCAGACGTTGGATGAAAACGGCAAAGTGATCTGCAACAAGACCAACAACAACCAGAACGGCCGCTTCTACTGGCCGCCGACTTACATCAAGATGATGTCGACAGCCGGAGTCTGGGTGTCGGAACTCCAGCCCTACACGTTCTCCGTGGATCTGTCGCCGGACCCGAACACCCCCTATCCTTCGTTGCTCAACCAGGTCAATTGGTCCATGTACGCCTTGGTCACGGACACGCTCACCACGGTGGATGTCCCCTTCAAAGTGAGCGACCAGTGGGTCGAGCTGGCACCCAATCTGGAGATTCGCGTGGACAAAGCCAGCGCCACCGGTTCGAGTTTCGACTATAGCCTCTCGGTCAAGTACAATTCCACCGAGGCCGCCTTCTCGACCATCGGCGCGACATTCTTGATGCCCGGCCAGAAGCCTGCCGCCGGCGATCGTCACGAAGATCGACGTGCTGGATGCCCAGGGCAAATCGATTCAGGACCAAGCCAGCAGCGGCGCCTTTGGCAGCGGGGGCGGTGCGAGTGGCGCCGACAACCAGATGAGCGGCACCGAGACCGGCACCGGCAATTGCAATATCTGCGGCACCGCCGCGACGATTCGCTTCACACTGGCCCTCAATTCCTATGAGAAGGAAGTACACTTCATGTTGGCGAACGTGCCCGTACCGAGTTTCTGAGCCGCGGTAACGCTGAATAGATCGTTGCTTCAGCCACAGAGGTCCCTGAGACCTCTGTGGCTTCCTTTTTGTTTTTTCTCGGGCGGCGAGAAAAAGTGCACTCCTGTGCAGGGTACGTAAAGCATTGTAGTAGCTCCACTTACACCACAGCAGACTGATGTGTCGTCCCATTTCCGCAAAAAATCTACGATTTTCCTCTTGGCGCACTTCTACAGATGTAGTAAAATCTTCTACGATTGTAGAAGGGATGTAGAAATGAAGCTCACCGAAGCAGAATGGCAGATCATGAACGCCTTGTGGCACAAGCACCCGGCCACGGCGCGGGACATCATGGACCGGCTGCCGGCCGGGGTCAACTGGGCCTACACGACAATAAAGACCCTCCTGACCCGACTGGTAGAGAAAAAGGCGGTCGGGGAAGTCAAGCAGGGCAATACCAGCGTCTATGAGCCGATGGTCTCCCAGCAGAAGGCCCGGCTCAGCGCCTTGGGGTCCCTGCTGGACCAGGCCTTCGACGGGGCCATCGGGCCGCTGGTTCATTTCCTGGCCGAGGAAAAGCAGCTTACGGCCAAGGAGAAAAAAGAGTTGACGCGGATTCTGGAAAGCGAAGCGGAAGATAAGGGAGAATAGCCATGATTGAGCTACTGAACCACATGGCCCGCCTGTGGTGGGCGTGGACGGCGTCCATGTTCTGGCAAGTCGGCCTGCTGATCCTGGTGATCGGGTGTATCGATCTGCTCATCCGCAAGTGGGCTTGGCCGCAGTTGCGCTACGCCTTGTGGTCGCTCATTCTGGTCAAGCTTCTCCTGCCGCCGACTCTGTCGTTGCCCAGCGGGGTCGTCCCGGAGTTGCGGCCCAGGGTCGCACAAGTCCTGCAATGGATGAACGCCGAGAAGTCCAAGGAGAGTGTGGATTCGGGCCTCGAACGTCCGATCGCGGTCAGATTCGAACGGATTCGCGATGTCCGAGGGAGTTTCAATGTGTGAAGTCGCAAGTCTCACGTGACTGGAGCACTTCAAACTTCACGCACTCGAACTTGCCAAGATTCTCGCAGAAACGCCTTACGGCGTCACTACGAACGCGCTTGACACTGCCATCCAGGCAGCGTCCGCTGGAGAATCCGCAATCCGCAATCCACAATCCGCAATTGGATCTGGCAGTTCTACGCCATGACGACATGGCTTTTGGGAACTCTGATTCTGGGGATCTGGCTGTTCCTCAGGCTGCATTCGGTCGCCGGCCGGCAAGGGTATCAGACGGCAGCCGCTTCCCTGCCGCAATCCTTCTACAATCACCTGGCCGACTGCGCGATGCGCCTGGGACTGCGCCGCATCCCGAGAGTCGTTGTGACCAAGCGGCTCACCAGCCCGGCCGTGTTCGGGGTCTTTTCGCCCGTGCTGCTGATGCCGAAAGGCTATCTCAGCAAGCTCTCGCGGCGGGACACCGAGCACATGCTCCTGCACGAGCTGGCGCACATCAAGCGGGGCGATCTGGTCATGCACAGTCTCTATCTGCTGCTCCAGATCGTCTACTGGTACAACCCGCTGCTGTGGCTCGTGCGCCGGCACCTGCACCATCTGCGCGAGCTGTCGTGCGATGGGACGGTCGCGGAGCTCCTGCGGGAGCGGACGCCGGCCTATCGCCAGACGCTCCTGGAGACCGCCCGGCGGATGCTCACCACGTCCGTCGAGCCGGGCCTGGGCCTGCTGGGTCTGTTTGAAGATTCGAACTATTTACTGGTCCGTTTGAATTGGCTCACGAAGCCAACTTGGAGGTATCGCACTATGAAACGTGTCATCGTAGCAACCATCGCCATCCTGATGTTCGCCTGCGTGCTGCCCATGGCGCAGGGGCAACAGGCGCCGCTACAGGACGCCACTCACGTCAGCAGCAATCCCGCCGTGCCTGTTCATACAGAATCATCAGAGAACCAGCAGGTACAAGACCAACTCTCGCAGCAGATCGCCGCCCTGCAGGCGCAGCTCGAACAAATGATGGCTCAGCAGCAGGAGTCTGCAAAAGCAGCTCAACGCCCTCAATCAGAAACGCCAGCCGACGCCCACGGTGGAGCAAAAGAAAGGGACTTCACGAGGGCCGGCGAATGAACCCTATAAGGTCTATACCGTCGCAGGAGGGCGACAACTTGGCCACGGTGGCCAAGAAGGTCTACGGGCCAGAAGAGGGGAACCGCGTCGGAGAACATCCAGCGGATCTACCAGATGAACGAGGACCAGCTCAAAGGCTCGCGCGAACTCCAGGCGGGACAGGAACTGCGGATACCCGCTCTCCCGAGTACATCTAAGAGCACGCGGGCGGAGATCGGAGCGCGCCGGGGGACCTGAAAGTTGCCCCGCCGGGTGGGAATGAGAACCAGAACCTGACGCCGGAGGCGCAGGACCAGCTCAAGCGTGCCCAGGACCAGGCAAAACGGGCCCAGGATGAGGTCAAACGGGCCGAGAAAGAAGCCGCACGGGCCCAGCGCGAGGCGGAACGGGCCCAGCGGGACGCGAAAGGACCCAGGCTGAGTCGGCGCGGTCCGTCCAGGATCAAAAGCATCAGGGATTGGCTCAAGTCGATGCAAGCCTATGGCGACCAGATGAAGCAATGGAGCCAGAGCGAGCAGATGACAGAAGTGGCAGGCGGATATGAATACGTGGGGCCAGAAGATGGAACAATGGGGCCAGGATTTCGGCCGGCGACAGGCCGCCGCCGTGAGCGGCTCGGGCGGCGAGGCCGCCGCACCGGAGATGCCCCCGATGCCTGCTATGCCACCCATGCCCGCGATGCCTCCGATGCCGCCCATGCCCGGATGCCGCCGATCACGGTCCACGTCCCCGAGGTCCCCGTGCCGCCGGCTCCCACCGATGCCGCCGGCCGCTTCCGACCGCCAGGACGGTCGGGAACAGGCCGAGTCGCGGCTCGAGCAGACCATTGACCTGCCGGCGGGCGCGGTTCTGGATATCGCGAACAACGTCGGCTCGATCGACGTTCGCGGCGGGGACGGGCCGGGCTGCAAGATCGTTGCCACCGTCCAAGCCCATGCCGACACGGCGGAGCAGGCCAAGCAGATCGTCGACCAGGTGAAACTCATCGTCACCCCCGCGGACGGCAAAATGCAGGTTACTCTGACAAAGCCGCTCGATGAGAACCGACAGAATGGGCCCGGCTATCGCGTCGCCTTGGAGGTGACCGTGCCGCGCAATGCACCGCTCCACCTCAGCCAGGCCGTGGGGAATATCCATCTGACGAATCTCCGCGGTTCGGTCGAAGCGTCCACCAAGGTGGGGAACGTGCAGGCGACCGATGTCTCCGGTCGAATCGCTCTGAACGCCGATGTGGGCAGGATCGAATTCATCGCCCCGAAGGACTTCTCGGCGAAGGTGAATGCGAAGACGAATATCGGGTCTGTCCAGAGCGATTTTCCGCTGGAGTTTGCGAAGTCCCGCGGCGTCGCGATGGGCAAGCAGTGCCTCCGGCATGGTGGGCGGGGGAGAGGGGGAGCTCTCCCTGAAGAACGAACGTCGGCTAGATTCGAATTCAGGCACCGGGCACCGAGCCGAGGCGGGCCGAGGGGAGCCGGCCCGAGGCCAGGCCCCGCCCCCAGCCGCGGCCCCAATCCGCGCCACGGCCTCAACCCGCACCGCAGCCTCAATCGGAAGAGCCATTCTGACAGACCTTCCGCTCCCCAGGTCGAGCGGAGCCACACAAGGTCACTCACAGGAAGAAGGCCGGACCAAGTGCCCGGCCTTCTTCTTGCGCTCTTGTTCGTAGTGACGCCGCGAGGCGTTCTCTTCGTAGGTCGGGCGTCCCCGCCCGACGTCTTATGAATTCGGATGAGCAAATCCGTCAATAGCTGGGTGCCATGCTTACGCCTCGTAAGCATGTCTGGCTCATTGTATTGAGCATGTCTACGAGGCGTAGACCTGGCACCCCGGGACCGCCAATCTCCTGATTGGCTCTTCCCAACCTGCCCTGGGAGGGCGGAAGGGCCGGACTGGTTCAGACAGCCAATCGGGAGATTGGCGGTCCCGGGGACGCTCGCCCTATTTGGATTTCCGCGCTCGCATGGGAATCTTTCTATACGGAAACACCTCCCGGCGTTGTTATATAGGCGAGAACCGATAGTCCAATGAGAGCGGCCGTTCGATGCTGGAAGACAGGTACCTGATTCTGAGGTTCAATCGCGGCGACAGGGGCGTCCTGCACCGCATCTACGACAAGTACAAGGACGACTTGGTGTCGCTGGCGGCGGCGCTCTTGCTGGATGTCAGTCTGGCCGAGGACGTCGTGCACGACGTCTTCATCGCGTTTCTCGACTCGGCCGAGCGGTTCCGGCTGACCGGGAGTCTCAAAGGCTACCTGGCGACCTGCGTGGCCAACCGGGCCCGCAACATCAACAAGGCCGCCTGGCGGCGCCACGGCACGGCTCTGGATGACGTGCCGGAAATGACGTGGTGAGCCGCCGCCGCCGGAGCAGGTGGCGATCTTCGGCGAGCAGCTCGGGCAATTGACCGAGGCATTGCAGCAATTGCCTTACGAGCAGCGCGAAGTGCTGCTCCTGCGGTCCCACAGCGGACTGCGGTTCGCCGCGATTGCCAAGGCCCAGGGCGTCTCGATCAACACCGTGCAAGGGCGGTACCGGTACGCCGTGGATAAGTTGAGAGTCAGTGCTCGATTCTGAGGCAGACTTATGAATAGCGTCGATCAATGGATCAAACAGTTGCACCTGAGGGCCAGTGGCGAACTCGACCGGCGTGTCCACGCCGACATCGACAGGGCACTGGCCGACACACAAACGACAACACCTTTGACGATAGGGAGAACGATTATGACCAGCTCATTTACGAAATTGGCCGCCGCGGCGGTGGTAGTTCTCGCCGGGCTGCTCGGCTGGAATATCCTCAATGGCCCGCACAGCGCGGCGTGGCCTGGGGCGCAATCCCCGACCATATCAAGGCCATCGACACCTTCATGTTCCGACTGACCATCGGCGTCCACGGCAAGGACGGCACAAAGGCCACCGACAAGCATGGCGGCCAGTTCACGTTCTATCTTTCGGAGCAGTACGGCTTCCGGATGGACATCGGCGGCGACGGCACGACGGTCTCCTGGTACGTGCCGCCCCAGTCCGACACGATCACGATGGTCGTGCCCGCGGATAAGAAAGTGGTCCAAATCGCCGTTGCCGCCGGAGCAGCGCGGCAAGATGCCCGAGCAGTACGAAGACCCCGCCGAGTACATCCAGCGTTTCCTGGCTCGCCCATAGCAAGGAACTGGGCCGCTCCGTCATCGACGGCGTCGAAGTCGAGGGGATCGAAGTGACGGACCCGCCGACCGAGAACGGCAAGCTGGCCAACGGCATCGGCCGGCTGTGGGTGGACGTGCAGACCCAGTTGCCGGTCCGAATCGAGATCGAGGGCACGGCCGGCGCGATGGCGGTTCGCTGGCTCATGGAATTCAAATGGTCCGAGGCGGTCCCCGCGTCCGTCTTCGAGCCCAACATCCCCAGCGACTACACGCCGCTGGGCCAGTAGAGCCAGTCAGCAAATCCCAGGAGAGCCGGCACCCGCGCCCGGCTCTCTTCTTTTCCCGTTCGTAGTGACGCCGTCAGGCGTTCTCTTCGTGGGTTGGGCGTCCTCGCCCGACTTCTGGCGAGCGGGGACGCTCGCCTCACGCGGAGCATGCCCTCCCACGGGCACACTATGCAAACGTGCCTGCGCCAACGAATTCTCCTCATCGTAGGAGTCTGCCTAAGGTAAAATCACTCCCGCCGCCGTCGTAAGGGTGACGATCGATTGTCAAGCAACGTGCCGGCTTTCTTTGCAATGCTCGAAGACAGAAGACTTCTGTGGCGTTTGAGACACGGCGACAAGGACGCTCTGCGCCTGATCTATGAGAAGTACGAAGGCGATCTGCTGACGCTGGCCGCCAACCTCCTCCACGATCCCGCCACGGCGGAAGATGTAGTGCAGGACGTGTTCATCGGCCTGGTGCGCACGGTGCCGAAGCTGCACCTGCGCCGCACGCTCAAGGCGTACTTGGCGACGGCGGTGGCCAATCGGGTCCGCGATCACTTTCGCCAGCGGGTCCACGCGCGGCTGACGCCCCTCGAGGACGCCGCCCAGGTCGCCGCCGACATGGACGGGCCGGTACAAATCGTGGGCGAGGCGGAGTTGGTGCACAAGCTCCGGGCGGCCGTGGCCGAGCTTCCTTACGAGCAGCGCGAGGTGGTGATGCTCCGCGTGCACGCGGGCCTGAAGTTCCGCGAGATCGCGGCGCATCAGAGCACCTCGATCAAGACGGCCTTGAGCCGGTACCAGTACGGATTGGATAAGCTGCGTTCGATGCTGAACGGCGAGGTGCCAAAATGAGATCGAACGACTCGATGGAAAGCATGCTTCGAAGATTGCGTTATCACGCGACTGCCGAGAGGCGGGAGCGAACGCTTCAGAATATCTTTCACGCAATGGATGATCTTCAAGAACAAGCCCCGGCCCCGCGCCGGGTGCAGATAGGGAGAATGACGATGAAGACCCGAATAGTAAGATTTGCTTTGGCGGCCGCCGTGATCCTGATCGTGCTGGGCGGCTTGAGTCTCTGGCCTTCCGGCGGCGGCAAGGACCAATGGTGGCTTGCCCCGCCCGCCGCCTGGGGGCGGGAAATCACCGAATCCCTGAAGAGCATTACGCCCTGACCTATCGAGAGGGATACGTCTTCGTGGGCGATTACGGCTCGACGCACATCTCGGGAAGCTGGACGCGGTACTACAAAGCCACCGATCGAGAGCGGTACGATCATTATTACAAGGATACCCTCGTCGATACGTCATGGGAAGTCCCGGATAAGTCCGGCTCGACCTTCCGGTGCAGCGTGTCCTATGAGTTTCAGTGCTACACGACCAAGATGGACTCGTCCCCGCGGCCCGCGGAGGACCCGGTCGATATGCTGCGCTTCTACGTGAACCTCTTGGACAAAGCGGATCGTGTCCTCGATCCCGAGACATTCGAGGGCAAGGAGTGCGTCGGCTTTGAGATCAGCGCCGCCAAGTATGGGAACTATCCCCCGGAACGGACGGACCGCGTCTGGTTCGACAAGAGCACGCGGCTGCCCGTCCGGATTGAGCACCACGGCCTATCGAGCCGTGGCTCGGCGCTGAGCACGACTCTGGTCCAGGACCAGTTCCAGTACGGCAGCGCGGTCTTGGCGGAGCTCTTCGATCCCGTTATTCCCGAGGGCTTCGTGAACGCCCCGGCGGATACGATCCGAAAGGCCCGGGAGCGTCAAGAAAAAGGGGAGATGACATTCGCGCAGGTGCCGACGGGTCTTAAAGAAGATGTGCTGGACGCATTTCGCCAAGCCCAAGCCGTGGCCTACACCGAAGGGGGCAGACGCTTCTCCGTGTCCCGAGATGCCTGGCGGGTGGATCGACTGGCAGGAGACCGTGTGCGGACCACCGAGTGGAACGTCGTTCAAAAAGACGATGCCCGCACCAGCCTCGATTTTAACAGCAAGAATTTCCGCCTGGTTCAGACCACGGTGGACTACGAGGCCCGCACCTGGCGGCAGATCACACGCCACCAAACCCAGTGGCTCGGTCACCCGATGGACCATATCGCCTTCATCATCGAGCTGATCGATCGGGCCGACCGGTTCTATGAATCTGCGGACCTGGACGGTGTCAAGTGCTTCAGTTTCGAGGTCAGCGCGAAGAAGTACGGGACGAACCCGGACGGCGCCTTTCATCGGGTGTGGTTCGACGCGGCGACTAAGCTGCCCGTGCGAATGGAAATGCATTGGCCGAACCAGATCGGCACCGGCGTGACCACCACAGTCCAGGATCAGTTTGCATGGAATCCCTCGTGGCCCGCAGACCTTTTCGTGCCCCAGATTCCCGCGGGATTCACCCTGACAGAAAAAGCCGAGAAATAACCGGCAGCCGTCGAAACGGCGGGCGGCGAAGGACCGTGGACTCCAGCCACGACCCCTATCCGGAAGTCATCTCGAACGGATTACCCGCACACGCATGGAAAGGCCGAGCAGCGGAGCTCGGCCTTTTTCGTGCCCTCGTCCAGAGCGAAACAGTGATTTTTCGCGCCTACTTTTCGCGCCGAAACCCGACAATAGGGTGAAAACAGAACGACAGCCGCTTCGTCGTGAGGGCCGATCATCGACGCCGAGATCGAACTGATAGAAGCCGCCCGCTCGGGCGATCTGGACAGCTTCGGCAAGCTGTGTGAGCGGTACTATGCCCCGCTGGCCGCTGTCGCGTACAGTGTGCTGAGGGACCACCAACTCGCCGAGGATGCCGTGCAAGAGGCTCTCGCGCGAGGGCTTGTGAGCCTGCGCAGACTGAAGGACGCAGGCAAGTTCGCCCCCTGGTTAGCCCGCATCTGCCGGAATGTGGCCATCGACATGGTGCGGAATCGCCCGCCGCAAATCGTCCCGAGTGACGGCCCCGCGTCCATGCCCGACCGTGAGGAAGATGAAACAACCATCCGGCTGGTTCGCGAGGCGATTGGTCGTCTGCCTGCCGGCCTGCGGGAGGTTGTGATCCTCCGTTACTACAACGACTGCTCTTATGAGCAGATCTCGGCCGTGCTGGGCCTGTCGAAGATGAGCATCAACGGTCGGCTGACTCGCGCCAAACACAAGTTGGCCAAGTACCTGCGCCGCAAAGGCATCCTGGAGGATATGTCATGAGGACTGACGACAACGACATCCGGCTGGACGAGTTGATTCGCGTCGCCATCGGCAGAAACGGCTCGCCCTTTGACTTTGAACGCTGGAGGCAAGGACATCAGCGTCAAATCGAAGAGTTTCGCAACCAAATCGAGCCCCGTCCCGCGTGCGGGACCATCCTGGTAGGAAGGAGAGCCACCATGACCCGCACTCTCAAGATCGCCGTTGCCGCTCTGGTCTTCATCGGTGTCTGCCTGGGTGTGCCGTATCTTGGTCATCAGCGCGACAACGGGACAGCGTTTGCCCAAGTCATCGAGCAGATCGAGAAGGCCAAGACGATCACGTGGAAGCTGACCTTCTACAGTCACGTGGTCAGCAAGGACGGCCAAAAGACGTGGGTCGAGACCGAAACCCGGGAGATGGCCTACAAAGCGCCGGGGCTCTACCGGGAGGTTCTGCATCCGACAGCGCGCGGGCAGATCGAGCACGTCTGCATCACCGATGCCGTGAATCTGAGGAGCCTGAGCTTGGTGGCAGCGGAGAAACGCGCCAATGCGGAAGAGTTGGCGACGACGACGTTTGCTTCCAGCGGTCCGTTCGCACTCGCCGCGGAGATGAGCAAGCCGGACCTGCAGTGGGTGGGCAAGCGGATGGCTCCGAGCGGCGAGGTGAACGTCTTTCGGCGGGCTTTCAAAGATGAGAGCCATGAGAACTGGAGCTACGACTTCTGGATCGACGCGAAGACGAAGCAGCTCGTCGCTTTGCAAATCCCCGGTGTCGACGTTTACGACCCCGAAACGGACCCCGCCCGCGCCAACCCGGTCGAGAAGGACTGGTCTGCGATGACCATCGCGTGCAGTCTGGCCCACGACATCAACTTCGATGCGGAACTGGACAACTCGCTGTTCAGCCTCGTACCGCCGCCCGGTTACACGCTCACGACGCAGGCGCGTGCCTTGGTGACGGAAAGGGAGATGGTGGAGTACCTTGGTGCCATGGCGGACTACAACAGCCAGGTCTTTCCCGACCGGCCCTACTCCGTCAGTAGTAAGAGGCTCAACGAGATCTACGACAAGGCCGAGAAAGACCGCACCACGGCCGAACAGCGGCTTTTGGACATCGTGGACCGCTGCAAGATGGCCAATTTGAATCTGCTACCCACCGGCCACTTTGTCGAGGATCAGACCGTGAAGGGCAGCTTCCGTTACTTGGGCAAGGGCGTCAAGCTCGGCGACAAGGACCGGATCGTCTGCTGGTACAAGCTCAAAGACGCGGCCACCTGCCGTGTCGTTTACGGCGATCTGAGCATCAAGGACATGGCTCCCGACGACCTGCCCCTGCCCGTAGAACCGTAGATTGAGCCGCTTGATGGCGAACGTGACTGAATCTACGAGTCATCACGCAGCGAGTTCCATCCGAATATCGTCTCGCTTGCTCCAGGGGATCGGTTGCACCTCGTAGCTGCGCAGTGCATCCATGACACCCGGTGAGATGGGGTGCTCGGAGTCGTTGAGAAAGGCGTATGCTTTTGAGTCCAGAGGCCGCACTTGTTTGGTATCAACCCACGAGAAGGCCGCGGCCTCCGCCATTTCTCGGTTAGGACGATTGATGGTTTTGAGGATACGCTCCGGTTTGTGACGCGATTTGGGGATCACGAAGTCAAAAAGGTGGTCAAATCCACTTGTCCCTGTGAACTTGACCTTGGGGATATATCGAATCTCATGAAGATCAAGCCAAGCAACGACATCCTCGTAGAATAGGCTCGCGACCATTGGCGCGGCCAGGTAGAACATATCGTTAACCGCAAGTATGGCCTGAACCAGATTGTGTTTGCGTAACGCGAAGTTGTCAGGTGAGGCGTGGATCTCCAACGCTTTGTCACTAAGCTGGACTCCAAAGCCGTTCAGAGTTGTTTTAAGCAGGTCCTGACGCTTTGTGCTTTCTAACTTGCAGCCACATTGCTCCAGGTCCTCTATTGTGTAACCGTCGTCGGTAAGAACGAAACTACCGTTCACCTTGCTGGCGTAGATCTGGATGTAATCGTTATGGCGGTCCAGGTAAGGTGTCGTTATCTCGACCCATTTATCAATCTGGCGAAGCGAAGTCTTGTCCCGTAGCCATGCCAGATAGTCATCGAGGAGTTTCTGCACTTCTTCGATCATGTGAATCTCCCGCCATTGGAAAATCGCACCGATCATCGTTGACGCGGTGCTTCTCCATGGCGATAAGTGCATCTGCTTCGGCTTGGGTGAGATCCAAGTCAGCCATCCGTCTCCTCTCCTTCTTGTCCTGCTCTCGGAAGGCTTCGCCGCTGATAGACAATGTCTCCCCTCTGGATTTCCGCCAGGAACGGACCGGAAGCGCCCTTCGCGCGCACCGGAATCACGTCGAGGGGAATCTGGTCGGCGATCGGGTGCAGCAGCCGTCGGTATTTCGTGGCCAGCGGCAGATAGGTCTCGTCGCTGTCCTGGAAAATCGTTACATCCAAGTCGTTGGGGGTCGCACTGGTTAGAAACGACCCAAAGACAACCACCTTGCAGATATCCTTCTCCCGACTCAGGTAAGCGGCCAAATCCCGTTTGATCTGCTCTTTCTGCTGCGACGTTGCCACCATGGTTCGGCTCTCCTTAGTGAACCTATTATACCGGGCCGGCGGAAGAATTCCATTCCGATAAGGCAAAGCGGCCTTTCCAGTTGTTATATTGGTGTCAGGCGATCGCTCTCTGAAAGGGCCTTTTCGGTGCGGGTGGAAGACCGACTCTTAGTCTGGCGGCTGAATCGCGGCGATGCGACGGCGCTGTCGCGCGTGTACGAGAAGTACCGCGAGGATCTGCTGCGGCTGGCGGTGTCGCTGCTGAACAATACGGCGACGGCCGAGGACATCGTCCAGGATGTCTTCGTCCGGTTCGCCGGGTCGGCCCGGGTGTTCCGGCTGACCGGCAGCCTCAAAGGCTATCTCGCGACGTGCGTCGCCAACGCGGCCCGCAATGCGCTCAAGGCGGGCCGGCTCCGGCGGGCGGATCCCGTGGAGGAGTCGATGGTCTTGGCCGCCGACGGCGATGGTCCGGAGAATGGGCTCATGTGCAGCGAGCAGTTCTGCCGGCTCAGCCAGGCGCTGGAGGAATTGCCGCCCGAGCAGCGCGAAGTCGTGACCCTGCACCTGTATGGCGATCTGCCGTTCCGGGAGATTGCCGGATGGCAGAAGGCGTCGATCAAGACCGTGCAGAGCCGGTATCACTACGGGCTGGACAAACTCCGGTCTTTGCTGAACGGTGAGGTAACCCAGTGAAACCACAGGACCATGTCGAGAAATTCGTGAAAGAGGCGTCCGTTCGCATCGAGGCGGCGATGGATGACCGCTTCTGGCAGAGCATGCAGGAAGCTTATGATCGGGCGGGCGCCGCCGGCCCGGTGCGACGGCAGCCAGACTACTGGGGGCTGCTCTTCGAGAGCCGCTTCGTGCGGGTGACCGTGGCCGCGATCCTTTTTGTGGCTTTTGTGATCCTGCTCGGGGAATTCGGCACACTTCTCACGGGCAGCAACGTGGCCTGGGCCGACGTCAGCCAGCGTTTCCAGGTCGTGCCGTTCTTCTACGCGTCGATCTACGTGAAAGAGGGCACCCTGGCCCAGCCGCAGCAGTTCGAATTATGGATGGGCAAGGGCGGCTACATCCGCCTGCGGATCGGCCCGCAGGTGATCTTCGGCCGCCACGGACGGGTGACCCATGCGTTTGACGTTCACAAACGCAGCGAGGCCGAGGTCGATCCGATGGCCGTGGACATCGTCCGGCTGCTGGCGACGCCAGATGAGTTTTCGTTCGAGACGGTGATCCAGAGCATTTCCGGCGGCAAGCTGGTCGATATCACGCCGGCGATGAATACGCAGGCCGGCATCGGCAAGGAACTGGTCGTGTTCGACGCCCGGTCGGCGATCAGTCCGGGCTGGGTCCGCATCTATGCCCTGCGCCAGAGCAAGCTGCCGATCGGCGTGCGGATCTGGGACCCCGCCGAGGGTTTCGTAGTCGATGCGAGCATTACGTATTCGAAGGAGCAGCCGGCCATCTTCTTTGACCCGCATGCCTTCGCCGCGAACCTCCAGGGCGCGGACAGCGAGACGGGTCTCGCGTATCTATTTCTCAAGGACCCCGGCGGTCAGGATATGACGCCGGAGGACCTGCCTCAATGAGGGGGCGTGCCAGAATATCCAATTGCCATGATCAACCTCTATAGTTACCCCTGCTCCCCGACCACGATCGGGGAGCGGGGGGCATAGTGGTTCGGGTCCCCATCCCGCAACAAGTCCAGGGACACCCACTCCCTGCGCTCGAAGAAGGAGAGAGAGGTGACAGGATGTCGAAGAGGAAGAAATCTCAGCGGCGGAACAAGGGGTTTACGCTCATTGAGCTGCTCGTGGTAATCGCGATCATTGCCCTGTTGGTTTCTATTCTGCTGCCGTGCCTGGGAGTGGCCCGGGAGCACGCCCGGCGGACGGCGTGTCAGAACAATCTCCACGAGGGCATCCTCGTGGTCAACATGTACGCGGGCGACTACAATGGTTCGTTGCCCGAGGGCAATATCATCGACCGGACCACCTCGGGGTACAACCCGAGCTGGGACGGGGCCGATTTGCTGACGGTCGTCAACTTCAAAGTGATGATGGCTGTGGCCGGCTACGGACTGACGGAAAGACTGGCGACGTGCGAGACGGCCCGTAAGTACTTTGAATCGACGCAGGGCTGGCTCAGTCCGCTTCCCGCCGCCCACCCCGTCCTCCAGGCGGTTTGTGTCGGCTGGATTTACTGGGGCAATCGGGGCGACTGGACCGATCCCAACACAGGCGCCAAGTACGTCACACCCAAGAAGGTCACGGACCGACCGACCTCGAATACGCTCGTGACATGCTTCTGCTATAACCGCTATGACGCGGTCGGTCCCAATGGTGACTGGCCCGCCTGGTATAGCTCCCACGTGGGAGGCACGTTTCAACAGGGAGTCGGACGCCCGATGCAGCCGCAACCCGATGGCTTGGCCGTCGGCTACCTCGACGCCTCCGCTCGCTTTGTCCGCTGGAGCCATCTAACCCCCAGCAACCACCAGGGCGACTACTTCGTCTATTACGACCGGGACAAATAGACTCAGCACTGCACCGGGTCCGATTCCGCTTGACGGCTCCCGCCACGAAGGGCATAATGGTTTCATATTGGAACCATTATGGAGTATCCTATGCCGACAGTTACCGTGAAGAACATCCCGGCCGAGGTCTACGAAAAGTTGAAGAAGGCTGCCGAGATCAACCATCGCAGCATCAATAGCGAGATCATCGCGTGCATTGAGCGGGCCGTCAGCAACCGGGAGATCGACCCAGAGGTAGTGCTGGCCGAAGCCCGTAGGTTGCGCGCGAAAACAGCCGCACATCCAATCACGGATCGTGAGCTCGTCCAGGCGAAGGCGGCAGGTCGACCATGATCGTCGTTGACACGAATATTATCGTGTATTTGTACGTGACCGGCGATTACTCGACGCAGGCGGAGCAAGCTCTTCTCAAGGATCCGCTCTGGGTGGCTCCCCTGCTCTGGCGCAGTGAGTTTCGCAACGTGTTGGCCCTGTATGTTCGAAAGGAGTTTCTCAGCTTGGAAGAGGCCGAGCAGCTCGTGGACAAAGCCTTGCTTTTGATGCAAGGGCACGAATATGAGATGGCGTCGCATTCGGTTCTGGCTTTGGCGGCCTCCAGCACCTGTTCGGCCTATGATTGTGAGTTCGTTGCGTTGGCCAAAGACCTGAACGTACCGCTCATCACGGTTGACAAGCGGATCCTGAGTCAGTTCCCGGAGGTTGCCACGCCGTTGGCGGAGTTCGTGGGTGAGTAACATGACCCCGTCTCACAGTTTCCAGGCCTTGGCGAAGGCTTTGAAGCTGCGGTCGTAGGTCTTTTCCACCTCGGGCGGAAAACAGCAGCCGGGTAGTTGCTTCGAGGCCAGATGATAGCTGAGGCACTCGCAGCAAAGGCCCTTGTTCTCGCAGCCGGGATACGTGCAGGCACAGTTCTTCAGGTTCTTCGATTTCTGGCATTCCATGAGCCTGATCTCCTCGTAGAGTTCGACTTATCGGGATTGAGAACGGGTCAATCTAATCCAAGCCGAGGCGGAATGCAAACCGGGTACGTGACGCAGGAGTGGTCCGAACGCCCCCTGGGACCGCCAATCTCCCGATTGGCATTCTTTCCCGTGCCGCTCAGGAGAGCGGCTTTTGGAAGAGGGCCAGCCACATGCAGTTGCCCGAGGATCGAAGCACTTGACTCGGTCGCGGACACAGGATATTGCTTGGGCATGGTCCTGTGTGCGAAAGGCAAGTTCGTTCCTGTTGTAGTATGTCTGGGGTTCGCTTTGACGGGCTGTAAGTCTGTACGGGTGCCTCCCGCGGCGACTGAAATCAGAATCTCCAATGACGTTTTGCTGCATCGGATCGCGGCGGGCGTTTGGATTCACACGACCTACTCCGACGTTCCCGGCTATGGCCGGGTCCCGGCCAACGGACTGATCGTCATAGACGGCCCAGACGCGATGCTGATTAACCTGCCCTGGACAGATAAGTTGACGGCGACGTTGTGCGATTGGATCGCCGAGACCCGCGGGGTTACGGTCAAGACCGCGATCCCGACGCATTTCCACGAGGACACCATGGGCGGGCTGGCGGAGGCACACCGGCGCGGGGCGGTCTCCTACGGCTTGGATCGGACGATGGAAATCGCCCGGCAGAAAGGGCTCCCGGTCCCTCAGGTTCCGTACCACGACGGAATCACCGTCCGGTGCGGACGGACGGTGGTCGTCGTGACCTACTTCGGCGCCGGACACACGACGGACAATGTGGTGGCCTGGTTGCCCCAACAGAAGATCCTCTTTGCCGGCTGCCTGGTCAAATCTCTGGACTCGAGATCCCTGGGCAATACGAAAGACGGCGATTTGGCAGCCTATCCGGTTACGCTCCGGAAGGTGCAAGCGGCCTACCCGCACGCGAAGATCGTCATCCCGGGCCACGGCGACTGGGGCGGGCCGGAACTGATCGAGCACACGTTGAGACTGTGCGGCGAAAACACCCCGGCAGCCGGAAGATAGTAATACGCGACAGGGATACCCGCGCCGGAGGGGCGGAGGAGTGGCACACGATCGCCCACGTTCTTCCGGACACACTTCAATCTTGACTTTCTGCGTTCGGCGCGGACAATGACCGCCTTTCAGCCCCGCCGGTGGATGGTCCGGGAGGCGGTGTGATGATGGTTGCGATTCCTGTGGTCCGCGCATGATCGACTCGACGCAGAAACCCCTGACCTTGTTCTTCGATTTGGATGGCACCCTCAGCGACCCGAGCGAGGGGATCACCAAGTCCATCCAGCACGCGCTTGCGTGTCTCGGCCGGCCGTATCCGGGCAAAGCCGAGCTGCAGCACTACATCGGTCCGCCTTTGCGCTGGACGTTTCCCCGCTTGCTGAACACGGACGACAGCGGCTTGATCGAGACCGCCATCGGCTACTATCGCGAGCGGTATGAGACCGTCGGCCTTTTCGAGAACGAGGTGTACCCCGGCATCCCGGAGCTTTTGCAGCAGTTGCGGGACGACGGCTACCCGCTCTACGTGGTGACCTCCAAACCGACGGTCTACGCGGACCGGATCATCCGGCATTTCGGCTTGGATCGGTTGTTCGTTGACCTCTACGGCCCGGAACTCGACGGCCGCTTCGACGAAAAATGCGAGTTGGTCGAGTTCATCCTGCGCGAGCGACGCCTCGATCCGCGGCGGACGGTCATGATCGGGGACCGGGCCCGGGACGTCGAATCCGGCCGGGCCAATGGCGCCCGCACCATCGGTGTGACCTACGGCTTCGGCGGTGAGGAAGAAATCGTCGCCGCGGGGCCCGATGCGATCTGTCACAACCCCGGCGCGATCTACCCGGCGGTCCGGCAGCAAGCGGAGCAGCCGTAGGCGTGGCTGTGTTCACGCGGTACAATACCCGCCCTGATGAGCTTTGATGGGCAAGACCGGTAACCGAGACTCTCTGGCTGCCGGGTGCCATGTCTACGCCTCGTAGACATGCCGGACAACGTGGCAAAACATGCCTACGCAAAGCCGTAGTCATGGCACCCGGCGATTACTGAAGTTGTCCGTCAAAACTCATTAGGAATCCGCGAATAGGAGATAAAATGGGTAGTTTCTGTCATATCCGCGTCGTGGCGTTATTGAGCCTGCTGCTGTCAATGCTCCCGTGCTGGGCCCGCGTGTGGGATGTGACCGACCTGGGGGCGCGAGGCAATCAGGAGGCAAATGACACCGCCACCATTCAGAAGGCCATCGACAGCGCGTCACAAGCGGGCGGCGGAACGGTCTATGTGCCGGCCGGGAACTTCCGGTGCGGACAGTTGCAGCTTCGCAGCCATGTGACGCTACATCTGGAGGCAGGTGCGACGCTGTGGGTCAGCGTCGATAAGGCGGACTACAAGCGCGGCAACACCTTCCTGCTGGCCCAGGACCAGAATGACGTGGCGATTGAAGGATGGGGAACAATTCAGGGGACCGGCGCCGAGGACCTCCAGCGCAAGCGCGGCGACCAGCCCCCGGCCGGACTGGCGGGTCGGAATCCTGAGATTCACCGGCTGCACCAACGTGGCTCTTCGGGACGTCACTATCCGGCACAGCGACAGTTGGACGCTCGATCTGGAACGTTGCGACGACGTGCTGATCGACGGCGTGCGCATTTGGAACAACTACTACCGCGTGAACGCCGATGGGATCGACCCCGTCTCCTGCCGGCGCGTGCGGATTTCCAACTGTTCTATCGTGGCGGGCGATGACTGCATCGTGTGCAAGACCCGCGCGGGGCACCCGTGCGAGGACATCGTCGTGACGAATTGCGTCTTGGAATCGATCGCCACGGCTGTCAAGATCGGGACCGAATCGCCCAGCGATTTCCGCAACATCCTGGTGAGCAATTGCGTGATCCGCAATTCGACCATCGGCCTGGGGCTCTTCATCAAAGACGGCGGCACGGCCGAGCGGATCGGCTTCTCCAACTGCACGATTGAGACCACCCGCCAGCCGGAGTTGGCCAGTGAATCCCTGAAAGACTCCATCTATCCGATCTTCGTGGACATCGAGAAACGCCTGGCGGACTCGCGCATCGGCAAGGTCCGCAACCTGAGCTTTTCGGACATCTCCATCCTGAGCGACAATGGCATCCTGATGCAGGGGATGACCGCCGGCAGGATCGAAAACGTCTCCCTGCGGAACATCACGCTGCGAGTCGATAGAGCGACCGACTATGCCAAACGTAAGAAGCACGTCGGCGGCAAGACCGAGCCGACCGAGGACCGCCGGGAAACGATTTACGCCCGCCAGAGCTCCTATGTCACCCTCGCCAACGTCGAGGGCCTGATGGTGGATGGTCTGCGAGTCCTGATTCCGGACGAGGCCTTCGCCCAGTACCCTCGCTCCGCCCTCTCACTGCACAGCGTGAGCAAGACTACTCTCCGCGACATCCGGCGCGAACCGGCTGGGACCAATACGAACGTTCCGGTCGTCATGATGGAGGACTGCCGTAACGCTCTCTTGACCGGCTGCCTCGCTCTGCCAAACACCGGCGTCTTTCTCAGTCTCGCGGGAAAGGAAATCGCCGATGTCTGCCTCAAAGCCAATGACCTTACCGAAGCCAAGGAAGCTATCCGCATCTCCGAAGAAGTCCCGAAAGCGGCGATCAGAGATTGAGTTCAGCACAACAGCATGCGCATCGGCTGGAGGGTCCGATCGAAGGGGTTGAAGACAAGGCCCAGGATCTCCAGCGTCACCACACCCAGCAGGGCTTGGTCGCCATCTTCGCCCAGCACGACCGGTGTATGAGCCTCGCCTTGTGGTAGAACGACATAAGCTTCGGAAATCGACCGTTCAATGGTCGTGCCGTCCGCGAGCGTGAAACCCATTTTGCGCTTTGCCTTCAGCCCGATTCTCTCCCACACGTCCTTGGGAAGAACCGAGTACGTGGCCCCACTGTCGACGAGGAACTTCACGTCCGCCTGTTGGCCCTTTGGTCCCTTGACTTGCCCCTGGATATAGGTAATGCCCATAATTGCCACCCGCATCATTCGAGTCAGACGCTATTATGACCATTCTGGGCTGAGAGGTCAAGACCGCGCCAGGCTTGACCGCTCTTGTCAACGGGGAAGTCCGCCAGCCCCGCCGGACGCCTCTCTCCGGCAAACGTAAATCCGCTCCGAAAAACCGGTCCCGCATACCGCCGCCTAGTCCTATAATCTCCGGGACCGAGTCGGGCTCCTCCGCCACCGGAGACTGTCCGCCAGCCCACCGGGCTTGCCGCTACTACGGTCGCCCCTAGGGTGGGAGCCCCGGGTGGCCAGCGCCGGTCTTCGGTCGCGTCTGGCATTCCCACACCCCGATAAGAGGGAGCGTTTCTCTACTTTTCGATCTTTTTATTGGGCCGTCCCATAAAGGGGTAAAGTTTTGGGGACAAGCCTGCCGAAGAAATATCTACAGGCACGGATGCCGCCTGTCAGTGCTGATATGCCGGTTTTTCCGGCAGGGAACAAGTAGAGATGGCAGGGGAGTTGGGCAAGCCGACGCGTAGGGTCGCGTGGGTGGGCCCACCGCTGGCGGCACTGGAGCCTGGTAACGGAGAAAACCAAGATGAGAACAGTCGCGATCGTCAACCAAAAGGGGGGTTGTGGCAAGACTACGGTATCCATCAACTTGGCCAGCGCGCTGGCGGTGCTGGGCAAGAAGGTGCTGCTGGTGGATATGGACCCGCAGTCGCACTGCGCGGTCGGGCTGGCCGTGCCGGAAGAGCAGATCGAGCAGAGCATTTACGATGTGCTGATCAGCAAGAGCCGCAACGAGCCCCTGAGGCTGACGGAGATCCTCTGGCAGATCGGGGAGAACCTGGAGCTGGCCCCGGCCAGCATCGATCTGTCCGCGTTCGAGCAGCAGATGGCGGGCATCCCGGAGCGCGAGTGCTGCCTGCGCGACGTGCTGGAGGACGTCAAGGAGGAGTACGATTTCGCCGTGGTGGATTGCCCGCCGGCGGTGAGCCTGCTGACGTTCAATGCGCTGCGGGCGGCCACGGATGTGGTCGTGCCGGTCGAGACCGGCTACTTCGCTCTGCACGGCCTGAGCAAGCAGTTGGAGACACTCAGCATCCTGTGCAAGCGGTGCCAGCAGCGGGTCAACGTCCGGGTCCTGGCGAGCATGTACGACATCCGCACCAAGATGGCCCGGGAGATTCTCGCCGAGCTGCGGTCGCACTTCGCCGACCAGATGTTCAAGACCGTAGTGAATTTCAACACCCGCATCAAAGAGGCGTCCAGCTTCGGACAGCCCATCAACGAATACGATCCGGCCAGCAAGGGCCAGCAGGATTTCCGGAATCTGGCGCAGGAGGTCATCGGTAGTGAGGAACGGCCGCAGGTCAAGAGCAAGCGGCTCGTCGATTCCCTGGCCGATCAGCTCGAAGCCATCGGGGCCAGCGCCAACGAGCTGCTGAAGGCCACGAAAACCATCCCGGTGCCGGAGCCGAAGCCGACGATCGAGATTAAGCCCGTGGCAGAGCCCAGACCGGCCGTGCCCGCCGGTAATGTGCACGTAAGTGCAGCCAGAGCAAACAGCTTACGGTGCTACCACAAGCGAGACGAAACCGGTGCTCGAGCCAGGCCGATACTTGGCCAGACGCCGGCGATGGAACAGAAACCGGTGCCAGAGCCGAAACCGGTGGTCGAACCAAAGGTCGTGCTGCCGCAAGTGCCGGTGGTGGAGTACAAACCGGTGGCGGAGCCGAAACCGGCCGTGGAGCCGAGACCCGTGACCGTGGCGGTGCCATCGCCGAAGGAGCCAGTGCCCATCATGGCGGCGGACGCGGCCGCGACGAAGGAGCAAACAGCGGTGCCGGCTTCGACGGGGGCCACGCTGCAGACATTAGCCGAATCCGTCGTTGAAAATGCCGATCACATCGACGCCAAGCTCTCCGAGTACTACGGCGTCAATCAAATGCAGGACGCGGTCGTTTTCGTGACGCTCTATCCCCGGGCCGAGACCGTCGCCATCGCCGGCGATTTCAACAATTGGCAGCCCGCCACGACGCCGATGCAGCGGGTCGGGGAAACCGGCGTCTGGCAGACAAAAATGAAGCTGCCGCATGGCACCTATCGGTATCGCTTGGTCGTCGACGGCCGGTGGCAGCAGGACCCCTACAACGAGCGGTCGGAATTGAATCCTTACGGGGAGTACAACTCCATCCTCGAAGTGAAGTAGCGGCCCGAAGGGCCCGCGTCTCTGAAGACAACGGCCCGGGCAGGAGACGAAAGGGTTAGAGGCAAAGGGAAGTGCAGAGGTTGGAGGCCCATTTTTCCTCTCGTCCTTTTCCTCCTGCCTTTTTCATTTCAGGTCCCGGAAGAATCGGGAGGACAAAAAAATCCGAAAGGGAGACTAATAGATTTTTGACATCATAGTCCGATAACTGTATATAGTTGCAATTTGCCATTGTTGCATGCGATGCGGGGCAGACAAGGCAAGGGCCCGTGAAACGCGCCGGACGGCGTGGGCGAGCCCGAATCGAGCACGGATGCCGTGCGAGAAAGATCGACATGGATGGTAGCCGCCGCTTCGCTCAACAGGGGGTGGGGCTTCCCACGCGCCGTCGGGTCGCGCTGGGGGTCCCGGGTCACACCAGACCAAGAGGCCGGCCGGGCTTTGCCCCGGCGGAGCCGAGTGGTCGCTGATCGGCGGGGGTTCCCAAGGGACGTGGAGCGAGGTTGGTCGCTCGGGATCGTTCCTCCATTCTCACCGTGCAGACGGATGTCATCAGAATTGTGGACCGCACGGCGCCGAAGTCGCTCGGGCCTGTCACGCGAGAGTGCATGGGGCATGATCCTCCGCAGCCGCACCTGGAGGGTGTTAGGGGGGCCCCGGATGAGAAAAGGGATTTTCGGTAAGGAGAAGTAAGATGAAAAAGACATGGATGATCTTGGTCCCCGTGTTGGCGTTGGGGACGGCGGCCTACCCGCGAGAACGGCGGTCTCGGGTATGATACCGCCTGCGGCATCGGTAACAGGTCGACGTGGGAAACAACGTCGCGTCGAACCAAGGCCAGAACCAGAGCGCCTCCGCCAGCGGTGGGGAGTCGCAGAGCGACAGCACCTCGCATTCCAGCTCCACGGCCAACTCAACCTCAGTACGAGTAACCTCGGTCTCCAATTATCAGAACCGAACGCCGCCGCTGACGTCGTTCCCGCCGTACCTGCCGTTCTGGAACCACGGCGGTTGGGGCACGATCAAGGCTTACTTCCCCAACGGCCCGACCGCGAACGATCAAATCTACGAGACGACGTTCGATCCGTGCAATCCCAGCGACATGCGCGAGCTCCGCAGCGTGCTCCGGGCCCTGCCCCACAAAGGGGTGCTGGAGGCGGTCGGGGGTGCGCTCAACAACGTGGCGGTGGTCCTGTTTGGCAAGCCGGACACGTACTTTCACGGCCGCGGCATCGAGATCGCCGATTCGATCGTGCGGGACCGCCGGCCCGAGCACAAATGCTTGCTGGTCTTCATCGACTCGAACGTGGACGTGAACCTGCTGGGCGAGGAAGGCTACGCGTACGTCGGGAAAGTGAGCGTCGAGGCCGACCCGGACCGCAACTGGGATCAGGGCTACAAGGCGGTGGTGGCGGAGACCCTGCTGTGGGACGTGGATATCCTGCTGATCTCCGGCGGGATGAAGGGCGTCACCACCGGCTCGAACACCACCTTCCCGTCGGCCGCCGGCGGTTACAGTCAGGCCAACTACTCGTTGTCCCTGATGGGTGGCAAAGCCAAGGGCATCACGGAGGGCCAAGGCAAGGCGATGCTCAGCGGCGAGGCCTATCGGTATGCACCCCACATGATCGAGCGCCGGAGAATCCCGGCGGCCATCTACGAGCGGATCCGCTGCCGGCCCCAGCCGCCGGCGGCGAACGAGCAGGCTCCACGCCGACACGGCCGGAGCCCATCGCAACCCGTCGTTCGGAACGTGCCAAATCGGCGGAGGACTGGGACCATACAGGTGACCCGGGGGGCGTGGGCGTCCCAGCCCGCGTTTCGAGAACGGGACAGTCTCCGGGTCTGCCACGCCCAAGTCCGCGTTGGGGAGCCCCTCCACAGCGCAGAAGTACTGCGGCGGAGGACGCCGCGCCTGCGACACACGCGCCGGCGGCGGCCCTCGGTTTGGACTCCGGGGCCTGACGGGACGATGGCCGCGACCCCTGTCGCGCCCACGGCGCCCGCTCCGGCACGGACCGGGCCGGCGACTGCTCGTGTCGAGCCCCGACAGCTTGCTCACAGTGGGCCGGGCATCACGATGAGCCAGGAGCTGTTCGACATGGCCGGTTTCGCGAACGACCAGGAGGTCGGATACGTCAACATAAGGTAGATGGGTTGTCTCACGCCGGAAGCTACGGAATCACCGGCGGGTAGGACCGGGACACGACGTGCGCTTGACCGCAAGCGGGAATCCGGCCCTCACCCGCTGGAGGCGTGCGCTGGAAGGTGCGCGCGGGAGAAAGGAGGCGCCGGAGGAGCATAGGGTAGAAGCATCTGGAGGGCGATGATCTGTGGATGGGAATTGGAGTGAGTCTTTTACAGATGGAGGTCCAGAATGCAGATCAGATGTGTAGTATTGTCGGGAATCGTGGTGTTGCTGGCCGCCTCGGGCGCCTGGGCGGCGATCGGCCAGGCCCAAGGCTTTCAAATCGGTGCAGTCAACGCTTTGGGGGGCCTCGGCGTAGGGTCGGCCGAGAGCACTCACCAAGTGATGATCGGCCAGCAGCAGGGGACGACCACTTCGCACTTTGGCGGTACCGGTACCCAGACGCAGACGGGGGTCTTCGTTCAGACGGCCGCCTCGAGTGGGCCGCGATCGGGCAACGCCTACCAGACCGCCCAGGTTGGGGCGACACAGGGTCAGCTCACCAGCGGGGGGTTCCACCCGACGTCGGCCCAAGGCCAGCAAATGGGCGTTGGTTTCACCACAAAGATGGACCTGCCGTGCGGCTCCGGTGCCGTCACCGGGACTCAGAGTTTCGTGGGTGGCCAGACACACACTGTGCTGACACCCACGAGCATGAGCACTGAATCGCAGGTTCTTGGCGCCACGCAATACACGGCCGTGGTGGGTGGACCGCATGGCAATCCCACAGTGAGTAATTCGCTGAACGTGAACCTCACCCAGGGCCAACTGGGCGGGATCTCGAGTCTGCCGCTCTGCGCCCCGTGACCGCATTAGTCTCGTGAGGTTGGCATGCGTGCGGCGTCCGTGAGGAACGACCATGCATGGCACACGGATTGGTAGAGGGCTCTCTGGTGCAGGCGGGTCGTGGCCGGGATGGCTGAGGAAGCCGGACGCGGGCCGCGATCCCCCTGATCAGAGGGCCCTTTCTTTTGTCGTGGGAGCCCCCTTCCGCCCATTCGAGCCGCTTCGGCCGTCCACATCCTTGATTGGCCCGGCGAGCCATGCTAACCTTCCCGTCATCGGCAAAGCTTCTCCAGCCACGGCGTGCCGCTAACGAAGCCTGCGGCTGAGATCGCCTGGCGGCTGGGACAGGAGAAACGTATGTGCGCATCGGTCATGATATGCGGGGTCGCGTTGATGGCGGTCGGGGTGGAGCAAGCTCAAGTCAAGCTCAGCGGGGATACGGTCGTCACGTTCGCCACCGCGACGAGGCCCGCAGGATCCTGACCACCCGGGATGACTTCATCCGGGCGCTCAGCCCGTTCGACCGGGCGGCCCGCGTGAAGACGGACAAAGACGTCTCCGAGAAAGAGTTCCTGCGGAACTGGTGATGCAGGACCGCAGTGTGCCTTCGCCGGAGATTCTCCAGAAGATGCTGGCCGTCTTGACGGGGACGCTCCCTGGGGGAACGAAATAGGAGGCTCGTGATCGTGTCGGCGGGGAGCAGCGAAAAGCCGATCAGGGGCAGCTTATTGGCAGCGGCTGGGCAGGAAGACCGAGTCGGCGGAATGCCGAACTTGCGGCACAGGGCTTCCAACAGGGCCTCGAGCCGCTTCAGTCTGGCAGTCCGTCGGGGGCGTGTTGCCGCCGTCGCCGATCAGGCAGACGCGGATGGTCTTGTCCGAGCCCTGCCACGTCCGGCTGGTCCGGAGCGACCACTGCTTTTGCCACGGGCTCGCTGGCCTGGATCTCGCCGTCGCCGCCGCCGACCCCGTTGCAGATCAGGAAGTGGCAATTCATATCCACCGCGCCGGCCGGCTGCTGGAAGCTGCCGCGCTTGGTGCCGCTGAAGTAGATCTCGATGCTCTCCCAGCGATGGGGCGCCTGGCAGGCCCGCGACTGGATGGCGCGATCCACCGAGTCGAGCCGATAGTACGCGGAGAGGCAGAACGGGCCGGCGGAAGGCGGGTTGTTGCCCAGGGCCATCAGCACGAAGGCCCCCACCGTCATCGAAATCAACAACGCCGCTAAAACCTTGACTACCCTTGGCTGGTTTGACATGGCCACCATTCAGTCCAACCTTCCCGTTGGGTTCCCCAATGCGATCGATCGCGTTGGGGGGCCCCATTCGCAGGTCTGTACCCCGCCGTTGAGTTCTTGAGTTCCGCGTCGAAAAACTACTTACCTACAACCTACAAAACGATGCGGCGAACTCAAAATTCTCCAACCAGATTTCTTGCACAGCACGACGCTGCAAGGGGGTACATTTTATACCATTTCTCATCGACCGCCGCCAGCCGGAAACTCCAAATTTTTCGGGCCTTTTCAGGACTGGAAGCGGCTTTTTCACGTCTGTCCGTAACTTCTATAACGGACACGCCAGAGCACGACTCCCGAGGACCGGTCTGATTCGCGGTTCTTTGCGTCCATAATGAGCGCGGCGGGGCGCTTGACCGGCCGCTGGAAGCCCGCTATACTCGCGGTCGGTCTGATAAACGCTGGCCCTTGAGACTAACTATGGATAAAGGACAATCATGACGACAAGATGGCGCGCCCTGTCGGCCGAAGAGATCGGCCGGCTTTCGCAGCAAGGATGCACCTGCACCGACTGGTCCAAAGTGCAGGTCGCGGAAGACTTCCGGACCGGACCGCATCCGCACGACGCATTTCTGCCGGCGACGTGCGGCTCGGCGTGTTCGAGAAGGAGGTCTCCTTCTTCGGCGGCGTGACCAAGCCGACCGGCATCAGCCAGGCCACGATCCACAATTGCACCATCGGCGATAACGTCTACATCAGCACCGTCCGGAATTATGTGGCCAATTACGTCATCGAAGACGACGCGGTCATCGATAACATCGACTTGCTGGCCGTCCAGGGCGAGAGCGCGTTCGGCAATGGGACGAAGATCGCCGTCGTCAACGAGGCCGGGGGCCGGGAGGTCCCGATTTACGACCATCTGTCGGCGCAGACGGCCTACGTCCTGGCGTTCTACCAGCACCGGCCCAAGGTGATCCAGAACCTGCGGGCGCTGATCGACGGCTACACGGCGTCGGTCCGGTCCCGCATGGGCACGGTGGGCAAAGGGGCCCGGATCATCAACTCCCGGCTGCTCAAGGATATCCGGGTGGGCCCCGCCGCCACGGTCGAGGGCGTCAACCGGCTGGAGAACGGCTCGATCAATAGCTGTGTCGAAGACCCCGTGTATATCGGGCCGGGCGTCTACGCCGAGGATTTCATCGCCTGCAGCGGCTCGACCATCACCGACGGCACGATCATCTCCCACTGCTTCGTCGGCCAAGGCTGCGTGCTGGCCAAGGAGTACTCGGCCGAGAATTCCGTCTTTTTCGCCAATTGCGGCGGCTTCCACGGCGAGGCCTGCTCCATCTTCGCCGGGCCGTACACCGTCACCCACCACAAGTCCACGCTCCTGATCGCGGGCCTGTTCTCGTTCCTCAACGCCGGCAGCGGCACCAACCAGAGCAATCACATGTACAAGCTCGGGCCGGTCCACCAGGGCGTCGTCGAGCGCGGCTCCAAGACCGGCAGCGACTCCTACATGCTCTGGCCCGCCAAGGTCGGGGCCTTCACCGTGGTCATGGGCCGGCACTACCGCAACTCGGACACGTCGGACCTGCCGTTCTCCTACCTGATCGAGCACGAGGATGAGAGCGTGCTGGCCCCCGGCGTCAATCTCCGCAGCGTCGGCACCGTCCGCGACGCCCGCAAGTGGCCCAAGCGCGACCGCCGCAAGGACCCCAGGAAGCTCGATCACATCAACTTCAAGCTGCTGAGCCCCTACACGATCCAGAAGATGATCAACGGCCGGGACCTGCTGCACAAGCTCAAGGCCACGACCGGCCATACGTCGGACTATTTCATCTACCACAACGTCAAGATTCCCAGCCACTCCCTGGATCGCGGGATCGAACTCTATCAGATCGGCATCGACAAGTTCCTCGGCAACTGCCTCATCACGCGGCTGGCGAATCGCAAGTTCCAGAATGTGGGCGAACTGCAGGCGGTGTTGCGGCCGGAGACCCCCATCGGGCCCGGCAAATGGATCGACCTGGCCGGCATGTTCGCGCCGGAGGAGGCCGTCCAGCAGCTCTTGAGCGATATCGAAAGCGGCGCGGTTCATTCTCTCGACGAGCTGGACGCCCGCTTTGCCGCCATGCACGAGAACTATCCGCGCTACGAGTGGTCCTGGGCGGTCGATGTCCTCCAGAAGGAATTGAATAAGACGCTCGATCAGATCACCGCCGGGGACGTGGTCGCTCTGACCCACCGGTGGAAGAAGGCGGTCCTGGACCTCGACCAGTTGCTCTACGAGGACACGAAGAAGGAATTCGCCGCCACGGCCCAGACCGGCTTCGGCTTGGACGGCGACGAGGACACCAAGCACAGCGATTTCGCGGCGGTGCGCGGCACGTTCGAGGCGGATGGCTTTGTGGCCGAGATTCGCAAGCACATGGCCATCAAGACCGAGCTGGCCAACGAGCTGCTGAGCCGCATCGAGCCGTTGCAGTGATGGTAGATGATGGAATGTTGGAATGGTGGAATCATGGGGAGCTTGAGGGTCGTTCACCCATCATTCCAGTATTCCAATATTCCAGATGTTCCATGTTCAGTTATAAAAGGAAGGGAAGAACATGAGAGTCATCGTTCAGCCGAATTATCAGAAAGCCTCCCAGTGGGCCGCCAACTACGTCGCGCGCAAGATCCTGGATTTCAAGCCGGGGCCGAAGAAGCCCTTCGTGCTCGGCTTGCCCACCGGCTCGTCGCCCGTCGGCATGTACAACGAGTTGGCCGCCATGAACAAGGCCGGCAAGCTGTCGTTCAAGAACGTGATCACCTTCAACATGGACGAGTACGTCGGCCTGCCGCAGGACCATCCGGAGAGCTACCACTCGTTCATGTGGCGGCACCTGTTCGGCCGGATCGACATCCCCAAGAAGAACGTGAACATCCTCAACGGCAACGCCCCCGACCTCGACGCCGAGTGCAGCGGCTACGAGGAGCGCATCCGCCAGGCCGGCGGCATCCGCCTGTTCGTGGGCGGCATCGGACCCGATGGTCACATCGCGTTCAACGAGCCGGGCTCCTCGCTGACGTCCCGCACCCGCATGGTGCGACTGACCACCGACACCAAGATCGCCAACTCCCGCTTCTTCGACAATGACCCGGCCAAGGTCCCCGAGACCGCCCTGAGCGTCGGCGTCGGGACCGTGATGGACAGCGACGAGGTGCTCATCATCGTCAACGGCGCCAACAAGGCCCGGGCCCTGCACCATGCGATCGAGGAAGGGGTCAACCACATGTGGACCGTCAGCGCCCTGCAGATGCACCCCAAGGGCATCATCGTCTGCGACGACGACGCGACCCTGGAATTGAAGGTCGGCACCGTGCGGTACTTCAAGGACGTGGAGGCCGCCAACCTCGACCCCGCGACGCTGCTGGAATAATAGAAAGTGGCGGGAGCCACGGTGTCATTCCTGCGAAAGCAGGAACCCGGTATCGCTCCGTACAGGTTGGGCTTGTCCGTCGTTGCCAGGCTGGGGCCGTGCCAGGATATGCTGACGCACCCGCGGCTGTCGGAGGATTGTTACGCCATAGCGCCGCGCTGAGAACCACAATGACGATAGCGCGGATCAAGGTCAGGTAGCTGATTTTGCCGGCGGCGCTGCTGAAGCAGCCGCAACTGATGTCCAGATGCCGCCACAAGGCCGAGCGCAAGGACAAAGGTGAACAGCACGCCCATCCCCATGCTGGCCAGCAGGGCCCCGCCCACAAACACCCCGGCCAGAAGGCAGGCGCCCACCAGCAATTCCAGCCACGGAAGCACCATGCCCACAAACATGCCCGAGACCGGACCTACCAACCGATAAGCGTATACGTGGCCCAAGAAATCGTGTGGCAGTTGAATCTTGGACAAGCTGCTCCATAGGAACAGGCAGCCCAGAGCCAGGCGTATCACCACGGTCAACAGGTCCAGCCAGTTATTTCGTAGGTGACGCCGTTCCATTTTTATTTAACCTCCACTTAACGGGTCCCGAGTTCTTGTTGGCCTTAGGCATGCGCAGTTGGATTCCCGTGGTCCACTCCATCCAGCCTCCAGGGAAAACAGAAACCGTGGAGAAACCATCCAGACGGAGCTTGCCGGCCGTAATATCCGCAAACTGGCAGTTCACCGACTGGCAATAGACCACAAGGGGATCGTCCGGAGACATCTTCATGACGGCCTGCCGGCGTACCGCATCGTTGGCATCCACAGGGATATTGATTGCTCCCTCCACATGCCCGGCCTCGAAGTCGCGCTTCAGCCTCGCATCAATGAAGATCGCTCCCTTTTCCTGCAATTCCTTGGCGGTTCTCAAGCCGATCCTCGGGATAAAATCGGAGGCATCGGCGCACTGCGTTGCGGCTACTCCGTTCGGGATAGGCCAAGAAACCTGCCTCGCTCACCGAATGGCAGACCAGCCCGATGAGCAGCGATGCCGCAACCAAAGCGCCCGGCCTGCACCCCAGACAGGCCCGCTCTACCGAACACGCTCGACAATACCTCCGGCCAGGGGATGTGCCTGCGGACACCGCTCACCAAAAAGAGCAGGACTACCGCTGCGCCTGCGATCAAAAGTAGACGCATTCTCTCTCGATGAACCAGCCCGCCAGTTGGACAGGCTCGCTCGACACTACCAGACCCTTTCCATCCCAACGAGAGACCAATTCATTGAACGACACGAGCTTCACGGGCCCGGGCGGGTCATAGACTTGGGCCTGCTGCCCCTGCGCCGTCAGAAACAGCAGGTAGTGGTCATAATCCCGGCTGACGTCATTTCCCTTGACGTGCAAGATTACCGGCCTTGAGTAGGCACGCAGGACGCGGGTGCTTACTTTCTCCAGGATCTCCGCGTGGAGCCCCGCGTCTTCGGCGGCGAGTTTCAGCGCGGTCAACGTGCTCCCGTTCGAGGTGTCCAAGTATTCCGGGCGGATCAAATCTCCGAACTCAGGGTGGCAGCCCTGCGTCCGCATCATCAGGTAGAGACAGTACAGCCCACAATGAGGCGCTGCTTTCTCTTCACAGGCGCGATAGAGGACTTCTGAGGTTTCCCTTGCAGCAAGAATTCCACACGTTCCGCTCCCCATTTGAAATGAGAATCCGGTAACGGTACGCCATCTGGGGCCTTCTCAATCTGGCCTGTGAGGTCATCGGCAATCGATTCCAGTCGGGCTACTGCCTCTTCATCCACACAGGGCAGGGGTTTATCGTCTCGCCAAACGAATTCCCCGGGCATCGGGCGACCGCCAGCTCCAAGAAATGTGGTTCTCGTGCCTTCGGGCACGTCATCCATTACAAAGGCCTTGCGGGTCACATAGTTGGGGTCGATTTCCAGGTCCTCTATCACGATCCTATGACGATAGCTCATGCCGAAATCCGGGGGATGCGCCATACGGACCTCCGACTGGGCCTTGACGGGGACCCAAGCTTCACCAAACCGCTTGAGGGCGATGTTCACGCCCATCATGTCGATTCCCTGTCCTTCAAAATGGAGCTTCGCGAAGTTATACCCGTGGTTGGGGTCCATCCATAAGGTGTAGCGTCCATTCGGTGTTTCCGCTTCCAAAACGTAGCAGGACGCCCCCTCGGTGGATTCGACCTCTGGGCGCACCCTCGCGCTTTGGCGGCCGCGCAGGAAACGATCGATGCGATCTCGCGGCTGCCTGCACCATCGACAAAGTAACCCCAACTCCAACTCCCTGCACCGCTTATGACCCTGTCGAAAACGGAGCCCTTGGGGGTAGAACCAGCGTAATAGGTGAGGCTTGCCTCCTGGGATGGACCGCCGGACGCAAAGTAGGAGATGGATCTATCCACCTCCATCAGATGGCTCTCATAACGTGCGTGCGCTCGGTCGATCGTGCCGGTCGCGAAATCGCCCCACGTATACCTTTGCTCCCTCATCCGTTGGCCATCCCACCAGAACACCACCCGTGTCTGCTCGCGTCTCTCCTGGGGCTTATCCTGCCCAGCGGCTTGGCTGAGAATAACTCGGTTGGTTTCCACGTGGGTCACGAACGACCTCTGATAAAGGTCCGCGTTCACCGCAAACCGATCCAGCAGTTGATCGACGCTGGTGACAGCCGCCGCCGCGCTGTGCAGTGTCGCCAGGACCACCAGGCACGCATCCAGATACTTCATCATATCCCCACCTCGGTAGAACGAACCTTCCGCGCTCGCCTCATTGGTTCAGGATCAAGCGGCCGAAAGGCCGCTTGATCCTGACCGCTGCTTCAGTTTTTGCAATAGGTAGCCATCACATTGGGGCAATACCATGAGTCCGGATTCGAGGAAGTGGAACAGCCGGCGGGATAACCGAGGCTGGTTATCGTGCCGCCGGTTCCCTCGACAACCCCTGGGAAGGAACCTCCCCCACATCCATGGACTCCGACGTCGTCACCTTCTGGGCAAGGGAGCGTTGTGCTGGTCAAACAAGTGCCGCCTATGGGAACGAGGTGCCACCCACCCGCATTGTCACTCGCGTGCAGGATGTTAGGCGCGGCTGTATTGCAGAGGACCAACAAACCGAGTATGACACCACAGAACGGTGCCAGATTCCGCATGCTTAGAAATCTCATCATAGATCACCTCATTCATGTGTTCACTGTTCGAAATTCGACTGCGTATTCCTGAAACGCCGATCACCTGTCCATAGGCACCACCTCCTTTCTCAATGCCCCACGCTGGGACCCGCCCTCCGTCGATGACCATGCCCTTCTAACGCACCCTGCTGGGTCACGAATCGCTTGCACCAGTGGGTAGCAACGCTATCCTTAACTGCCATTTCCCCTTAAGTCCGCTGGCTGGCGGAGCCACGCTGACACTCGCCGTATTGGGACCGTCCCAACCTCCAGACGTGGACGAGCTGCCTCTAAAGCGCCTCACCTGCCGCGGGGACGGGGTGACGAGGCGGGCGGATTGCGCCGCGCCGGAGTTACGCCGGGCCGTTGGGTGGACGACGCGGGTTGTGGTAGCGGTTCCTCGATGTGAATGTACCCCATCGTGGGCAGCAGTTGCTTGAGATCGCTGACCGTCTGGCTTCGAATGGGCTCGGAGGTTCGTACTGTCAGGGATTGAAGGCCAGGCGGACCGCCCAGAGCGGACAAGGCCGTATCCGGGATTTCTCCGCCCAAGGTCAGATCCTTGAGGTTTGCCAGGCCGGCCAACGGTGCGAGGTCGCCCCCCGTGCAACGCGAAAGTCCGCTGATGAGCAGACGGTTCAGTTCGGGCAAGTGGCTGACGTACCGTAGGGATTGTCCGCTCAGTGCAGTCCTCGGCTGAATCATCAGGCTCTTAAGCGAAGGCAGGTTCCTGAGAAACGCCAGGTCTTCATCGTGCAGGGCCAAGCCGGAAAGGTACACATCTTCCATTCTCTGGAGTCCCGATAGATCCAATGTCAGTTCATCGGCCTGGGCTTTCTCGGTCCCGCTGGGCCCTGAATCAACATGGAGGTATTGGAGATTCGATAGACCGTTCAAGTGGTTCAGCCCGCTCCGAGGCACCGGGCATCCCAACAGGGTAAGGCGTTCCAGCCCCTTCAACTTACCGATGGATTCCAGCCCCTTATCGGTGACCCCGTTGGACGACAGGATATCCAACTTTCGCAGATGCATCAAAGACTTCAGAGGCCCAAGGTCGGTGTCGGACAATGGCTCGTTGGTCGTTATCCCAAGCTCTTCGAGGGAGCCAAGTTCGCTCAGGTGAGACAGCCCGGTGGGCCCGTAGTATCCCTTCCTGGGACTCTTCAGGTTGATGTCCAGGCATTTGAGATTGCCAAGGGTCGCCAGCATCTTAACACCCTCGGCCGACAGATATGCGAGGCCCTTTGCGCCTTCGAGTTGGGGCATCATCGCCAACTGCCGCGCAATTTCATCGCCATACAACTCGCCGGACCGACCGGCCCAGGCATAAGCAAAGTCCACCTTCTTCAGTTTCTTGAGGTTTCTCAATTGGGCCACGCCGACAGGAGTGAACCTCGGACTGGTGCGGACGAAGTACAGTTCCTCCAGATTCCGCAGTTTGCCGATGGAGGCAAGGCTGGCATCGGTAAGGTTATCGCACGCGCTGCCCCAAAGCGTCAGGCCCTTGATCTGCGTCAAGCTTTCCAGGTATGCAATGTGGCGGTCGGTAATCTGAACCTCTCCCCAGAGGCACAGGCGCTCCAGGCGGGGCATCTGGGCCAATTCGGCCAAGCCGGGGCCCCAAAACCCCCCGGTTCGGATCCGCAGCCAGCGGAGGCTGCCCGCTTGCGCGACCTGCTTGAGCCCGGCGTCGGTGACTCCGGTATCGAGGTCCAGATACTCCAGCGAGGGCAGGTCCTTCAAGACCGCCAGACCCGCGCTGCCGATGGACCGCTCCCGGGAGAGTACCAGGCCCTTAAGCGAGCGCAATGCTCGGAGGTGTTCCATTCCCTTGTCGGTCACTCCCGTGCCCTCCAGGTGCAACATCTGCAAGCCCGTCAGGCGCTGGATCGGCTCCAGCACGAGTCGATCGGCATCCGTTCTCGGGACCAGGGCACTGATGCTGAGCCAGTATAGATCGTCGGGTCCCAGCCCTGAAAGCCCGGACAAGTCGTCCGGATCGACACGAGTCCGGTCGGCCACGAACATCTGGTAAGCCAGACGATCCCGCGCGACAGGCCCGCCAGATCCCCCGGCGCGGTCGCAGCCGAACCGCCAATTGGACGGCTCGATCGCCCGGCACCGTCACATCGCCTCGGGCTGCACTTGCACGCTCCAGTCGTGATTCGGGCCCACAAGCTTTGGGTCCCAAGTGGGGACAGATTCCGGCGCACGCCAAAGGTCTCCCACACACTGATCGGGCGGGAAATGCAGGACTTTGGTCCCGGCCGCTGCGCACGGCGGGCTCAAACAGGGTAATCTCTCGGCTCGAACTGCTCCGACCAGCAGGCACGTGACAAGTCCGATCGCCGCAATGGCGCTTCGCTTCGAAATGGCACGATTGTCCCCATGGCTGCCTCCGCTCAAGGACTGTCCTCATGTAATCTCGTGAGTTTCCAAACGCCGTCTACCCGGACCAGGCGGGTCTCGAGTCTGACCGTTTCGCCCGGGGACCGCTTCTTCCCTTCGAGGGTGAACCCGGTATGAACCGTCGCGTTCCAGTAGACCCTGGCCGTATCGCCCTCTTCGGCCACCTCCACGACCTCGACGGGCGGACCGAGATAGCGCGGATACAGGCCTTTGCTCGCGTCCGCCGTGCCGTCGCAGAAACACTGCGACAAAGCTTCGGTGCGGCCCCGACCCAGCAATTCCAGAGCGCTGTGGACTGCCTGGGCCGGGGTGCTGAGGTCCGGGCCCCCGTCTGAGTCACGATGGCCGACCATGAAAATAATCGGAGGCGGCGCGGGTGCCCGGGCGTCGTCCGTGCCGCGCAGCGTGCCGATGACCGGCGCATCTCCGAAAGGGGACGATCCGGTCCTGCCCGCCTGCCGCGAGGTCTGGTCCTCCCCGTCGGCCTGCACGGGGGTTGGCGGAGGCGAAGGCGCAGGCAGCGAGCCATCCGAAACACATAGGCTCCACAAAGAAGATGCTCGCGATGGCAACAGCGCC
>CAVVRJ010000042.1:0-163178 GCA_963750205.1 uncultured Planctomycetota bacterium
CTACGAGCGTGCCGAGAGTCTCGCGCCTTCCCAGGTCAATGCCAAGATCCGTCACGCCCAGGTGCTGGTGGGCCTACGCCGGTATGGCGAGGCGGTGCCGCTGCTCCGCCGGGCTCAGGAACTCAAGCCTGGTGAGGACGTCCCAAAGATACCTCAAGCAGGTGGACCGAATCGCAAGACAAGTAGCTCATTCCAACCCTGGCGGATGCGCCGCTGCTTTGTATCTTATCGAACTTCTGATCGGATTTGGCCCGAATGGCCGCCGCCCGGTTCTCCAGCACCACCGCCTCGTTCTGCCGGCCGGTATTCTTGTAGAGCGTTGCCAATCCCTCCAGATTGCCGCCACGGAGGGATGATCCCGACCGAGTGTCTTCTCTCGAATCGCCAGCGACCGCTGGTAGAGCGGCTCCGCCTCGGCGTACCGGCCTTGAGCACTGTACAGCGGCGAGATGGTGCAGACTGGTGGCCACGTGGGGGTGCTCTGCCCCCACGCTTTTTCCTGGATTACCTGCGCCCGTCGGTAAAGCAACTCGGCTTGGAAATACTGACTCTCGTGGCTATATACGGAGGCGAGGTTCTCGATACTCGCGGCTACGGAGAGGTGGTCTGCCCCGAGCGCCTTCTGGCGGATCGCCAGGGCTCGTTCGTAGAGCGGTTCGGCTTGGGCGTACTGGGCCTGTGCCTCATACAAGGCCGCCAGATTGTTCAAGCTGGTAGCCACGGACAGATGATCCGGACCCAGCGCTTTCTCTTTGATCTTCAGCGCCGACTGTAGAGCAAATAGGCCTGCACGTAGTGGCCTTGCACGCGCGACAGTTCCGCGAGATTGTTCAAGCTCAGAGCCACGGAGGGGTGATCCGGGCCCAGGGTCTTTTCCTTGATCGCCAGGCGCGCTGATACAGGGGCTCGGCTTGGGCGTACTGGCCCTGGATCTTGTACAGCAGGGCGAGATTGTTCAGGCTCAACGCGACCAAGGGATGATTCGGACCGCCCGCCTGCTCGGCGACCCGCAGGGCCTGGCGTGCCACGGCCAAGGCCCGATCGTAGTTGCCCTGGCGGTACAGCGACATGACCTGGGTGTTGAGCGTCCTCCATTCGACGCCTTGGGCCCAGGCGGGGACGCTCCACGCCCATCCCAACAGGACCACTGACAAGGACAGAATACCTCTCTTCATGCCATCTCCTTGTTGCCCGTCCGACGGGGAGTGCCAATTCACGCGGAGATAAAATACTGTGTGGAATCCACAATATACTGAACGGAAGCAAACCCTATGCTCCAAGGACAATTATACCAGAGAGCGGCTGTACGTCGCCAGTGCTTTTTGCAGTCCAGCAGGTGGTTTTCGCGGCGGAGGGCGATATCCATAGCGGCAGGACCTGGCGCTAATCAAAAATTAAAGAAAGACAAACACTTTCTGAACACCAATATGCTCTAATCGAATCATATGGCAAAGGGTCTAATCTTAGTCGTAGACGATGAAGAGGATATTCAGGAACTGGTCAAGCTCAGCCTGGTGCGGGAAGGCTACGAGGTTCTGGGGGTCGGGACGGGCGATCAGGCGCTCGTAGTCGCGCGCTCCCGCCAACCTTCCCTGATCCTTCTGGACCTCCTGCTGCCGGGGCTCCAGGGCTTGGATATCTGCAAGATTCTCAAGGCGGACCCCAAAACCCAGGCTATCCCGATCATCATTCTCTCGGCCAAGAGTGAGGAGAGCGACATCGTCACCGGTCTGGAATTGGGAGCCGACGACTACATTACCAAGCCCTTCAGCTCGAAGGTGCTCGCCGCCCGGGTGCGCCGGGCCCTGCGGAAGGGTGCCGAGCAGAATCTGGACCGCAGCGTCATCCGCATCCACGATCTGACTATCGATCCCAGCCGCTGCGAAGCTCTCCTCGAGGATCGGCCCCTCGCCCTGACCTTGTCCGAGTTCAACATTTTGTACGCGCTGGCCCGCCGGCCCGGCATTGTCTTCAGTCGCTATCAGATCGTCGATTCGCTGCACGGCGGCAACTATGTCGTCACCGATCGCGCCATCGACGTTCAGATCACCTATCTGCGGAAGAAACTCGGTCCCTATCGGGACTACATCGAGACGGTCCGCGGCGTCGGTTACCGGTTCCGAGACAGCCGGCAGGCGTCACGGCACGAGGAGGGTAGCCGGGAATTAAGCATGGGGCTGTAGTGCTGACCTGGGACGGAACGTCGCGCATACTCGATCGAGTGTCTGATGCAGGAGGGCGAAGAACGGCTCGTTGTTCGGCCAGAGCACTCCCTCTTGCGGTCCGACCGGTTCTTCCAGCGATTCCAGGTACTCCGCCAACACGGCCCCGTCCAAACTGTTGCGCTGGAGAGCCAGCCCGAGCCTCTGGGCATGGTACGCATTGGCGAAGCCCAAAGATCTCGCGGACCTGTTCTCCCAACTGCTGGCGCAGGTACGAGAGGGACTTGCCGGAAGCCAGGAAGAGAGGCTCTTGGCCGGCCTCCATGAGGTGTTGCCCGATTAGAGGGGGCCTGCTGTTGTGACCGAATCCCTCGCCTGCGACACCGTAGAGGATTCTCCTCAGGCTACCACGGTGCTATTGCGTTGAGGACCGCTGTCGGTCCAATTGAAAACGCTGACACTCCCGTCCGGCGTCATTCTCAGGAAGTTGTTGCTCGTTCCGGTCCAGGAGCCGCTGTTGAAGTACCAATCACCGAATGTTCCGGCCTTATGGGTATGGCCTACGATGGCAATGTCGTAGAGACCCTCCGCTTTGTCTCTGTAATACCGGGTCAGCATGCGCTGGGTGCGAATCCGGCGGGTCAGGAGCCTCATTCTCCCGGCCGGCAGCATACCATAGCTCTCGCGCAGAGCCGTATTGATGCCGGCCCTCAGCCAAGTCCAGACGTGCAGCAGTTGCTCCCCCGTTTCCTCCAGCAAGCCGATGATCGTGTCATTGGAGAGCAGGCACGTGCCCGGGTAATACTCACACCGATACGCCAACCGGCCGATCCTACGTCCCAGGTTCTGGAGGCCCGCATTGACAAAGGGATCGACCTCATGCCCATGCATGAACTTGAATCGTCTCTCCCCGAGGTGCCGCACGAAGGCGTGGGATATCCGGGCGAAGAAAGGATGGGGCGGGCTCGCTGTGCCTGCCAGCCGGACCACGTCCTCATCATGATTGCCGGGAACATACACGGCGTCCATGTTAACCAGACGGTCCAGGAGGACCTTGCGTCTGTCTACGATGCTGTCGAGTGGATATCGCAGCAGTTCGAGAAAGTCCCCGAGAATGACCAATTGTCCTTTCTGATCCTCGACGTGCCGGAGAAAGGAATCGAGAAGTGACTCGCGATTGGCCCGGCACAGGTTATCGCCGGGGGATCGATCGCCGATGTGCAAATCGCTGATGACATAAACTGGTTTGTTCTGGTCGATATCACAGCCTTTCATAGCTTCGCCGCCTCGTGGGGCTTTTGGCTCTTTCAGCCCTTCCCTATGTATATATATCGGTGTTGCACGTTCAGCCGACGTTTGGTCTTTGTTAGTTTTGGGTGAGAATGATCTTGTTAGTGCACTTCTAACGCAATCCTGATTTGGGCCTAACCGAGCCCCAGTATTTTCCTGCCCGTTGGATGGCTGCTGCCTGAGACAGGCTCGGGATGGTGGTCATCGGAGGTCCTTTGGAGAATCGACCATGAGGCAAATGCAACGACACGGATGGTGTGGGCTCCCCAACGCGAACAAGGGCATTGGGGGACCCGGTCCCGGTCTGCTCGTTCTGGACATGACCATGCTGCTGGGGCCGGCGGCGGCACGGGCGGCCGGGGCCATCGGTTCGGCCTGAGCTACGTGCTGGTCAAGAACGTGATCCCGGCCCTGACTTACTATCACGCCTCTTATGAGGGCCGCAACAACAACGACAGCTACGAGCGTTTGCAGGCCGATATTGTGGTCAAATTCTGAGAGAGATTTCCCTGCCGCGCTCACCAGAATGTAACCGAAAGCTAACAGAATTCTAACGCGATTTGCGTATATCTTGAGAAAGAGAAACACTAAAGGAGGTTCCAACATGAGAAAAGCTATGGTTAGTGCCGTCTTGGTCGCCTTGACGCTGAGCGTGGCGGCCCGAGCGGAGACGCTGCGGATCGAAGGTTCCACCACGGTGGGCCCCATTGCGGATGCCTTCGCCGAGTATTTCAAGAGCCTCAACCCTCAACTGGAAATCACGGTCAACAAGAACGGCAGCGGCAACGGCGCTACGGCCCTGATCGAAAACCGCTGCGACATCGCGGCGATGAGCCGGTTCATGAGCGCGGAGGAATTCGCCAAGGCGGTCGCCAACAAGGTGTATCCGGTCGCCTGGACCATCTCGATGGACGGCGTCTGCGTGGTCGTGCACCCCTCCAACCCGGTCAAAGCCCTGACCAGCGCCCAAGTCCGCGATATCTACATGGGCAAGATCACCAACTGGAGCCAGGTCGGCGGCTCGAATACGCCGATGGTGGTCATCAGCCGGGACAGTTCCTCGGGGACCTACGAGACCTTCGAGACCTTGATTATGAAGAAAGAGCCGATGACCAAGAGCGTCGAGTACGTCAACGCCAACCCGCAGGCCCAGGCGCGCGTCAAGACCACGCCGGGGGCGATCGCCTATGTGGGTCTGGGCTTCCTCGAAGGGGTCAAGGCCCTCTCCATCGACAAGGTGCTGCCGACCCGGCAGACCGTGGCCAACGGCACCTATCCCTTGAGCCGGCCGCTGTTCCTCTTCACCAACGGCTTTCCCAAGCTCGGCTCGATCCCCTTCAAGTTCGTAACCTTCTATCTGACCGAAAAGGGCCAGACGCTGATCGAGGCCAAGGACTTTGTGCCCATGACGAACTACTGATCGGATTGCGATGAATGATGTGGATGTAACGCTCACACTGGCGCCGGCGGCCGATTCCCCTCGGCCGCTGGCCCTGACCGCCACCATTGCCGGCGAGATGGGCGAGGCCCCGGAAACGTCCTTGCACCGGGGCGCTCTTCGCCATGGGCGTTCTGCTCTTATTGCTGACGCTGGGCCTGAACATCGTCAGCGAGTACTTCCTCACCCGGGCGAAAAAGGCGGCGGGGAGGACGTAAATGAACCTGAGTGTCCGCGGCCAACTGGATCGGCTCTTCACGGCGGCGACCGGCCTGTCGGTCGTGCTGCTGATCCTGGCGCTCGTCGCCGTCTTGGGCCCGATGGTCCGGCGCGGCAGTAGCGCCGTCTTCTTCCAGGGCACGGTCGAGTTTCGCAAGATGCAACGGCACCTGTTCGGGCGCGGCGACGAGCAGATACTCGACGCTCAGGTCGCCCAGACCGAGCAGGTGCGCCGGCAGGTGTATGACCTGATCGACGGCTTCCAGAAAGGCGTCGATGTCGAGGCGCTGTCCGAACAGGTCCGCCAGATTTACCGGCAATTCGGGCAGGAATTGCGGGACAAGAACATCCCCGCGGATCGGTACGCCCAGTTGCGCGAGCTGACCCGCCAGATGCGGGATCAACTGGAGGCCGCCTTCCATAGCCAGGATATCCATGAGATCCAGCGACTGGTGGCAGAGGTTCTTAAGGACGCGGATCGTCCCGAGTTCCAGGGCACCTCGGCCCAAAAGCTCTTCCCGCTCGCCCGCCAATTCCTCCAAGCGGCCCAGCAGATCGACCTGCGCAAGCACCAGGAGTACGCGGCGGCCTTGCAGGAGGTAGAAGGGATTCTCTTTCATTCGGAGTCTCTGCCGGGCCTGTTGGGACCCCGGCCGGGGGAGCCGCCGGCCCCGTTGACCATGCTCCGCTATGGGGCCACGCGCTGGGACCAGGCCCAGGCCCTCTTGGACCGGTTCTTGTGGGTCGAGCAGTGGATCCAGGAGAAACCCGGCGCGCCGCTGGTCAGGCAGCGCAAGCCCCGCGTGGACTTGTTCCCGGAGTCTTTGCGGCCCCTGTTCGCCTATGTCGCGCAGAACGCGGATAAGATGCTCCTGCCCCGGCGCACGATCTACTGGCAGTTCCTGATTGACGATAACGTCAACAGCCACTACTTCGGCGGGATCGGGCCGGAGATTCTCGGGACGATACTCATCACGGTGGTCGGCATGCTCTTCGTCGTTCCCCTGGGAATCATCTCCGCCGCCTACCTGGTCGAGTGTGCTTCGGACGGTTGGACGATGCGGATCATCCGCATGGGCATCAACACGCTGGCCGGGGTGCCCAGCATCGTCTTTGGCCTATTCGGCCTGGCGTTCTTCGTGCTGTTCCTCTTTCCCCTCCTGGGCTTTGCGCCCAAACCGTGCATCCTGGCGGCCTCGATGACGCTGGCCGTGTTGACGCTCCCCGTGATGATCCGGGCCAGCGAGGAGGCCATCCGCTCCGTGCCCGCCTCGTATAAGGAAGGCTCGCTCGCCCTGGGGGCCAGCCGGTTCCATACGTTCGTCGCCGTGACGTTCCCGGCGGCCCTGCCGGGGATTCTGACCGGGGTCATCTTGAGCCTCAGCCGGATTGCGGGTGAGACGGCGCCCATTCTCTTTACCGGCGCCGTGTCGCTTGGGGCGGTGCCGCACTCGATTTTCGACTCGACGCGGACCTTGTCCTACGGCAGCTACGACATGGCCGTCGGTGACCGCCTGGCGATGATGGTGCCGCACAACCAGTATGGTATGGTCGTAACGCTCGTGTTGCTCATTCTGATTCTGAACGGGGCTGCCATCGTGCTACGCACCCGGGTCTTCAAGAAACTCCGGGGGCATTAGGGAACGGCCCCATGACAGAAGAGAAAGAAGATATGCCCAATTCCATGCTGCGAAACGATGTCCGCAAACCGAAAGTCCGGATGAGCACGGCGATCATCGACAAGAAGGAAAGACCCGCCCAGCCGGTCGGAGAGGCATGTCCGTGCGCCGTCATTCACTCCGAGAACTTCAGTCTTTACTATGGCGCCAAGGCCGGGGTCATGAGCATCACGATGGACATCTACCCGTGCAGCGTCACCGCGATCATCGGTCCCAGCGGTTGTGGCAAGAGCACCTTCCTGCGGAGCATCAACCGGATGAACGACCTGATTCCGCACGTCCGCACCGAAGGCAAGCTCCTGGTCGATGGCCATGATGTGTACGACAAGCGCACGAACCTCGTCAACCTCCGCCAGCAGGTCGGCATGGTGTTCCAAAAGCCCAATCCCTTCCCCAAGAGCATCTTCGACAATGTCGCCTATGGCCCCAGCCTGCAAGGGGTCCGGAACCGCGGCGAGCTCCAGAACGTGGTCGAGCAGAGCCTGCGGGCGGCGGCCCTGTGGGAAGAAGTCAAGGACGACCTGAAGAAATCGGCCCTGGCCCTCTCCGGCGGCCAGCAGCAAAGGCTCTGTATCGCCCGGGCCCTGGCTACCAAGCCCCGTGTCCTGCTGATGGATGAGCCCTGCTCGGCGCTCGACCCCATTGCCACCGGACGCATCGAGGACCTGATCGGCCAACTGCAGAGCCTCTACACCATCGTGATCGTCACCCACAACATGCAGCAGGCGGCCCGCGTCAGTGAACGAGCGGCGTTCTTCTGCCTCGGCGAGTTGATCGAATACGATCAGACCACCAAGATCTTCGAGAATCCCGCCAAGAAGGAGACGGAAGACTACGTCACGGGCCGCTTCGGTTAGTGCCAGGAAGACAGAGGGAATCGCTCATGCCGATCCATCTATTTCGAGAAATCGAGAACCTCAAACGCGAAATCCTCACGCTGGGCGCCCTGGCCGAGACGGCCGTGCGCGAGGCGACGGCGGCGCTGACGAATCGGGACGAAGCCTTGGCCCAACGCGTGATCGCCAACGACGACAAGCTCGACGACATGGAGGTCCAGATCGAGGAGAACTGTCTCAAGACCCTGGCCCTGCACCAACCGGTCGCGATTGACTTGCGGTTCATCGTCGCGGTCCTGAAGATCAATAACGATCTGGAGCGGGTCGGCGATCTGGCCGTCAACGTCGCGGAGCGGGCGGCCTTCTTAGCCACGCAGCCGCCGGTCGATCTCTCCTTCGACTTTCAGGCGATGGCCCGCCAGGTGCAGGAGATGCTCAAGACGAGTCTCGACGCGCTGGTGAACCTCAGTGCGCCGCAGGCCCGCGCCGTGTTGGCCAGCGACGACAAGATCAATGCGATGAACCGCCAGATGTACCGGATCGTGCAGGAGGCGATTGGGGCCCACCCGGACCAGACGCCGTCCCTGATTCACATGCTTTCCGCGTCCCGCCATCTCGAACGGATCGCCGATCACGCCACGAATATCGCCGAGGATGTTATCTACATGATCGAAGGCGTCATCGTCCGCCATAAGGCCGAGGACTATCTCCAAAATCGCCCCCGCCAATAGATTCTTATTTGCTTAGGCACCGGCTGGCGGCAAGAAGAGATCGACCCGATTCTCACGAACTCGATCCCGGGTCCCCGGCCGCGCACGAGCAAGGTCGGGTCCCATGCCAGATGGCGCCCGGTCGCATGGGAGGGTATTCGCAGCATGCCACAAGGATCGAAGTGGAACGTAGGCTCATTTCTCTGTTCGCGGTTCCCGGCCGCAGGATAGATCAGAGCGTGCGCATTGATTCCACAATGAAGCTGAGGAGCATTCGAGCGCATCAGCGCGTGCGTGAGACTCGCTCCTTTTCGCATCCTCTTGAGCACATGGGCAGTGCCCAATTCCAAGCCAATGACCAGGTTGCACGCGTCGCTGCGTTGAGTTGGCATTCGGGCAAGGGCACATCATGTCGCGAGGCAGGGACTGACTGGGTGCCGCAGCCGATTCATCTCCCAGCCGTTGGTTCGGCTTTGGCTATCGTGCGTGCGCGTTGTCAACCCACGCCTTAGCCGGCTTGCCGATCTCGTGCTGCAACATCGCCTCGTACAGGGACAGCTCGATATCGAGGATCTGGTCGAGCGTGACCTCACAGTTGCCCCGTATGCCGTGCGAGCACTCGAACGTGAAGCTGCTCGCGCCGCTGACGTGGTAGAGGGCACTGGTCAGATTGAAGGATTCCGGATTCTTGCCGCCTTCGGGACGCACGTCGGGAAGGCCGCCGAAAGGCAATTGCCGCTCGCTGAGCAAAGCGTAGCACTCTTTGGCCAGGGCTCGGATGTCTTGCTGAATCTCGGTCGGGACGTACGCCGGACGTAAGACGGCGGGTTTGGATTCGTGGCCGTGGAGCGAGACGACAAGGTCCGGCCCCTCCTCTCGGGTGACCTTGAGAAACGCGGCCGACTCCGGCCCCATCGGGGCGAAGAACTCATCGTGCATCGGATTGATGCCGCGGTCATTGAAATAGCAGCCGAGAAATCGTACGTTGTCACCCACCATCGGATGCTGCCGCTTGCACTGGGGCCAGTCGCAGAACGCGTCGTCTGCCCAAGTACCCTGTCCCCAGAACCGCAGGTCGTCGTCCCTCATGCCCTGGAGGGACCTCGGCTCGAAGCGGGCCGTGCCGTCCGGGTTGCCCGCCGGGATAATCAGGAGCCGGCACTGGTCGCCGAGCTGCCGCAGCTTCTCCTGAGGCTTGCCCCGCAGGTCTTTGCCGGTTTCCATAATCTGGATCAGATTGACCAAGCCGGTCAGCCCCTCGACTTCTTGTCCATGCACGGGACCGAGGAAGAGGAGAACAGGCTTCTTCCGGGCGGCCTTGTTCATGTAGGCGGATGGGTCCTGCCCGCCTATCGCGGAGTTGAAGTTCGCCTTGTGGACGACAGGCTCTTTTTCGCCGTAGGTGACCAGATGGATCGGTCTGCCGCCTGGCGTGTTGCCGAGGATCGTGAGCTTGCCTCGCGTCAAGCTCTCGAAACGCGCGGGCAGGCCTCTCACGTCCCCGATCCAGAAGTCCGGCAGAGCTCTGTCGGGAATTCTCGCCTTGGCCTGGACATAGGTCATATGATCGACACGGGCCGGACTGTCACCGGCAGGCATCGGCCGCGATAGGAACAGGACGCAAGCGAATGCGATTGCCCGTATGATCGTGGCTCCGTTCATTTCTCACCTCCCATGCAACTTGGCTGTGGGACAGATCAACCCAGGAGCTTCTTCTCCCACCACTTGAGGTAGTCCTCGTCGGAAATGTCCGGGGACAGGCCCCTCTTGTCATCCCTTGCGTCCTTACGCCTTTCTCATGTCGTCCTGCCAGTAGGCGACCACCTGCGGGTCTTCCGGAGTTCGCCCTGATCGCCGGTGGACTTGATCCAGTCGTCCAGTTTCCGACTGTGGTCCCGCAGGACGTTTTTGAGCTTGCGGTCGCCCGCCAGGTTGTGCAACTCGTGCGGGTCGTTCTGGAGGTCGTACAGTTCTTCCTTCGGCCGGATCGGGGCCATGAACTGTGCTTGCTCCGGCGTGAGCTTGCCCTCCTTATTCAGGACCTGCATCAGCGTCAGCATGGGATACTGGAGCTTCTTATAGGCGTTGAACTGGGTGTACGGTCGCTCGGGATAATAATTCCGGATGTACTTATACCGCTTGGATCGCACGCAGCGGATACGGTCCACCGTCCCGTCGCAGCGGTCCCGCGCCGCGTAGATGTATTCGTGTTTCTTCGCCTTGGGGTCGAGGAAATTGTGTCCCTGGAGGTACGCCGGCGGCTCGATGCCGGCGGCCTGAAGGAAGGTCGGGGCAAAGTCGATCGCGCTGACGAAATCGTCCACGACCGTGCCGGGCTGGATATGCCCCGGCCAGCGGACCAGCATCGGGATGCGAATCCCCTCGTCGTAGAGCCATTGTTTGCCACGGACGTGAGGCCGGCCGTGGTCACCGAAGTACAGCACGATGGTGTTGTCGGCGACGCCTTCTTTTTCGAGCCATTGCAGGGCGACGCCGATTTCCGTATCCAGGAGTTGGAGGGATTCGAGGTAGTCAGCCCAATCCCGCCGGGCGATCGGATGATCGGGATAGTAGGGGGGCAGCTCGACCTTGTTGGGGTCGATGGGGTTCTTCTTGTCCCGTTTGAAGTCCCGGTGCGTGTAGTTGAAGTTGATCTGGGCGAAGAACGGCTGGTTCGGCTGCCGCTGCGACCAGTCGGTGCCGTCGAAGGGGTTGCTCGCGTACATGAAGTTCCAGTCGGTCTTGCCGGGCTGCCGGTAATTGAGGCCGGCACAGTTGCAGCGGAAGTAGCCGGCCCGCCGGAAATAATCATTGAGCAGCATCACCGGATGCGGCAGGAGGTACCCGTCGTCGCGATGGCTGCGATGATTGTGGGCGCCGATGCTGGTCTGGTACATCCCCGTGATGATCGCCGAGCGGGACGCGGAACAGACCGGGCCGGTGACGAACGCGTTGGTGTACCTGGCTCCCTCGCCGGCCAGCTTATCCAGATTGGGAGTCTTGACGAGCGTGTTGGGGTCCCCAACGCCTTGTTTCGCGTTGGGGGTCCCTTGCCGTAGCAGGCCAGATCGGGGCAGGTGTCCTCGGAGATCAGCCAGAGGATGTTCGGCCGGCCCCCGGCCTGCTGCAACCGCGTCCGCGGGGCCGTGTGCGAAGCTCGTTTGGGTTCGGGGGAGCATCCGGCCAGTAACGCCGCCGTGCCGCAGCCGATGGTTCTCAAAAAGTCCCGGCGTTCCATGCGTGCGACCCCCTTGAATTGATGATTGATGATTTATGATTGACTATTTGGGTGCGAGAGAGCCGACGAGATCGGACAGCTTGGCCACGTTGTGCCGGACGCAGTAGGCTTCGATGCCGTCGACGATCTGCACCGCACAATCGGGCTCAATGAAGCTGGCGGTGCCGACGGCCACCGCCGAAGCGCCGGCGATGATGAATTCGATAGCGTCGGAGGCCGTGCGAATCCCGCCGAGGCCGAGGATGGGAATGCCTGCCTTCTTCGCGACTTCGTTGTAGACCTTGTTCACGAGATAGACGGCGATGGGTTTGATTGCCGGCCCGGAGAGGCCGCCGGTCCGATTGGCCAATACCGGCCGGCGGGTCTCGATGTCGATGACCATCGCGGTGAACGTGTTGATGAGACTCAGAGCGTTGGCCCCGGCCTCGACCGCCGCACGGGCGATGATGCTGATATCCGTCACGCAGGGCGAGAGCTTGACGATGAGAATCTTGCCGCCGGCCGCTTTGCGAACGGCGGAGGTGATCTCGCCAACCTGTTCCGGGTCGCGGCCGAAGCTGATGCCGCCCTTGGCCACGTTCGGGACAACTGATGTTCAGCTCAAACCCGGCGATGGCTTTCTCGGACGCCAGCCGCTCGACCACGGCCACATAGTCGTCGAGCAACTCCCCGGCGACGTTGACAAACACCGGCACGGACATCTCGGCAATGACGGGCAGCTTCTCTTCGATGAAGCGATCCAGCCCCACATTCGCCAAGCCGATGGCGTTGAGCATGCCGGCGTCGGTCTCGACGATCCGCGGCGTCGGATTGCCTTTTCGCGGCCGGAGGGTGATGCTCTTGGTGATGAAACCGCCCAGGCGGTTGACATCCATGAAGTCCGCCAGTTCATCCCCATAGCCGCACGTCCCCGAGGCGGTAAACACCGGGTTCGCCAGCCGCAGCCCGGCAAAATCCATCGAAATGTCAATATTTCCGAGCGTCACGTCAGATCACATACCATATTGAGGGCGGATGTGCAACGGATGTAGGGTGGGTTGAGAACCCACCCTACGCGGAGCTTCTACGGAACACTACAGTCCGGGCATCAAAAACGGGGCCGTCTTGGCAGCAGAGCTGGTAGATCGTCTCATTGGAATCGTCCACGCGGCACTCGACGGCGCAGCTTTGGCAGAGCCGATGCCGCAGGCCATCCGCCGCTCCATGCTGATCTGGCAATCGATGCTCCGGGCTGTGGCGAGGCGTGCGACGGCTGCCAGCATCGCCTCCGGACCGCAGGCGTAGATGATGGTTTCTGGCGGGGACCAGTCGCGCTGCTCGTCCAGCCAGTGCGCCAGTCGCTCCGTGATGAAGCCGCGGCGGCCGGCGGAGCCGTCATCGGTGGTTATGGCGGAGGGAATCCCGTATTCCGCGAACGCCGGGATGAGGAAATCAATCTGCTCCGGCACCTCGTCGAAACGGCCCTCGAAGGGCAGCGACTTGGCCGTCTTGGCGCCGACGAAGGTGATGATGCTCGTGTCGGGATGCTCGGCCCGCAGGAGCTTGGCGAGGCAGCGGATGGGCGGGGCTCCCATGCCACCGACGACCAGCAGGGCCAGACGCTTGCCTTGTGGCACCGAGAAGCCTCGGCCCAGAGGTCCGATGATGCTGAGCGAATCCCCGGAGTCCAGCGTGGTCAGCCGGACCGAGGCCGGCCCGAGCACGCAGTAGAGAAGCTCGGCGGTGGTCCGCTCTCGACCGACCGTCACGTCAGCAAAACTGAAAGGCCGGCGCAGCAGGATATTTCGTCTTGGCGGCGTCGCGCAGCTCCGGCGCGATCAAATCCTCCGCCGGCAGACCCAGAGGGGAGACATCCACCTGCACGAATTGCCCCGGCTGGAACTTCGCGAAAGCCTTCGCGCCGGTGCCGGTGAACTCCAGGTGCATCGTCCAGAAGCACTCACGCAGCCGCCGATTGGCCGTGACCGTCGCCGTGAAAATCCCTTTGTCGGGCGATTCACTCTTATCGTGCATGATTGTTATGCCAATCGGTAGGGTGTGCATTGCACACCACCTTCCTAAATTGGTGTGCGGTGCACACCCTACCATCCTATCCTCAAAGCAGACCCTCGTAGACTCGGACGCCATCCACGACTTTGCAGACGTGTACGGCGAATTTGTCCTTGAACGCGGGGCGGCTGCGCGGATAGGCGGCCTCGACCGCTTTCTTGACGGCGTCGACGCTCTCGGCCCGGACCAGTGCGCCGGAAGCGCCCTTGTCGCCGCCGCCGAGCATCCGCTCGCCGAGGACGCCCGGCACCGTGCGCACCGTGTCGCACATCGTCTCCAGTTCCGGCCCGGAGATCCGGTAGTCGTCGCGCAGGCCGAGGCCGTCCTGCCGGAAGATCGCGCCGACGGTCTCGATCTTGCCGGCCCGCCAGGCGTCCATCATCTGGTAGAATCGCTGCTGGGCGTGATAGATGTAGTCGAGCCGGGCGCAGTGGTTGGGATTGCTCTGGCCGAACTGGTCCATGATCTTGTGGTACAGGGCCTCGTCCTTGATGTCGGCCAGGCACGTGATCTTGTATCCGGCCTTTTGGAGGATGCCGACCAGCTCTTCGCATTCCCTCCGGCGCACCGCGTAGGTCGATTTCTCCAAGCCGGGCCGGTCGGTGCCCGTGTCGAGGACGACGATGCGAAAGTCCGTCGCCCCTTGGCCCATGGGCACGTACTCGATGGAGCGGTCCTTCGGATTGTAGTAGGTCCCCATGCCCTCTTTGGCGAAGAGGACCATCGTCTGGTCGAGCTTGCCGCAGGGCGAGCCGATGTAGTCGTTCTCGACCGCCTGGGCCAGATCGACGATCTGCACCTTCTTCTCGACCTCGATGCCGTTGACGTCGAAGAGCGACAGGATCAGGTTGACGCACAGGGACGCCGAGCGGCTCATGCCGCCGCCGGGGATGTTGCCGAACAGGACGCCGTCGATGCCCTGCTTGAGCTTGAATCCCTCGCGCTTGAGAATGTAGTCGATCCCGTAGGGGAACCGGCCCCAGGTCTCGGCGATGGCCGCCGACTTGGGGGCTGGGACGTTGCCGATGGTGTACTCGATCCGGCCGTCCTTGGGGAAGTTGCCGCTGAAGAGCCGGACCTTGTTCGTGCCGTTGGGTTTATAGGCGAACCAGATGAACCGGTCGGTCCCGACGCCGAACAGCTCCGTGCCGTTGTAGTCGCCGTGCTCGACGCCGAGGCAGAACCGCGACGAGGTCCGCCGGACCTTGCCGCCGGCGATGTCGATCTTGTTTTCCTTCGCCAACTGCCGGAGCTTTTCCACCGCTCTCTGGTCTTCCCTTGCCAACTCCATCCCGACCTCTGCACAAAAGGGTTTCTCATTCGCATGCACTATGACGACGCTGCTGACTATAGTGCAAGCGGGGCGAGCTATCAAGACTCAAATCGAGGTGCAGGGCCGTTCCTGCGCGAGCGTCTGGGCCGGTCACGGGTTCTTCGCAGGGCCAACGCAAAGCCGGTGCGCGGATACCATCCGCCACGCCTCCCGTAGGGGCAGGTCCCCGTGCCTGCCCATCATTCGTAGGAGCAGTCCCCTGTGGCTGTCCTGAAGAGGGCAGACACGGGGGTCTGCCCCTACGGGACCGCAACCCTTGCCCTCGTACCAAATGACTTTGCGTTGCCCTGGGATTCTTCGGCGTTCCGATTGACCCTCCCGCAGGAATGGGTTAGAATCCTGGTCACGTGTGAAGGGGAATTCGATGCGTCGGATGGTTGATTTGAATGACATTGTATTGAAGCCTAGGGCGGGGCGTCGCGGGATCCAAAGCCATGTCCGATGCGAATAGGGGAAACTCCGGCGCTATTGCCGACCGCCTCCACGCGCAGGCGGAAGCTGAGTCTCTACGCATCACCGCCCATGCGCACCAAGAGATGGTCGAGGAAGACGTCTCTTTGGAGGATGTGATTATGGTGCTGCGTCGGGCAACGGTGCTTGAGAACTACCCCGATCACAAGCGGGGAGCTTGCTGTCTGGTCTTCGGACAGACCGGGACGGGGAGGTTTCTGCATGTCGTCTGTACGACGTTGCTGGACGTTGCGATCATCATTACCGTATATGAACCGAAGCCACCGAAGTGGGTCACTCCATCGCAGAGAGGCAGGAAAGAATGAAATGCAGTATCCAGGGTTGCCCCGGGAATTACGAGCATCGACTCATCGTTCATACCGTCAAGCGGGCCACGGACGTGATTGTCTTCGAGGATGTCCCGGCCGAAGTATGTGACGTGTGTTCGGACACGCTGCTGACTGCGGAAACCGTCCGCCATCTGGAGAGGCTGATGAAGCAGGGGAGCGAGCCCCGCAAGCATGCTCCCGTCTACGTGTACGTGTGATAGTCACGTGTGAAGGGGAATTCGATGCAGGCGGCAGTCAGCTTCCATAACCTACGCCACCGGTGGGAAATCCAAAGGCGTCTTATACGGTCAACAAGGCAAATCCCCGCATCTTATGCGGGTCCGTCTAATTATTGTTAGGCCGCCAATAGGATGAAGCGAAACCACCACTATTCAGGCACATTCGGTCTCATGCCGATGCTCAGTGGCTATGCCGCTGCCGAAGGTCTGTCTCTCGCTGATAGCGCAGCGATCCCCGCTTTTATTGACCATCTGAAGCACGAAATCCAAGGCCACATGGGAAATCCCGCGAGTCTTTGGCCTACGCACAGAGGCTATGTTTGTCTATGTCGCAGCAGCTCTGTCCAACTGTCGCCTCATCACGCAGGAGGACTCAGGGTCTTTCTTTTCACGGTTACAGGGCATGCACCGTCCCGATTTCCGACTGGTCACAGATGACAACGATCAGTTGCTTGTTGAGGTTAAGAACTTCCATCACCGCGACCCATTTGCACCGTTCGAAATCACCCCGGAATACGCTGCATCTCTCCGAGAGTACGCAGCCATCATGGGCTGCCGCCTGATGCTGGCAGTTTATTGGTCCAGGTGGAAGATATGGACAATGGTCGACGTTGTGCACCTCCCTGCCGGTGGTTCTCTTGACATGGGCGAAGCCATGAAGAGGAGTCAGATGGGTTTGCTCGGTGACTGTATGGTATCGACAGTCCCGCCACTGTCTTTGAGGTTTGTTGCCGATCCCACGAAGCCGCGCTCGCTCGACAAAGATGGACACGGGAGCTTCACGATCGGGGGCGTTGAGATACACGCCAATGGGCAACTTGTCGACGACCCGCTGGAGAAGAAACTCGCCTGGTTCTTCATGCTGTATGGCCAATGGACTGAGATCGAGCATCCCGCAGAGATTCGGGACGGAAAACTTGAGTATTTCGAGATCACTATGAATCCGCCGGAGCCCCCTGTGGAACAGCCCTTTAGTACACTTGGATTCCTGAGCCAGATGATTTCTCGACAGTACATTGATCTGACAAGTGATTGCGGACACGTCAAACTGCTGACGCCTGATCGTGACCCAAACAGGCTGGGAGTGCTGATCCCGACGGATTTCAAGGGCGAGGTTCTGAAACTATGGCGATTTCATATGCTTCCCAACTTAAAAGACCTTGATGGCATGGAGAGCAGCCAACAAGGCACTGAAGGCGACGGTCTAAAGCCCGCGCCTTAGTGCGGGCGTTCTGCGACCAACCGGAAAGGACAGCAAGATGAGAGAGTACGAGATCGTCGACACCAATGCCGACAACATCGGCGGTTGTGGCTTCTGCGGCTACAAGAACGCGCAAGAACCGAGGGACATCGTCGGCAAGTCGGATTGGCTCAAGAAGCGCTACGCGGAAGGCTTAAGGTTCAAGGTGCTCCGCTCACGCGAATTCGGTGATATCGGGATGATCGAGTATGCCCCTGGCAGTCATGCGTGGAGACCCGTCGAGGCGGAGGGTTACCTTGTCATCCATTGCTTGATGGTCAATAGCAAGCACAAGGGGAAAGGACTCGGCGCTCTCCTGCTGGATAGTTGTCTGAGGGACGCGAAGAAGAGCAAGTGCCGAGGGGTCGCAGTTGTCACAAGTTCAGATAGCTTCATGGCCGGAAGCGGTTTGTTCATCAAGGCGGGTTTTGTCTCGGTGGAGAGCAGCCCTCCCTACGAGCTGCTCGTCAAGAAGTTCAAGAAAGCAGCCCCTGATCCTCGTTTCATCGTCGAAAGAGAGCGAGTATTGAAGAGGTACAAAAAGGGCCTCACGATCCTGGCTGCCGATCAGTGCCCTATGGTTCCAAAGTGTGTGAAGGATATTGCGGAGGCGTCCCGAGCCCTGGGGCTGAAGCCGAAAGTGGTTCGCGTCAGGAGCGCCAAGGCAATCAAGGGAGCTTCCGACGCCCTATGGCATGTTCAGCATTGTCTACGATGGAAAGCTGATTGCCGAGCGTCCGGTCAGCGGAACGAGATTCAGGAACATCATGAGTAAGCTGGCATAAGGAGTACATGGACATCGAGATGTTCGGACAACTTCTGCCAGAACAAGCCAGTGCACCGGATCCCTCGACAGGCTCGATCCCGGCGAGCAAGCCTCTTGTGCCGGCAGGGCAATTGCATGTGATCGCCGATTTAACGTGTCGAGGGCGTCCCGCCCTCGAATCGCGGGCAGGATGCCCGCGACACGGGCGTAGCCCGACGAACGGCGCGGTCACAGGCAATTGCCCTGGATTCTTCGGCGTTCCTATTGACCCTCCCGCAGGAATGGATTAGAATCCTGGTCACGTGTGAAGGGGAATTCGATGCAGGCGGCAGTCAGCTTCCATAATATACGCCACCGGGCCGAGAGGGCCGAAGCCCAGATCAGTGCTTTCCTGACCCATCTGGCCGTCAAGAACGCTTGCTTGATGCAACGCGTTGGTGTTACGCAACTTAGACAAGTACTACCCCTGCGTTCGCGCGAATGCTATACCGCGATTCAAGACGCATTTGGGGCGTTAGGCGGGTCCGTCTAATTGCTATGCGCCAAGACACAGGACACGACATAGTTGGTCTGCATCGTCATGGAAAACCTGAATTTTGCTGAACTTCATCGAGAACTCTCGCGTGAGTTCTTCTTTTACGCCGACCAAAAGAGCCGGACTTATTTGGAGGGCATCTTGCCCTTCTACTGGCGGCGCTCGGGGATCGATGCTCCTTGGCTGTGCCTCTCTTTTGTCCGGTTCCAAGTTTCTGGTAACTACAGACGACCCAAACGAGCTGCCACTTCTGGTCAGGAAAGGTCTGATGGTTGCAGATCACGTCATCATACGCCATGACCGTCTCCTTCCTCAAACGGGTTGGCATATGGGTTTTATGCCACTCGATTTCGCTGGCTTTGGCAGTATCTCGTGGATCGAAAAGCACCGCGACCAACTGCCTTCAGCCGGTACCCTTCCACACATGCAGTCCGCACCACCACTTGAGACTCTCAGGCCCTTTATTGACTGGTTGTGCGCCGATGGGCGGCAGTGGTTTGAGTCTGGCATGGTTACTTACACCCCGTTTCTCGTTCCCGGTGAGGTCGAGGCTGGACTTCTCAACGACGGCGTAAATCTTTCCAAAGAGTACGAGTCGGCACGAATCCTCCCGCAGGAGAGTCGATTACTAGATTCAGCCGCTGCCAGGGCTCTCGCCGACCTCAATATCCCATACCTTGACTCGATCTCCGCAGAACTTCTGTCACACTTTAGGCAGGACGAGGCCGATGTCGTCGCTGGTTTTCGCACGCACTTCGTTAAGTTACTCGCCCAGGTATCAGCGGAAGTGGCTTCTCCACAATTCTCCCAAGATATCGAGAAATTAAGCATCGAGTTGGAGGATGAAACGAAACGGTTGGAAGCATCCATCGAGAAGCATGCTAAGACACAGACTTGGCGCAGATTGCGGCCTGAACTCCTCACGCTATCGGCTCTTGTCTTCTTTTGGTTGGGTGTGCCTGCGGCTGGCGTGACCGGCCTGACTGCCGCTGCATTGGAGCTTGCGAACTCTCTCAAGGATGATTTGCAGGATAGATTTTCACTCCGGCAGAATCCCGTGTATTTTCTTGCCAGGCTCGGACATCTCATACGAAAGCAGGACAGGTGGAGCCAGAGGATTCGCCGAGTTGACGAGACTGTTTGAGACTCAAAATGCCGCATAACAAAACGCTCGACCGAACAGCCATGAGCGCCGTCTCTGAGGTCATTGCAGATTCCTGGCTCGCGGCGGCGCTCATGGCTGTCGGTCAGCTTTGTCGTTGGGCGCGAGCGGATCAAGCGCACACCAACACCGACGTCATGAAACCAAATCCTGAGCCGAAACCGACCGTGGTTGAGCCGCTTGTGGGGCTGTTGTCTGGGGAGATCATCTCATGATCCGAGCAAACGGGATGACCGCGCGGCATTCTCCGAGGGGCGGTTGGCTGGGCATCATGGCGACCGTGCTCCTCGCGTCGCGTATCGCCGTCGCCGCCGGGGAAGGGGTGTTCGATGTCCGCGCGCACGGGGCGGCGGGGGACGGCAAGACGCTCGATACCGCCGCGATCAACAAGGCGGTGGAGACGTGTGCCCAGGCGGGGGGCGGGCCATCATTCTGGCAGGGCTAACGCGAAGTCGTCCGAGTCGTGGGTGGCATCGCCAAGGGCTTGCCCTTGACGATGGTCCTGCGCCAGGAAATGCGCCATCGCCAAGCTCCGAGGACTCCGCTTGACGCTGCCACCCCAGCACGCCTTGCGACTTTGCGGTCGCCCTGATCATTTTGGGCTGTCCTCTTGCCTATCGCGGCCGGTTCTGTTAAAGAGGTGGAGCTAGGCATGAGGATGTACCTGGATGGGAAATTGATGTGCTATGGGAGACCGTGTGATGCTGTACGTGAAGGGAATTGCCCAGCGGCGTAGGAAACTCGCGGTGGCCGCGTGGTTGATTTTGGCCATCGTCGTTGCTCGCGGCGACTCGGAATGCCGTGGGGGCGAAGCCGGTGTCTTCGATATCCGCGATTACGGGGCGGTCGGTGACGGCAAGACCCTCGATACGGCCGCGATCAACAAGGCCATCGACGGCCTGTGCCGAGGCTGGCGGCGGGCAGGTGCGATTTCCCGCCCGGGCGGTATCTGTCGGCGACGGTGCACCTCAAGAGCCACGTTACGCTCTACCTGGAGGCCGGGGCCAGGCTGATCGGCGCCAAAGACCCCAATCTGTACGAGCATCCGACGGTGCCGAGCTTCATGCCCGAGGCCAAGTGGGGCAAATGGCATCGGGCGCTGATCCTGGCCGACGGCGCGGAGGATATCGAGATCGCCGGTGCCGGCGTCATCGACGGCAACAAGGTCTTCGATCCCACGGGCGAGGAGAAGATGCGCGGGCCGCACACGTTCGTCTTTGTCAACTGCCGCAACGTGACCATCCGCGATGTGTCGTTCGTGGACTCGGCGAACTACGCCATCTTCTTCCAGGTCAGCGAGCACGTGGACATTCGCAACGTCAAGTTCACCGGCGGCTGGGACGGCGTGCACTTCCGCGGCGCGCCGCAGCATCCGTGCAAGGACGTCAGCATCGTCGGCTGCCGCTTCTACACAGGCGACGACTCGATTGCCGGCCGCTACTGGGAGAACGTGGTCATTTCCGACTGCATCGTCAACTCCTCGTGCAACGGCATCCGCCTGATCGGTCCGGCGACGCACCTGATCGTTCGCAACTGCCTGTTCTACGGCCCCGGCGTCCAGCCGCACCGCAGCTCGAATCGCTACAACATGCTCGCGGGCATCAGCCTCCAGCCGGGGGCCTGGGACAGGACGACCGGCGACCTCGACGACGTGCTGATCTCCGATATCACGATGCAGAACGTGACGACGCCGTTCCATTTCATGCTCAAGCCGGGCAACACGGCCAATCGCATCACCGTGACCCGCGTGACGCGCCACGGGCGTATACCGCGCCGCCTGCTCCGTCGAAAGCTGGGCCGAGGCCCCGTTCAAGAACGTGACCTTCCGCAACATCGACATCGAATTCGAGGGCGGCGGTGACCCGAGCAAGATCCCGGCGCAGATCAAGGCCCCCGGCGTCGATGCCCGGCCTCTGCCCGGCCTGGGGCTTTTACGCCCGCCACGTCGAGAACCTCACCTTCGAGGACTTCCGCATGACGTGCGTCAAGCCCGACCAGCGGCCGGTCATGATCTGCGACGACGTGAACCAGCTCACGCTCGACACGTTCAAGTTCACTCGCTGCAAGGACGTCAACGAGCCGGTGGTCTTGAATCGCGTCGCGAACGTTCGCCTCTCCAATACGGACCTCCCTGGCCTGCACGAAATGACGGGACGGAGTGGATGAACACGTAGGATGGGCTTTAGCCCATGCGGAAAGATCCATGTGCATGAGGAGGGCATCACATGACGGACTACAGGCGTGCAGATATCGAGGGTGGCTGCTACTTCTTCACGGTGGTGACATATGACCGCCGCACGTTCTTGACGGAGCCAGCGGCTCGACGCTGCCTGCGTGAGGCGTGGAAGGAAGCGAAGCAGCGGAGCCCGTTTGAAGTGATCGCGGTGTGCCTGCTGCCGAACCACCTGCATTGTGTCTGGACACTACCGGCAGATGATTGCGATTTCTCGCTGCGGTGGGCGCGAATCAAGGCGGGTTTCACCCGTCGGTACCTCGCGGCTGGTGGCACCGAACTCGCTCAGAGCACCTCCCGCTTGGGCAAGCGAGAGCGTGGTATTTGGCAACGCAGATTCTGGGAGCATCGGATTCGTGACGAGATGGACCTGCGGCGCCACATCGATTAGATTCACTACAACCAGGTCAAGCACGGTTTGGTGGCGCGTGTGGAGGACTGGGCGTGGTCAAGCTATCACCGATTTGCCAGAACCTGGACCTATCCCGATCAGTACTGGCAGGCCGCCCAGGATGGATTCGAGGGTTTGGACGCGTGTGAATGAAGACCGCATGGGCTGAAGCCCATCCTACACGAGCTTGGATACCCACACATGATCTATGGGATTTGGCGCGTCGCGGAGATTGTGGTCTGACACCTCGGCCGGGTCATCCAGCACCCCGTGCGCAAAACGGCCCCGTTTAATAGAGCAGGGGGGCCGTTCGTGAAGTGGCTCCTTTCCTATCGGCTATCGAGCGATCTTGGCATCACTGGGACTGCGGCGGATTTCACTTTTCCTTCGTTTTCTTCGAGCCGCGCGCCGATCTTGGCGGAGACCAGCATCAAGACCCCGAAGACCAGCAGCACGAGGCCCCAGCCCAGGTTAATGTTCATGCCCAGGGACCGCTTGAGCATTTCGGTATCCGAGCCGGTCGCGACGCCGAGAATGACCAAAATGACCCCGATGATCGAAAACATCAGACCGATCGGCCAGCGAATATCCAAACCCATAGTTACGCTCCTTGGTTACCAGAAGATGAAGTTCAGGATCGCGCAGGCGGCCAGCAGGATGATGCCCAGCACGGCGGGCCGCAAGAGCCACATTTCCCCTTCGTTCCTGATCTTGGGCGTTAGCGAGTAGACCAAGCCCTTGAGTTCCTCGTCGGTCTTGGTCCGGCGCGTCGCCAGCGAGATGCCGGTGGTCAGCACGAAGCAGGTGAGGAAGGCGAAGGTGGCCAGCCAGAAGTTCTGGGCCATTTCGCTGGGGAAAGTGTGAGCCACGGCGATGTACCCGCCCTTGGCGCCCGGCGCGTTGCCGGCGGCGATGGTCAGGGCATGGAAGATGGCGGACGTGGCGGTGCCGCCCAGCAGGCCCAGGAAGGCCCCGGTGCCCGTGGTCCGGGCCCAGAACATGCCCAGCAGGAACGTCGCGAACAACGGGGCGTTCACGAAGCCGAACACAAGCTGGATCACGTCCATGGCGTTATTGTAGAGACTGGCGAAGTAGGCACAGCCGATACTCAATATGATTCCGCCAACGGTCGCCCCCTTGCCCATCCAGAAATAGTGGTCGTCGCTCTTGCCGGGGGCGAAGTAGGCTTGGTATAGGTCGTAGGTCCAGACGGTATTGAACGCGGTGACGTTGCCGGCCATGCCGGACATGAACGAGGCCAAGCAGGGCCGTCAAGGCCAGGCCCAATAGGCCGGTCGGGCAGTACTTCGTCACCAGCGACAGGATCACGCCGTCATAGTCGTTCTTGGTCACCGCATCCTGGAGGCGATCCTTGAGAACCGATTCCGAGAGCGGCTGGGTGGCGTTGCTTGCGACGAGGGCGGCGATCTTGGCTTGGCTGAGTTTGAAGTCCTCTGCCTTCTTCTCGCCGATGGCGGCGTTGATCGCCTGCAGCGCCGCTTCGCCTTTCATTCCCTGCGTGCAGGCCTGCTGCACGGCCAGGATCATCTTGGTTTGCGTGGCATTGTCCAGCGGCTTGGGCGGCAGGCGGTAGCCGTCCTTGCCCCCAGCCGCCAGGGCTACGGCGAGCATGCCCGGCAAGATGACCAGGGCGGGGAACAGCATCTTGGGCACCGCGGCGATCAGGGGTGTCCGGCGGGCGGCGGACATGTTCTTGGCGGCCATCGCTCGCTGCACCACCAGGAAGTTCGTGCACCAGTAACCGAAGGACAGCACGAAGCCCAGACCGAACACCATCGCGAACACGTCCACACCCATCGGGTTGTTCGCGGGACCGCCCAGCAGCGGTTTCCACGCACTCGTCCAGGCGTCCGGGGCAAAGGACTTGCTGTTGAGCGCCAAGGCCATCGGGTCGTGGGCCACCTGGCCGAGCTTGCCGGTCAGGGCGGTCCAGCCGCCGACGTCCTTGAGACCCAAGTAGACCACCGGGGCAAAGCCCAGCACGATCATGAAGAACTGCAACACTTCGGTGTAAATCGCCGAGGTCAAGCCGCCCTTGAGCACGTAGGCCAGCACGACCGCCGAGCAGATCCACAGGCTCAGGTTGTAGTCCCAGCCGAGAAGCTGGTGCAGCAGCTTGGCCAAGGCGTTCATGGAGATGCCGGAGGCGAAGACGGTCATCACGGCGAAAGTGAGCGAGTTGAGGCAGCGGACACGCTCGTCGAACCGCATCTTGAGGTATTCCGGCACCGACCGGGCCTTGGAGCCGTAGTAGAAGGGCATCATGAACACCGCCAGGAAGATCATCGCGGGAATCGCGCCGACCCAATAGAAGTGGCTGGTGGCGATGCCGTACTTGGCGCCGCTGGCGGCCATGCCCACCAGCTCCAGGGCGCCGAGGTTGGCGGAAAGGAACGCCAAGCCTGTCACCCAGGCGGGAATGCTGCGGCCGGACGTGAGGAAATCGGAGGACGTCTTCATGTACCGCCGCAGCGTCCACCCGATGCCCACGACGAACGCCACGTAGATGAGCATGATGGCATAATCGACGGTCCCCAACGGAATCGTTGTCATACTCTCTGTCTCCTAAACCAAGTGGATAGAGCAGACTTCATCCCTGGCGTGTCGCCCCGACATCGCGCGACACGCCAGTCGCGACATTATAGCCGCCCGGTAGGTCGCCCCGCAACAAAATCCCACTGGTTTGCACAGGGCGGCTATGATTGCCCCACCGCTTTAGCGCAGCCGGAGTAGTAGGTGTGCCACACCTTCTCCTCTGCTATGCGGGGCGTGGAAGATGTAGGGTGGGTTCTCAACCCACGCGTCAGGTATGCATTGATCAAGACACGCGTGGGTTAAGAACCCACCCTACAAGCTACGGTAACGGAGTGGACAGCACGGTCAAATGACCTGGGTGCCATGCCTGCGCCGCGTAGGCATGTTCGGCCCAATCTCACTAAGCATGTCTACGCGGCGTAGACACGGCACCCGCGGACTATCCACCAGATTGGCATAGCTGGCGGATTACAGTCGTTTGAATGCCTCGGGCAGGAAGTCGATGAGGTCTGTGGCGATGAGGCTGACTTGGCCCAGTTGCGCGGCGGCGAGGTCCCCGGCCAGGCCGTGAACGTAGACGCCCAAGACGGTCGCGTCGAAGTTGCTCAGGCCCTGGCCCATGAGAGCCGAGGTGATGCCGGTCAGGACGTCGCCCGCCCCGGCGGTGCCCATGCCCGGGTTGCCCGTCGTGTTGACGTAGAGCCGCGCGCCGTCTGTCGACGACAGTGCCGGCGCCCTTGAGGGTTACGATGGCTTGGGTGGCTTGGGCTACTTGTGTGGCCGTCTGTTGGCGATCTTGGGGCATTTCTTCGCGAAAAAGGCCCGACCACAGCCGCTTCATCTCGCCGGGGTGTGGTGTCAGGACCAGGTCCGCCTTGCGTTTCTTGGGCCAGCCGGGGAGTTGGCTGAGGTTGTTCAGGCCGTCGCCGTCGATGAGAAGCCGCAGACCTTCTTGCTGGATCAAGGTCTCGACGACGCGAGCGCAGGCCGGGGCTCTGGCCCATTCCCGGGCCGATGGCTACGATGTCGTTCTCCTCGGCCGCGTTCAGGATCGCGTTGATGGCCTTTCGAGGATACCCGCCCGGCATTGTCTTCGGGCAGAGGGAGGGTCGTGTAAGAGGGTTCGATCGAGGCGACGATGGGCAGGGCACTCTTGGCCGTCGCGACACGCACGAGTCCCGCTCCGGCTCGCAGCGCCGCCCGGCCGACCAGGGCAGCCGCTCCTGTCATGCCGATGCTGCCGGCGATTACCAAAACTCGGCCGAACGTCCCTTTGTGCCCATCCAGCCGGTCTCGGCGGCAGTTTCGGTACCTCGCGCACGATCTCCATATCTCACCCCGTTCCATCGATCTTCCTGTTGATCATCGTGGCGGTGACCGCCGCGGAGAAGCCGTTGTCGATATTGACCACGGTGATGCCGGAGGCGCAGCTATTGAGCATGGTCAGCAGGGCGGCCAGGCCGTGGAAACTGGTCCCGTACCCGACGCTGGTCGGCACGGCGATGACCGGGCAACTCACCAGCCCGCCCAGCACGCTCGCCAAGCGCCCCTCCATGCCGGCAACGACCACGACGACATTGGCCTGCTGCAGCTTGGGCAGGCAGCCGAAGAGCCGGTGCAGCCCGGCCACGCCCACGTCGCAGATCAGCTCGGTTCGCTGGCCCATGATCTCGGCCGTGACCTTGGCCTCCATCGCCACGGGCATATCGGCCGTCCCCGCCGTCACGATGGGCAGAACGCTCTTGGATGGGGGCAGGTCCTGCTGCTCCAAGCACGATAGCGCGAGCCATCTCTTCGTATCGGGCCTTCGGGAACTTGCCCGTCTGGGCGAGGGCCGCGAAGACCTCCGGCTGGGCCCGGGTCGCCAGGACGTTGTTGCCCTTCGATGCCAGCGATTCGAAGATGCGGATGATCTGGTCGGTCGCTTTGCCGGGGCAGAAGATGACCTCCGGGAACCCCCGGCGAAGTTGGCGATGGTGGTCCACGCGGGCGAACCCCAGGTCCTCAAACGGCAGGTGCCGCAGCTTCTCCATCGCCTGGTCGATCTCGACCGACCCGCTTTTGACCTGCTCCAGCAGTTGTCTCAATTGCTCCGGCTGAATACTTGGTCTCCTTCTGTTGTGTAGCACCCCCGCCCTCGGGGGTGGTCTCCCCAGCCGGGGGCGTGCTGGGCTACATGAATTAGCCATTCGCGCTCGGCTCCAGAGTCAGCGGCGCGAACAGTCCGGCCTTGTACTTGTGATACGCCAACGAGGCTACCATCACGGCATTGTCGGTGCAATAGGGTTTCGGTGCGACCAGCAGCCGTCGCGGCGGCTTGCTCTTGTCGCACATCTTCTGCATCGCCTCGCGGAGCGTGCCGTTGGCGGCCACGCCGCCACCCAGCAGCACCGTCTTGGCGCCGATCTTGTCCGCCGCCCGCTTGGTCTTCTTAATGAGCACGTCGATGACCGCGGCCTGGAACGACGCGGCGATGTCGGCGATCTCCTGCTCGCTCATCGCATCGACCCGGTTCTGGCCCTGCATATCCTGGCCCCGGCAGTAGTAGAGCACGGCCGTCTTGAGGCCGCTGAAGGAGAAATCCAGCGAATCCCGGCCCAGCATCGTACGCGGGAAGTCGATCGCCTTCGGATTGCCCTTCTTGCCGAGCTTCTCGATGTTGGGCCCGCCTGGATAGGGCAGCTTGAGGATCGTGGCCACCTTGTCGAACGCCTCCCCGGCCGCATCGTCGATCGTCGAGCCCAGCAGCCGCAGCTCCAGCGGCGATTCGGCCTCATAGAGGCACGTGTGCCCGCCCGAGACGATCAGCGCCACCGCCGGCAGCTCCAGCTTCTCGTCGCCCAGAAGCGCCGATTGCAAATGGGCGTGTAGGTGATTGACGGCGATTAGGGGCTTACCCCACATGAAGCTCAAGGTCTTGGCGGCGGTCACCCCAACCACCAGGGCAATCGTCAAGCCCGGCTGATTCGCCACGGCGATCGCGTCGATTTGGTCTTTGCCGACGCCGGCCCGTTCCATCGCCTCGATGAGGACGGGATAGATCTTCTCGAGATGGGCCCGCGACGCGATCTCCGGCACCACGCCGCCGTACTTCTCATGCAGCTTGGTCTGCGAGGCCACGACCGACGACCGGACCTCGCGCCCGTCGGCCACAATCGCCGCCGCCGTCTCGTCGCAGCTCGTTTCCAGGCCCAGAATATTGATTTTTTTCTGCTCCATTATTGCGATTTTAGCCTCGGGTTCCGCCTCTGTCAATGAAGCTGTAGGGTGGGGCTTGCCCCACCGATTCCCTTTGCCGAACGGATTTCGGTGGGGCAAGCCCCACCCTACACGCGGCCGATCCGGCTTGAACGGGAGATGCGGCCCGAGTACCATGACTTCTCATGTTGACTTTGATAAACACGAATCGGATGGTGCCGGCCATTGGGCCGATTGGATTGGAATACGTGGCGGAAGCCGCGGCCCGCGCGGGAATCGAGGTGAGCATTCTCGACCTCGCTCTCAGCGGACGATCCCGAGAGTGCACTGCGAGAGTACTTCGCCAGCCGTAGCCCGACGCTGATCGGGCTGACGTTTCGCAATGTGGACGACTGCTTCTGGCCCAGCGCCCAGTGGTTTGTGCCGGGGCTGGCCGAACTGGTGCGGAAGATACGCGGGCTCAGCGAAGCGCCGATCGTCCTCGGCGGCGTGGGGTTTTCGGTCTTCGCGAAGCAGATCGTCGAGTACACGGGCGCCGATTTCGGCATTCATGGCGATGGCGAGCAGGCCACGGTCTCCCTCTATCGGCAGTTGCAGGCCGGGCGGCAGTTCGAAGAAGTTCCGGGCTTGGTTTGGCGGTCCGACGGGAAGATCCGGAGCAACACGCCCGCTTGGCCTGCCGAGATTTCCTTGCCGGCCCGGCGCGAGATGGTGGACAATCGGGCCTACTTCGCCCGGGGCGGCCAGTGCGGCTTCGAGACCAAGCGCGGCTGCAATCGCCAATGCCTGTACTGTGCCGATCCGCTCTCGAAAGGGCCTGTGCCGCGGTCGCGCAAGCCCGCCGAAATTGCCGATGAGATCGAGTCGCTGCTGGCCCAGGGGATCGACGTGCTGCACACGTGCGACGCGGAGTTCAACGTGCCGCGCAGCCACGCGCTGGCCGTCTGCGAGGAATTGATCCGCCGCTCGCTCGGGGAGAAGGTGCGGTGGTATGCTTATCTGGCTGTGACGCCGTTCGACGCCGAACTGGCGGCGGCGATGCGAAAGGCGGGCTGCGTCGGCATCAACTTCACGGGCGACTCCGCCAGCACGGCGATGCTCCGGACCTACCGCCAGCCGCATCGGAAAGAGGACCTGGCCGCCGCTGTTCGCCTGTGCCGCGAGAACGGCATGAAGGTGATGATCGATCTGCTGTTGGGCGGCCCCGGCGAGACCCCGCAAACTGCCGCCGAGACCATCAGTTTCATCAAGAGCATCGGGCCGGACTGCGCGGGTGCATCGCTCGGCATCCGCGTCTATCCCGGCACCGGCATGGTGGACGCACTTCAGCGGGAGGGTCCGCTCGACGGCAATCCCGGCCTGCGCCGCAAGTACACCGGGATCGATCGATCTCTTCCAGCCGACGTTTTACATTTCGCCCAGCCCTCGGCCCCGAGCCCGCCAGGCTTATCAAAGACCTCATCGCCGGCGACAGGCGGTTTTTCGAGCCGATGGCCGAGGGGTCCCCAACGCGGAGAAATGCGTTGGGGAGCCCCGAGCAGCCTGACGCCGAGGCGACCGACCATAACTACAATGACAATACCGACCTCGTCGAAGCCATCCGCCGGGTGCCCGGGGGGCCTATTGGGACATCCTCCGCCAACTCCGCGGCGGCAGCGCGGATGAATAGCACTCGCTGGGTCTGAACACCTCCGGTGCGGGGCGAGCCATCCACCACAGGTCGTTTGCCACGGAACACTTGCGACGGCCGCGGCATCTTATACAAACGACTGGCCAAGCCGGATTTTGGTTGGCCCGACGGCTTGGTCCGGATACAATAATATTATATACCCCGCGTCAGGGCGGGGATTGGACCCATTGGGAACACGTTGAGGGTGTTAAGAGCCGGGAGTGGGTTGCCATGCGAACGAAACGAGCCTTCACGCTGATCGAACTCCTCGTCGTCATTGCCGTCATTGCCTTGTTGCTGGCCATTTTGCTGCCCGCTCTGGGGCGCAAGAGACATGGGCAAGCGGATAGCCTGCGGCAACAACGTGCGGAACATGGGATTAGCCAACGTTCTCTACGCCGACGATTCGGACGGTTGGTACGTGCCGATCATCTATCGTCCTGCGGGCGCGGGCAGCACGGACCAGATCGGCTGGCCCGACAACCAGCTCTTTCGGAAGCTGGCGGGCTACCCTTATAAGGGCGAGCAAGGCCCGGCGGACAGTCTCTGGAATGCGCCCAAGGAATACCTCTGCCCGAGCGACCGGATCTCGAAGATGGAGATTCCGGACCGGCTCTACTCCAACTTCATCAGCTATGCGGCCAACATCACGGACTGGTACTATTCGAACTGGTACTCTTTCGGCTATGCCGGTCATAAGAACACCAGCGTGCCCCAGCCGGCCATGAGAGCATTCTTCGGCGAGAGCAACGATTGGTGGATGTGGTGGAAGGGGGCGAATTACGAGAAAGGCTGGGACGTCCTCAACCAGGACACGATTATGCCGTACAAGGACGTCGGCTGCGACGGCCCCACCCTGTACCGCCACGGCGATGGCGCCAACTTTGGCTTCTACGACGGCCACAACGAGTACATGAAGAAGGACAAGGTCTGGAACGACGACGACTGGGGCGCCGGCCACCCCGGCATGTGGTCCACCTTCAACCACTGGCCCCCGACCGCCGACGAGCAAAAGCACCTGCCGCACCCGTAGTAGCTCTCGGTCTTATTTCCTCTCGTCGCCCGGAAGGAGCGGACGGTCCGGGACCTCGTCGAGGATTCTCTCGAGGGTTCCCTTCTTGGCTTGCCTAACGCGGGCCTCGAACGCTTTTTCTGTCATGATGGCGGGAACTTTCTCCGCCACTGCCGACGAGATGAACTGGTTGATCGAAACCCCTTTCCGTCGCGTGATTCCCTTGATGTGCCGATGAATCGAATCCGGAAGCCGCAAAGTCAAGGTACCCATAATATGCTCTGCAAAGTCGGCTGTCTCTGTGTCATCGTTACTTCCGGATGCGTTCCAGCCGGATTTGACAGCAGGCGTCGGACTTGTCGTCGAATTGACACAAGGCCTGGTACGGCTCTTCCGCAGAAGAGCCCTCGCCTTTGAAGGTGATGTGGATCGCGCCCTCTGTGGGCGTGCGACAGGTTCCGGGATCGAGTTGGCACATGAACTTGAGTCTGCCGAGCACGTCTTCCAGCGGCGGGGTCTCGACTGTCTCCGCTCCGAGGGTCAGGGCAGGCAGGGACTGCGAGCGCCCCAACACGCGGGTCTTGGGACCCCTCTTGAACATCTGGATCAGCATGGCATTTACATAACGACTGGCTGGCGTTGGAACCTGCGGACTCATGATGGTCATGGTTTTGCATGTCCCCCTACCGAAAAACCGTTCCAACCATCCTCGCAGCCCAGGCAAGCACTCTTCCGACGAAGTCAGATCGTCGGCCTGCGTGTAGTCTGTCGGTGACGGCCGGAGGCTGTAGATATCGGGGACGTTGGCCTCCTCAATCAGTTCCCTGACATGTTCCCGGCTCAACCTCTTAAGCGGCCGCCAAGCTCGACGCCATTTGACGGTCTCCGGAGCCCGCTCGAAGATCGCCCGCACGACGATGCCGGGATTCTTGATCCATCCTGTGCAAATGCGTGCCGTCTTTGCCGTGACAGCCGCGCCCGTAATCTGCCCTCTCGATAGGCTGATCCTTACGCGGGTGATGCTCTCGAACTTCACCGTCGCCACGTAGTTGGGGGAGGCCGCCAGCGGGGCGACAAGGAAATCCGCCCCGATCATGACGGTCGTCTCCCTTATGCGGAAAGGCACGGCCATGAGGAAACAAGCCACCACGCCAAGGACCACCACGCCCACGAGTAGGCGTTGGAGGATGTCGGCGAGCGAAGGGGGATGGCCCTCCAGCCTCGCGAGGACCGCCGCAAGGCCGACGCCCGCGAGCACCAAAGGAATGGGCAAAAGAACAAGAAACCAGCGCCGCCGGATGGCCTTCGCCACGGCTTCAGTGTCGACTTCAGCGACGTAAACGCAATTGTCCCTCCCCTCAGCCATCATTCCTCCCTCGGAAAAGGCAATGGCCCGCGCTCCGCGAGCATAGTGATGAGCACGTTTGTTTCGACAAAGGCGTTCCTGTTCATAGCCCGTACTTGTCCTTGAGCGCGTCGGCCAAGACGTCCTTGTGGCTGCGTCCTTTGAGGTCAATCACGCCGGAGGCTTGTCGCGCGAGCTTGCCAATGGGCTCGCGCTGATCCTTCCCGTTCGCCAACGCCCCAATGAAGCGGCTGAACAGGGCCGATACGCTCGTGTTCCGCTCCGCGGCCAGACGCTTTGCCTTCTCGATTACCTCGCGGTCCACATTCAAAGTCAGCTTCGCCATAGCCAGACCCCTGTACGTGAGATAGATCATATGTACGCACCGTGCAAAGGTCAACTGGCTCGAACAGCGTGCGGGTGCGGGCGGCATAAGGTGGCGGATTCAGCCTCTTCGTAGCGCGAGCGTCCTCGCCCGCTGAGAGCGAGGACGGCGGGGCAGGTAGAGTCGTGTGAAGCCACACGACTCAAGGGCGGGCGGGGACGCCCGCACCACGAAAACTGCATGGGCTGCCACCGCATTCCAGCCCCACCCAAGCGTGCTTTTTGCGGCGGAGGCAAAAAGGAACCGGTGGGGCCGGAAGGGCCCCACCGGTTGTTGTGTTCTGAAAAAGCCGCGGAGGCGACTGGCTTACCCGTTCAGGGTCCAGCCGTCGCGATATTTCTTGCTCAGGAGCGCGTTGGCTTCGTCACTGTTGGTGACTTTGCCGGCGGCGCCGTCGTACTCGATCTTCTTGCCGGCGCGGTAGGCCACCAGGCCCAGGAGCATCGTCTCGGTCATCGTGCCGCCGTAGTCGAAATCGACGGAGGTCTTCAGGTCGCCTTTGCAGGCCTTGATCCATTCCTTCTGGAAGGAGCCCATATTCGGGAGCATCTTCTCCTTCGGCCGCCGGTTGTAGTAGCTCATGTCGTCATCGTCGCGGAAGGGCACGATGATGCGGGAATCGAAGCCGCAGATCAGGTAGCCCTTGGAGCCTTTGAACATCGCGCCGTGGTCGAGGCCGGCCTTATTCAAATCGATATAGGGTCGCGGCGACCGCGGCATGGCCCCGCCCTGGTACCAGCTCACGGTGATCGGCCCGCGCCAATCATTGGCCGGCATGGTGAAATGGCTCTCCATCTTGACGGGTGTCACTTCCGGATTGAACGGGTCGCCCGTGGCCGTGGCGCTGGTCGGCAGGCCGCCGCCCATGGCGTTCCAGACGAGGTCCATCGTGTGGCTGCCCATGTCGCCGATCTGGCCGCTGCCGAAGTCCCAATACATATTCCATTGCAGGCAATTGGCGCCCTCGCCGCCCTTGAAGTACTCCGGATTGTACGGATGGAAGGGTACCGGCCCGAGCCACAGATCGTAGTGGAGGTTCTTCGGCGGCTCGCCCTGGGCGGGCAGGTAGCCGGGCTTGGGGATCTGGCGATTGCCCCAGGCGTACGCGTCCGAGACCGTCCCGATCGCCCCGTCCCGGATCAGTTCCTGCACGCGGTTGAAATTCGGGTTGGCGTGCCGTTGCGTGCCGAGCTGCGTGGCGAGCTTGTTCTTCTTCTTGAGCCAGTTGGCGCGGACCACCCGGCACTCCTCCACGGTGTTGCCCTGCGGTTTCTCGCAATACACGTGCAGGTCGCGATTCAGCGCCCAGTTGGCGACGAACGCGTGGGTGAAGTCGGTCGTGCAGCAGACGACGGCATCGATGCCTTTCTGGTCGAGGCACTTGCGCCAATCGACGTACGTCTTGGCGTTGGGCCATCGCTTGGCGGCACGGCCATGTGGTCCTCGTTGACGTCGCACAGCGCGACCACGTTCTCGCTCGACATCTCGCCGAAGTGCGCGCTGCCCCGGCCCCAGGTCCCGATCAGGGCGAGGTTGAGCTTGTTGCTGGGGGCGCCGGCGCCGGCGAGCATGGTCTTGGGCAGAATGAGCAGTCCGGCCCCCGTCGTGGTCGCGGATTTGAGGAAGTCACGTCGTTTCATGCGGTCTTCTCCTTTCGGCTGTCAATGGTGGTTGCACATAAAGGCCTTGACGGGTCATAGTACCGGAGAAGGCCCGCAAGATCAAGGTTTCCGTCACAGGCATCGCGCGGCTTTTTCGCCCTTGCAGCACCCGGCGGTCTCGCTTAGGATGCGGGCATGGGTGTTGAGCACTGGTAGTCGTGTTAGAAGGGTGGGCGCATGGCGTCGGACAGGTTGCGAATGTATGGAGGAATAGAGCTTCATAACCCTCGGCTGCTCATGGGGTTATCGGGCTGGATGGACGGCGCGGAAGTCTCCACCGGCACGATCAAGGTGCTCGTGGACAAGCTGCACGCCAAGCGGATCGCCGAGATCGACCATCAGGACTTCTACATTTACAACTTCCCGGCGGCGATGGAGGTGGCGTCGTTGTTCCGGCCCCACTGCAAGATCAGAAAGGGCATTATCCGGGAGTTCATGTTCCCGGACAACGCGTTCTTCGGGGTTGAGAACGAAGACCTGATCCTGTTTTCGGGCAAAGAGCCGAACATGAACTGGGTCGATTTCGGCGATTGTATCTTCGCGTTGTGCCACCAGTTGCACGTCCAGTCGGTTTATTTCATCGGCAGTGTGGCGGGCTTGGTGCCGCACACCCGCGATCCGATGCTGTTCTGCTCGGTCTCGGACGCCCAGATGAAGCCGCGCTTCGAGAGCTACGGCATGAAATTCAGCGACTACGAAGGCCCGGCCAGCATCATAACTTATTTAACGACAAGGGCTAAGGAGCAGGATGTCGAGATGGTGAGCATCGTGGCGACCGTGCCGGCCTACGTGCAGGGAGCCAATCCGAAGTGCATTGTGGCCGCGACCCGCCGGATCGCCGGCATCCTCGGCATCCGGGTCGATCTGGACGATCTCCAGGCCAGTGCGGATGAGTTCGAGAAGAAACTGAGTGAGATCGTCCAGGAGCAGCCGGAACTGGCGGAAAACATCATAAAGCTCGAGCAGGACTACGATAACGAGATCTTCAGTGAGATGGGCGATCTGAAAAACTGGCTTCATCAAAAAGGCATCCGGCTCGATTGACTCGTGGGGAGTCCCGTTCGGAGTTCCGCCTTTAGGCGGGTTTGAGGGGCTTCCGGCGTAGCCGGCTCCATCCCGGGTAAACGCAGAACTCCCAAAGCCGGCCGGACTGTCTACCCGCCTGAAGGCGGAATTCCCAACCGCTGGTCCATGGTCCATTGGCTTTGTTTGTACCGCACGTCCCACGCTCGCCGGTGACGGCCCCTCCCAATTGGGTTTGTTTGTACAACTGGCCGCAGGAGGCCAGAGGCCACGGGGGCGAGGGTCGAGGGAGGCCCCCGTCCCATGCGGCGTCGCCGGAAATTGGCTTTGTTTCGCACGCTTGGTTCTCCCACTTCGCACTTTAAACTCTTCCTCAATTGGCTTCGTTTGTACCACCGCCTACCGGCTACTGACTACCGGCTACCGCCTTTTGGCTTTGTTTGGCGCAAGACTGTGTCTCGCACGGAGGCGCAGGGTCTGAAATAGGTTCGATCTCGCCGTTCTCTACGTCTCCGCGTCCCCGGGCGAGCGGGTTTGGTCGCGGCCGAAGGCCACGGCGCGATCTCGATGTCTCTGTGATAATGTCATTTCACCATAAGAAGACGCTTCGCGACGCCCCCATGTTGACGCAAAAACCCAAGATCCCGCAGAAATTCTCGCCGCCGGACCAACGCGGCCCACAGGGCCAGCCCCCGCGCAGGCGGGGGGCGTGGAAGACGGAGGCGGCAGGCCGCAGGCTGTAGGCTGACCCCTGGCCCCTGATCCCTATCGCACTGGGAACCGACAACGGAGGACTCACCATCAACTGACTGCCGGCAACCGCGTTTTTCACCACGATTCGACTCGGGACGAAAAAATTCTGCGCAATCCCGTCGTTTTTGCTTGACAATGTATGTCACTCTGTTAAAGGTGGTTAACCTGATGAGTGTTGGATGTCCCGTGCGACCATCTGTGGTAGTATGGGATTGATTACGCGAGACGGGGCCCTCGCAATGAATGCGGATAAAACAAGGAGGGAAAGGCGGACAGTGAGACCATGATGAGGCGGGGCCTGAGAAACTTTGTGACATTTTCTTATTTTTCCCCCTGACAAGGTGGGAAGGGGACGATACAAGCGATCACCAAGCGACCAAGCGACCAAGCGACCAAGCGACCAAGCGACCAAGCGACCAAGCGACCAAGCGACCAAGCGACCGTCCGTGTTGACTGTCTGACGGCCGACAAGGTTGGATGGACGACAAGAGGATTTGGTTGAAAAGGAGGTGAAGCAGTCTTTCATACCCAAACGATGACATCTTGATGGCCTGCGCGGCGAGAAGAATTGACGTCGCGGTATGCATAAGAAAGCGGTGAGTCAGCATCTACCGTCAAAGTGTTTGCTGGCCCACCGGCTCGTGCCAGAGGCGTTTTGTTGCGCCTTCCGGCCGATGAAGCATTTTAGAGCACACGGGCAAGCATTTGTCAAGCCTTTTTCGGGCGGGCTTTACTCAGTTCACGTGGAGTCTCTGTACCCTGCTCGCGCCGGCGCACGCGTAGACCATCAGTACGCATGAAGGATCTAGCGTGTAGACGCCGGACTCTCGGGACATGGAGTCACCAGGATGCTGCGCTCCATTTGGGATGTTGTGTATCTCTGATGTGGGCACGACCCCTGTGAATGCATACGACCATGGTCGGTCCTGCCGTGTGACAGGGATCAATATCGGCAGTTGGTGAGAAGGCTTTGCGAGGTAGTAACGCGAATAGCGGAAACAGAATGGAGATTGGCTGATGAAGCGGCGGACTGCAAACCTTGATGCCGTGCTGAAAGCTCTCGCCGTACTCCTGATCATCGCGGCTCTGCTTAAGGGCCACGAATTGGCCGTTGTGCCGGGCGGGCAGGGCGACCTCTGGTCGGCGCGGTGGTTCCGGGTCTTTCAAGTAGAATTCGAATTGGCGCTGGGGATGTGGCTGTTGTCGGGAGTGTGGAGGGTGTGGGCGTGGATGGGCGCCACGGTGTGTTTTGGCTTGTTTTGTACCGTGACCTTCTCCAAAGCGATCATGGGTGCCGAATCTTGTGGCTGCTTTGGAATGGTGCATGTGAATCCGTGGATTACCCTTCTTGCCATTGACCTGCCGGCCCTCGGGGCCCTGGCCGTATTTCGTCCGAAGCCCGCTGTAGCGATCGGGCCGTTCTCCCTCCAGACGGTACACGGTCAGCTTCCGGTGGACGGCCGGGTGCGGAATCTGGGGATGATCGTCCTGGTGGTATGCGCATTCTCGACAGTCTATCTGCTCAATCATAAGCCTGCGGGCAGCCATCTCGGTGCTCCGGGAGAGATAACGCCGCGTCTGCCTTACGTATGGGCGGAGCAACCCCTGGAAATCGGCTACTGCCTGGTAGCCTACGTGAGCCACGAATGCCCCGATTGCGTCCGCGTGATCCGCGAACTCACACGCTTCACCCAAGCGTCCCCTGCGGAAAGAAGGGATATTCGCGTGGCCCTCATCGAGAAGTACCCCTACGCCACCCACCAGGACTTGGCGACCTCCGGTTGTGTGTTGGGAATTCTGGAGCGCAAGGCACGATACCAAGTCCACACTCCGCTTGTTGAGCTACTGTGGAATGGGAGAATTCAGAAGATGTGGGAGGCATCTGACTTGGAGCGGGGGGGCGACTGGTCCGAGGCCGTTCGTGACGTGATCGCTGCGCATCACCTTGCGGCGCAGGCGGAGGTGTGCCAATCGCCCCCCAACGGCGGCGCTGCCGGGTGCGTGGAAGAGGGGAGGCTGCGGCCTGGGGCGGAAGTATGCAGGGCGTCTGAGCCGGGGGAAGGGATGTCCTACACCGCCATTGAGGACTGTGCGGAATTCGTAAGGCGGATCGAGAACCTTGCTCTGATAGATAGTGCGAGCGAGATGTCGGCGCCGCAAAGGAGGGAGATTGCACTCTCCCTGGAGCATGTCTGCTTCGCTTTCCATCGGGGGTCCTTCGCCGAATACCAGGACTTTCACGCGCCGACCACCTATAAGATAAGACCGGAAGCGACGGACTTTCACCGGTATCGGTTGATGAATCGATATGGAATAAGCGCCTGACAGCCTCCCGGGCGACGCCCGGCAGATCTGGGCGTTGTATTGGAGGAAGTCCAACGAGAGCCAAGAACCTCATGCCGGTTTCTGGCAAGCCATCAGCCAACCCAGGGTGCGGGTATGGAAAGGGTCACGCGAACCCGAAAGACTGCTCGAGCAGCATATCTTCCCCGCAGGGCCGGCATTCTCTCCGAAGGCATCCGTGGTCGCGCGTCGCGGACCGCACGCCATGCTCAGGAGCCACGGGCACCTGACCCTGGCGGACTGCGAAATCGTCGTCCGCCGTACAACGGGACTGCAGTATCCCCTCCGCATCCGTTCCTTTTGGGATGAGGTCGCTCAGAAATGGGTGCCCTGGGATTTGGTGGTTGGGTATACGTGCGGAGGGCTGTCATGGATTTCTGATTTCTGAGGTGGGGATGAAGGGGTTGTGTTAGAGACGATGGTGGCTTGCATGCTAATTTCCTCAGGCGGACGTGGGGTCGGTCAATTCGAAAGGAGACTACTATGTTGAAACGAGCTTTCATCCAATTGACGTTGTGTGCTGTAGTGGTACTAAGCCTGTACGCGACGGCTTGGGCCGATACGTGGGTAGAGAAGAACTGCCCGTCGAACTGCCCAGGCACGATCACCTGTGACAGGTACGACTTTGCAGGCTGTAACTCAAAAACCGGTGATTGCGAATGTCAGAACATGAACTGATCGGGCAGGACCGTTTAGCTTAGCCATCGACACATCCGCGCCGCCTGAGGAGATCGGTATGCGACACAGTGGTTTAATCAGAGTGTGTGCCGGCGTAACCATGGCAGGGCTCTTTGGGGCCATCATGGTTGTGGACACACTCCACAGAAAGGAAGACACGCCCGAGGTACAGGAAGCGACCAAAGAGCGCGTTCAGAAGAATGTGGCCCTCTATGCCCAGTGCGAGTTCGTTGAGATCTCCGCCACAAGGTACTTCTGCGATAGGCTGATGAAGCGGGTCAATGAACTCCTTCCGGACAAGCTCTCGGAACCCAGGATGAAGGCTCTGGTCTCGTTCCTCGGCGACATTCTGGTGGCGCGGAGCGAGGGGAACTGGGACAAGTACTGCACGCCCTGGGCCACGGCATGACGGCGCAGTTTCCCCAAGGCAGGCTCGACAGCGTCCGAATAGTGTATGAGCGGTACACCGGGAAATCGCTTTCGACGACCGAGACGGCGGAAAGCGTTGCGGCGCGGTTGTTCCAGTGCGAGTCCCAATGGGATAACGGTAGTCTGCGCATGCGGTTCTGTGCGTTTGACGACCACGGTATGCGTCTGGGCCACTCGCCGTTTGATTCAAAGACCGGTGTTAACGACACATTATTAGGCATGGAGTCGGCGGCGCTCAACTACTGGTTGGGGCCTATCGTACAGAGCGCTTTCGTGTTTTTTCAGCCTGAGACCGACCGCGATATGGTTGTGCATGACTATGGCCACGTCGACTGGGTGGATTTCCAGACGATCGTGAAGACCAGAGGTGGTGAGATGTTTCCGATCCGGATCAGGTGCTGGTATCACCCCGCCCTCGAGCACTGGGTGTTGGCCGGGGTGGATAAGCAATCCTCGGTGAGCCTGAAGAGTATCCCCAATGCGGCTTATTGAAAGAAGGAGGGTAATCCCGATCCCTTGCCGTACGGTGGCAGGTCAACGCCCGCCTGAGGATCCGGGAGAAAGGCCAATATGATGAGGATCCGCAAAGATGTGCTTGTCAATGGGATTGTCGCAGTAGCGATGCTGGGTACCCTAGTCTACAATTTGGTGAATTACGCCTATTTCCGGGAGAAACTGGTCCTGGTTACCCCGCGTCTGCCGCCGGCGGTCAGGGTACATTTGCCCGTGGTGCTGACGACCGGGGAGTTGGCGCTGGTTGCCGGCCTGTGCTTGGGGAGCAAGCGACGGATGTGGCGTTGGGTGGCGTACTATTGCCTCTTTGCCGCAACGGCATTCCTGGTGTATTGGGTCGCGCAACCGTGGGAACCAGACTGCACGTGCGAGGGATTGCGCCGGCTCGCGGCCAGAGTCAAAAGCGAGAATCTGTTCTGCCTGGTGAGAAACGTCCTACTGATGGGCGTTCTGTGGTTTGCCGGGCAAGTGCGACAACCGCGAGCGGACTTGGAGAGACCGGATATGACGCCATGTAGTGGAGGACCGAGCCAGGTCTCTCGGGAAGCCGGTGTCCTGCACCGATCAGGTCGCGGGGAATAATCGGCCCGCTTCTCGCGCCCTGTGTTGAAAGCGGAGAACGCCGCGCCTGTTTCACCGGGCGGCAGGTGATCGTTATCGGGGAGAACGCGACCTGTGCGCAGGCCGGGGTGGACGGCCTGGGGCCGATGCCGTGGCCCGGAGTGTTCGCGCCGGCCGTACCAGAGGGGTGCGACAAGAAACGACAGATAAGGTCCCCATTGTGACCATAGGGAGGCGTGAAGATGTTGAAAGTGTGTACGCCCAGGGAAAGTGGTCGAAAGGAGACTGGTATTGAATCCACCGCGGCGATCCCGGCGGATCCAACACGAAAGATAGCTATTGCGGGCTGGATTGCCATGTTTGTCTTCGCGTTTGCCGCCTTCAGGAACCTGGCAGATGTTGGTGACACCTGGGTCGCCCTGGCCAGTGGAAGACACATCGCTCGTTGCGGGGTTCATTGTGCCGATCCCTTCAGCTTCAACTCCCTTCCCCAAGGGCCAACGAGCGACGAAATCAGGACTTGGCCGCGGTGTCTCCAACGCATCGTGGAGAAGGTTGGCATTGCCTCTGTTCGATATTGGCATCCCGCGGGCTGGATCAATCAGAATTGGCTATCTCATCTCCTTTTCTATCGGCTGGCCACACACTGCGGAACGGAAGAAGACCCCAGTTATACGAGTCTGCTGTTTCTGAAGTTTATTTTTTATCTGCTCACGGTGTTATGTGTGTACTCGCTGACGCGGTTGCTGGGAGCGCACCCTGCGTCGGCTTCCTGGTGTTCTTGTTTCTCCATGCTGGTGGGCGTCAGCTTCACGGGGTTGCGACCGAATGAATTCTCTAACTTGTTGACGCCGGTTTTCGTGATGATTCTGGTACTCACTACCTACCGCCATGTCCTTTATGCTTGGCTGCTCGTCCCCTTGGGAGTATTGTGGGGCAATCTGCATGGCGGGTATGTGTACATGTTCCTCATGATGGTCCCGTTTGTATTCATGCACATGCTCATCGCCTTACCCAGGCGCTGGACTCCGTGGTGCTACTGTGCTTCTGCTTGGTTTCTGCTCTATGCTCTGCTCTGGAGGAATGGATATCAAGGCACCGTGCTGCCGGTGGCCACTGCGGATCGTGTGCTGGCGGCACTCATCCTGATGGCTGTCCTTCTGGGTGTTGTCTGCACGTTGTTGGCGGCCCAGCTCGGAACCATCTGCAGCTACCATGGCAGCGTATCGGCGCTGCTGTTTCTAACCGCGTACGCCAAGACGCTTACGGAGGGGGGCCGAACGTCTGCTGCCCTGATCCTCGTGTTCCTCGCCTTCCTGCTCCTTGGCGTGCTGGTCACCCGGCTCAAACCGGCGTTGATCTCTGTGAAACCGGCGGCGAGTCTCCACCTCGTGGCTGCCTCCATGGTAACGCTGGGATTGATCATCCTGCTGAGCCCATTTCACATCGCGAACGTGACGCACCTCTGGGTCATCAGTTGGGGGGAGCACGCCGCTCTGTGGCGAAACATACGGGAATGGCGTCCGGTCTTGGACTGGACGTGCCGATGTGGATTCGTAGTCCCGTTTCTGGTGATGGTCGGAGGTTTCTGCCTCGTCCTTGTCTCCTGGGTCTCGGTACAATGCTGGTCAGCCCTCCGACAAGGCAGAAAGGCCGGTGAAGATCGCGAACCGTGGTTTCCCCGATGCCATCTGGATGTCGCGCTACTCCTCGTGGCCCTTCTGACCGTATATATGGCCATGTGCTCCCGGCGGTTCATTCCGATCGCGGCGTTTGTCTGCTGTCCCCTCCTTGCGGTGTGGATCGGACAGACGATATCGCCGTTGTCCCGGGTCATGACCGGGGGAGTTGAGAACCCTGGGAAGCGAACGGTATCTGCGAAAACCCTTCTCTGGGACCTCACCCTATGGGCTACCATCTTCGTCATCTGTCTGGACCTGATGAATGGATACTTCTGCGTCAAACGTCTGATTGCACCATGGCCGGATGGCTTTCAGAACTACTCGGTATTTGAACGGCTCGTCAGTATACACCGGCAACCTCAAGGAGCATGTGATTTCCTGAAGCAGAATCATGTCAAAGGCAGAATGCTCAACGACTGGATTGAGGGAGGGTTCATCGCGTGGCGGATGGATCCGCAGCCCAAGACGGGAGAACTTGAATTGCGATTGTTCATCGACGGCCGAGCCCAGACCGCTTATGGGCGCAGTCGTACAGGGATTGGCTCAATATATGGCGCTGTCAGCCCATCCGGGACACGCTGAAGGAAAAGGGCGTCACGCCGGCGGACGACGACTTCATCACGATGGGCAAGTACGTCACGGATCAACTCGAGCAACGTGCGGTGGATATCGTGCTGGCGCACTACCGCGACCCCGCCAACTTCGTCTTGGTCAAGGCACTGGGCACGCACCCCGAATGGCAGCTTGTTTATTCGGATGACACGCACAAGCTTTTTGTCAACGCGACGAGCGCAGAGGGACAACGACTCATCAACGGGATTGCTACCGGTGACACTGTATATCCAGACGAGTATACACGCCACACCAGCCTCGCCTGCTTCTACCAGGGAAAGGGGCCGTCGTCCGAGGCGGACGGCGTTGGCCTCGAACATGCCATAAAAGCATTTCAGATAAACCCGTCCGTCTGCGCCGCGCAGATGATCATCAAGTGGAAGACGGAGTCCCACGAACTAATTGAAAGAAAGAAGATGATCTGCGAAGGGTACGTGAATCAGTACGAGGCTCATCACGCGGCGTTCAGGCATCAAGTGGGCTTTGCGCAACGACGCCAGGCGGCACAGGAAATGACCGCGTTTGTGCATAGGTTCAAGGACCCGGAAATTCAGCCTTGACAACCGAGAGCACGACGAGCGATAATTGCCAATTGACCGTCATCGATAAGTGGAGTCGCGCAATGACAAGGCTGTGGCTAGACATTTGTTTGGCCGGGCGCACGTTGAGGAAGTCTCCCGGTTTCACCTTGGTGGCTATGCTGACGTTGGCGCTGGGACTTGGCGCCAATCTGGCGGTGTTTGGCGTCCTCAACGAGCTGCTGCTGCGTCCCAAGCCGGTGGCCCGCCCGAACGAACTGTGGGCCATCGAGCCGGCTGATGCCATGAGTCAACCGATCTACGCTAACGTTTGCCGACCTTTCTATGAAGCTTTTCGGCGAGAGGGACGCGTGTTTCAGGGCCTTATTGGCTATGCGAACATCGCGCCCAAGCTGCGCTGGGAGGACGCCACAGAGCGCGTTGAGATGCAGTTGGTCTCGGGCGACTATTTCTCGTTCCTGGGCGTAGTCCCCGTGCTGGGGCGTGGTTTTCTCGCGGAGGAAGACACGCAGACCGGAGCGCACGCCGTCGCCGTGATTAGCTATGCGTTTTGGCAAAGCTATTTCGGTGGAGCACTGGACGTTTTGGGGAAGACCGTCACACTGAACAAGACGCTGGTGGAGATCGTGGGGATTGCCCCCAAGAGATTCGGCGGTCTCGGATTCACGCCACCCAGCCTGTGGATGCCGGCGTGTTTGGAGCCCACGCTGGGGGAATCGGCGGTTTACCAGGTTGTCGGGCGGCTATCCGAGCCGCGCTCAGCGCCTACCGCCGCCGATCTGTTGTCCCCGATTGCCGCCGCGGTCGCGAAGGAGCTATCCAGTTCCAGGGACCCCCGCTGGTCTCGTTACGGTGTGGGATCCAACTTCTGCAGGGTCCGACTCAGTCCGATCGGGCGAGGTCTCCTGGGCACTTCACGCTTGAAGCTCCAGGTCGTCAGTTTTCTGCGGTTTTCTGCGGTGGCGACGGTGCTCCTGCTGTCGATCGCCTGCGCCAATGTTGCCGCCCTGTTTGTGGCACGCGCGCTGCAACGGCGCAAAGAAATGGCGACCCGCATCGCCCTCGGCGCAACGCGGGTCATGTTGATCCGGCAGGTTCTCTGGGAAGGGGCCTTGGTGGCCGCCGGAGGTATAGGGGCGCGCTGCTCGTCTTTTCTTGGGTGGGGCGGCTGCTCCTGCGCTTCGTGCCTCGGTGGTCGGGGCCGCGCGTGCATCCGGTGATCGATGCACGCGTCCTGTTCTTTGCCGCAGGGGTCGCGTTGCTGGCTGGGGTAGCGTTCAGTCTTCTGCCCGCACTGCAGGCGACCGGATTCGAACCTTTCACTGCGTTAAGAGATGTCGAAGGAATGGGACGCAGGCGGTGGCGGCTGCGCCATGGGTTGATTGTCACGCAGGTTGTGGGATCCCTCGTTTTGATGTGTGGTGCGACACTGTGCCTGCGCAGCATGAGCAAACAACTGTCTCTGGATTTGGGATACCGGACCAATCGGCTGGCGACGGTTCCGCTCGATTTGGAGCGAATCGGTTTCACCACCAGCAACGCCATGGCGCAACTGGCGGAGATTGTCCGCCGGGTGGCCTGTGTTCCTGGGGTCGAACAGGTGGGGGTCTCACCGGTAGACCTGCTGGGCGGGATGAAGAGTTTTCTGGATGTGGGGGTCCAACTCGAAGGTCATGAGGATTCCGCCGAAGGTAAGCCCATCGAGGTTGGTTTCTACCCGCGCGTGGGGCCCAATATGTTCCGTGTCCTGGGAGTCCCGCTGCTGCGCGGTCGGGAGTTCCGCGAGGAAGATGTCGAGTCCGGCCGGAAAGCCGTGATCGTGAATGAGAGCTTCGTGCGGAAGTTCTGGCCGGGGCGCGAGCCGTTGGGCCTGCATATCCGACAGTGGGAAGTGGTCGGCGTCGTTCAGGACGCCTGCTTGGACCGCCTGCGCGAAAAGCCGGACGCCGGCGTGTTTCATGTCGCGGGAAAGGACTCGCTCCTGCAGGCCAACCTGTTGATTCGTGCGAAAGGAGAGCGCGGAACATTGTGGCCCCTGTGCGTGCGGAACTCGCTCGCATTCATCCGAGGCTGGGATCCGGCGACGTCCGCACGCTGCGCGACATCATGAAGACCGAGTTGGCACCCGAGTACGCGGCGCTGCGGATCCTCGGTATTCTCGGGGCTTTGTCGCTCGCGCTGACCTCCGTGGGTGTCTACGGCGTGGTGGCGTACATGGTGAACAGCCGGACGCGGGAAATCGGTATCCGTTTGGCCGTCGGAGCGACGCGCGGGGCCGTCGTGCGCCTGATCTTGTCTACGGGGCTGCGTCTGGGGCTGATCGCCATGGCCTTGGGTGTGCCATTGGCGGTTGGGGCGGCCGTGGTCCTGCGTCATCAGATTGGCGGCATCAGCCCGTTCGATCCCGTGTCCTTCATCGGCGGGGCGGTGTGCGTCCAAGCGGCTTTGCTCGCTGCGTGCTGGCTGCCCGCCCGCCGAGCGGCGAAAGTCGATCCGATGGTGGCTCTGAGATCGGAATAGAAAGAAGTGGGCGGTTTCCAGTTGCCGGTTTTCGGTTGACGGCAAGACGGGCGGGAGGCTCGTGGGACAACTTCTGGGCGGCCAGCGCCCGCAATTCCTCGTAGACCAAAGGCAAGAGTTCATCCGTAGCCTTCACGTCCCCCCGTTCGATGGCATTCAAGATGCGTGTGACATCACTCATGCCGATTCTCCACCGGTTCCCAGTTGCCAGTTCGCAGTTCCCGGTCACTGACAACTCGCTCGACAAGACCATTGTCCGATAAACAAGGGGAGATTTCAAGCCCGCGCACTGGGCGAATCCGCGCACCGGGAATTCTGTAGTGGTCATCGCAATTCGAAGGTAGACTGTCGTCGTGACATCAAGTTGGATTGTGCCATGATTAGGAGATCCTCCGATGCGAACTTCTTGGCCACAGGTGCGACGCGTTGTGGTTCTGATTGGGGTGCTGATTGCAGGTCTTTGTGGCACCGTGATTTCCCAGGAGGTGGTCGGGCAGCCCGGCGAGACGCCCGAACAGCGGGACGCCCGCATGAAATGGTGGCGGGAGGCGCGCTTTGGCCTCTTTGTTCATTGGGGGGTATACTCGGTGCCCGCCGGGACTTACAAAGGAAAGCAGATCCCGAGTATCGGCGAATGGATCATGAACACCGGCAAGATTCCGGTGGCCGAGTACAGGCAGTTCGCCCAGCAGTTTAACCCGGTCCGCTACGACCCCCAGGCGTGGGTCCGCCTGGCCAAAGAAGCGGGCATGAAGTATATCGTCATCACGTCCAAGCACCACGACGGCTTCGCCCTGTTCGATTCGAAGGCCAGCGATTGGAACGTGGTGAAGGCGACGCCCTATGGCAAGGATCTGCTCAAGCCACTGGCGGCGGCCTGCGAGAAGGAGGGGATCAAGCTCGGATTCTACTATTCGCAGGCCCAGGATTGGAACAATCCAGGCGGGGCGGCCGCGGGCGGGCATTGGGACCCGGCCCAGAACGGCAGCATGGACGAATACATCCGCAAGGTCGCCGCGCCGCAGGTGAAAGAGATTCTGTCCAACTATGGCAAGATCGCCGTCCTTTGGTGGGACACGCCGGTCGATATGACCAAAGCGCGGGCGGATATGCTGCTGCCTCTGCTCAAGCTCCAGCCCGGGATTATCATAAATAACCGTCTCGGCGGAGGTTACGGCGGTGACCTCAGCACGCCGGAGCAGTCGATCCCCGCGACCGGTACCCCCGGCCGCGACTGGGAAACCTGCATGACGATGAACGACACCTGGGGCTATAAGAGCTACGACAACAACTGGAAGTCTGTCGCGACACTGCTCCACAATCTCGTGGACATTGCCAGCAAGGGGGGCAACTACCTCCTGAACGTCGGGCCGACCTGCCTGGGCGAGATCCCGCAGCCGAGCATCGAGCGGCTCCAGGCGATCGGCAAGTGGATGAAGGTCAATGGCGAGTCGATCTACGCGACTACGGCCAGCCCGTTCACCAAACTGACGTGGGGTCGGTGCACGAAGAAGCTCAGCGATACGGGAGCGACCCTATATCTGCACGTCTTCAATTGGCCCAAGGACGGCAAGCTGGTCGTGCCGGGGTTGCACAATGAAGTCCGCAGCGCCTGGCTGCTCGCCAACGACAAGACGCTGACCGTTGCCGCCACGGGCGAGGGTGTCGTTGTGAGCGTGCCGTCTGAGCCGCTCGATCCGATTGACACGGTGGTCGTTCTTGAGGTCAAAGGCAAGCTGGATATCGAGAAGATCCTGCCGGCCCAGGAGGCGGATGGGAGCATGGTGCTGCCCGCGCCGATGGCGGAGATCCACGGGGGCGGGGCCCAGGTGGAGGAAAAGGGCGGCCAGCCTAACATCGGCTACTGGACCAATGCACGGGATTGGGTGAGCTGGCAATTCAAGCTGCAAAACGGCGGCCGGTTTGACGTCATGGCTACTATCGCCACGCCGGCGGAGAACAGCAAATTCGAGCTTGCTGCCGGCGAACAGAAACTCACCGCTCAAGCCCCGAAAACCGGCAGCTACGAGACCTTCCAGACAGTCAAGATCGGCGAGGTGCAGCTTGACAAAGGCACCCACGAGCTGAGCATCAAGCCCGTACGGGGACAATGGCAGCCGATCAACGTGCGTTCCGTCGTCCTTAAGCCGGCGAGCTGATCTACGGCTTAGCCGGTGTTGTGGGCAGCAGGCGCAGGAGGACTTGTCGGTCGTAGACGGTAGCCCCCGGCTTGGTCGCGGCCTCGTCGCCGTTGTCGGGATAGACGACAGTGCCATCACGCGGCGCGTAGATCTTCGATTTGCGGATCTGATCGTCCAATCGCGCCACTTCGTTCGCTTGGGTCTTGTAGGTCATCTCGGCGAGGGAAAGGGCTTGCTTATCCCGCAGCGTCGTGGATGAAAGGGCATCCTTGGCGCGGGCCAAGTCGTACTCACGCTGTGCCACGCCCAACTCCAGTTCTGCGATCTTGTTGTCGTGCCCGACCTTTTGGAGAAAAGCCAGCCGGTTCTCGGCGGAATTGCTCTGGGCACTGGCTTCCAGGAACACAAGTTGTGCTTCTTGAAGCTCGTCCGCCGCTTGTTCGTCTGGGGTGCCTTGCTGGCTTCGGGCCCGCAGCCGGTTGAATCGGCCTTGTGTCATGTCCTTCTTTGCCTTCGCCAGGGCGACCTCAGCTTGTGCGTCGGCTAATTGGTTCGGGTATTCCCCTTCCGTAAAGGCCTGCAACTGAGCTTGCGCGAGGTGCAGGGCTTTCTCGGTCAGCGCGATCTGGCCCGCCGCGGCACGCTGGTCCATCTCCAGCGCGTCCTTGGCCAGGATCATTTCGCTGTTCGTTTTCCGCGCATCAAGAATTTGTTGTATCCTCCTGTCCGCGAGGGGCGAAGCATCCAGCTCGACCAGCAAGTCGTCTTTCTTGACCGTCTTGCCCGACGGCGCCACGAACACGATCGTCATCGGCTGTCCCACTTGGCTGGCAATCTCCAGGGTTTCATCCCGCGCCGGGACCTCCGCCCGCAAGGACGCCTCGGCGCTGCCAGCCGGCGACGCGTGGCGCTCCTGTCTGCGCGGCGGGGACGCCGATCTGGCAGAGTCCGGTCCACAACAATACCCCGATCAGCAGCATTCCGACCCGTTTTGCCTTTGTCATAAGAATTCTCCCACACAATCGACCACACGGATCCATCAGTCAGTCGTTCTCAGGACGATCCCGCCTGGTGATGCCCGGCGGGACGCGTTTGTCATTTCCGTACTCAGCTTTTCTTGCCGTCGAAGAACATGATATAATAGAGACGTGGATGTGTCATCAACAACTGGGGAGAAATCCGGGCCGGTTCCCGGGACCGCCAATCTGGGTCCCCAAACGCGATGCATCGCGTTTGGGAGCCCTATCCTGATTGGCTTCGGAGAAGAGCCGATCGGGAGATCGGCGTTCCCGGGTAACGGCCTGCGCACGAGGAGTCTCTGGACGTGGCTCGTGGTCTGTTTGGGATTGGAGTGCTGGAATCCGGGAATATCGGAAGGCTGGCCCGAGGCAGGCTGTCCACCCGTCATTTCCTCATTCCAGTGTTTCCTCATTCCCTCCTCTCCCGGCTCCCTGCTTGCCTCCTTGGCTTCGGGCCGAGGCCGGTTTGACGATGAAGGGCTGGAACAGATCGCCACGCCCCAGGGGCAAGACCCGATTGCGCACATGCGCGAGTTCTGGCAGCGGTGGGGCCGTGTCTGCACTTGGATCGCTGCTGGCTTTCTGCTGGTCGCGGCCCTGCTGATCATCAATCCGTTTCGCATCTACGATTCCCTCAACGAGCGGCTGCTCCAACGCTCGCTCCTGAGCGTGGACGATTTGCTCAAGCGAATTCAGGAGGAGGCGGAGGCGACCAGTGAGGACTCCCAGAACTCCAAGAAGGAAGAGACCGTCGTCGAGGAGGGACTGCTGGGCGGCTTGGCCGAGGTGGCCGATTTTACCAATGCCGAGCAAGTCCCGGCGTATGTTCTGACCGTCAACGATCTGATGCTGGACAACATCCGCGTGACCCTCAAGCGGTTGCGGCGCTTCACCGAGGGCAATGTCCAGCGCTATCGCGACTACTTGTTCTCCGTCCTCAAGGGCATCAAGACCCTGACGGAGCAGAGTGCGGAGGCCGGCGTCTCGGCCGGTCTGGCCGTCGATATCCACGCGTATTTCGCGGACGACAAGCGGTACCAGGCTTGGCGGAAACTGCTGGGCCGGGCGGCCAAGAGGGGCCGACACCGGGAAATCGCGCAGGGCTTTCTTTTGTTCATGAGGGACATCAGGGAAGATCGTGATGGCCGTCTCACGGTTGCGCGGCTCGTCTCGTGGACCGGTTGCGTCGGGCGGCACAGCAGACGCTCCACCTTCGACGCAACCGATACGAGCTGCGCAACCGCAACCGGTTGACGATCCTTCCTTCTCGATGGTTCCGAAGGTCGTCGATGAGGAGACACTGCCCGCGATCCAGGAAGCGGCGGCGCACGAAGCCCAGTGTTTTTGTTCCTTCGTGCAGCGGGGCACAGCGCCCGACGGTGCCCACGCCTGGCAATTCGAGCTGGTACGCCGCCAACGGCAGGTTCATCTCCGGCCGGAGGCGCAGCGGATGTTGGCGGTCTTCCTGAGCCACGAGCGAAAAACGCTCCAGGAGATCACGAAGATCCGGATGCTGCCCTGTCGGACGTGGGACCATGTGCTGCGCCTGCTGGGCGTGGAAGACGAGGGCCAACTGCAAAAGCGGGTGGAGGACAGGCTGCTCGCGATCCAGGAAATCCTGATTCTGGAAAAGGCGTTCCTTCAGACCTTCGCCAAGCGGGAGTCTCTGGCCCGCGTCTACGGGCAGAGCAAGGATGCAGGAATGATGATGGACCTGCATGTCCCCCAGATCCGACGCGAGACGCTGGCCCTGCTGCGCAGATTGCACGAGAGCGAGCCGGAACCTTTGGACGACGCCACGCAGACGCTGAACGACGAAGAGACGCCGCAGAACAGCCAGGTCAAACGGTTGATTGAGCATTACGTGCACCAACGGCACGACCCGCCGCGTTGACAAACGAGTGCGGAACGCAATACAAAGTCGTGTGAATGACTTTGGTCGTCCGAATTCGCGGGTGCGCCATTTGCCGGTAGCATGGGCATAGATGCCCATGCTACGGAGAGCCAGTCGCCCACGGTCTGAAGGAGAAGGCATGGCGATGAGACGGTATGCACTTGAGATGTGGCGGTTGGTGATCGTAGGGGGGCTTGTGCTGGCTCTGAGCGGCCTCGGCCAGGGCGCGGAGGCCGAGAGCCGCAAGGTGGTCATTGTCACGGGCATCGACTATCCGGGGCATAAGTGGAAGGAGACGGCGCCGGCGCTGGCCGCGGAGCTGCGGAAGGACCCGCGACTGACGGTCGATGTGGTCGAGAAGCCGGAGTTCCTCGCGTCGGAGAAACTGCGGGACTATAGCGTCGTCGTGCTGCACTTCATGAACTGGGAGACGCCGGACCCTGGGGAGCAGGCCCGGCAGAACCTGGCCCGCTTCGTGCGCGAGGGCGGCGGTGTCGTGGCCGTCCACTTCGCCTGCGGCGCCTTCCAGGGCTGGCCCGAGTTCGAGAAGATCCTCGGGCGGGTCTACGATCCCAAGATGCGGCCGCACGATCCCTACGGGCCTTTCCAGGTGACCATGACCGACGTCGATCATCCCATCACGCACGGGCTGAAACCCTTCACGATCACCGATGAGTTGTATACCTGTCTGGCGGGCGATCTCCCGATCCAAGTCTTGGCCTCGGCCAAATCGAAGGTGGACGGCAAGAATTATGCGATGGCGTTTATCCTGAAATATGGCAAGGGCCGCATCTTCCACAGTCCGCTCGGCCACGATGTCGGAGCCATCACCAATCCCGGGGCGGCGGAGCTGTTTCGTCGCGGCTGCGCCTGGGCGGCGGGATCTGGCGCCGGTTCCGGGGACGAAGGCCAAGAAGATCGCCTTCCTGGCCGGCAAGCCCAGCCACCCCGCGGGCACGCACGAGTGGAACCAGGTCGCCCGGCTGGCCAAAGACTGCCTGCTGCAAGCGACGAACATCGAGCCACCGCAGATCGACATCTATGACAACGGCTGGCCCGCCAATCCGGCCGTGCTGGACGATGCCGATGCGATCATCTTCTTCGCGGACGGCCGGGAAATGCACCCGCTGATCGTCCCGGAGCGGCTGGCGAAGATCCGCGAGCTTGCCAAACGCGGCGTCGGGCTGGCGTTTCTTCATTATTCCATCGATCCGCCGGCGGGGGCCCAGCCGGACCTCATGGCGTGGATGGGCGGCTGCTATGAGGCGGGCTATTCGCAGAACCCCGTCAACGTGGTGAAAGTGACGCCCGTAGGCAACGGCCACCCGATCACCCGGGGCTGCAGCGGTTACGTCGCGGAGGATGAATGGTACTTTGACATTCGATTCCGCCCGAACGATGCGAACGTCGTGCCCATCATGACCGGCAAGCTGCCGCGCGAGCCGCAGGATAAGGTCCTGGCCTGGGCCTACACCCGTCCGGACGGCGGCCGGGGCTTCGGCTTTGCGGGTGGCCATTACACGAGCAACTGGCACATGGAGCCGTTCCGCAAGCTGGTTTTGAACGCGATCCTCTGGGTGGCCAAGGCCGAGGTTCCGAAGGACGGCGTTTGCGGCGTGCAGCCCTGGCGTTTCGTCAGCATGGCCGATTTCCCCGGCGCCGATCTGGCCTATCCGCAGCCCGGCTGGGAGGATACCCTCGACTACATCCTCAAGGCGATCAAGGCGGAGAACCCGGAATTCGTCCTCGTCGCGGGCGATTTGGTCGCGGGGCACTGGCCGGACAAGGCGGCCATCGAGAAGCTCGCCGCCTCGTGCTATCCCGCCTGGATGAAGCGGATGGAGGATCACGGGCTGAAGTTCTACGCGGCCGTCGGCGACCACGAGATCGGCGGCGGCCCGTGGCCCGAGGATAAAGCCGCCTTGGCGATCCTCTTCAAGCGGCAATTCCAGAAATACCTGAACATGCCGCGCAACGGGCCGCTCCGTCTGAAAGGCACGGCCTTTTCCTTCGTGTACGAGGACGCCTTGTTCGTCGCCCTGGACGTGTTCGAGCGGGGCACCGGTCCGCAGGCCGGCATCGTCCCGCAAGTGACGGGCGAGCAACTGCAATGGCTGGAACAGACGCTCGCGGAGAATCCCGGCGTTACGCACGTGGTGGTGATGGGCCACACGCCGGTGCTTGCCCCGCCCGTCGCGCCGCAAGCCGGCGGCCTGATGCTGGCGGGGGGCCGCCAGTCGCCTCTCTGGCAGACGCTCCAGAAGCATTCCGTCGATCTGTATCTGTGCGGAGAGACCCAGACGATCGGGTGTGCCCAGGCCGATGGCATCCTTCAAATCGCCCACGGCGGCCTTGCCACGGTGAACTACACGGTCGCCACCGTTTACCCGGACCGCATCGACTTGGAAGTCAAGAAGATCGCCGCAATTCGTGAGGGTGGCCGGCCAGCCGCAGGCAGGGAGTGGCCTTTCCAGTGAGAGGATTCGCATTGCCGACGACGTCAAGGCCCAGGGCTTTGCGACGGTCGGCACGGCTTCGCTCCACCGCGACCGAACGGGCCTGATCGTGTCCAATGCGACAGGCTGCTTCGGACCTGCAAAGCAATAACGATAGGCTGCCTATCGCAGGGAGTTGCTCTCCCGCGTGCGGTTAGACTCTGTTGGCCCGGATTTTTGGCGGATAGAAGGGTTGACAGGGCAGGGCGGTGGTGGTAGAAGTGCTGGCAGAGCGTAGGTTTAGCTCATCGGGTCCCCGTAGCGCAATTGGATAGAGCGGCAGCCTCCGGAGCTGCAGGTTGCGTGTTCGAGCCACGCCGGGGACAGTTTTCCAAGTCCTTGAGTCACGGAAGTTCGCTGTACCCCAATGGACATTGTCCCAGACGCGGATCGCGTCTGGTCATTCTGAACGGAGCGGCCACGTGCAGGATTCGGGCGACAGGCCCGACAAACCTCGTCGGTGGCCAGATCGCTTCGGCAGCTCAAGACAGACTCTTCGATTCGCCCCTGGACGAAGGGTGTTTGTGGTCTACGGCGTATCCGGCAATCCGGGCGAGCCGCCCCAGTGGTAGCTGGCCCGCCAGGAAGAGAGGCGGCCCAGTTGATCCGGGGTGACCTGGCGTCGGATTGGCCAGGACCAGCGACCGGCCCTTGCCGTCCGTGTTGGTGTACCAGGTATTGGAGTAGGCGAACTGGGCCACGGTGCCGGTCTGGAAGTCGATCAGCTTGATCGTCTCGCCCTCATTGGCCAGCTTGCCTTTGTATTCGCCCGCGATCCGGGACGATACCGACGTTCCGTACCGGCATTCAAAGGCGAGTTGGTCGCGAACGACCAGCGACCATCTCGGACGGACCCCAGCTTGGTCAACGCACTGCCGGCAAAGTCGAACGTGATGCCCTCGACAAAACGCAGACCGGTCAGGTCAATGGCCGTCGTGCCGACGTTCATCAACTCGATGAACTCGAATTCCTCGGCATCCCAGCCATCCTCGGTCAGCGAGACGGGGGGATGATACATGATCTCCGTGATGCGCAGAGCCAGGGTCGATCCGGCGGTCGGGTCGCCCGCCGTGAACTGAACCGGGTCCGACCAGTTCGACCAGCGGTTGGAAGCATCCTTCATGCGGCAGCGCACGCGATACAGGTGGCCGGGCTCGACGGCGGAGGTCGGAATCCGGATATCGCTGGCGAACGGCGTGAGTCTCCGGACTCTCCCACGCGGCCTGCATCTCGTACTTCTTCGGGTTGTTCGGATCGTAGGGCGGTGCCGTTGGTTTGGAGATCTCCGCGATACGCCATTTCATCGCGGCGAAGGAGGCGACGCCGCTGAAGGCCGAGCTGCGGAAGCTCAGGCGGTCCGCCGGGTAGCCGGCCGGTCCCACGTAGGTGATCGTGGGCTTGGCGGGAATCAGGGCGTCGGCGGCCAGGCTCGTCAGGCTGGGGCCGTTCGAGGGATCGCTCGTACCAGTTGCGCGTATGCGTGTAGACGTAAGCGACGTAGTCCTTCATCTGCTGCGCCATGCCGGGGAAGTCCTTCGTGGCGGCCGACTGGTAGAACCGGCCCACGCCGGCCTTGCTGGAATTCACGTAGGACGAGGAGAGGATGGGGTTGTAGTCCCACATGGCGCGGTCGGCGTCCACCATGGAGGCACCCGGATCGGGACTATTCACCAAGCCCGCGTACTCGTCGATCATCCGGCCGACCTGCTCGGAGTTGAACAGCAGGTCCATGATCTCCCGCAGGCGGTTGCGGTACTCCGTGATGAACGGCTCGTGCGTGCCGGAGTAATTCTTGTTGGTGTACAGGAGCCGGGCCTTGAGCGGGTCATTGCCGTTGCCGTACATGGTCTCGGCCCATGTCAGGTCCAGGTCCCACGGGAAGACCGACCAGCGGTTGGTGTCGGGGTCATGGTAGTAGAAGTAGTTCTTGCCATAGCCGATGTCGCCGTTGTGGATCGCCTCGCTGATGGCGCGGAACCCGTAGTATCCCTGCAAGTCGAGGTTACTCCGCCACCAGGACTCGGTCGGACTGCCGCTGTAGCCGTTGACGAAACTGACCAGGTCGGAGCTATCGCTGGGCTGTGTTGGTCCCTGGTTGTTCGATTCGCCGCCGCCCGTGCCGGACTCCATCTTGTAGAGGTTGCCGTCGGGCAGGCCGTGCTCGTCCAGGAACCGCCCGTCCAACTGCTCAACCGCCAGGTAGAGGCCCTGGAAGTCATCGTCGTACTGGTTGCTCGGCGTGTTGTTGGTTTCGGAGGCGTTCTCGATGATGCGGAAATGGATGGGGAAGGTGATCGACGCGCAGGTCCCGCCAGGTTGAACAGCTTGAAACCGGTGTACTCAAAGAGGCCCTGCTCCCCGCGGTGCCCATAGTCGCCCTGTTGGATGTCGGCGCCCAGATTCAGCTTCTTCCATGTGTAATCAAGCGGCTGGCCGTATTCATCGCGAGCCTGGAAGTCGTGGCCGCGCAGGAAATCGAACTTCCACATGTTCTTGCCCATCGAATACCGCCAAACGCCGCCGCGGGAGCGGAAGCCGATATGATCGTAAACCACGCCGTCGTACACGAGGGTCCCGGTCCATAGGTAATCTGAGCCTGAATACCCGCCGGTAGTGGCGTTGGGGATGTGCTGCGATTCCTGGTGGGCACTGCGGGTCGTGATGAGGTGATATACCGGCAGGCTGGGCATGGTGCTGAAATCGTAGGCCACGACCTGCTTGCGGGTCGCGTCCGTGCTGCCCGGCTGGATCGCGCCGCTCCACGGGGGCACGCCGTTATACACGAAGTAGGCGAAGTTCGGTTGCGGGTCGTCGGCGTACGGCGCCGTGACCAAGGTTCCCACGGCGTCCATGGCCGCGATCCGATACCGGATGAGCCGCCGGTGCATCTGGACGGCGGCGGGGATTTCGATAGGTGTAGATGTTGTCGCCTGCCGCCGCGTCGGCGCCCATGCCGTCATCCTTCATCGGCACGATCACCCAGTTCTTGGAATCCGCGTAGGCCGCATCGTTCTTGGAGTTGTAGTTGCCCGGATCGACGATCTGATACGACAGCAGCACGGTGGCCACACCGTTGACGCCCGTCACCTGGGCCGTGATCGCCACCGGCTGGTTGGAGTGGGGTTGCAGGGGCGTATGCGCAACCTGTTGGATCACCGGCGGGGTCGCAGCGGAGATACACGGAGTTTCTCTTTCCCGGACTGGGATTGGCCGCTCCTCCCGTCGAGGCGATCAAACGCGCGTCGAAGAAGGCGTCGGAGCTGCTGCTCTTGAGGATATTGAAGAACTGGACGGCAATGACGTTCAGACCCGGCTTGAGCACGACGGCCGGATCGTCCGTCAGGGTGAACGTATCGTAGGTGTTGGCCTCCCGCGCGACGCCGTCGGCGATGCTGTCGTACGGCAGGTTCTCGCCCGTCACCTGGGCGAAGGCCACGCGCCGGCCGTTGATCCAGCAGTTGAAGCCGTCATCGTAGAACGCCTCCAGACGCCAACTGGCGAACTGGCTCGGGTCCGTCACGGTGAAGGTCTTGCGGAGGAACACGGAGGTGTAATTGCCGTTCATGTCGTCCAGCCGGGCCCAGGCGGCGGTCTCCAGGGGATCGTACCCGACCGGTGCGTTGTGGACCTGCCAGGTCCCGTCTTCCACGAAACTCAGCTCGCGCCACGCTCCGATCGGCGTCGAGGCCTCCGAGGTGCCCTTGCGGTAGTGCCAGGAGCTGGCGGAGGGGAATAACGTGACCTCCTGTGCCGCAGCGGTCGATCCGGCCTGGCTGCCGCAGCGCCAGTTGCCGCCCAGCGTGTTGTCCAGGTTGGGATTGATCAGCTCGATGGAGTACCCGGGCGCATCGCCCACCGTGGGCCAGGGGAAGCCTTCCTGGTAGGCTACCTCGTTCACGACTCTCTTGGCCGCATCGAGCAAACGGATCGTCTCGCCGTCGTTGGACAAGACGCCGGTCCAGGGGCCGAGGGCCGATGTCTTGAACTTCGCCTGGAAGGCCGCGGGGTTCTCGGTCACGACTACGTATCCATTCGCCGGGATCGACGTGCCGGCGGGGAACGTGTACTCGACGGCCTTCGTCAGTCGCCAGCCGGAGAGGTCCACCGCCGCGGAGCTCTTGTTATACAGCTCTATGAATTCCACCAACTCGGTTTTCACATCCGGGTGGTAGTGGATCTCATTGATGATCACGTCATGCTTGAGGGGAGCCGGCGTCTGGCCGTATCCCAATCTCAGCGGACTGGTCGTCAGCACGGCCAGCGCCGCCAGCGATAAGAGCCAAAGATTCCATCTCGCGTTTGTCATCCCCTGCTCCTAATCTGCATCATCGGTTCACTGACTGTGCTCACGATCATGGGAGGGCCCTTCGCAATACCCAGCCTTTCACAGGGTATTGTACCATAAGAGCCGGTGGTAAGGCAAGGTCTCAGGGCTGAATCAAGGTGGTGGTGGGGACATCCTCATCCAGCTTGACAGCGGACGCGGTCGGGCCGAAATCGTTGGCTTGCAGGACGATCTCCCGGCTGTTTGGGCCCCGCAATTGCAGGAACAGGCCCATGCCCGGGGTTCTCCGGCAGCCCCGAATGTAGGCACCCGCGACGTTCTTCAGATCAACCACGGCGGAATCGGTGCGCGGGACCAGTGTCCGCAAGCCCTCGATCTCCAATGCCTCGACCTTCTCGCATAGCAGGATGGGGCCCTTGCTCGTATTGATCCGCACGTCGCGGAAGACCAAATGCTTGGCGTTGCTGCATGAGAAGCCCTTCTCCGCGTCGATGGTGATGTTGCTGAACGTCACGTCTTGGACGGGCATCTCGTCGAGGCCCAGGACATACCCGGCGGCAGGGGCGCCGCGGACCGTGATATCGCTGAAATGCAGGTTGCGGAGCACCGGCGTGCGGTCGGAGACCGGCTCGGCGGGGGACTTCTCGTAGAACATATTCAGATCGAACGGCGTTGCTCTGATGTTGCTCATGACGATGTTGCTGACGCGGATATCCTCGATGACGCCGCCCCGGCCGCGGGTGGTCTTGATGCGGATGCCGCGCTGGGTGCCGTCGAAGATGCAATTGCTGATGGCGACCTTGCGCACGCCGCCGGACATCTCGCTGCCGATGACGACGCCGCCGTGGCCGTCGAGCATAGTGCAGTTCGTGACGGTGATATTCTCACAGGGCCGCCCGATCCGCCGGCCCTCCTCGTCCCGGCCGGACTTGATCGTGATGCAGTCGTCGCCGACGCTGATGTGGCAGTTGGAGATGTGGACATTCCGGCAGGAATCGGGGTTGATGCCGTCGGTGTTGGGGGAATCGCCCGGGTTCTTGATCGAGATGCCCGTGACGGTCACGTTGTCGCAGTAGACCGGGTTGATCGTCCAGAAGGGCGGGTCCTTGAGCGAGACGCCCTCGAGGCGGACGTTGCGGCACTCGACGAGCTGCACCAGCGGCGGCGCAGGAAGTTGCCCATCGCCTCCCAGCGGGCCTTCGTCGGCACCGCCGGATTGTCTTCGGCGAAGAGCTTCGACCACTGCGAGACTGTCCCCGTCTTGGCCCGGGCCTTGCGCATGTAGTCCCACCAGGCCTTGCCTTGCCCATCGATCAGGCCCCGGCCCACGATGGCGATGTTCTCCGCGCGATAGGCATAGATCGGCGGGGAGAAGTTGGTGCACTCGGTCCCTTCCCAGCGGGACTTGACCATCGGCAGGTAGTCATTGAAATCCTGGCTGAACTTCAGCACCGCCCCCGCGTCGAGGTCCAGCGTGATATTGCTCTGCAGATGGATCGACCCGGTCAGGTACTGGCCGGCCGGGAAGTAGACGGTGCCGCCCCCGATGCTGGCCGCCGCCGCGATCGCCTTGCGGACCGCCTCAGTATCCTTCGTAGTGCCATTGCCCGTCGCACCGTAGTCCTTGACGTTATGGAACGGAACTGCGGAAGCGGCCCAGGCAGGCAGTCCGCTCGCGGTAAGGACCAGGACGAGGACAAACACGCGGAACGTTTGTGACCGGGTGACTCTCATCTTGCTTCTCCTTTTCCACCTGCCGGACCACAGTCTTTGCGGCAAAGCACACACAGGGCCGGCACATTGCAGGATCAGTATAGCACTCACTCGGCCGGCGTCTATGCTGCCGATTAGGACTACGTTGTCTGTGCTCCAGATCAACATGCGGGTGGCGTCGCCAAGGGCTCTGCCCTTGACGATGGTTGGACGCTCCCCGCGAGAAACCATCGTCAAGACCGGAGGCCGGTCTTGGCGATGCCACCCAGCCCACGGAAGGCACGCCCAGCACGTATCTTGGTTTCTTCCTCTTGCCTCCCGATGCAGGGGCTTCGCGACTCGCCATGACATACGACGCCTGCCCATGTCATGGCAAGGCTCGCAGCGATGAAGCAATCTCTGTCGTGAATAGTTGGATGTGCGTGACTTGCGGATGGCCCGCGTCAGGCCCGTTGTCGTCCAATCCGACAGGAATCGGAGTTCAGTACTTCTTGCGGAACTTGGCGGTGGGGATGTTCATCAGCTTGCGGTATTTGGCGACCGTCCGCCGGGCCAGGTTGGAGAGGCCCGCCTCGGCCAGCTTCTCCTTGATCTGGTCGTCGCTGAGGGGCTTGGTCTTGTCCTCCTCGTCGATGATCTGCTGGAGCTGGACGCGGATCGCTTCCCAGCTATGGGCCTGGCCGCTGGTGTCTTCGGTGCCGCCGCTGAAGAACTTGCGCAGCGGCAGGATGCCCCAGGCGCACTGCATGTACTTGCCCGAGACGGCCCGCGAGACCGTGGCCAAGTGGACGCCCACCTCCTGGGCCACCGTCGCCATCGGCAGGGGACGCAGATACAGCGGACCTTGTTCGAAGAAATCCCGCTGGTGCCGGACGATGGTCTGGGCGACCTTCAGCAGGGTGTGCTTGCGCTGCTCGATCGCTTCGATGATCCAGTGGGCGGAGCGGATGTTGTTCTGGAGGAATTTCCGCGTGTTCTCGCTCGTGTGGTTGTCGTCGACCATCCGGGTGTAGAAGGGATTCAGCCGCAGGCTGGGCAGGCTGTTGTCGGCCAGGCGGACGGAGAAGTCGCCCGACCCGTCGCGCGACTCCACCAGCACGTCCGGCGTGATGGGGATGCTCTCGTTGCGGCCGACCTGCAAGCCCGGCGAGATGTCCAGCTTGCTCAGACGCCGGATGGCTTGGTTGAGCCGCTCCATCGTGCAGTCCATCTTCTTGCCGATCTCGGGCAGGCGGTTCTCCAGCAGGGCGTCCATATGCTCGGCGATCAGACGGTACTCGAAACTCAGGCTGGCGGCCTCAGACGCCTCGGGTGGCGTGGGGAGACTCCCGTCGCTGTTTTGGGTCAATTGGATCAGCAGGCACTCGCGCAGGTCCCGGGCCCCGACGCCGGGCGGGTCCAACTGCTGCACGAGCCGCAGGGCTTCATTGAGGTGCTCGGGGGTGAAGTCCTTCTGGTCCTTGCTGTACAACTGTTCGAGCGGGACGCTCAGATAGCCGCGGTCGTCGATGTAGTCGATAATCGCACTGCCGGCCTTCTTCACCGGACCGTCGGCCTCGATCATGAGCCACTGTTCGAGCAGCGAGTCGTGCAAAGACTGGGGTGGGGCGGCGACGTTCTTGATCGCTTCGAGCTTGGGGTCCTTTTCGTCGTCGTTGCGGCGGCTGTGGTAGGGACCGGACTGGTCGATGAAATTCTTGAATTCGTCATCGAGGCTATCCAGCCGCTCGAAGTCGCCGGCCTTGTTGTTGTCGGTGTCCACGACGAGGGCCTTTTCGCCGATGTTGTCGTCCGGGGCCGACTCCTCGGGCGGGGCGGCTTCCTCGGGATTCTCGTCTTCCTCCAACTCCAACACAGGATTGCTGTTAAGTTCCTGCTCGATCCGCTCCTGGAGGGCGAGAATGGGGAGCTGGAGGATTTCCATCGACTGGATCATATGCGGCGCGAGCTTCATCCGCTGCTCCATCCGCATCTGTCCCGTCATTTCCAGCTTCATACCAGTACCCGAGCGATTCAAACCCCGAATGCCTTTGCGACCATACGCTTATGATAGCCGCCCTGTACATTTCGTCAAGAACGGCCCGTTGCTTCACCAGGCCTACGCATCTAAATTGAGCCTTAGAGTGTCTGACAGAATGAGATTAGGAATAGCAGAGCGGGCTGGTGTGTCATTGCGAGCGCAGCGAAGCAATCTCAAACCCATGCGTGAGACTGAGATTGCTTCGTCGCTGCGCTCCTCGCAAGGACAAATTGACGTTTATTCTGCGGAAGCCCTTAGAGGGTGTGTGAGAAGGGGTGGCAGCCTCAAGCGCAGCTTGGGGATGGCTTGGCCCGTGAGCAGGAACTGGGCTGTTATTGCGGTCCAACCATCCCCAAGGCCGGAGGCCTTGAGGCTGCCACCCAGAAGGTGTCTGCTTCTCACACACCCTCTTAGGGCCGGCTTGGGCCCTGCCCTCGTGGGCGGGACGCCTGGGGTGCTTTCCCAACGACCTGTCAAACCGAGCGGGCGGCGATCCAAGGGCCGGCGACGCACATGCCGACGAAACCGCCGATATTGGACAGGGTCATGATCAGGAGGATGCGTATGACGGGATTCCGCCAGAAGCCTTTGAAAGACCCGATGGCCTCCGGGCAGATTTTCGAGGTCGCTGACGGTGGGCTTGCGGAGGAACGCCTGGACAATGCCGGCGACCCAGCCCGGACGGATCATCGTGGTCGGGGCGGCGAGAAAGGACGCGAGAATGGCGGCCGGATGGGCCCAGGCCAGAGCCGAGCCGAGCGCGGCGCAGCCGCCCGTCGCCAAGATCCAGATGTAGATGTTCTCCACGCCGCGGTGCGCGCCCTTGCAGGAAGCCCCGGGCGAGCAGGGCCACGATCAAGAGCGGAATGCCCCAGCCGAAAACCTTCGGCCAGATCGACTTGGGCGGCAGCGTCATCAGCTCCTCGAGGGGATGATCCTGCTGTATCTGGCCCTTGATGCCCTCGACGTGGCCCGCGCCGACCACGGCGACCACGCGTCGGCCGGGGGCCGTGCGAATCTTCTGGGCCAGGAAGGTGTCCCGCTCGTCGATCAGGCGTCTTTTGATCTCCGGAAAATGCCGGGCGAACTCGGCCATGATGGCCTCAAGCTGGTCCTGCTTCTTGAGCTGCTCGATCATGTCCGTGTCGATCTTCTCTGTCAGAAGAAGGCTCATCATGAGTTGACGTGGCGAGCTTGAGCTTGCTCCAGAGGCCCAGGTAGCCCCAGACGCGTTTGAGTGTGACGTCGATGTCACGGTCGGCCAGGACGAGCGTCGCCCCGGTCTGCTCGGCCAGGTGGATGCCTTCGAGCATCTCGGCCCCGGGCTGAACGCCCAGCTTCTCGCCGAGCCGGCGGTAGAAGGAGCTCAGGATGAGCTGGGCCAGCAGAAAGGCCGCCTTCTTCTGGCGGATGATCTTGAAAATGTCCATCTTCCGCCAATTATCGGCCTGGGTCAACGTCTGGTGGCGGGCCTTGCACAACTCGACGCAAACCGCGTCCGGCCGGACCTGCTCGATGGTCGTGTGCACGTCCTCGACGCTCTCTTTCGAGATATGGGCCGTGCCCACCAGGTAGATGTCCCGGTTCTCAACCTGGACGTGTGTAACACGCTGCGGCAGCGGAGCATTATCGGTCATGTCGTCCTGCACCTTCCCATGAGGGCATCCCAACCGTTCGTCGTCGCGTCGGGGACTCAATTACTGCTTAATCCATCGGCAAAGGATTATACGCGATTTACCACAAAGAGCCACCCTGTTCATGCAGGACTGTGGTCGGTCCCTTATATTATGGCAAGTTGCAGAGTCGCTTTGCGAAGGGTAGGGAGAAGAAACAGACTCCCTGGTGGGTGAGGGTTCCCAAACGCGATACTTCGCGTTTGGGAGCCCTGCCCTGCCTGCGCCTCGTAGGCATGTCTTTCGCATCCGTCCAGCATGCCTACGCAAGGCCGTAGACATGCCACCCGAAGACGTCCGTCTCTTGCGGGTGCGCGGCAGAGTCTGCCCCCCTGCGAAAGCATGAGCAGCCATCTCGGCCCTCCATCTCGGCTCAAGCCGGTCCCGCCGCTACCTGTCACCGGTCCACCGGCCCAATTCCTCCGCCAACTGCCGGTAGTGCGCTTGGAAGTCCGCCCCGAATTCCACAGCCATGAAATACTCAATGCGGTCGAACCCGATCAGCAGGGCCCGCTCCTCCGTGGCGGAGAGGAACGTATTGGCCTTTTGGTACAACTGCTCATTCTCCTTGCGCAGGCTGCCATGCATGATCTCGGCGTACGTGGACAGACGCTCGGCGATCGGTTGGGCCGCGTCGCTGTCGCTGCTGCCCAGCAGGCTGTCGATCTCGTCCATGATCGACCGGCCGTAGGCGTACTCGGCCTGCAAGTCGTCGATGAAAGGGTAGAGGCGCCGGCCGGCGTAGACCTCTGCCGCCGGGAAATAGTACCCCGCTTGCTTGGCGTAGTGGCAGCGGCCGGTATAGTTGCGGGAGAAGTTGAGGATATCTCGCACGCGGTGCTTGTCCGGGAGGAAGCCCCGCCGGATGTGGTCGGCCTCGGATTGGGCCGCCTTCAGGACCCCGAGAATCACCTGATCCTCCGCCAGCAACTGCCGGGTCGCCGGGCCGATAGACTCGTCTTGGTAGGGAGCCCGCCGGTCTCGCGCCAGCAGAGTCATCCCCAAGCCAATCCCCAGAACGATCAAGCCGCATGCGATCTTCTGCATAACGCACCCCCATGAACGGTATCCGCTGTTGCTCCATTCTGCCCACCATCGAGGTGGCTCAGCTATCGGCAAAAGGCGGAAATGTCGAACGCGGGGTGCTTGCTATGACTGCCGTTGCATTTCCTACCAGGGCCCGGAACGCGGAAGTGGGGTTTGGGAGCCCGCACCGAGATGCGCTGGCGTAAATCTTCTTGACCTATTCACGGGTTTCCCGTAAATAATCCGCGAACTTGGGAATGTCGTGAAAAGGCAAGTCGGATGGGCTTCAGCCTATGCTGTTTACTGCCATGATCGCCCGCATGGGCTGAAGCCCCATCCTACGAACCCGAAACCTTATTTCGAGAGGTCCGCCTGATGAAAGTCAGCCAGAGAGCCAAGAAAGTTGCGCCGTCCGCGACCCTCGCCGTGACGAATCGAGCCAAGGAACTCAAGGCCCAGGGCATCGACGTGGTCGGTTTCGGGGCCGGGGAGCCCGATTTTGATACGCCGGAATACATCAAAGAGGCCGCGATCAAGGCCATGAAAGAGGGCAAGACGAAGTACACGCCGGCCTCCGGCATCCCGGAGCTGCGGGCCGCGATCGCCAAGAAGCTCCAGACGGAGAATGGCCTGAAGTACACGCCGGAGCAGATCGTCGTCAACATCGGCGGCAAGCACTCGGTTTACGAGGCGATGCAGGCCGTGCTCGATCCCGGCGACGAGGTCCTGCTGCCTGCCCCGTACTGGGTAACGTATCCCGAGGCGGCGGGCTTGGCCGGGGCGATTGTGAAGATCCTGGAGACGGACAAGAAGAACAGCTACAAAATCACGCCCGGCCCAGTTGAAGAAGGCGATTACGCCCAAGACGGCCATGCTGGTCCTCAACTCACCCAGCAACCCCGGCGGCTTCACCTATACTCCGGACGAGCTGCGGGCCCTCGCCCAGGCCCTCGAAGGCACGAACGTGGCCGTGATGTCGGACGAGATCTACGAGAAGCTCATCTACGGCGACACGAAGTTCATCAGTTTCGCGGCCCTGAGCGAGGACGCCTACAACCGGACGCTGACGCTCAACGGCTTGAGCAAGACCTACGCGATGACGGGCTGGCGGCTCGGCTACACGGCGGGCCCCCTCGACGTGATCAAGGCGATGGCCCGGCTGCAGGACCACATGACCTCCAACCCGGTCACGTTCGCCCAATACGCGGCGATCGCCGCCATGGGCCCGCAGTCCGCGGAGGCCATCGAGAAGATGCGGATCGAGTTCGAGAAGCGGGCCCGCTACATGACCGACCGCCTGCGGGCGATGAAGGGCGTGGAGTGCACGGAGCCGACCGGCGCCTTCTATTGCTTCCCCGATGTGTCCGCCCATTACGGCCGGACCTTCGGCGGCATGAAGATCACCGGCAGCATGGACTTTGCCAAGGCCCTGCTGGAGCAGGCCACCGTCGGCGTCGTCCCGGGTCTGCCTTTCGGCTGCGACAAAAACGTCCGCCTGAGCTTCGCGACCTCTATGCAGCAAATCACCAAGGGCCTCGACCGCATGGAAAAGTGGCTCGCCCAGTGATTGACGTGCCAGGGGCGATAGTCGGCCGGACGCGCTTGCCCGACCGACCATCGCGTCCCGGGCAACGGTTCAAGTTGATCTCGCGGTCTTCGCAGACCATCGCTCGTTCGTTCGCCCGGCACGGATGGACGGCCGCGTACGGCTCTGTTCTCTACAGCGCAACAAAAAGTCATCTTGTTCCCCACGCCGGAGGTGTGGTAGACTCTTGCCGGCTGTTCGCGGCGTGCCTTTGCCGGGCGAGCGTCCTCGCTCGCCCAGGAAAGTGTGCTGGGACGCACGACCCTCGATCAGGTCGAGGGCAGGCTCTCCGAAGAGATTGCCCCAGAGCGTCGCTGTGAGCCGATGACCAAAGGAGTGAGTGTTATGAATCCGGAGATTTTCAAGGCGTACGATATCCGGGGTGTTTACCCCGATGAGTTGAATGAAGAAGACGCGTGGAAGATCGGGCATGCGACGGCGCGGTTCCTGCCGTCGCTGATCAAGGGATACGAGCGCGGGCGGGCGGAATCGACCTCCTTGTGCGTGGGCCGGGATATGCGAACGCACAGCGAGCCCCTGGCGAAGGCTCTGATCGAGGGCATCCGGTCCGCCGGCGTCGGCGTCATCGACCTGGGGATGATCGACACGCCCCAGATGTACTTCGCGATCAACTTCCTCGGCACCAGCGGCGGCGTGCAGGTCACCGCCTCGCACAACCCGGCCAAATACAACGGACTCAAGATCTCCGGCAAAGGGGCCATTCCCATCGGGGTGGACACCGGTCTCAAGGAGATCAAGCATCTCGCGACGGCGCTGCTCCACACCAAGGGCAATCCGACCGGGCCGCTGGAGCCACGGGAGTTGTGGCCCGAGTACAAGAAGCACGTCCTGCAGTTCCTCCGGCCCAACTTCCGGAAGAGGAAGGTGGCCATCGACGCCTCGAACGGTATGGCGGGCAAGGCGGTGCCGCTGCTGTTCGGCGATCGTCCCGCTGGAGATCGTCCAGATCAACTTCGAGCACACGGGCAAGTTCAAGCACGATCCCGATCCGCTGAAAGACAACAGTCTCGCCCAGGTCAAGGCGACGGTGAGAAAGGAGGGCTGCGTCGTTTGGCGTCTGCTTCGACGGCGACGCCGACCGGATGATCCTCGTCGATGAGACCGGGGCGACGATCAGTTGCGACCTGCTGACGGCGTTGCTCGTGCCGTACTTCCTGGAGAAGAAGCCCAAGTCGGCCATCGTCTACGACCTGCGGAGCAGCCGGGTCGTGATGGAGGAGATCATCAAGTACGGCGGGACGCCCCGGCGGGAGCGCGTCGGCCACGCCTACATGAAGAAGGCCATGCGGGATACCCACGCCATCTTCGGCGGCGAACTGTCGGGCCATTACTATTACGAGCAGAATTTCTACGCCGACTCGGCCATGATCACCCTGGTGCACACGCTCAACGTGCTCGATGCAGCCAACAAGCCGATGAGCGAGCTGATCCGGCCGCTGCGACGGTACGCCAGCAGCGGCGAGATCAATTTCAAGGTGGATAACAAGCAGGCCAAGATGGAGGAGCTGGCCCGGCGTTACAGCGAGGGCCAGATCGACTATCTGGACGGCACCACGGTCAGCTTCAAGGACTGGTGGTTCAACTGCCGGCCGAGCAACACCGAGCCGCTCCTGCGGCTGAACGTCGAGGCCAAGACCGCGGAACTGCTCAAAGAGAAGCTCGCCGAGCTGGAGCAAATGTTGGGCACGCCGGTAGGTGATCGGTGTGGTTGCGAAGCGCGTTACGCAGTTGCGTATCGCGGGCATGTTGCCCGCGAGGCGACGGCACGGTGCCGTCGAAGTTCGGTGAACGCAAATCCAGCCGAGGATCTGAAGGTGACTGATGAGCCGCTCGACGCAACCTTTGGACGAAACGAGCTTCGCAACCGCAACCGTTAGACGATGAGTTATTGGGCACGATACAGGTTATGGAAGCTTATACGAAGATTTTTCGACGAAGAACGGTCCCGTCGAGGGGATTCAGACCCGCTGGCCGGGGTTCAGCATTCTGATGGTGACGGGGACCAAGGGTTTTCTGGCGTGTCCCGCCATTGATATCGAGGCGTGTCAACGCTTACGGGGCGGCGGCCGCGATCGTCGAGAGCACGCCGCAGAATCCCATCGGGACCTTGGACCGGTTCCCGAATCGCAAGGTCACCAAAGTAAACGAAAAGGCCAGAGCCTTGGGTATTCGCGAAGGCATGGAGGCCATCGAAGCGTTTGCACTGATCGCCTGATGCATCAGGAGGGGCGGGACTCGCGGCACGCCCGTCGTGCCGGAGTTCCGTCCGGACCCGCCACAAAACCTAAGGAGGGGAGCGTGTGCGGGAGCAGGGGGCTCTCCAACGCATCTTTTCGCGTTGGGGACCCCAGAGCCGGTGTGGCCTCAACAGAACGGGCTTTGGCCTTTTCTTTCTGAATCAGTAAGGAGCCAGGTATGAAACAGGATTGTCTTTCTCGCCGGCGTTTCCTCGCCGCGGCCGGTGCGACGTTCGGCGTCGCTTTGGCGACAGGTGGCCGCACCGAGGCGGCGTCATCGCAACCGGCCGGTGCACGAGTGCGGAGCCTTTCAAGTATTGTCTCAACGCCAGCACGATTCGCGGCCAGAACCTGGGCTTGGCCAAGGAGATCGAAATTGCCGCCCAGGCGGGGTATGGCGGCTTCGAGCCGTGGGTCCAGACGATCCAGGATTATATGAAGGCCGGCGGCAAGCTCAGCGACATCCGCAAGCTGGTCGAGGATCGCGGCCTGAGCGTCGAAGGGGCGATCTCGTTTGCCCAGTGGGTGGTGGACGACGATGCGACCCGGGCCAAGGCGCGTCGAGCAGGTCAAACGCGAGATGGACCTGCTGGCCCAGATCGGGGGCAAACGCATGGCCGCTCCGCCCGCCGGCGCCAACGGAACAACGCGCCGGTCCTCGATCTGATGAAAGTGGCCGAGCGCTACCGCGCTCTCCTCGATCTCGGCGACAAGATGGGCATCACGCCCATCCTGGAGCTGTGGGGCTCCTCCAAGAACCTGCACCGGCTGGGCGAGTGCATGTTCGTGGTCGTCGAAAGCGGCCATCCGAAGGCGGGCTTGCTGGGCGATGTCTTCCATATCTACAAAGGTGGCTCGGATTTCAGCGGCCTCAAGAAGATCAGTGCCACGGCCATGCCCGTGCTGCACATGAACGACTATCCGGCGGACCCGCCGCGGGACAAGGCTACCGACCGCGACCGGGTCATGCCGGGCGACGGCATCGCGCCGCTGACCCAAATCCTGCGCGATCTGTATGACAAGAACGGCCAGCGGGTCCTGTCGCTCGAATTGTTCAGCCCGGTCTACTGGAAGAAGGACGCGTTGGAGGTGGCCAAGACCGGCCTGGCCAAGATGAAAGCGGTGGCCGAGAAGGCCCGGGGTCGGCATAGTCGTGATCCATATTTTGGGCATCAAGTGGAAGAGTTATGACGGGTGGCATCGCCAAAGCCTTGGCTTTGACGATGGTTTGATCTCGGCGTCGAGCATCGCCAGCTGCGTTGACGATGCCGCCCAGCACACGCACGACAATTAAGAGGACCGTGACATGACCAATCGCGAGCGGGTGTTGGCGGCGCTGCGGCATCAGACGCCGGACAAGGTTCCTTATGACATTCGGTTCACGCAGCCGGCCCACGCCCGGATGGTCGAGTACTATGGCGATCCCGATTTCGAACAGAAGCTGGGCAATTGCTTCACGTGGCTCCGGCCGCACCCGCCCGGGGCTCGCTTTACCCAGGTCAGCGCGGACCTGTGGCGGGACGAGTTCGGCGTCGAGTGGGACCGGCGCATCGACCAGGACATCGGCGTCGTCTGCAATCGTCTGATCACGCCGGCCAACGTCGAGACGCTTCGCGTTCCCCGACCCCCACGATCCGGCGCGGTACGACTCGTTCGACGAAGTAATCGCCGCGAATCGCGGATAACGCCGTGCTGGTCAGTCTGGGGTACACGCTTTTCGAGCGGGCTTGGACGTTGGCGGGCATGGAAAACATCCTGATGGCGATGGTGGCGGACAAGCCCTTCATCAACAAGCTGCTCGACCGAATCGTTGAATTCAACCTGGGCGTCATCGAGAACGCCTGTGCCCACAACATCGACATCTTCCGCTTCGGCGACGACTGGGGCCATCAGCGGGGCGTGCTCATGGGGCCGGACCTGTGGCGCGAGTTCATCAAGCCGCGCTTCAAGGAGATGTGCCAGCTCGTCAAGTCCAAGGGCAAATTCACGATGCTGCATTGCTGCGGCAAGGTGGATGAGCTCTTCCCGGACATGATCGAGTGCGGCCTCGACATCTTCAACCCGTTCCAGCCGGAAGTGATGAGCGTCTACAAGATGAAGGCCCGCTACGGCGACAGGCTGACCTTCTACGGCGGGATCAGCATCCAGCGGAGTCTGCCCTTCGGGACCGTGCAGCAGGTCAAAGACGAAGTCCGGCGGCTTCTCGACGTCGTGGGCGAAAACGGCGGCTACATCGCCTCCCCCTCGCACGACATCCCCCGCGACGCCCGGCCGGAGAACATCGCCGCCATGATCGAGGTCCTGCAGAACCAGTGACAGACTGTGTGCTGTAGATAGAATCGTTGGTATCATGATCGGCCCAAACGACATCACGGTTCCAGTGGGCACATGCCAAGCGGCTGCAGTTGATCGCCTGCAAGGTGATGCAGCGGGAGGCGTATTTCTGCGCCGCCCGATCGCAGAACGTCGTGGATGTCGTCCTGATGCCGCAGGGGTTGCACAACGAGCCCGACCGGCTGCGCCGCGAGGTGCAAAAGGCCCTGGAGCGGACGCGCGACATCCAGGACCGGCCTTACGACGCGTCGCTCCTCGGCTATGGCCTGTGCAGCAACGGCGTCGTCGGGCTGGGCGCCGAGATCCCCATCGTCATCCCCCGGGCCCACGACTGTATCACGCTGCTGCTCGGCTCGAAGGATCGCTACCAGGAGTATTTCGACTCGCATCGCGGCGTCTACTGGTACAGCCCCGGCTGGATCGAGTCCGGCAAGCAGCCCAGCCAGGAACGCCACGACCTGCTGCTCCGCGAGTACATGCAGAAGTACGGCCAGGACAACGCCCAGTACCTCATGGAAGTCGAGCAGACCTGGATGAAGGAATACCAGATGGGCCACCTACGTCGATTGGGGCCTGATGGAGTCGGAGGGCTACAAGGCGTTCACGCGGGAGTGTGCCGCGTTTCTGCACTGGAATTACGATGAATGCCCGGCGACGCCGGGCTGATGCAGCGGTTTGTCGATGGCGTCTGGAGCGACGAGGAGTTCCTGATCGTCCCGCCCGGCCGGCGGATCGCCGAGGATGTCACGAATCGGGGGATCATCAAAGCCCAATGATTACGATGTCATTTCGTGAAGGCTTCTCCCTGCTCGTCTTCGGGCTGCTGCTGCTTTGTCGTCTACGGCCTGGAGATGCTGCTGCTGGTCGATTACGTCTGGGGCAGGATCTGCAGGCGGGCCGGAAGAGCGAACTGTTCGTCCGACGCTATCTCGTCCTTCATGCGGTCGCGGCGGTCGGGCATCGGCTGATGCTCTACGGCTATTTCATCGAGCCGAACTGGATCGATGTCCATATGACGACGGTCCCCACGCCGAAGCTCAAGACCGCCCGCTTTCGCCTGGTTCAAATCACCGACCTCCACTGCGACTGGAAGATCCGCAACGAGGAGGAGATGGTGCGGATCATCAACGATCTCAAACCCGACATCGTCGTGGCCACGGGCGACTATCTCAACCATCGTTCGGCTTTGCCGCATTTGCAGGACTGCTCTCCGGCGGCTGGAAGCCCCCCTGGGCAAATTCGCCGTGACAGGCAACTAGGACGTCCATCATTGGCCGCGGCTCGATGTGCTGGATGGCACGGGTTTTCGTTGGCTTCAGCAGGACACGGTCTGTGTGCACCAAGGGCGCCGACAGTCTCGGTATCTACGGCATGGATTTCGCTTGTTCCGATGCCCCCATCGGGCCCGATCCAGAGCCTTCCCGCCGACCGGTTCAATGTCTTTTTGTTCCACACGCCGGACCTGATCGAGGATGTCTGCGGCCCCAGCGTGGATCTGTACCTTTGCGGCCATACACACGGCGGACAAGTGTGCCTGCCCTGGTACGGCGCCTTGATCACGTTCTCGAAATTCGGTAAGAAGTACGAGTCCGGCCTGTATCGCGTGGGCGAAACCATGCTCTATGTCAATCGGGGTCTCGGCTTGGAGCAGCGACCCGGGCCCCAGGTGCGGTTCCTGGCCGGCCGGAAATCGCCGTGTTCGACATTGTGCCGGAGTAACGATGGTTGTTCGCCTGATGAGCGTTGGTCTTGTCAGAAACACCAATGGAACTTCTGACCATTCTGTTCATCGCCGTGGGTTTGTCGATGGACGCCTTTGCGGTCGCCGTCGTCACGGGCAGCGTGTACAAAGAGTTCAAGGTCCGCCACGCGCTGCGCATGGCCCTGTTCTTCGGCGGCTTTCAGGCCGTCATGCCGATCATCGGCTATTGGGCCGGTCTGGGCCTGAAGAGCTACATCGAGGCGTACGACCACTGGGTGGCGTTTGCTTTGCTGGGCTTTCGTCGGTGGCAAGATGATCTACGAATCGTTCCGGATCGAAGCGGCTCAGAGGAACCGTGACCCTTCGAACCTGGCCGGTCTTGTTGGTCCTGTCCGTGGCGACCAGCATCGACGCCCTCGCCGTCGGGATCACCCTTTCTCTGCTGAGAACGCCGATTCTCGTGGCGGTGACAATCATCGGTTTGGTTACCTTCGGCCTTTCCTACGCCGGTGTCTTCATCGGCAAACGCTTCGGCCATTTCTTCGAGAGCAAGGTCGAGATCGTCGGCGGCCTCATCCTCATCGCCATGGGCATCAAAATCCTGATTGAGCACCTCACGGCGTGAGGTGGGGAACGCTCGTGGCGAGGGCGTCCCGCCCTTGCGTCGCGGGGCCATCTTGGCGTCCCTTCTTCCTGCCACGAAGCGCGGACCGGCCATATAGGGTGCCTCCAATGTGTTCTGACGAGCAAGATCGGCAACCGAAATCCTGGTTGCGGGCGCCATGCAGCCTCGTAGACATGCTTAACCCCACGAGCCAGACATGCCTACGCAAAGCCGAAGGCAAGGGCCGGGTTCCCAAACGCGATAGATCGCGTTTGGGACCCGCACCCAGCGATTGCCGAAGTTGTCCGTCAAAACTCCTAAGAGGGTGTGTGAGAAGCCGGTTCTGGGTGGCATGGGCTTCCAGCCCATGAATCATCGGCAGGATGCCGATGCCACAAGGGCTCACGGGCAGGATGCCCGTGCCACTTCTCACACACCCTCTAAGGAATTCGTGGCTGGCACAGCTTCTGTCATCCCTTCGACTACGCTCAGGGCAGGCTCTGAGGTGAAGCCGGAGAGTCCGGCCACCGAATAGGGGGCTCTCTCGGCGCAGCCCAGGTCCTTCGCTACGCTCAGGATGACAAGGCGGTCGCACAAGTTATTCTGGATTCGCCTAACCCCTTGTGGGATAAGGGCTTAGAATTCTTTGCCCTCGAAACCACGAACCTTCCGAGCCGTTCCATCGTACCCCTCTGTGCACACGATACACGTTGGATTTGTGAATGTGCCTGTTGGATTAGGAGGATTATTTATGCTTCTGAGCATCAGCGGGCAGAACGTCAGAATCCCCAGCGATCTCAAGGCCTATGTGGCTGACAAGGCCGCCAACTTGGCCAAATACTACCATCATCTCGACCGCGTCCTGGTGACGTTGCGTCGCGGCGCCAACGGTGCCGCGATCACCCGGATCGTCGCCAGCGGCAGGCGAAAGCATTGCTTCATCGCCCAAGAGACGGCGGATACCGCCTATGGCTCGATCAATCGGGCGACCAGGGACTTGGAGCGTCAGCTCAGTGAGGCCAATGATAAAAGGAGCAGAAAGCACAACCGCAAGCCCGCCCTGGCTTATGGCATGACCATCGGTTAGCCAAGTGCCTCCTGGGTAAAAAAGGCGGGGCCTGCCTCGACCATCGTCGCCGTGGGCCCCGCCCTCGTTGGTTTTCCGCAGCCGGTCACTGGGCCGTAATCACCAGGGCGTCCGGCCAACAGCCGTCTTCCCGTGTAACACGCATAGACCCGGCGCAACCATAGGTACGACAGGGGCTTGGCAAGGGGCGAATCTGGAGACGCAGCCGTCGTTGTGACCGGCGGCAAGCGTGAGGCCCCAGGGTCGCCTTGGACAACTGCCTGCCCCACGGAGCTCTCATATGATGTCGAAAGGCGCCTGGTCGCAGGGCACGCTCGTCAGGAATTGGATCTTGGCGGCAATGTGCTGGTCTGTCGTAGGGGCGTATGGGCCGGCGGAGTGGACGCGAGCTGAAGAGAAATTGCCCCCCAAGGCCTGGATCCAACGGTACCTGGGCGTGGAATTCCCGGACTCCGCCAAGCACTTTGAGCTCCATTACAGGTCGAGCAATGAGGATGTCGTCTTGTTCTCGTTTGACCTCGACAAAGCCGATCTGGAGCATCTCCTGGACGGCAAGAGCATATTTCCGAGTCGTGGTGACTTGGTGCCGGGCGCCTCCGCCGTTCCGGAATGGATCGTGCGTGACCCAGGCTCCCAGTACTTTGCCCAGGAGGTAGGGGCCCTGCAATATGCTCTCTCTGCGATTAAAACGGGAGCCGGTCCGGCCCACCCGCGGGAGTTGCGCTGGTGGACGAGCGAACTGCCTTCGGGAGCATGGCAGATGTGCGTCTCGATCATGGCCGATAAGCAGATAGACAAGGCAAACGTTTCCGACGGCTTCGCAGCAGCCGCCACGCCCCAAGAAATCCACAGTTGCATCATCATCGACAGTCGTCCCGGACGACCCTATGACACTTGTACATGGCAGCGGTGGAGTCTCGATGAGGCCGGCTATCGCGAGTTCCTGCAGATGGTGGAGACACACTCGGACGTTGAGCGGTATTCCGGCGTCGCCGCCGAAAGGCTGGCGGGTAGGCTCGACGCACAAGGCCCCGGTCTGGACGCGCCTTGGTGGAAGCCCGTTCGTCGTGGCATGGGCTTCCAGCCCATGCAGCATCGGCAGGATGCCGATGCCACGAAGTCTCACGGGCAGGATGGGACCAAACGCGATTCATCGCGTTTGGGAACCCATGCCCGTGCCACTTCTCCTGATCTCCTGGAAGGCTTCCGATATAGGGGTTCTGACCTGACCTCCGCGCTGGTCATGGGTCGTGTGGAGGGCTTATTCTGCTGTTATGCCTATACCCAGCGTAATGTCCTTGTTCCTGATCCTCTGGACGCGATCCGCAGCTTACTGGGGCTTCCATTGCCGGCCAGTACCCGCGCAGCGCACTACGAATCCGGCTCCAGCATGGCGGGTGTGGTTTATTGGATGCGGTTCGATCTGCCCCGGTGCGATTTCGCGACTTGTCTTGCTCGAACACCGAGTCTGCCGACCTATGCCGAGTTCGGCGCGGACGTTGCCCTGAAGGAGTACCTCCAAACCGCCTACCAAACCGGCGCGCCCGAGTGGTGGCAGCCTCAGGAACTCAACGAAGGCATCTACGCCCTGCGCAGGAGCAACATGAAGAACTTGACAGACGTTTCTGTGGGCCTCAGCCCTCTGCCGGAGGAGAAGGTCAGAGTCTATATTGGCGCATTCAGCGCCTGGTGACAAGTAGCAGGCTGGCAGCCGGAACTCCATCTGCCCGTGAAACGCCGAGTTGTCCCGAATCCTCCCTATCTCATGCAGGCTTCCTGCCTGTCACGATTCGTACCGGCGGGAACATCAGAAATTGCAGTCCGGAGGCGCTGGACTTCGCGCCAACCCAACTCGCACAAAGTCTGGGCGTACTCCGCCGTGCAGCGAAAATCGAGCAAGGCTGCCCGTCCCTGGGGTTTGAGCACCCGTGCGATTTCCTGCACGGCTTGCGCACGGCCCGCCTGGTCGGAAATGTTGTGAATCGCCAAACTGGAGATGACAACGTCAATCGTCCGGTCGGCAAAGGGCAGCTCACGCATATCGCCCGTTCTTACCTCCACCCGCCCGGCCACACCTTCGACCGCCGCGTTCGCCAACGTGACCTCCGGGCGATTGCCCGATAGATCCGCACTTTGCCAAAGGTCGATCCCGATGGCCTTGCCGGTAGCCAGGCGCCGCGGCGCGCCGTTCAGCAACAGGCCGCGGCCACAACCCACATCCACCACGGTTTCCGTCCCGCGTAGAGCCAGCGCGTCTATCAGTTTCTCCCGTAAACGAAGTTTGCCAACCTTGCTGCTCCAAACCAGCAGGAGAACCGTCACGCTCAAGGCGGCTCCCGCTGATAATCCGCCAATCAGCAGGCGGACGGCGGTTACCGGCTGGACGGAAGCCAGCGCAACGTACAAGACGATCCCTGCGACAAGGGACGCCATCGCACCCAGCATCAAGTTGCGAACTACCGGCGGAGCGTCGATGCCGTAGTCGCCCATCTTGCCAGTGATCGTGTTCATGGTGACTCCTGGTAAAGCCTGTTGACACCGGTCCGGCGGTCCGGCTCTCTCTATCTACCGATTATATCCGCCCGCGGTTGGGTCAGGCTGGATCGTATTTTCCTGGTGGACAAAAAGTCTATTGGATGGTCAGGATTTCGCTTGACGGGTCCTCCGCGTGATTGTATGATAGCGAAACAACTGAATGGTGAATCGTAGATACTGAATAATGAATCGTAAATTCAGAGGATCGGATGGCAACAGCGACGCCGCACGACAGGGGCACGGAGGTCACGGAGCTCCCAGCGCGGCCTCGCTGCGCTCGGCCGCAACCAAAACCCATCCTCTCGCTAAGACGCAAAGAACGCTGAGAAGACGGGACCGTGACGCACTTTCCCTTGGCGATCTTGGCGTCTTTGCGCGAAACATAATCCTTTGGATTCTAACGACTTATGTACCGTCAGAAATCTTCGCGAGAAAACAAGATTTCAACAGGTAGTAGTACGGAGACGACGCACGGTTCGTTGCGGGACGTGGCTGGCGGTCCTCGCTCGGCGGTCTTCGTGCCGCCGGGGGGAGCGATTGTGCGAAACAAAGCCAATCTGCGGAGGAGCGAACGAGAGGTAAATGCTGTTCGGAAAAAGGGTTAGGAAGGAAACAGGTGGTTTTGGGACTTGGAAAAACAAAGCCAAACGGAGGCAGTTTCCTGGATACCTGCCCCCGACAAATGCTTCTCGGGGGTGACAAATGGCCCCAGCCCGAGCAGGGGAGGCAACTACGGGGTTGCCTCTGCGGAAGGGTAGGCTATAATGTCCCGCGGTGACGTAGGGAAGGCTGGCTCGGCGTAAGGAGATTCATTGGCTGCGAAAGTGTATTTCATCAAGGCATCGGTCGGCGAGGGGGAGCGGACGATCTCTGAGAAGGCCCGGCGGCTGTTCCAGGCGGGCAAATTGGCGGGCTGCTTCCAGAAAAACGACTTCACGGCGGTCAAGGTCCACGTCGGGGAGGACGTCAACAACACCTACATCAAGGCCCCGTGCCTCAAGGGACTCGTCGAGGAGCTGCTGAAGCTCAAGACCAAGCCGTTCATCACCGATACCAGCACGCTCTACACCGGCCGGCGGCATAACGCCATCGATCATACGATCCTCGCGACCGAACGCGGGCTTCAGTGTCGAGGGGCTGGGGATTCCGTTCCTGGCGCCCGACGGCCTGTTCGGGACGAGCCGAGACGCCGGTGCGGATCGACGGGGAGTTGGAAAAAGAGGTCTCGATTGCGTCCGATATTGTCCGCTGCCAGTCGATCCTGTCGGTGGCACATTTCACCGGGCACATCGCCACCTGTGCCGGGGCTACGCTCAAGACGCTGGGAATGGGCTGTTCCAGCCGCAAGGGCAAGATGCGGCAGCACTCGGCCCTCAAGCCGCAGGTGAAAAAGGGCACATGCGTCCGCTGCGGCGAGTGTTACAGGCATTGTCCCGCCGGGGCCATCACGCTCGACAAGGTCCAGGCCCACATCGACCAGGACAAGTGCATCGGCTGTGCCGAGTGCGTGGCCGTGTGCCGGTTTGCGGCGGTCCAGTACGACTGGCAGCAGGATAGTGCCGTCCTGCAAAAGAGCGTCGCCGAGCATGCCCTGGGCGTCCTGAAGGGCAAAGAGGGCCGGGCGGCGTTCTTCAATTTTCTCCTATCCATGACCAAGGATTGCGATTGCTTCGACAAGGCCGATATGCCTACAATAGTCGGCGACATCGGGATCGTGGCGTCGACCGATCCCGTGGCCGTCGATAAGGCCGCCATCGACATGGTGGAGACTTGTGCCGGCAGGAAGCTGCCGGAGTTGATCGGCAACAGCGAGCTGGATTGGCATCACCAGATCGAGCATGCGGTGAAGATCGGCCTGGGTCGGGCCGACTACGAGTGCATTGAGGTGAGTTGACGACGCTATGAAAAAGGTGAAGGTTATGTCCCTCGGACAAATCATCCGGAGCAAGCGGGAAGAGTTGAACCTGACGCTGGACGAGGTCAGCAATCGGGTGGGGTATTCCAAGCCGTACCTGTCCACCATCGAGACGGGCAAGGTGAAGAACCCGCCGAGCGACGACCTGCTGACGCGGCTGGAGCGCGTCCTGCAATTCGACAGCGGCTTGCTGTTGCACCTGGCGCACATGGAGCGGATGCCGTCCGACATCCGGGGCGCCTACGAGTCGCGCGAGGCGGAGAACCAGAAACTGCGCCAATTCGTCAAGCGGATCACGGAAAAGGGGGTCAAGCCCGGCGATCTCCGCTCGCTGCTGAGCGAGGCGAAGATCCAGATGAAGGACGGCAAGACGCCGTTGTCGGCGGGCCGGATGGTCCCCATCATCAACAAGGTCGTCGCCGGCTACCCGACCGACTTCAACGACCTCGATTACCCGGTGGGGATTGCCGACGACTACGTGCGGTGCCCCGATCTGCACGACCCGAACGCCTTCGCCGTCCGCGTGGTGGGGGACTCGATGGAGCCGCGGTTCTTCGAGGGGGACATCGTGATCTTCTCGCCGTCGGTCGACGTGCGCAACGGCGACGATTGCTTCGTCCGCTTTACCATGCCGCACGAGACGACGTTCAAGCGGGTCTTCTTCGAGAAAGAAGACAAAATCCGGCTCCAGCCCCGCAACGAGCGGTATTCCCCGACGCTCATCGACGGCAACCGCATCGACGGCATTTACCGCGCCGTCGTCCGCTACGAGCGGCTGTAATTACGACGCTTCGTCGCGTGATGTGAACAAATGAAAGGGATCCCGATTGCCCCTTCGGGCATCGGGGTAGCTTCTTGGCGCCCGGGGCTTGGCTCCACTTTTGGCCGGCGACAGCGAGAACAAGGGCGTAGACCTTTGCCGCTCCTGCCTCTTTCAACGTCCTGGCGCACTCATTCAGCGTGGCGCCGCTGGTCTTGATGTCATCCACGAGACAGAGGGTTCTGCCGCCGAAGTTGTGCCGGTCACGAACGACAAAGGCCCCGGCCACATTCCTCGCCCGGGCCGCCGGGGTCGCCGCCTGAGGCTGCGGATGAGTACGCCGAGCGCGGACCAGGTCCGTGCTGACGCGGGCGTGCGGGTGATGCAAACGCTTGGCGATAAGGTGGGACTGGTTGTAGCCGCGCAGAAACTGCCGGGTCCAGTGGAGAGGGACGGGCACGAACAGGTCGATCTCGTCGCAGAAGCGGCTGCCCTGCAGGGCAGCCTCGGCTAAGGACGCCAGGGCGGTGGCCAGCTCGCTGCGGTCGTGCTTGAAGGACAGGATCAATTGCTGGAGGGCCTCCGCGTACACGCCGGCACGGGCGATCCCGTCGAAATGGATTTCCTCGTTCCGGCACGCCGCACAGGCCCCGGCGACCAGTCCGTACTTGCTGGCGTCCCGGCCGCAGCGCGGGCAGTAGTCCCCGGCCGTGCACGTCAGAAGCTCGCTCCAACACTTGGGGCATAGGTGATTGTCCGTGTCGCAGATCGGCTCGTGGCAGACATCGCAGACCGCGGGCCACAGAAGCTGGCTGAAGCCCCGCCAGAAGAGAATCGGCAGCCGCTTGACTGCATTTGCCGTGCCATGACGCTTCGAAGCTTCCATGCGGCCCATTCTACCCGGGAACACTTGCCCAATCAACGCAGATCGAAGGGGCTATTGTCCACGGGCTCGAACCAGCCCAGCTTCAGCGTGGCGGAGTGGACGCCGTAGACGTTGGTCGCGTCGCCATTCGCCAACGGCTCCGGGCCGACATGATTGTCGGTCCAGCCGACGTTGGCATGGTCGCCGTGCCGGAAATGGATGGAGGGGGACATCCAGCAGCCCGTCATGACCTGACCGCCGAAGACCGCGAAAGGCGGCTCGGCGAAGGAGTATTCGATCAGCGTGTCCCCGTCATTGGCCATCGCGGTATCGGCGAACATCAGCGTTTGTCCCGGGTTGGCCACCTCGTGCATGGAGGTGGTGCGGGCGTAGGTTTGCTGCAACGCCTGCGGCCCGGTGAGGGCCGGGTCCCACAGGCGACTGCCGAGGTAGGCCATGTTGTACCCATAGCCGCCGCAGCCTTCCTCGAAGCTGGTATTCCAGTCGCTGCTCTTGACGAAGTTGACATGGGCAGGGCATTCCTTGACCTGCCCATCGGCCAGATACCCGGCCAGCGGTCCTTTGGTGGGATCGAAAGGCTCGCCTAGACTATTGCGGACGCCGTGCCAGCGGTAGCGGCCGGCGTTGTCCCACATGTCTTTTGCCGCCGGGACGTAGAAGCCGTCGTTTTCCGTGGCGTACCCTGAGTTGGCGAGGACGAGCTGGCGCAGGTTGGACCGGCACGCCAGGGCCTGCGCCTGCGAGCGGGCCCCGGCCAGCGCCGGCATCAGCAAGGCCAGCAGCAGGGCGAGCACGGTGATGACGACCAGCAGCTCCACCAGCGTGAAGGCTCTCTCGGTCGACTCGTTGCTTCTCGTTGCCAAGCGAATCTGTCATAGATTCTCACTTTCCTTTGAATTCGGCGCGCCATGGCTCGACGTGGCCCCACTGGGCCGCGAAAACGGCGAAGTCGCGACCATCTGATGAACAGGTCCTTGGGCTGGGCCAGATCGCATCGGCTGTTCCAGTGCGTCGTCCCCGAAGCGGGATGTGCCAGGCGCCGGCCAGGGCGGCCAAGTCCCGATAGTCCACGATCCCGTCGAGGTTGATGTCGGCCGAGAGCTCCTGCTCGTGGAGGACGCCGATGGCCTCCAGGTCGAAGCCGCCGGAGCCCCAGCGTCGGCCACATGTCATAGATCGGGTGATTTTGGGGGTAGTGGGTCCACTTCGGCCCCGTGCCGGGCGCGAGGCACGCGGTGGCGTCGTCAAAGAAGCTGCCGTTACCCGGCACGTCCACGATCCGCACGTAGCGGATGTCGTTGAGATCGACCGCGCCGGAGACGACCAGGGGATGACCCGCCAAGTCGTCCAGGTCGAAGGGCGTGCCGGTGCAGACGCCGTTGGCGTTGGGATGCTTGCCCGCCAGGTTGTGGACGTTGCTGGCTTCGATCGTGCCGTAGGCCCCGACAGGCCCGGGCGTCAGGGACACGCTCGGGAACCGCGCGAAGTCCCGCCCGTTCGTCGAGACCTCCACGTAGGCCAGCTCCGCCGGCCATCTGGCCCTGGACGGAGCCCGCGGCCGTGGTGAACTGGAAGATGAAGCCGTTCTCGAAGACCACGAAGTCATAGCCCTTGCCGTTGCGGATCGCGGCCGCTCCTATGGGGACCGCAGGGGTCGCCAAAGGCGAGGGTGATGTGGCCGGGCGGGCAGGCCTTGATCGATCTCCTGCTGGGTCAGCTCTCCGAGGCTGACGACATCGAAGTTCTGCCCGGTCGCGGGACCGAGGGCCTTGCTGGGGTTCTTCCAGGTGGCGGCCAGCGTGCCGTCGGCGGGGGAATACTCCACGACCTGGGTCGCCCAGCCGCGGAAGATCGGATTGAGCACGGCCTGCGGCGGCAGTGGGTTCGCCGGCTGCCACGTCAGCGGGTCGATATAGCCGTTGACGCCGATCTCGGCATAAGGTCCGCCCTGGGTCGCCGGGACGATCGTGTCGAGGCAGAAGTAGGCCGGCGTGTTCATGCCCCATTTCGGATCGACGTCGTTGGAGCTGAGCGCGAACTCCAAGGTCTTGACCTCCCCCAGGGACGTCAAGCAGACGAACTGCCACGAGTCCACGATGTAGTGGCGGCTGGTGTCGGCGTCGCGAAAGTCCGCCAGGTAGAAATCGACCGTTCCCGTGCTCTTGCCGGCGGCGTTCTTGCCGGTGACCGAGAGCTTGCACCAATTAGGGTCGGCGCGGCCTAGCCCGAAGGGCTTGGCGGGATAGAGGCCGTCCCGGATCGCGTAGTAGGCGTAATTGTCGTTCGTGACGTAGACACCCTCCAGCCTCTGGGCGGTGTCAAGGGTGATGGTGGGGGGCTGCGTCCATCCGACGTAGCCGACGCTGTAAACGGGCGAGCCTCCCTGGCCGAAACCAGGAATGGCATTGTACTGCCCGTCCAGCCAGCCTGCCGCGGTGACATCGGTGCGGTTGGAGTAAGCAAAGCCGTCCCAGGAACCCCAGTCGGCGTTGTAGTTGTTGGCCAGGAAAGCCCCGCCGCTATGAAAACCGCCCGAGCCATCCGCTCCGTTCCAGTAGGATTCCGGCGGTAGCGGCAAATCGTCGAAGGTCACGGTAGCCGCCCGTGACCCTGCTGCCACGAGCAGAAGGAAGAGGCCAATCTGAAATGTTGTCACCCCGGACTTTGATCCGGGGCCGAAATCCCCAATCCCCAATTCGACGGCTGCCCCTTCGGGGCAAGATGCTGTGTGTTTCATGGTCCACCTCCTGCGGGGGTCCCCAAACGCGGAAGAACGCGTTTGGGGGCCCGGGCAGCGGTCCACGTCGCGAGACCGGCTGCCGGACAATAAAAAAACCGTCGTTCTCGCGAAAGAAACGACGGCTATTGTCCAAACGATCCACCGGCTTTGTCCGAAGGGTATGGGCGCCATCGCACGTGCGTTCCAGGTCGCGAGAACACAACCAGGGCACCCCAACACGGCCTTCGTGTTCGGGGCCCTACATGCGCAACCGACTCCAGGCAGGTTTTCTGACTTGCATCTTACCGGGAGGCTCCTTCCCGTTCGCCCTGGGCGAACAGTGGACTACGCCTCGCGGATTTCCGAAGAGAGTTTCAAGGCGGAAGTCAGAAGTTGCAAGAACGCTTCCCACTTCAAACTTCCCACTTTTTACTCGTCTTCTGGAACAGATGCTCACAGCGGCGCGACCGTCGCGGATTCTCACCACGTTCCCATTTCGCTATCCCAAGGCCCGCGGCCTTGAGACCTGTAGCCGACATATGCACTTCACAAAGAGCGTACCATGGGAATCCTACGGAGCAGTCTGTCCTGCGTCAAGCGAAAAACTCGCGCTCCGCCGAGGAATGTCGCGCGGGGTCCTCTCAACCCCTTGTTGGGCAAGGGCTTATGGGCTCTTTGGGGCTGGCCGGATTCCGGGTGGGCCTGTTCCGACCACCCGGAATCGCGGCGTCGACCCGCCGACCCTCAGCCGTTGAAGTCCTTCAGCTCTTCATTCTCATCGAGCGGGATGGTTCTTCTCTTCGCAGATTTTGCCGAGGGCGTTTTTCACCGATTCCTGGATCATGTTGGCGGTGTTCTTGGCGGCTTCGGCCGAGCGCATCGCCAGATTGCGTACCTCTTCCGCCACGACGGCAAAGCCCTTGCCGGCCTCGCCCGCCCGGGCTGCTTCCACGAGCGGCGTTGAGGGCCAGGAGGTTCGTCTGAAAGGCGATCTCGTCGATGACCTTGACGATTTTCGCCGTCTCATCCGCGCTCTTCTGAATCTGCCGGATCGCGTCGTTCATCCGCGCCATGGACTCGACCCCGGTATTCGCCGACTTGGCGGGCCCCCGACGAGAGGGCATTGGCCTGTTGGGCGTGGCCACGCGCATCTCCGCCTGATTGGTGTTGGCGGCGGTGACGACACCGCTGTTGTAGACCTGGCCGGCCGCGAGATTCTTGGCTGCCTGGAACCAATCGGTATTGCCTTTGTTCTCGAGCTTGGTCGCCAGTTGGCCCTGAGTCACGTTGTAAAGCTCCTGCCCCTGGGCGTCCACGAAACGGATCTGGTTGTACAGTGGCTTCGTGCCCTGGCCCGTCGTCTCCGTGGCGATTTTATAGAACGATCGGACTTCTTGCTGGAGGAGCTTCAGGGTCTTGCCGACGGTCGTGGCCGTGACTTCGTCCCAATAGCCGCTAACGCAGATAATCCAATCTCTTGGTTCGAAATAGGTATACGAGAGGAACTTGTCGCGGCCCTCGAACTTGTACTTGCACAGCCCGATTTCACCCGGTTTCCGCTGCGTCAGGATGCTCCGGAACATCTCCAGCTTCAGGTCGGTGAGAGTGTTCTTGCCGACGATCTTCTTGTCCTTGTCGCAGAGCGGCTCGTATTGTGTGATGCAGGAGGTGTTGACCACGGAGGCTCGGCCCTCGTAGGTTTGGGCTTTGCATTCTCCTTGTATCTCTTCCGTTGGCGAAGGCCAGTAGAGTTTCGGCCCCGACGGAGGGACGCCGGCTGCCGGGATTTGGCATGGGAGAGTGACAAAGAGACCTACGAAGATCGGGTCTCGGCGCCGGCCACGCGCAAGATCATCGCTGCCCAGGACCTGATCAATGTCGAGCAGGATCTTGACGGACTGATCGACCTTGCCCATTCCCAGGATGAAGTCGGTGCTGACCGAAGCGTCAAACTGGGGTGCATCCTCAATGTCCTTCTCGGGAATGTCGAGGACCTCCTGGACGCGATCGACGATGATGCCGGTGCTGGACTTGCGGCCGGCTCGGGTGATTTCCACGACGATAATGCAGGTTTCGTCGGTCACGGCCGTGGTCTCCATGCCGAACTTGGCCCGGAGGTCAACCACGGGAATGACCTGTCCGCGGAGATTGACGACGCCTTTGACGTGCGGCGGCGTCTGGGGGACCGCGGTCACAGTCCTGTATCCGACGATTTCTCGGACTTTCAGGATCTCCAGGCCGTACTCTTCTTGGGCCAGCGCAAAGGTAAGGTACTTGCCTTCTTTGTCGCGTATGGCCTCACCCTGATCTCTTATTTGCGTCCTTGTCCCAGTCATAGGTAAGCCCCTTAAGAGTATTCGGATGGTGAATCCATTGATTTATCGCCCGCCTTCACGGCGGTCTTAACTATTTTCTTTCCAGGGATTGTCTGTTTTAGGACGGAGCGGCGCGGGTGTGGTCTCGACACCGCAACCACGGGCGGAGAGAAACGTGTTTACTTTCGGGCCTTCTTCGTGTCTTATAGCGCACGAACTAATAAGGACTTATAACTTGGCGGGCCACGCCACTCGGGCGAGAGAGGTCGCCGCGCGTGGGGTGGCTCGGCAGAGTCCGAAGAAGAGTGGCTTTATGAACAGTAAGTACGATTTTCGCATTATCCGCGTCTTGCGGCGTCGGCTGAGCTTGACGCTCCAAGCCCTGGCCGGCCGGGCCGGGCTGACGTATCCGACGGTCGAATCCATCGAAACGAACAAGACCCTGCCGTCCCTGAAGACCCTGGACGCTCTGGCGGGGGCGCTGCAAATCTCCACCAGCAACCTCTTGGGGTTGGCCGAGCGGCGGCTGGTGCAAAGACGCAAAGCGAGTCTCGAGTCAGGCAATCATCGCCTGCAGACCGACCGGGGGCTGGAGAAATGCCGGGTGGCGCGCTACGACAAGGGCAAGCTCATTCGGGTCGTGGCGGAGGTGGGGGATCATGTCCACGTGATGGGTCTCCATGAGGATATTCACGAGTTCTGCTACGTGCTAAGCGGCTGTGTGGAGCTGCGCGTCGAGGACAAGACGTACCGGCTGGAGCAGGATGACACGATTCTGTTCGATGGCCTGCTCGACCACTCCTACACCCAGATCGAGGCGGGGGAGTACGTGACCATCCACATCCCGAAAGACGCCCGTATCATCGAGCGGCTTCTGGAGGCCAAGTCGGAGGAGGACGGGGACGAGTAAGGCCGGAACGAGCACGGCAGGACACCGGTAGGGATCTTCAGGCCGTGGCGGTGTTTTCCCCGGCGAACCACTTGTGGCGCAGCCATAGGCTCACGTTGACCAGGCCGATCAAAGCCGGCACTTCCACCAGCGGACCGATGACGGCGGCAAAGGCGGCGCCGTGGTGGATGCCGAAGACGCCCACCGCCACCGCGATGGCCAGCTCGAAGTTGTTGCTGGCGGCCGTGAACGAAAGCGTGGCGGACTTGGCGTAGTTGGCCCCGATCCTTCTTGCTCATCCAGAAGCTCGCCAGGAACATGACGACGAAGTAGACCAGCAGCGGAATCGCGATCAGCACCACGTCACCCGGCCGGTCGATGATCTTCTGGCCCTGCATGGAGAACATGACCACGATAGTGAACAGCAGCGCGATCAGGGTGATCGGGCTGATCTTCGGGATGAAGCGGCCGTGATACCACTCTTTGCCCCTGGCCTTGACCAGGACGAAGCGAGTTATCATGCCGGCGAGGAAGGGGATACCCAGGTAGATGAAGACGCTCTGGGCGATCTGGCCGACGGTGATCTTGACGTGTCAGCGCCCGGAAAGCCCAGCAGCGGCGGCAAGATCGTGATGAAGACCCAGGCGTAGATGCTGTAGAAGAGCACCTGGAAGATCGAGTTGAAGGCGACCAAGCCAGCGGCGTATTCCGTGTCGCCCTTGGCCAAGTCGTTCCAGACAATGACCATCGCGATGCAGCGGGCCAGGCCGATCATAATCAGGCCGATCATGAACTCGGGCCGGCCCCGCAGGAACAAGACGGCCAGAGCGAACATCAGGATCGGGCCAACGATCCAGTTCTGCACCAGGCTCAGGCCCAGTACCCGCCAGTTGCGAAAAACATCGCCCAACTCCTCGTACTCGCACCTTGGCCAAGGGCGGGTACATCATCAGGATCAGCCCGACGGCGATGGGGATGCTGGTTTGCGTCCCTGCCGGGCGGAGCGAGCCGATCCAATTGCCGAAGGCCGGAGCGAAATACCCCAGCGCCACCCCAAAAGCCATCGCCAGGAAGATCCACAACGTCAGAAAGCGATCCAGGAATGAGAGACGTCCTGCGATGGTTGTCATATATTCCTCGTATTCACCTTTGTCATTTCCCCACAGGTCCTCAGTGTGCCACGTAGATCAGATACAAGCCGGCGAGCAGGACCAGGACACCGCAGACTCTCTTGAGGATAACCGCCCCCTTGGATTGCTCGTTCCAGTTGAGGTAGCGTTGCACCAGCCCCGTACTCGTGCCGGCCAGGACGATGACCGAGCAGTGGCCGATGCCGTAGGTGATGAGCAGAATGATCCCGTACAGCAGGGTGGTCGAGGCCACACGGAACGTGACGGCGAGCATGGGGGCCATGTAGGCGAAGGTGCAGGGGCCGATGGCAATGCCGAAGATCAGGCCGAGCAGGAAGGCGGGGAACAGGCCTTTTCGCTTGATGCCGATCTGGCCCGGACCGGACCAAGGCAGGGAGACGACATCCAGCAGGTACAAGCCGACCAGGAAGAAGATGCCCGCCACGAAGTAGTTGCCATAGCGTCCCACGTCACCCATCATCCGGCCGGCGGCGGCCGTGACAGCGCCCACCGCTGCAATCGTAATCAGAATCCCACCGGCAAAGAACGAGGAGATGGCGAAGCTCCGCCTCGTGGACATCTGGCCCTGTTTGCCGATGAAGCCCACAATCAGCGGAATGCTGGACAGATGACAGGGGCTGAGCACGACGCTCAGGATGCCCCACAGGACAGCCGCTGTCACTGCAATGGCGGGCGAGCCCTCGACCGCGTGTGTCAGAGATGTGAACAGCTTCTCCATGACCTATTTGACCCCCATCTCCGCCAGGTACTTCTGGACCAAATCTCGCTCCACGAACGCCGGCATCTCCTTCTGCTCCGGGCTCTTGGCCTTTGCCTGGAGGACCAGGAGCCGACGTGTCGCCACATTCTCCAGTAGGAAGAAGCCGTTCTTTTCCAGTTGGGCACGCATCTCTTCGGGGGCCTGGGCGATCTCGTCGGCAACTTCCTTTGAGCCGATGGTAAGCCCCTCCGTCTTCAGGACCACACCGGCAGGCAGATCGGACAGCTTGGCGTAAGTCAGGCTGCCCGAAGCCAAACCGGGATAGACCTCGTGCATCAAAGCAGGCTTCTTTGGGGCATCGGCTTTTGGCGCCACCGGTTCACCGGCCCGGACACAGACGGCAGACAGACCCAACAGGACAACAACCACAGGAAGAACGCTTCTCGTCATCATGGTACTACCCTTCATAAACATGTGGCCGTGCACGGTCATTTCGGTGCACATTCGCCGATCTTGCAGGCTTTCTGAATTTGATCCACCGAGAGCTTCATCTTGTCGGCCAAGGCTTGGCTGATCGTGATAAGACGGCCCGTTTCGTAAGGGTTCTGCTCGACCCACTTCTTGAGATTGTCGGCATTGACGAAAAAGCCCTGGTGGAAGCATCCGGCAGAAGCCCACGTGCCATCGGGCTTTCTTCTCTGGCCAAACCACGCGACCGCTGCCGCCGGTTCCAGCGAGGCGACCTTCCCATCGAGCGTCTTGACGACGATCGCCTGCTTGGTCAGGCGGTCTTTCTCACGGACCTCGATGTTCTTGCCGGTCCGGGCCGCCACGCCCAGGGCACAGTGGGAGCAGCAGCCCCAGGTGTGTACCCCGCCTTCGACGATGACTTCGGAGGCATCCTGCGGATAGCACGCCCGATCGCAGAACCCGCAGCGATGGGACAATTCCTTCTCCTGGAGCGCTGCAAGGACTAAGACATTTCCGCCGCTGACGGCTCGTTCGGTGACAGCAGCATCGCGATTGGCGAATGCTTTGATCCAGGGTCTGCCTGTCGTTTCATCCTCACCATAGAGGAATGCGGCTTCCGCAAGCGGGACCGGTTTGCCCGCCGCCCAGTCCGTGACAGTGACTTTCTTCTCGAAACCGGTCTTGTCCTCGGTCAGACACGAAAGCATGATGGAATAGCAGTGGAGACCACACAAGCGGACCGGTCCTTTGTCTGTCTGGACCGTGACGAGAGTCTTGAGATTGATGTCGCCATCGCACATGTAACAGATGTTCTCTTTCGGACGTTCATCGGGTTGGGCCGGAGTGAGCCGCTCGAAGGCCGGTGCCGCGGAACTGGGTCCCGCCAGGTCCACGCCGAACTCCTTCCACTTGGCCAGGATGTCGTCCTTGGCGAAAAACCCCGTATGCCGGAACCGCTCTTTGCCCGTGGCGTCGTAGAAGATCTGCGTCGGGATCATCTGGATGCCGTACTGTTTGCCGGCATCCGGATTCTTCCACACGTCGATGAAAACCACATCCAGCTTGCCCTTGTATTGCTCCTTCAATTCTTCGAGGATCGGGGCCATCATCTTGCACGGAATGCATTTGTCCGCCCCCAGATCCACCAAGCGAGGCAGGCCCGATGCCGCGGGCGTGGCGGCCACGGCGGGCGTTGACAAGCTTTGGACGGGGTCTCCTTGCTTGCCTTGTTGCTTGATACGCACGATGGCTGCCACGGCTAAGACCAAACCCGCAACCACCACGATCTTCAGCGTCTTACTCATACCGTCTCCTTTCGATCTCAATACCGAAGGAACCCACACGAGGAGGCACCACATACCTACTGCCGTGGCGAGCAGTGCCACGAGATTTGCCGGACCGGGACTGCAACACTGGGCGAGGATCATGGTTTCACCTTTCCTGCGCCCTGACCAAGCACGTGCCGATCTCCTCGACCAAGTACTTCGAGAAAGCCTCCGGGCGGTCCACGAGTCCCGCCAGTTCATCCAGTTTCTTGGACTTCTTGCACACCCCGTTTTCCATGCGGGCCAGCACAAAATCAGTTGCCTGCGCATTGAACTGCTGCCGGAGGGCCTTGCCCTCCGGCTTGTCGATATTCACCGGCATCCAGACCACCAGCCCCGCCTGGATCGGCTGAGCGAAGTGCTCCTCGATCGCGCGGGCGGCCATTTCTTCCGTCATCTGGCACGAAAGGCAACGAAAGGTCTGGTGGAAGTAGTAGGCGTACACGACGGTCTTGGCGCCAGCGGTTGGCGGGTCACCTGCCCCCGACGCGGGACCTTTGGGATTTGAAGGGTCTGCGGCTCGACAGCCCAGGCAGGACAAGCACGCCGCCAAGATCAGAAAGCCTCGAATGGTCATTTGCGGTCCCTCCTATGAGCAAATCATCTCCGCCGCCCGCGTCGCCACCTTGTTGATGCTTTCCTCGGTCGCCGGGCTCTTGCCCTTCTCCAGCCCCAGGTCCGCCAGTTGTAGATGCTGGAAGGTTGTGAACCCCGCTTGTTCCAGGCTGGACTTCACGCAGTTCAGCGGACAGCCGTCGATGGCAAGCACGCCCTCGGCCGCCTCCGTGGTCTTGAGAATGCCGCTGATCCGTCCGCCTAATCCGGCGGTACAGAACATGCGACCCTTGCCGTCGCGGGTCAACTTCCTGGCGGCCCTGTCGGCAATTTCCCCTACGTCGGCTGCACCGCTGCACGCAAAGATCAACTTCGCTCCGCCCCCGCACCCACAGGATTGCTGACTACCCATTGATGGTCCTTTCTCCTTTTGCTGGGCGTACTCACGCCAACATCTTCTTGATCTCTTCCGGCGAGGGCACTTTGCCGACGACCTTGACTTGGCCGTCGATGGCCAGGGCCGGCGTCAGCATCACGCCGAACTTCATGATCTCGTTGATGTCGGTCACCTTGACGATTTCGCACTCGATCCCGGCGTCCTTGCTGGCGGTCTGCACGTTCTCCGCCAGTTTCTTGCACTTAGGGCATCCGGTGCCCAAGAATCTGTATCTTCTTCATGTCTGTCTCCTTTACATGACCGCATTGAACAGATAGCCGACGATAAGGATGCCAAACGCCACCACGCCAAAGAAGGTGAGCAATAGCCGAACCGTCAGGACCTTACGCAGGATCACCGCCTCGGGTAAGGATAGTCCGATCACGGCCATCATGAACGCCAGGACGGTCCCGAGGGCCGCGCCCTTGCCCAGCAGAGCCTGGACCACGGGAATGATCCCAGCGGCGTTGGAGTACATGGGGACCCCCACCAATACCGCCAGTGGCACCGACCACCAGGCGCTCTTGCCCATGAACGAGGCCAGGAATCCCTCCGGCACATAGCCGTGAATCCCCGCCCCCACGGCGATGCCCAGGACGACGTAGAGCCAGACACGCCCTACGATATCGCGAACCGCCTCTTCTCCAAAGCGAATACGCTCCATCCAAGTCACCGGGGCGTCCTCCGGAGCGGCACCGGCCTTCGTTTCATAGACCCAAGGCTGGACCCACCCCTCCAGATGAAGTCTGCCTATCGTCCAGCCCGCGACCATCGCGATGGCCAGTCCCGTGCCCACGTACAGGGCGGCCACCTTCCAGCCAAACAGTCCCAAGAGCAGGACGACCGCCACTTCGTTAATCATCGGCGAGGCGATCAGGAAAGAGAAGGTCACGCCCAACGGCACGCCTGCCGTCACAAATCCGATGAACATCGGGACGGCGGAGCAGGAACAAAACGGCGTAACAATTCCCAACAGGGACGCCAACACGTTGCCCAGCGACTCCCGCCGGCCGGCCAGAATCCGGCGTGTTCGCTCCGGTGTGAAGAACGACCGCACCATGCCCACCGCGAAGACCACGAGCGTCAGAAGCATCAGGACCTTCGGTGTCTCAAAGACGAAGAACTCCACGGCTCGACTCAGAGGTTGTTCCCGTGGCAGGGAAAGCAGATGATACGTGAACCAGTCTGCCGCCGGCGCGAGTGCCGCGTACACCGCCAGCCACAGCACCAACCCCACCCCAAGCCCCAACACGTGCTTGGAGCGGGTCGCTCGGTCACGGGCGATACCGATGCCAGCAGTTCCACTGCCCCCGCCAATTGACTTGTCACAGCTCGTGCATTGAGCCGGGTTCGTATTGCTCATCTCGATTTCCTTGGCACGGAGCAAGGCAACGTCGTTTATTTGGAAGTTGAGAGAAGCTTTTTCCGGAGCACCGCCTCACGCCGCATCCGTTCTCGAAGAGCCTGATCCACGCACGCCAGGAAATTGATGATACATGGAGTACGGAGCTTGTAGAGCACTTTCAAGCCGTCCCTGCGGCTCTCCAATACGCCGGCCTTCAGCATGACGGAAAGGTGTCTGGACACGTTGGAGCGCTGGGCCCACATGCTCGACGATATCGCAGACACACTCCTCTCCCCGGCCCAGGAAGTCAATGATGGCGAGCCGGATCGGATGCCCGGCTGCCTGGACGACCTCAGCTTTCAATTCGTAGAGTCTTCTGGTATCAGCATCCATCGTAGGTCCATTCGGCTTCAACAGTGCACTACTGTAACACATTATACTCACATAGTTCCCCGCAACAAGTTTTGTTCGGCCCTTTCCTGCTGGCATCCGATTGATTCTGGGAAGAGAGTACGGCTGCTATTCGTGTCATTCTTTGCCTGGGTTTCTCTCCGGCTTCGCGCAACAGGCGCCCAGGGAGGGGACGCCCGCCTTTTCCGCGGAGGCGCCGCATCCAAGATAATGATTGGCCAGCTCCAGGATGGCTTGGGCCGGTGCTTCTTTTACCTTCTGGGCCGTCGTTACGGCACAGGCCATGTCCTCCGGCGTGACGCCGTATTTACGTGCCTGCGCGTAATGGTACTTGAAGCATGCCTCGCAATTGGCGGCCACCGCCGCGCCGAGGGCGACAAGCTCTCCGACCGCCGGATTGTAGATATGCTGCGGCTTATCACTCGCGTCCGATGCCTGTCCTTGTGCCTTCCGGGCTGCCATGTCGAGACTGGTGATGTATTCGCCCGCCTTCGCGCCGGCCGGCAGGTGCTCGACGATCTGGCGGTAGAGCGGATCGTTCCAATCCATCATGGCGTCTACATATCCCGGCTTGGGAGTTAACTGGAGGTCGATCAGCCCCGCCGCTTCCACCATGCGCACGGGTTTGGTCCACCAACACGGCTCCCGCCACGCAGCCGATGAGAGACTCGACCATGTTCCTGATCTCCTCGCGGCAGGGGCTGGAGCAGGGCCAGGTCGGAGATGGCGACCCGCCCGCCGGGCTTCAGCACGCGTCCGATCTCCTGCCAGACCTGCGGCTTATCCGGCGAGAGGTTCAGCACGCAGTTGGAGATCACGACGTCCACACTGGCATCGGCCACGGGCAGGTGCTCGATCTCGCCCAGGCGGAACTCGACGTTATCGAGGCCCGTGTGCTTGTCGGTAGGCAGCGATGCCGTGGCGGGCCTTGCTCACCATGTCGGGCGTCATGTCCACGCCGATCACCCGCCCCGTCGGGCCGACCTTCTGGCCCGGCGATGAAAACGTCGAAACCGCCGCCGCTGCCCAGGTCCAGGACGACCTCGCCGGCCTGGAGCGAGGCCAGGGCGGTCGGGTTCCCGCAGGAGAGCCCCATATTGGCCCCCTCGGGCAGAGTGGCCAGTTCCGCTTCGCTGTACCCCACGACGCGGGCTACCTGCTCGGCTGCTCCCGAGCCACAGCACGACGCCGAGCCGCAGGTGCCCCCCGTCTTCGCGATCTTGCCATAGCCGTCGCGGACGGCCTCTCGAATTTGCTCCTTCTTGTCCGGACTGCAATCACCAACCATCGCCAAACCCTTTCCCAAATCACTTGTCTTTCAGCCACGACTGGATGCGTTGCTCGATCTGGTCGCGGACTTGCCTGAATTTCCGGAGCTTCTCTTCGTGGTTGCCCTCTGTGGCCGCAGGATCTTCGAAAGGCCAGAACAGCCGCTCATAGACTCCCGGCCAACTGCGCGGGCACCTGCTGTCAGCCGTCTCGCATACGATGATGAGGTAGCTCACCAGGAGCTTGCCAAGATACGTCTTCCCGTCCTTGGACAGATTGACCCTCCAGATCGAGACCGACCTCGTGCATGACCTCCCGGGTCATCGGGTCGATCTCCGTGGGCTCCAGACCGGCACTGAAGACGTTGAATCTGTCACCGGCGTACTTCCTCAGAAACGCCTCTGCCATCTGACTTCGGCAACTGTTATGCGTACACAAGAATAGGACGTTACGTTTTCGTTCCATGATTTGGACTCCTGGTCTGCTCCAGACTCTCCGGCAACGATTCGACGAATCCCGGATTTCGTCCCGGACCCGTCGATAGTGGCCAGTGCCTCGTTTTCATCCTTGGCTTGTTCGGCCAGCCGCGGGGATCGTCAAAACCCACGTGGATCATTTCGTCCGACCCGGAAACAGCGGACACGATTCGTGGGCCTGGTCACAGACGGTCACCACGTAGTCGAATTGGATGTCTTCAGCTCATCGACATGCTTGGAGGCGCTGGCCGGAAATATCCACGCCGGCTTCCGCCATGACTTTGACCGCATGGGGATTGAGCCCATGTGTCTCGATGCCCGGCCGAATAGGGTTCAATTACGTCCCCCTTGAGGTGGCGAGCCCAGCCCTCCGCCATCTGGCTGCGACAGGAATTCCCCGTGCACAAAAACAGCACCTTCAGCTTCTGCACTGTCCCTTGCATAGTTCCTCCGGGTCCATTTTGAGAATCCTCTGTAGACGCTTCTCATCCTGCACGACCTGGGGCGTTTGCGAGATAACGTCGCACCCACGCCAGAGCGTCTTGGACGGCCTTCGGCGCATCCCGGCCGGGCAGCCGGTAGTACATCCAGCGGCCCTCCTTGCGGCTCTCGACCAGGCGGGCCTGCCGCAGGATGGCCATGTGTTTGGAGACCGTCGAGGGCGCGAACTCCAGCAGGGCGACGATCTGGCACACGCACCGCTCGCCGCCCGTCAGGGCCAGGAGCACCCGCAGCCGACTGCCATCGGCCAACGCCTTGGCTATGTCCAAAACCTCACGCATCTATACACTCCACATTTCGCCATATAACGAATTATATCGGCAGCATGATGCAAGTCAACGCGAAAAAATGTCCACCCCAGAAGATTTTCACTCCGATTTCTGTTTTCCTCGCCTGCCGCCATTCTGTTCTGCCGTTGGGGGATTCCCTTCGATGCGCGCCAAGGGCCGACGTATCATGCCGGTCATGCGGGCAGGGGAGTGCAGGCACCGCGCCGCTGCCCAGTATTTGCACCTTCTTCATGCGAATGCTCCAAACATCATTCCGGACACAGTTGCCATGATGACCACCAGCAGCGCGTAGACGACGGTCTTCTTTGTGCCCATGATCGAGCACAGCACGAACATGCTGGGCAGCGAGACGGCGGGACCGGCCAGGAGCAGCGCCAGGGCCGGGCCTTTGCCCATGCCGGCGCCCATGAGGCCCTGCACGATCGGGACTTCCGTCAGCGTCGCGAAATACATGAACGCGCCCGCGACCGCCGCGAAGAAGTTCGCCCCCAGGGAATTGCCGCCCACCGCCGCGTTGACCCAGGCGGTCGGGATGACGCCTTCATGACCCGGACCGGGCCGGCCCAGCAGGAAACCGGAGGCGAGCACGCCGAGCAGCAGCAAAGGCAGAATCTGCTGGGCAAAGCCCCACGTCGCCTCGACCCACTCCCACAACTCCTCCCGGCGGAACCAGGACTTGGCCATGTACACAAACGCCGCCAGCAGGGCCAGGACGATGCCCAGCGCAACCGGTAGATCAACTCATAGAGGGGGTTCTTCCGGACCTTCTCCACGCCCTGAAGCAGTTCCGCCGGAAGCTGCTGCGTTTTGCCGGCGGTATCGACCATGGTGACGGTCTCTTCGGTCTGGCTGACCAGGGTTCCTTCCATCTTGTAGACGGTCAGCCCGCCCGGACAGCACAGGAAGATGGCGCGCATGTCGCCGCTGCGGGCCCAGTTGGCGAAGACGAGAATACCGACCATCGAGCCGAAATAGAGGGCGTTGTTCCACAACGGCCTTTTCACCTCCGGCGTGGGCATGGCCATCTGGCGGACGGCGTGCGCGGCTTCCTCCTTGCGATAGATCACGTGCATCAGCAGGCCGATGACGATACTGAAGGCGACGGCTCCCACCGCCCGGGCGATGCCGAGTTCCAGGCCCAGAATCCGTGCGGTCAGGATGATCGCCAGGACGTTGATCGCCGGACCGGCGTAGAGAAACGCGGTGGCCGGGCCCAGGCCCGCGCCCATCTTGTAGATGCCGGCAAACAGGGGCAGCACCGTGCACGAGCACACCGCCAGAACGGTCCCTGAGACCGAAGCGACGCCATAGGCGAGAACCTTGTTCGCCCCGGCGCCGAGGTACTTCATGACGGAAGCTTGGCTGACGAAGACGCCAATGGCCCCCGCGATGAAGAACGCCGGGCACCAGGCACAGCAGGACATGCGCCGCGCATACCATCGGACCAACTGGAGTGACTCCATCACGGCCGCGTCGAACCGTGGCGTCCCGACCGGCAGGTAGAAACACGCGAGGAACAGCCCGACGACGAAGAGGAGCTTCTTCCACTCGCCTGCTCTCGAAATCCATTCGCAATCTCCATGCATTCAGCGGGTTGCGGCGGACGTAGACTGGGACTTGCGTGCCGCCTGAATCCTGTGGATAGCTTCGTCGTCATAGAAACGCGAACCACAGGAGCAGCATCGGTAATGGCGCAGACTTCTCACCCTCAGCCCCTTCTCAAGGTGGACGGTCTCTACGACGCGTGCCATCTGGGTCTTTCCACATTGAGGGCAAGGCAGGAGGTCAGATATCGGTGCTTCTTCTCGACGAGATGAGGACATAGAAGACATCAACTCCTTCCTCTTGGAGCACTCTCGGGCGTCAGATCATCTCTTGCTATCTCGGATTCGGCCTTTTCCGTGAACAGGGCTCGCCGCGAGGTCACCAACCGCTTTATTCGGATAAAGACATCCATAGGCCACGTGTTGCATATTCTACGGGGGGCTTTTCGGGGGGTCAAACGAAAGCACCAGTCAGGACGACATGGCGGAGATCATCAGCCGTCCCGATCTATGCGATTGCTGTTTCAGGGCGGGGGTGGTAGAAATTGGCCTTTCCTGGCTATGGCTGCTGAAAAGAACAAACGTGTTTTTGTCAGCGTGAACGATCCCAGTGCCGATGCGCACTGTGCGGGGCTGATTCTGCGCTGCGGCGGAGGGCGCGCCCGTGGAGTTCGTGGGGATCGGCGGGCCGAAGATGGCGGCGGCCGGGTGCGAGTTGATCGAGAGCACCGTCGGCCGGGCGGTGATGACGTACACGGCCCTTGCTCACCTGGGGCACTTCTACAAGCTCGTGCGGCGGGTCCGGCGGTATCTGCAGGAGCATCCGGTCGATCTGGTCATCGTGTGCGACTCGCCGGCGTTCAACTTTCATGTGGCCAAGGCCGCCAAGACGGCCGGCATCAAGACGCTCTTCTACGTCGCCCCGCAACTGTGGGCCTGGGCCGAGTGGCGGATTCACAAGCTGCGCCGGTGCTGCGACAAGCTGTGCTGCCTCCTGCCGTTTGAAGAGCCGTGGTTCCGGCGACGCGGCGTGGATACGACCTTCGTGGGCAATCCGCTGCTGGACAAGCTGCCCCGCGACCTGACGGGCCTTCGCAAAGACTACTCCCATTTCGATCCCCGGAAGGCGAAGATCGCCTTGATGCCGGGGTCGCGGCTGGCGGAGATCCAATCGTTATGGCGACCGATGCAGGAGATCGCCGTAGAATTGAAACGCCGGTACGTGGACGCGAGCTTCACGGCGGTTGCGGTCAGCGCGGAGCGGCGGCAATTGCTGGAGCAAACCCAGATCCCGGGTTTCACCTGCGATACTCCGTGGACACGGTCCGCCAGACCGCGGCGGCGGTGGACTTTTCCCTCGTGGCCAGCGGCAGCGCCACGCTGGAAGTGGCCTCCTCCGGCTGCCCGATGGTGGTCATGTACCAGACGAACCGCATCTTGTGGCAGCTTGGCGGACGGTGGTTGGTACACCCGAAGTTCTTTGCCTTGGTGAACCTTTTGGCCGACCGCGAGCTGGTCCCGGAGTTCATGCCGTACTTCACCTCGATCGAGCCCATCGTGCGGACGATCGACGACCTCTTGCAGGATCGCAGCTCTGCTGACGCAGACCAGCAACGAGATGATCGACATGGTCGAGCCGCTGACGCAGAAGAAGGCCAGCGAGGAAGTGGCCCGCGTTGTGATTGAGATGCTATCATGAGCCCCTCGACCCGAACCGGCCGGATCAATACGGCCGCTACGTCCGCTTGTTTGGGGGCCGTCTTCTTCTGGGCTACGGGGCCCATCTTCATCAAATACCTCACGAGCCATACAGACTCCTGGACCCAGAATGCCCTCCGCTATTCGGCCGCCTGCGTGTTCTGGCTGCCGTTTGTGGCATGTATCGCAGTGCGCGGCGCCTTCCCCAAGCGAGCTTGGCGCCGGGCCATCGTGCCTGCGATAGCCAACGTGGGCATGCAGAGCCTCTGGGGGGCGGGCTTTTACTATCTCTCTCCCGCCTTTATGACCCTGCTGACGAACACCTCGGTTCTGTGGGTGACCGGCTTCTCCCTGGTGTTCTTCCCGCAAGAGAGGCCCCTGATCCGGAGCCCGCGCTTCTGGCTGGGACTGGCGCTATCGTTCACAGGTCTGCTCGGCGTTCTGTACTTCAAGCACGATTTCACAGCCGTGGGCACCGGTCTGGGGATTGCGATTGCGTTAGGGGAGGCGTTCATGTGGGGCATCTACACGGTTTCCGTAAAGATCGCCCTGCGGGACATCGACTCGCGCAGCGGCTTCTCCGTGATCAGTCTCTACACCACGATGGGTCTGTGGATCTGCGCCATCTTTTGCGGTCACCCGGGGGACACCCTGCGTCTTAACACTCCCGCCTGGGCTGCCATCGTGGTCTCGGCCATCACCTCGATTGCTTTGGCCCACGTCCTCTACTACGCGGCTATCCGGCGGATCGGTACGACGATTCCGATGCTGGTCGTTCTGGCACAGCCCTTCATCGTCTTTAGCATGTCAAGCGTCTTCTTCCACGAGCAGCTCAATGGCATGCAACTGGTCTCCGGCGTGGTCTTGCTGCTGGGTTCCGCCTCCGCCATCTGGGCCCAGCAACATCTCAAAGCTACTTGATTCCCAGGACGTCGGCCATGGAGTAGAGGGCAGGGGGCTTATTGAGGAGCCATTCGGCGGCACGCAGGGCACCGCGGACGAAGGTGTCGCGGCTGTGGGCGGTGTGGTTCAGGGTGATCGTCTCGCCCAACGTGCCGTAAATCACGGAGTGGACGCCGGTTATGTCGCCGGCGCGGACGGCGTGCATGCCGATCTCGCCCTTCTTCCGCAGGGCGTCTTTGCCACTTCGGCCGTGGATGAGGCTGTCCGGATAGGGGCGGTTGGTGGCTTTGCAGATGTTCTGGGCCAGGGTCAGGGCACTGCCGCTGGGGGCGTCTTTCTTGAAGCGGTGATGCTCCTCCACGATCTCGATGTCGTAGTCTTCGCCGAGCATGGCGGCCACCTTGCCTACGACCGAGAACAGGACGTTCATGCCTACGCTCATGTTCGTGCCGTAGAGGATGGGGATCTTCTTGGCGGCGGCTTTGATCGACTCTTGTTGGGCGGGAGTCAGGCCGGTTGTGCCCAGGACTAAGGCGGTGTTGTTGGCCATGCACTGCTGGAGAGTCTTGTCGGCGGCTTCCGGCAGGGAGAAATCGATGGCGACGTTCGCCCCGGCGGGCCAGGAAGTGCTCAGCGGGACGTTCAGATCGCTCCACGCCGGCCACAAGGCCCGCGTCTTTGCCGATGTCGGGGTGTTTCTCGGCCTCGACCGCACCGACAATATCAAATCGACCCGACTCCGCCGCCAAGGCGACGATCCGCCGGCCCATGCGTCCGGCTGCTCCTACGACCACCAATTCGGCTTCATCCTGCAACTCCTATGAATCTGCGACTACCCCGGCCGCGGCAAGGAATATAGCGGCAAACCCTGAGCCTGACAAGCGAGAAACGAACGCATACCGCCTCTGAATCGTATATTGGTCGGTGACCCAAGGCGTTGTGTGATATCGGCACGCATCCCCAAGCTGTTGGGGATGTCACGATGCACACACTCCGAATTCTCTTCTCGCTGTATCCCATTGTGAGACAACTGTCTCAAGCGGCGTGCGGAACTACATTATCGGTCCTACTGCTGGTGGAAGCGGGCCAGCGCATGGCTGCGAGGCCGGGATTCGGCCAAAAAGGGGCAAAATCTGCAAAAAAGTTATTGCCTCTGGGACGTGCGGTGATTATCATAGCACCTTTGGTGAAACAAGCTAACGGCTACCACAGCTATCAGTGCAGGTAGAGAAGGTGTAGAAATGACTTTAGGACGGACAGTGAGCGGTGCGGCGGCGTGAATGGATAGGCTATGAAGAACGCTGCATTTTCGCACAGGTGGTGGCTGTGGAACCGACGTTTCTGCTTCAACGTTGTGGCGCCAGTGAGGTTGAAGATGAGGTTTGGCTTTTGGGGCAGTTGGCAGGGTCAAACCGCTGTCGGAGGCGACTACTGATGTAGGCGAAGGGCGGATGACAACCTCAGTTGGGCACGGGCGTTATCGAAGTGGAAACTGTAAGGGTTTCCACTTTTTGTTTGGCCCTGTGGAAGCAGGACTACTATTGACGGGATCGAAACATGAACCAGGAACTGCTGAGAATCGTCGAGAATATCGCGAGGGATAAGAACATCGACAAGGAGTCGATCTTTGCCGATTTGGAAGAGGCTATGGTCTCGGCGGTTCGCAAGCATTTCGGGGATGCGGAAAGCGAGATCGGCGTTCAGATCGACCGAGCTCGGGCAAGGTAACCGCCTCCAAGGACGGCAAGCCGATCGACATCAAGGCCCTGGGGCGAATTCCCGCCCAGACCGCCAAGCAGGTCATGATCCAGAAGATCCGGGCGGACGAGCGCGAGAGCGTCTTCAGCGAGTTCGTCCAGCGAAAAGGGCAGCTTGTCAGCGGGGCGGTGGTGCGGTATGAAGGCGGGACGCTGCTCGTCAATCTGGACCATTCGACGGAAGCCTATATGCCCAAGGGCGAGCAAATCATGGGGCAGACCCATCGCCCGGGCGAGCGCATCCGTTGCCTGATCCTGGACGTGAAGGACACCGCCAGCCAGGTCAAGATCATCCTGTCGCGAACGCATCCGGACTTCATTCGGCGGCTGTTCGAGTCCGAGGTGCCCGAGATTGCCGAGGGCATTATCGAGATCCGGGCCCTGGCGCGCGAGGCGGGCTATCGCAGCAAGGTCGCCGTCACGTCGTTTGACGACAAGGTCGATCCCGGTGGGGGCCTGCGTCGGCGTCCGCGGCAGCCGGATCAAGAACATCGTCGATGAGCTGGGCGGCGAGAAGATCGACATCGTCCGATGGAACGAGTCCTCGCAAGTCCTGGTGGCGAACGCTCTGATGCCGGCGAAGGTGAGCGAGATTGCCCTGTGCTTCGAGTTGGGACGGGCCACGGTGGTGGTCGAAGAGGACCAGTTGAGCCTGGCGATCGGCAAGCACGGCCAGAACGTGCGGTTGGCCGCACGGCTGACGGGCTGGGATATCGATATTCTGACGCCGGACGAGTACAACCAGGGAATCGAGCGGTTGGCCAATTGCGTCAAGGGCGTCGAGGGGGCGGATGAAGTCCTCGTCGATAAGCTGATCGCGCTCGGGATCATCTCCGTTCTCGATCTCGACGACGTGGGGGTGGAACCGTTGGTCGGCGAGTTGAAATTGGATCGTGCGTTTGCCGAGAGGCTGGTTAAGGCCGGGGATCGTGAGGCCAAGGCGCTGGTGGCCGAGGCGGACCAGAAGCAGGCGGAGAAACAATTGGCGCAACAGGCGAAGGTATCAGATGGTTATGACACGCGAGGATGAGGAATAGAAGTAAGTGCGAAGTGGGAAGTTTGAGGAAGTCATGGCGAAGAGCGCAGCGACGCGGCAATTTCAACGCTTGTGGCGAGAGATTGCTTCGCTTCGCTCGCAATGACATGTGCAAACTTGACACTCTCCTCGAAGTACGTGGAGGTTTTTTGGCTACTACAAGAGTTTACATTTTGCGCGAGAGCTGGGAGTCAAGAGCTCGGCAATAGTGAAAAAGTGCCAGGATGAAGGTCTAAACGTTCAGAACCACATGGCGACCATTTCGGCAGGACTGGCCGCCACGATTCGAGAATGGTTTAGCGAGGGAGAGAACGTTACCACCGTCGAGACGGCGGAAAGGGTGGACCTCGACGAGGTTCGCATCAAGAGGAGGCCGAAGCACGCCGAGGAGGGGCAAGTGGCGGTGGAGCCGCTGATGGAGGAAGAAGAGGAGACGGAAGCACCGGTCGTGGAGACCGAGGAGACGATGGCCGAGCCTCTCGTGGAGGAACCGGAAGAGTTGCCGCTGGAGACGCCGGTGGTCGTGGAAGAGGCGCCGCCGGTGGTGGCCGTGCCGGTGGAGCCGGAGGTTCCGCCGGTTGTCGTGCCGCCGGAGCAGCCGCCGGTAGAGGTGAAGGCGCCCGGAGCCGGTGAAACCGCCGGAGAAGCCTAAGCCACCCGAGATCGTCGTCATGCCCGCCGGCCCGATGCTGGACAAGCCCCGGCCGGCGAAGCTGACGGGACCGCAAGTCGTTCGCGTCGAGGCCCCGGAGCCTCCGGACCGTCCGAGATCACGGTTCAAGCCGCGCTACGACGCTCCCGTTACCCAGCCTCTGATCTACGCGGGCCAAGGGGGAGTGGCGCGAATGCTCGCATCCCGCTCCGTCGTCGGATGCCGCCGACAAGAAGGGCGCCAAGCACGGCAAAGACCGCACGCATGGCCGTCGGAAAGAGGAGACGCGGATGAGGACGCCATCAAGAAGGCCAAGCTGCACAAGAACTGGCGGCAGCGGGACATCGAGGAGAGGCAGGCGCGGCTGACGGCCGCCGGCGGAGAGGGTCTGCGACTGCGGCCCACGCGGCGGATTGCGTCGAAGGCCACGCGGGAGGCGGCGCGTCGCCGATTCGGCCGAAGAGGGTCGTCGTCAGCGAGCCGATCCTGGTCAAGGACCTGTCCGCGCGCGTTGGCGGTGAAGGTCACCGACATCATTGGCAAGCTCATGCAGCAGGGGATCATGGCTTCCGCCAACCAGGCGATCAGCAGCGACATGGCGGAGCTGGTGGCCCTGGAGTTCGACACCGAGCTGGTCGTGGAACGAAAGGCCTCCCTGGAGGAGCAGATTCGCAAGCGAGTTCGACGCAGCGGGAGCGACCGAATCAGAAGAGACGCCCGGTGGTGGCGGCCATGCTGGGCCACGTGGACCACGGCAAGACGAGCCTGCTGGACCGAATCCGTTCCACGCACGTGGCGGCGGGCGAGGCCGGCGGAATCACGCAGCACATCGGCGCTTCGCAGGTCAGTTGGGACAACAAGACGGTGACGTTCCTGGACACGCCCGGCCATGAGGCATTCACGGCCATGCGGGCCCGGGGCGCCAACATGACGGATATCGTGGTCCTGGTGGTGGCGGCCGATGACGGGGTCATGCCCCAGACCATCGAGGCCATCGCCCACAGCAAGGCCGCCGGCGTGCCGATCATCGTGGCCCTGAACAAGATCGATCTGCCGGGCTGCGACATCAACCGCATCTACTCGCAGTTGTCGGAGCACGGTCTGGCCCCGGCCGAGTGGGGCGGGCAGACGGAAGTCGTCAAAACCAGCGCCACCACCGGCCAGGGGATCAACGACCTGTTGGAATCCCTGGACTACGTGGCGGAACTGCAGGACTTGAAGGCGGACGACACGATCCCGGCCACGGGGTGGGTCGTGGAGGCCAAGATGTCGGCGCAGGAAGGTCCCGTGGCCACGGTGCTGATCAAGGAAGGCACCCTGGCGAAGGGCGACGTCCTGTTGGCGGGCAACACCTATGGCCGCGTCCGGACCATGACGAACAGCTATGGCAAGAAGATCAAGTCCGCCACGACGCGCGATGCCCGTCGAGGTGGCCGGCCTGAACGACGTGCCCCAGGCCGGCGATCGGTTCTATGTCCTCGACGACATCAACCGGGCCAAGGCCGCCGCGGAAGAGAACAAGCTGCGTGGCCCGCGAGAAATCGCTGGCCGAGCGGACGCAGGTCACGATGGAGAACCTGTTCAGCCAGATCGAGGCCGGCAACGTCAAGGAGCTGAACCTGATCATCCGTGCCGACGTGCAGGGCTCGGTGGACGTGCTGAAGAAGTACCTGTCCGAGCTGAGCACCAGCGAGGTCCGGCTGAATATCCTGCAGGCCATGCCCGGCGGCATCACCGAAGGCGATGTCCTGCTGGCGGAGGCCTCCAACGCGATCATCATCGGGTTCGACGTGGTGGCGGACGAGCATGCCAAGGCCGTGGCCGAGGCCCAGGGCGTCGATATCCGGCTGTACAACATCATCTATCGCATCACCGAGGACCTGCGCAAATCCATGGCCGGTCTGCTCGAGCCGGAAGAGCAGGAGCGGGCGCTCGGCCGGGCTACGGTCCGCGCCACGTTCAAGGTCTCCCGCGTCGGCACCGTGGCGGGCTGCTACGTCACCAGCGGGGTGGCGGCCAAGAATGCGAAGGTCCGGCTGATTCGCAACAATATCGTTATTCGGGACAACGTGGGCGTCGAGTCGTTGAAGCACTTCAAGGACGATGCCCGCGAGGTCAAGACAGGGCTGGAGTGCGGCGTCAAGCTGGCGGGCTTCGACGATATCAAGGTGGACGACGTCCTCGACTTCTACGAGATCGTCAAAGTGGCCCGGACCCTGGAGTCCCACGGTCAGTAAGCCGCCAGCCCCAAAGGAACACCCCTATGCCGACCCGAAGGCAGGAAAAAGTGGCCCGCGTGATCCGAGAGGTGGTCAGCGACGTGGTCGCCAATCATTTGAGCGACCCGCGGATCACGGGCTTTGTGAGCGTTACCCGGGTGGAGGTGATGGCGGATCTCCGCAGTGCGGAGGTGTATTTGAGCGTCTTTGCGCCGGACGAAGCGCCAAGGCCCGGACCTTCGAGGCGATCACGCATGCCCGGACGCGCATCCAGTCGTTTCTGGCGGACGCCCTGGACAGCAAGTTCTGTCCCGTGCTGCGGTTCCACGAAGACGAGCAGTTCCGCAAGACGCTCGAAGTGATGAAGCTGATCGATCAGGTGGCCAGTGAACGTCAGAGCAAAGACACTGACCCGCAAGAGTGACCCGGTGCGCCCGGGAACCCGCGGACGCGGGCCGGATCGGTCTCCGGCGGCGTCCTGGATTCCGGAGCGGTTGACCTGCTGCGGTGTCTGGAAGGGCCATGAAGAACAGTAAGGAACATGCGCAACGACTGCAACGGTTGTACCGCGAGCTCAAGCGCGCCCATCCTCAGGTCGAGAAGAACCACCTATGAGGACCCGGTGGAGGCCCTGATCTGCGGCATCCTGAGCGAACGGATGAGCGAATCCGCCGCCCAGAAGGCGTTCAAGGACATCACCCGGTTCTTCGTGGATTGGAACGACTTGCGGGTCTCCCGCGTGGAAGAGGTAGCGGAGGTGCTGGGTCGTAATACTACGTGCGGCCGGGTCACGGCCATGGCGCTGACGGCCGCGCTGCGGGGGATTTTCGACGAGCATCACAAGATCAGCCTGGGGACGCTGAAGAAAGTGGGCAAGCGGCCGGCCCGCCAGGATTTGGAGAAGATCGAAGGGCGTCAGCCGCTTTGTCATCAACTATTGTCTTTTGACGTCGTTGGAGGCCCATGCGATTCCGCTGACGGAGCCGATGGCCGACTATCTCAAGCAACATGGGATCATCGACGCCAACGCCGATGCGGAGGACGTGGACGGCTTCCTGACCCGGTGTGTGGCCGCGAAGGACGCGTACGAGTTCTACGCGTTGCTCCGCCGGGAGAGTGAGTCGCCGAAACTGAAGAAGAAGACCAAAGGCCGGTCGCCCTCGAAAGAGGAGAAGGAGGCCGGGGGCAAGTAAGGAATCGGTGTGACCTCGGAACGCATTCTGAAATTGGGCCTTCCTGCGGGAAGTCTGCAAAAAGCGACAGTGGATTTGTTCGATCGGGCCGGACTGCACATCGGGGAGTCGAAACGCAGCTACTGGCCGATGATCGACGATGAGGAGATCCAGGCCATCTACCTGCGGGCCCAGGAAATGGGCCGCTACGTCGGGGACGGCGTCCTGGACGCGGGCATCACCGGCTTGGACTGGATCAAGGAGAGCGGTTGTGACGTGCTGGAGGTCTGCGAGCTGCCCTACAGCAAGGAGACCAGCAATCCGACCAAGTGGGTGCTGGCGGTGCCCAACGAATCGGCGGTGACCCGGCCGGAGGACCTGGAGGGCGGCATCGTCGCCACCGAGCTGGTCGGCGTCACGAAGCGGTACTTTCAGGACAAGAACATCCACGTGAAGGTGGAGTTCAGTTGGGGCGCGACGGAGGTGAAGGCCCGGCTGGTCAACGCCATCGTCGAGCTGACGGAGACGGGGACGTCGCTGCGGGCCAACAACCTGCGGATCATCGACACGCTGATCGTCTCCACCACCCGGCTGATCGCCAACAAGGCGGCCTGGAAGGACAGCTTCAAGCGGGAAAAGATCGAGAATATCTCGATTCTGCTCCAGGCGGCGATCGAGGCCCGCGGCAAGGTCGGTCTGAAGATGAACGTGCGCCGGGCCGACCTGGAGGCCATCCTCAAGGCCCTGCCGGCCGAGAAGAGCCCGACCGTGTCCGGCCTGGCGGATTCCGAATACGTCGCCATCGAAGTGATCATTGACGAACGCGTGGAGAGATCTCTGGTCCCGGCCCTCAAGCGGGCGGGGGCCTCGGGGATCATCACCTATCCGCTGAACAAGGTGATTCACTAAAGAGTCTGTGGCAGGGGGGATGCTCAGGAGTGCCAAGATGTGCAAGACCCGTCCTATCGTTGTGTTGTCCGTCACGTTTCTGTGCTCTATCGTCTCTGTTCCTGACGCGCTCCCTGCGCGGCGCCGCGGCGCCGTCCGCCGCAGCCCCGGCGTCTGCCGCGGGCCAGGCCAAGGAGCCGAGCGTCGGGCCGGCCGCTCCCGTGGCCAAGGACGCGGACGTCGTGGTCGCTCGCATCGGCGAGTACACGATCCTGCGCAAGGAATTGGAGGAGCGGCTCCTGCGTGACCTTCGGCCTCAGGAAGAGGAGTTCCCCGGGCCGGTCCGGCCGGTCACGGCCGAGCGGAGCCTGCGGGAGATCCTCGCGGAAAAGGCGATGTGCCTGGAAGGCCGCACGCTGGGGTATCTCAAGGATGAGACGATTCGTCCCGCTGATCGAGGAATTCGAGAACGGGCAGTTGGCACGCACCCTGCTGGATCGCCAGTTCCGGGATCGCATGAATCCCGACGCGGCGGAGGTGGACCGTGCCATGAAAGCGAACCCGAAGTTGACGCGCGAGCAGGCGACCATGGCCGCGCGACAGGCCCTGGCGCATGCGGCTCTTCGAGGCTTTCTACAACGAGCTGACGCAGAAGTTCCATCTGAAGAAGAACTCCGACAACTTCGCGCAAGCCGCGAAGATTCATGAGCGTTTGTTATTGCGTCCCGCCAAGCCGCGGGGACCAACGGAGACCTGGATCGGGGAGCAGCAGGTTCAGAACGAACTCTCCGACGAGGAGAGGAACATGGTCCTGGCCGCGTATGATGGAGGGCAGTTCACCCTGAAGGACTGGTTCCTGACGATCTGCAACATGGCTCCGCCGCGACGGCCGCAGGACCTGAGCACGCCCGCCGGCGTCGAGAAACTGCTGAATGTGGCCCTGCGGCTGCCGCTCCTGGTGGCGGAGGCCAAGGCCCGCGGGCTCGACAAGGACGCGCAAGCTGCGGAGCGACGTCCGCCGGTACGAAGACCAGCAGTTGCTCTCCAAGGTTCAGTCGCAGAAGACCAGGGGAATCGGCGAACCGACGGCGGAAGAGATCAAGGCCTATTTCGAGAAGAACCAGGAACGATTCGCCCAGGCGGCCACGGTGAAAATCAGCCAGATCTTGGTGCGCAGAATCTGGAGGCGGCGCAGCAGGTGAAGACGGTGCTGGCGAGCGGCAACGACTTCGAGACGGCCAAGAAGGTCCATTCGCTGCAGAAGGACGAGCCGCCGCACATGGTCAGCGCCGCCAGCGAGGGATGCTTCTGGGCCGAGTTGTGCAAGGCCGATCCGAATCAGGTCGTTGGTCCCCTCCGGGGTTTCTACGGCAGCGGTCTCAAGTGGCGGATGGTGAAGGTCCTGGAAAAGACGCCGGCGAAAGCCCAGCCGTACTCCGAGCGCCTTGCCAACAGCATCAAGTGGACGCTGATAGCCGACCGGCGGCAGAAGGTCTTGGACGAGTATCAGGCGGAGCTGCTTAAGAAGTCTCCTCCTGAGATCTTTGCGGACCGGATCAAAGGCCTGGATCCGCTGGAGATCGCGACGAACCGGCCGGACAGATGACGGCGGCAGGAACCGCGCGGGGAACTCCGCGTCTTGTCCATGAAGTCCACGTTGTCCACGGAAACCGGACATGAGGATATTGGATCGATATATCGCCAAGAGCTTCCTGGTCGGTTACCTGATCTCTTTCTTCGTGCTCATCGGGCTGCGGACGATCATCGACCTGTTCGTGAATCTCGACAAGTTCGCCAAGCACGCCGACTTGGGCGCGTGGTCCGTTCTGCGGCAGACAGCCACGTATTACGGGCTCAACATGACCCTCTATTTTCGCGACATCGCCGGCGTGATTGTCGTCGTGGCCGCGGCCTTTTCCCTGGGCAAGATGGTGCGGGCCAACGAATTGGTGGCCATGATCGCCTCGGGCGTCAGCGCCAAGCGGATCGTCACTCCGATTCTGGTTCTGTCCGCTCTTCTTCACCGGGCTGTCCGTCGCCGACCAGGAGCTGCTGATCCCGTCACTCAGCGACCGGCTTGCGCAGAGTGTGGACGACATGACGGCCAAGGAGTTCTATGCCATCTGGTTCATGACGGATGGGAACGACCTGATTTGCGCCGTCCGGTACGACGTCGAGACGCAGTCGTTTTACCACCCCACCATCATCACCCGGCGGCCTACGCAGCCGGGGCTGTGGGAGGTGACGGGCTGGATTTCCGCGGACCTGGCGACCTACAATCCGCAGACGGGCAACTGGGACCTGGTCAATGGCCGGTTCATCAGCACGGATTCGACGGTCGCGCCGAAGCCGGTCGCGACGTACCACGCGCACGACCTGCTGCCGAAGGACATCGCCATCCGCCGCAAGTCCGGGTACAACTTCGCTGCTGAGCTCCCGGCAACTGGCGGCCCTCGCCGCCCAGCAGACCAAGATCAAGGACCAGGCCCAGCTCGTCAGCCAGCAGCACTTTCGCATCACCGACCCGCTCATCAATCTGACGATGCTCATGGTGAGCCTGCCCGTGCTGGTTTGCCGCGACCCCCGGACGATGAAATCCGCCGTCTTAATCAGTTTCGCCCTGACAGCGGCCTGCTTCGTCACCACCTTCATCTGCAAAATGCTGGCGACGGAGGTCGTCTTCGCGCGGGTGATGCCGGAATTCTGGGCTTGGCTGCCTGTCTTCATCTTTCTGCCCATCGCCATCATCGAGCTGGACTCGATGAAGACGTGACCGGAAGACGGAGGACAGAGGACGGAAGACAGACGACGGCAAATAAAAAGCAGAGGCGGAGGATTGACCGATGGCACAGCGAATTGAGAGCTTTCGCGACCTGAACGTCTACAAACTGGCCATGGAGCTGCAACAGGAGGTTTTTTTTCTCTCGAAGAGCTTCCCCAGAGAGGAACAGTATTCTCTGACGGATCAAGCTCGTCGAGCTTCCCGCGCGGTTGGAGCCAATATTGCTGAAGCGTGGCACAAGAGACGTTATCCGGCTCACTTCGTCAGCAAGCTGACAGATTCCGATGCGGAACAGGCGGAGACACAACATTGGCTCGATACGGCTCGTGCCTGCGATTACGTCTCTCCGCCACGCCACAAGGCATTGCTTGAGGAATGCACAAGGATCGGGAGAATGCTTGGCAAGATGATGAGCCAGCCGGAGAGCTTCTGTGCTAAGTAGGTAGCCAAAAGTATTCACAGGAATCGCAGCCCCGGAACCTGTGGCCATGGATATCCTGACCGACGCAAAGACCTACTTGTGTGAAGACCTTTGGCTACCTACTTAGGCAAACGATACACGGATGATGCGGGACGTGCTGACTGGCTTCCGTCCTCAGTCCTTCTCTGTCCTCTGTCCTCCGTCCTCGGTCCTCTGTCTTCCGATGGCTTCACGCACCTCGCGGTTGATCCGGACGCTGCACCAGTGCTGGCCGCACATCGAGCAGTAATCGGCCGAACGCAGCTCCGCCGTTCCCATTTCTTGGCAGGCTTCCCGGTGCATCCGGTCGGCGGTCTGCGGGTCCAGCGAGGTGCCCAGATGGGTCTCCCAGTCCAGATTCGATCTGGCCACGCTCAGTTTCCGGTCCCGTGCGTCGGCCCCCGGGAGGCCGCGGGCGATGTCCGCGGCATGAGCGGCGATCTTGGCGGCCACGACGCCGGCGCGGACGTCGTCCGTGTTCGGCAGGCCGAGGTGTTCGCGCGGCGTCACGTAGCACAGGAAGGACGCGCCGTAGAACGCGGCGGCGCACCCGCCCACGGCGGAGGTGATGTGGTCGTAGCCCGGGGGCAATGTCCGTCACCAGGGGACCCAGCACGTAGAACGGCGCCCCGTGGCAAATCTCTCTGTTGCAGTCTCCATGTTGTGCTGAATCTGATGGAACGGGACGTGCCCGGGACCTTCGACCATGACCTGGCAGCCCCGCTCCTGCGCCCGCTGGGTCAGCTCGCCCAGCGTCCGCAGCTCCGCGAGCTGCGCCGCATCGGTGGCGTCGGCGATCGCGCCGGGCCGCAGCCCGTCGCCCAGCGAAAAGCACACATCGTACTCGGCCATGAGGTCGCAAATCTCGTCGAACATCTCATACAGCGGATTCTGCTGATGGTAGTGGAGCATCCACTTGGCCAGCAGCGCCCCGCCCCGGCTGACAATTCCCATGACGCGTTTCTCCACCAGCGGCAGGTGCTCGCGGAGCACGCCGGCATGGATCGTGAAGAAGTCCACGCCCTGGCGGGCCTGCTTCTCGATCGTTCGCAGGATGAGGTCGCGCGTGACGTCCTCCACCTGCCGGCCCTCGATCATCTGGTAGATCGGCACGGTGCCGAACGGCACGGGACAGTGGGCGAGCAGCTCGACACGGATGGCGTCGAGATCGCCGCCGGTGCTCAGGTCCATGATGGCGTCCGCGCCGACCGCCAGGGCGGCTTCCATCTTCTCGATCTCGGCCGGCACCGAGCAACGCACACTGCTGGTGCCGATATTGGCATTGATCTTGGTCCGCAGCGCCCGACCGATCCCGGCCGGCTGGAGATTATTCCCGAGGTGGATCCGGTTGGCAGGGATCACCAATCGGCCGGCCGCTATCTCCGCACGCAACGTGGCGGCATCCAGCCCTTCGCTCGCGGCAACTTGCCGCATGGCCTCGCGTGATGGTCCCGGCTCTGGCCTCGGTCAATTGCGTCGTCATGGTTCACTACTCCTCACGCCAATAAAAAAATCGCTCCTGCGGGGAAGCGATTTGTCGGATCGACGCCAGCTTGTCCATCGCTTTCCTACGCAGGCTTGGCGGTCCGACATGTCGCGCATGTCCATAGACGGCCTGTCCTGATCAGGTTCGGAGGGTTTTTTCTCAGGCCCGGCCCCAAGCACCAACAACGCGTCTGGCAGTCGCAAGCCACCCCTAGCGACCAACGCCATTGTACCGGATGGGACCGGATGCGCCCACGCAAATTACTGCCATACCACATTTTGCGGACGGCCCTGGAGAAACGCCCGCACATTGGATACCGCGATGTCCATCAGACGTTGCCGCGCCGCTTGGGTAGCCCAGGCGATATGCGGCGTGATCGTGCAGTTGGGCGCGTGCAACAAGGGATTGTCGGGCCGGGGTGGCTCCTCACACAGGACATCCAGCCCGGCGCCGGCGATGCGTCCACGGTTCAGTGCTTCAGCCAACGCCGGCTCGTCGATCAGCGGTCCCCGGCTGGTGTTGATGAGGAAGGCCGTCGGCTTCATCATCTCCAGACGCTGACGGTTAACGAACCCGCGGTTGTCCTGCGTCAGAGGGCAATGGAGGCTGATGACGTCGCTGTCGCGGAACAGAGTGTCCAAGTCCACGGCCATCACTTCCTCCGGCACGTTTGTAGCGACGCCGTAAGGCGTTTTGTCGCGGACCTCTGGCCCGCGATTCGAGAGCGGGACGGGCCCGGGAATGGCAATCTCCTGATTGGCTCTCTTTTCCACGCCACTCGGGAGAGTGGCGTTCCAAGGCTCTCCGACGCTCTCGACACATGTTCCTGATGCCCCTGCGGGCACACTACCAGCGGGCGTCACGTCGAAATAGATGACCTTCATGCCGAAGGCCAGAGCGAGTTGGGCCGTCTGGCGGCCGATTCGGCCGAGGCCGACGATGCCCATCGTCAGTCCGGCCAATTCGACGAGGGGATAGTTCCAATAGCAGAAGTCCGGGCTGCGGCTCCAGTCGCCGTCGTGGACCGACTGGCTGTGCTCGCTGACGTGCTGGGTGAAATGGAGCAGATGGGCGAACACCATCTGTGCCACCGACGGCGTGCCGTAGGCGGGAACGTTGGTGACGCAGATGCCGCGCTGCCTTGCCGCCTCGACATCGACGACGTTGTATCCGGTCGCCAGCACGCCGATGTACCTGAGCTGTGGCAATTGGGTGATCGCCATGCGAGAAAGGACGGTCTTATTCGTCAAGACAATCTCGGTCCCGGCGGCGCGTTCTACCACCTGCGCTGGTCCTGTCCGGTCATAGACGTCGCAGGAGCCCAGAGCTTTCAGGGCGTCCCAACTCAGATCGCCGGGGTTGAGGGTATGACCATCCAGAACGACGATTCGCACGATCATGCCTTTCTGCGCGACTTGTCCTCATTCCGCATGCTTCGTCGCTGCTTGGGCGTGGCGTGCTTCGAGACCGGCATTGACCTCAGTCATCTTCTGAACCAGCACGTCCCAGGGGCGATCCTCCACGGTGACCAAGCCATAGTTCGAGTTCTCGCCGTCGAAGCGGCCTTCCTTGGGCTCATCGGTGTGCTCGAACCAGTGGAACCCAACCATGAAAGGTAGATCGATCAGCCCCTGAACGTAGCGGGTGAATCCGTCGGCGCGGTCCGTCTGCGTGGCGACCGCACGACCGGCGCCTTTGGTATTGGGCAGGCCGGAGTCCATCGCCTTGAAACTGAACTCCGTCAGCATGATCGGCCGTCCCGTCAAACGGTGGATGTTCCGGAGCGTCTCCGCGGGAGCGGTCGGCCCGTAGTTGTTGAAGCTGACGACGTCCACGGAGTCTCTCATGCCGCGGAGCACCGGGTCCGGCGCTTGTCCCGCAAACCGGCAGCCCAGAATCAGGTGGTTCGCGTCGGCTTTGCCGATGGCGCTCTTGCAGGTTGCGAAGTAACGCCGTGCCACGGCTTCCTGCCAAGCGGCTTGGTCCTGGCGGGCCGCGTCCCCGCTGGTCTGCTCGCGGCCGTTCAATTCCTCCCAGCGTGTGAGGTTCGTTCCCCAGGCCTGATTGAGCGCCGCGATGTCACTGTATTTCCTTTGCAGAAACTCCAGGGCCGCCTTCCGACCCGCCGCTCCTTCCGGCAAATGCAGATATTCCTCCAACAGGCTCTGTTTCCCGCGCCAGTCGGCGCCCCAGCGCAGCTCATTGTCGGTGAAGTACCCGAGCAGCCACGGGGCCTTGGCGTGCGGTCCGCACAACTTCTGGCACGCGGCGTCCATCCTCTTCTCGAAGTCCTCGGAAAAGAAATCGCCGACCGCTCCCTTGAGCCAATCCGCCCCGGCCCGTGTGGCGAGGCCAAGGTTGACCGTGTACGGCATGTTATGGTCGAACGTGCTCGGACTGGACCACGATCCCAGCGTATTGAATCCCCACCCGCGCAGCCGCTCGACCACGGCTTTCGCCCACGCCTCCTGCGACCCATACTTGCTCTGCACGGCCCGCTGGTACGGCGAGTACCCCAAACCGCGGGCCTCGTCCGCGTGGAAGCCCACGTTGTTGACGCCTTTGGAGAGGAAAGCATTGCCTTGCGGCGTCACCAGCCAAGAGACCCCGTCCCGCTCTTCGATGCGGAAGAAGCCGGTGGCCTGGAAATGCAGGCTCTTCCAACCCCCGTAAGGGTCTCGGTCAGCCATCCCGGCCGAGGCCTGGGCCAACGCGGCCGAAGAAACCAGGCAACCCAGCAGCCAACACGTGCAAGCAGAGATTCTCATGATTTGACATCCTCCTTTACCTTGTTCGGCAATCGACTTCATGGGCCCGATTGTACCGTCATCGACCGGATTGGACAACCGCCGGGTGTCATAGTGGTCTTGGGCCTCCGACCTTGTTCACCAGGACTCGTTAACATCCCGGGGATTCCTTTGGCGTTCCCGCCTTTATGCTTGACGGCTGTCATCCGCCCTGCGAAGATCGCGTGTGTGCGAAAAGGAGATTCGGGATGACCGGGAGTGCCCGAAGATGAATCGAAAAAGCGACGTCCTTGTCCTGCTCGGTGCTGCGGTTGGTGGGGTCTTGGGATATCTCATCTTCTTTTGGTTCACCCGTCGGGGCCTCTACGGCTTGGCTCTGCCGGGCGGACTGCTGGGCTTAGGGGCCGGCCTCTTCAAGTCACGCTCGAAAGTGGTCCCCATCGTCTGCGGCCTCGTGGCGCTGGGGTTGGCCCTCTTCACGGAATGGCGCTACGAGCCGTTCGCCGCCGATGGCAGCCTCGGATACTTCCTCTTGCATCTTCACAAACTCCAGCGGATCACACTGGTCATGCTGGCCGTGGGCACGTTCATCGGTTTCTGGGTTCCCTTCCGCCGGGGCCAAGAGACGCGGAAGATCGGGGCCTACGATGAGGCTTCGCGAGCCAAGACGATGGAGAAATGAGCATAGTGGTGAGGATGCCCGCGCCACGAAGAGGTTGAATCTGCCGCCTCGTGCCGGCCGCACCCATTGGATGGCCGGAGCGATGGAGCCACTTGACGATGCTCTCCTGTGGTATATACTGTAGTATATATTTGATAAGGAGTCGGTATGCAGACGGCGAAGCTTTTCAAGAACGGGCGGAGTCAGGCGGTGCGGCTGCCGAAGGAGTACGCGCTGCCTGGAGATGAGGTGTACGTCAAGAAGATCGATGGAATGGTCATCCTCATTCCGAAGGACGCAGACGTGTGGAGACCTTTTGTCGAGAGCCTGGATAAGTTCTCCGATGACTTCATGAGCTTCAAACGCGATCAAGGCACATTCGAGCGGCGCGATGCCATCCCATGAAGTACTTGCTCGACACCAATATCTGCATTTATGTCATCAAGAGTAGACCGGCAACTGTGGTGGAGCAAGTGCAGTCCAAACAGCCGGGAGAAGTCGGTATCTCCGCCATTACTCTGGCCGAGCTGGAGTACGGCATGGCGCGCAGTCATTACCCCGATCGCAACCGAGTGGCACTGTTGGAATTCCTTCTTCCCTTTGTGATTCTTGACTTCGACCCGAGGGCTTCGGTTGAGTACGGGCGGGTTCGATCGTTGCTGGAGTCGAAAGGGAAGCCGATTGGCCCCATGGATCTGTTGTTGGCGGCTCAAGCGAAATCGCGCGGCTTGATTCTCGTGACTAACAACGAGAGGGAATTCAAGAGGATCGAGGGTCTGCCGGTCGAGAATTGGACGAAGATGCCCGCGTGATGATCCGTCCTTTCCCGCGGAGGGTAGCCCAGGAGCGAGCGCGGCCGCTCGGCCTACATTCGATGGACAGCAGTGGCAGGGGGGCATATCATGTCTCGCAAGTAATTGGAAAGGACCTGATATGAAGAGTCAGACACGAAGAGAGTTTCTTCAGGCGTTGGGTGTGGCGGCGGGTCGGCTGGGGTGATGTCCTGCCGCGGGCCGTTTTGGGGGGGCAGAACGCAACGGGTAGCGCGAAACGGCCGAACATCATCTTCATTATGTCCGATGATCATGATGCGCAGGCCATAAGCTGCTATGGGAGCAAGGTCAACCAGACGCCGAATATCGACCGGATCGCCAAGGAGGGGATGCGGCTCGAACATTGCTTCTGCACGAACTCCATCTGCGCCCGAGCCGGGCCGTGATCCTTACGGGCAAGTACAGCCATCTCAATGGCGTCAAGGATAACGTGGATAAGTTCGACGGCGCACAGCAGACCGGGCCCGAAGCTGCTCCAGCAGGCGGGCTATGAGACGGCCATCATCGGCAAGTGGCACCTCAAGACCGACCCGACCGGCTTCGACTACTGGAACATCCTGATTGACCAGGGCGTGTATTACAACCCGCCGCTGATCGAGATGGGCCAGCGGAAAAAGCACGAGGGCTACGTCACAGAGATCATCACCGATCTGGCCTTGCAGTGGCTCAAGGGGCGTAAGGGGGACAAGCCGTTCTATCTGATGATGCACCATAAGGCCCCGCACCGCGAGTGGGAGCCGGCGCCGAAGTACCTGACGCTGAATGAGGATAAGGAGATTCCGGAGCCGCCGACGCTCTTCGACGACTATGCCGGCCGGGGCCGGGCGGCCCATGAGCAGGATATGACCATTGCCAAGACGATGAACGATAAGGACGTCAAGCTCACGCCGCCGACCGGTCTGACGCCGGAGCAGAAGGCCAAGTGGGACGCCGCCTACGGGCCCAAGATCAAGGCGTTCAAAGAGGCCAATCTCCAGGGCAAGGACCTCGATCCGGTGGAAGTATCAGCGGTACATGCACGATTATCTGGCCTGCATCGCGTCGGTCGATGACAGCGTGGGCCGGGTGCTGGATTACCTCCAGCAAGCGGGTCTGGCCGACAACACTATCGTCATTTACACCTCAGACCAGGGCTTCTACCTGGGCGAGCACGGCTGGTTCGACAAGCGCTGGATGTACGAGACGTCGCTGCACATGCCGCTGCTGGTCCGGTATCCGAAGGAGATCAAGGCGGGCTCGGTGAACAGGGACATGGTCATGAACCTCGATTTTGCCGAGACCTTCCTGGATTATGCGGGGGCCCGCGTGCCGGACGACATGCAGGGACGATCGCTCCGGCCGATCTGGCAGGGGCAGACGCCGGGCGACTGGCGGAAATCCGTCTACTATCACTACTATGAATATCCCGCCGTGCACAGCGTCAAGCGGCACTACGGCATCCGGACCGAGCGCTACAAGCTCATTCACTTCTACTTCGATATCGACGAATGGGAGCTCTACGACCTGAAGAACGACCCGGATGAGATGCACAACGTCTACAACGATCCGGCGTACGCGGACACGGTCAAGCAATTGACGGCGGAGTTGAAGCAGCTTCGGGCGAAGTACAAGGACACGACCGGCACGCCGATCTGAACGTCGTTGGGACAACGTTTCTGATTTGTCATCCTGAGCCGAAGGCGAAGGATCTGGCCCGCGGACGAGAGGATCCTCGAATTCGCAGCCCAGATCCTTCACTTCGCTACGCTTCGTTCAGGATGACACCCAACCTCTCTTCTCCTGTAGCTCAATCGTTCTTTCTTGAGCAGGGCCCCCGTGCCCTTGTCCCATTGGATCGTGCGCCTCTTCATGCCGGTGCTCGCTGCCGTGGCAGTCGGTGCAGTACTTCTTGACGCTCTCACTCGAGGGCGGCGACCCGAAGGCGTTTCGAGCCGCTTCCAGAAGCGGCCGGTGGTCTTTGACGTCCTGAATATCGTGCCGGGGATGGCACATCATGCACGTCGGGTTGATCCTCTCCTTCGAGTACATGATCTCGGGCGGCGTGACGTTCGCCTCATCGGAACGGTGGCGGAAGGACTCGCCGTGGCACCGCTCGCAGCCGATGCCGAACGCCATGTGATTCACGGCTAACTCCTCCTCCTCGAAATCGGCGTGGCAAGCTTCACAGAAGGGATTCGCGACGAAAGACGAGGTGGGCTGTGTCTCGACATTGCGCCCGGCTTTTTCGGCGGGGGCCTCTTTGTGGTTGTTGGGGTCGGCGGTGGGGGGACGTATCTTTCGTTCCAGGGACCGGCTGGCCGACACGAAGATCAGCGAGCCGGTCACCAGGAAGACCACCACTATCATGAATCGTTCCATGCCTTGCATTGTGTTGTCCCTGTCACACGTACTCCCAGTCCTTCAGCCACTGGTAGTCGGCGGGCAGCCTGGCCCAGGCTTTGTCCATCGCCTGCTGCAATTCGCGGGCCTCGGCTTTGTCCAACTCGCGGCGTTCCTTCACGGCTTTGACCATGTTGTCCACCTGGTGCGTGTTGATCATACCCGGGATCGGGGCCGTGATGACATCGGTGGCCAGGATGTAGCGAATCGCCATGCGGGCGATCCGGCTGTCTTCCTCGGCGGTCGGGCTGTCCAAGGAGCTGTCGCCATTGAACAGGTTGTTGCTGGAGAACGGCTTGATGCCGAAGACGCCGACGCCGTGCTGCTTGACGGCGTCGAACAGGCTGTCCTGGGGCTTGACCTTGCTCTTGGCCGTAAACGGGGTCGCCACGACCTGCACGATGTCAGGATACTTCTCGATCAATGACTTGATGTGCGGCCGGTCGTGCGAGGAGAAGCCGGTGAACCGGCACTTGCCCTGCTGGCGGGCTTTGTCCAGGGCCTTCATCATCTCCTGCACCTCCGCGTTGGTGTGACTGCCGCTCTGCTCGTTCATCGTGATCCGCCAGAGATCGACATATTCGAGCTTGGCCTCCTGCAAGCCTTTTTCCAGCGTGCCGAGCAGAGCACTGGCGGTACGGTATTCCGGGAAACGCATCTCTTCCTGATACCAGGAGAAGCCGAGGTACATGCTGTCGCGGCGGCCGCGGAGGGCCTCGGCGTAGGCGAGGACCTCCTCGCGCGTGCAGGCGTCGAGGTAGTTGATGCCCGACTCGATGCAGTGGGTGACCACGTCCCGGCGATTCTTCTTGAAGGCTTCGTCACTGAGATTGGCGCCGAGGAAGTTGTCGCCCTGGAAGGCAGTGGGCACCATTTTGTTGACGCGTTTCCAGTGCCCGCCCATGCACACGGCGGAGACCCACACGCCGGTCTTGCCCAGAGGGCGGTACTCCATCTCGGGATTGTAGCTGCGGGTCTTGGCCGCTTCGGCGGCATTGACGCGCCGGCTTCCCATCACGCTCAGGCCGACGGCCACGCCGGCCGCCGCGGCGGCGCCATCCTTCATGAACTCACGCCGGGTCAGATCTTCGGGCTTGCGGGGTTGTTGGCTGCTGCTCATGATCTTCTCCTTATCCAGATGGTCGATGGAATGCTTCTCCTGCGTTTTCGCTCGTGCATCTGTGACCTATGGCTTATCCAGATTAACAAGCGCGCCGTGATTCCGCAAGCCTTGATTCTTGTCTCGACGACCCCGAGTCATATAATGCTGACATGAGCCCTGTGGAATCAGAACCAAGCTCGGCCCCGGTCCCGGCCTTGAACGAGTTGACCGTCACCATCGTTCACGACAACAATCCCGGCGTCGAATCGCTGAAGATGGCATGGGGGTTCTCGGCCCTGGTGACGGGGCCGGACAAGACGATTCTCTTCGACACCGGCAGCGATGGGTCACTTCTGCTGGAGAATATGACGAGACTCCAAATCGATCCCGGCCGGATCGATATTGTCGTGCTCTCCCACGTTCACAAGGACCATACGGGCGGGCTGACCGGATTGCTCCAGGCGAATCCCCGCGTGCAGGTCTTTCTGCCGCAGTCTTTCCGGCCCGGTTCAAGGAGGCCGTGCGCGGAGTATGGGGCGACGGTCGTCGAGATCGCTGGGCCGCAGGAGATCTGCCGGAACGTGTATACGACGGGAGTCCTGGGCCGACGCGTCAAAGAGCAGGCTTTGGTCTTCCGCACCCAGCCCGGGCTGGTCGTTTTGACCGGTTGTGCTCATCCTGGCATCGCGCCGGATTCTCAAGCAGATCAAGGAGCCTGCATGAGGGAAGTATACTCCTCGTCGCAGGCGGCTTTCATCTCGAATGGGTCACGAAAGGGAAGAGTCGAAACGATCATCGCGGCCTTTCGCACGCTGCGGCGTGCGCTATGTGGCCCCGACGCATTGTTCCAGTGACAAGGCCCGGCAGTTGTTCCAGCCAGAATTACGGGCCAGGCTTACATCGAGGCAGGCGTGGGAAAGGCGATCGCTCTCAGCCGACCTGACCATATGAAAACCGGGGCCTTCCGCCCTCTGACGGAAGACCCCGGCCCTTGCCTTCAGCGGCTGGGAGATCGGGCGATCCGCCTCATGAGACTCTCACGGAATGAGTTCCCGCATGTCATTGCGAGCGCAGCGAAGCAATCTCCAACCCACGCGTGAGACGGAGATTGCTTCGTCGCTGTGCTCCTCGCAATGACATATGGACGTTCATTCTCTCTGAGGCTCTTAGGTTTGTCCGGCGGCTGGGCTCCCGGCGGCGTAGCAGGCTTCTGCTGCGGTTGCATCTTCTGTTGAACTTGCATGAAGATCTCCATGACCTCCAGCACCTGCTGCTTCGGGAGGGCGATGTCGATCAGGAGTCTGCCGTTGCCGACGGTCCCGGCAAAGGCGATGTCGCTCTTGGTAGGCACCTGCACCTGGCGGCATAGGCATCGGCAAGAACGGTCAGGATCATCTCGATCGCCCGCACCTCGTTGTAGGTCCCGAAGAAGTTGGCGTTCTTGGCCTCGGGGACCAACTGCAGGGCCGCCTGGACTTCGCTGGGCATCGGGCCGGCGGCGCCGGATTTGGCCTGATCGATCAGGGCATGAATCTCCTTTTCCGGGTCGGCCGCCACAACGGTGAGCAGCAGATCGTTCACCAGAGCCATACGCCAGTTCAAGCCCGCGCCGTATATGTTCTTGATCATCTGGCCCTGCGGCGAGTTCGCATCGATCGGCTGGATCAGCACGTCGGCCGGCGTCGATGGGGATGCCTTGGTAGGTCTCGGCGTTACGCTGGAAGGTGAACTGGATCTTCACGCCGAATTTCCTGCCGAAATCGGCCAGCGCCCCTTCATTCATCAGCTTGGCGAACTCATCGAGCACTTGATTGAGTTTCTGCTTGTCCCGGATCGTGACGATCACGGCGGAGCCGGAAGGGAGGCTTGCTCTTGGGGTCGCCCGAGAACGCCATGGCCGCGGCCCCGCCGACCGCGTCGCTGGCATCCGTCGCGAGCTTCTTGAGCTGCGTCGCGTTCTCTGGCGACAGGGACGAGCCCATAATTGCGGTAAGCAGGTCGATTCGCTTGAGCGTGAGCGCCCGGACAAGGGCCGGACTGAAGTTGGCGGTGGCGGTGACAACCGCGCCGTTTTCCATGTAGCCCGCGAGGTTGGGCTGTGATGCCGGCGTGCCGCTGAAGCTGAGGATCTTGGCCATATCCGTGTTCGGCACGGCGGCCACGATGGGAGTCAGCCGAATCGCGGTGGCGGTGGGGTCGATCGATAGGCTGACCGACTGGGTCTCTTGCAGGAACGAATTGAGCAGGGTGATCCATAGATCGAAAGCCGCTTCCGGCGGACCGACCACGGGAGCCGCCCTTGGCCTGCATCTGTTGCAGATTCTTCGCGGCTTCCTTGAGCTTCTGCTGGATCGTCGGTCCGTACATCTTGGCGACGATCTGGATGTTGGCATAGGCCCACGCCGGGGCGTCGGTCGCGCGTTTGAGGTCCTCCGGGCCGAGCCTCTGGGCCAGCGAGCCCGTGCTCGCGCCGGAGGTCCAGCTCTTCGCCTCGAGCAGGGCCTGCTGGAATCCCACGCCCGTGAGCAGGAGGTAGTTGCCGATCAGCAGGCCCGCAATGTTCTGCTTGCCTTCCGGGCCGATCCGCAGGATTCCCTGCGCGTCCGGTTTCGTGACGTTCGGATTCGTGAGGAACTGCTGCAAGTTGCTCAGCGGCACGAGGACGCCGACACGCTTCAGGTCCGGTCTCTCGCCGCCGGGCAGCGGCCCGAAGACGGCGAAGTCCCCGGCCATGTTGACCCCGGCCGGCTGCGGCGCGCCCAGCAGGGCGCCCAATTTGGCTTGGACCGGCATGGAGAGGCCCACCGGCGAGACGCCTGTCAGGAATTGATCCATCTGGGTTAGGGTCGTGGACAGGCGATTGAGGCGCACGCAAAACAGGGCATCGGCGGGGATGATCCGCAGGGGATCGGTGGTCACCGGCTGGGTCGCACCGACGGCGCCCACTCCCGTCCCACCCAGAGAGAACAGAACGGCCCACAGCACCAGGGCTCTGGGGAAACGACCTGAACGTGTCATTGCTCTACCTCCTAAGGATTTACTCGTTATCATTTACAATTTACTATTTATTAGCCGAGACAAATCTTAAATAGTAAATGGTAAATCGTCAACGTCTACTGCTCTTGTACCGGCCCAGGAGCTGGCCTTGGCCGAGGATATGTCCCTCCATGGCGTCGAGCAGCCGGGATTTGGTCTCGCCCGCCGGGAGGTTCAGCTTCTCATCGAGGGCGTAGAGCTTGAAGAAATACCGGTGGGTGCCGCTGGGAGGGCAGGGCCCCAGGTAGCCAAGCTGGTCGGTGCTGTTGATACCCTGCTCGCCCCCGATGGGGAATCCTTTATCGTGGGGCAGGTTCTCCGGCAGCTCCTGCACGTCGGGCGGCAGGTCGTAGAGCACCCAATGGACGAACGTGCGGCCGGGAGCGTCGGGATCGTCCACGATCAGGGCGATGCTCTTGGTCCCATCCGGGACCGCCTCCCAGCTCAAGGGCGGCGAGATACTGTCGCCATCGCAGGTGTACTGTCTCGGAATCATGCCGCCCTCCTCGAACGCCGGACTGGTCACTTTGATCGTTGCGATTTCAATTTGGGTTGCTGGATCCGCCATATGGTTTTCTCCATTCTTGCAGGAACAAAGGGTGAATGTGGATAACGCACCAAAAGAAAGGCCGGCCCATACGAATCGGTGCCTGCGCTGCGGACGCCCTGGGTCCGGCCGGCCCGTTCTTCTTCGGAACTTGTGGTTCGCATGTCCGGTTCTCCCAAATCGTTGCTGGTTACCGCCGCTTTCACTCTACCGGCCCCCGGCCGGCCGGGGCAAGCCGCCTTTATGCTCAGCGATTAGGGATTTTCCCGAACAGGAAGAGAAGTCCGAAGTTCGAAACTCGACAACTCCACCGAGGTGGACGCCTGTTGCCCCGTGTCGTTCGGGCAATCCGAAACAAATCCAATGCTCAAATGACCGAAATGCTGGCGCCGGCCCTGGCCCGTTTCGAATTTGTGCTTGGGGTTTCGGGATTGTTTGGAATTTGGGATTTGAGATTTGGGATTTCCTGTCTCCTGAGGCTATTTCTTCTGGAAGCGCCACATATCGGTGGTCATGGTCTCGGCGGCCATCCATTCGACGTGCCAGTCGAGATAGAGGCAGTTGCAGCCATCCTTGTGCCGGGCGCGCGCCACCCGCCGGCCGTAGGTGGTGTCCTGACTGTCCGACATGGGCAGGTGCCCGGGGTTCCAGACGTCGCAGCGATCGATGCCATCATCGGTGGCGGTGCGGATGATCGGACGCCAGGAGCCGTTCTCGTTGTCCACCAGGTAGAGGGTCTCCATCGGGCGGGCGCACTTGGTCAGCCGGGTCCCCGTGGTGATCTCGGAGCCCGTGTAGTCGTTGCGATCCTTGAAGTCCCACCCGTTGATGATATAACAAATCGTCTGATCCTTGTCCGGATAGCTGGGACAGCGGTAGATCTTCACCGTGCGGTAATCGTTGTCATGGGCGTGTTGGGCGAGGAAAGGCATGAACGACATGTACCAGGCGATGGGCCCGCCCGACGCCGCCCGGGGGATGTTGAGGTCGTGGTCCTCGGCATACATGTTCGCGCCCAGGCCGATTTCGCGCAGATTGCTCCGGCAGATGGCGTCCTTGCCCTGTTCGCGGGCCTTGTGCAGCACGGGCATCAGGATGGCCATGAGCATGGCGATGATGGCGATGACGACGAGCAGCTCGATGAGTGTGAACGCCTGGTTGCGATGCGCCATGGTACCCATGCCTCCAAGGGCTTCTCTATTGATAGCCCTATTATACCGTCGAGCCATCCAAAAACAAAGGGAAAAGGAGGCTCAGCCGATAATGAGATCCTTGAGCGACCGCTTGGGCACGTGATGAACGCCGGCGTTGTCCCGCCAGTACTTGATGTCTCCGTTGGGGCCGACCTCATCGATGACGGCCTGCTCGCGGGGCTTGCCGAGGGCGATCACCAGCAGGATCTCGTACTGGGCCGGGATGGCCAGGGCCTGGCGCAGCTCCTCCCGCTTGATCAGGCCGATCATGCAGCCGGCCAGTCCCTTCTCCCTGGCGCCAAGGAGAATGCTCTGGGCCGCAATGCCGTGGTCGCAGTAGAAGTTCGTGTTGATCGCCGTATCGCCGAGAATGATGATATAGGCGGAAGGCCGCTCGCCGGGGGCCGGTCCGCCCCAATTCTTCAGATACGCGGCCCAGCCCAGATACGGGAAGATCGTGGCGTTCTTCTCGTGGTCGCAGGAGAGGATGTACCGGAGCGGCTGAAGATTCGCCGCCGAGGCGGATAGCCGCGCCAAGTCCACCAACTCCTCCAGAGTTCGTCGCTCGATGGCGAAAGCTCTCGTCGAACCGCCGGCAGCTTCGATTGCTGATGATAAGGTCACGGATCATGTCATGTTACTCCTCATGTAGCAGGTGGCGTCGCGTAGGGTGGGCCTTCCCCACCGACTCTTCCGACGATGCAGCGGGTATCTATCCGGTGGGGCAAGCCGGACCCTACGTACTATGGCCCGCTCTTCGGGCGAATCTCGATCTCCAGGGCATCATGGTTGGACAACTTCAATTCCTGGCCCAACTCGATTTCGAGGCGGCCGTCACGCAGCACGGCACGGCTATCCAGGGCAGTGCCGGTCAGCAGGACCGTTCTTCTACCATCTTCCAGTTCCGGGGGACGGAGAACGCCAGACTCGTGAGCTTCAATTGGCCCCAGCGCAGTTCGATCTGCTCCCGCTGGACGTCTGCGGTCCGCGTTTGGGCGAAGGAGCCCCAGCCTTCCGCCGCGGTGAAGGCGGCGCGGAAATTCTCCGGCGTGATGCGGGGGGCGAATCCGAGGTGTCCCTGCGGGCCGTGGTACTCGAAGCCGGCCAGGGCCGTGAAGACGCCCCAACTGGCCATCGCCCGGGCGTAGTGATCGCCGCACTCGATTTCGTTGAAGGGGTTGTGCTTGGCCGGGTGGTATCGCTGCTGGATGCCGTGGCAGATGGCCAGGGCCTCGGTGACCATGTCCTCCCAGACCATGTGGCCGGCGACCTGGTACTCGATGCCGGTCCAGACTTCTTCCCGGTAGCGCACGCCCTCTTTCAGATACGGGCTCTTGGGCCACGTGCAGGTGAAGAGTCCCGGCTCGCCCGGCAGGGCGAACCACCGCTCCGGCGGATGGGCCTCATTGTACGGGCCGACATCCGGGGCCCAATTGTATTTCCAGATCGAGCGCAAGGCCTGTTTCACCTGCTCGGGCGGGTAGAGGTAGCCGAGGGCGAGTTGATGAGCCCAGCCCTGCCCGAAGAGTTGGTCCGAGAGGCAGCCTTTTTCATACTGGTTCTTCGGGTGCTTCTGCAGATCGACGAGCTGAATGAAATACTCGCCATTCCACAGGCGGTCCATCGTGAGGTCCACGCCGCTATCGAAGATCTCCTCGCAATGCTCCGCGTAGTCTTCGTCGCCCATTTCCCGGGCCATCTCGGCGCCGGCCGCGAGCGCCGCCAGATAGAGGGAGCCGACGAAGGTGTTCGGCCCGTCGAAGTCGATGTCGTAGGTATTGGGCTGGCGGTTCTCGATCAGGCCGTCGTCATTGCCGTCCTGCTGAATCAGGAAATCCAGGGCCCACTTGATGCGCGGCCAGTTGTGCCGCAGGAAGGACACGTCCGGGGAGCACAGGTGCTCGCGGTAGGCCTTGAGGATCGTGCCGCACTGGCCGTCGGCCGCATAGCTGCGGTTGCTGCGGAAGCCGACGAGTCCGCTGGACGGAGTCGAAGCCCTCGACCGAAGTCCTGCATCTCGCGGGCACTACGCTCCAGCTCAGGGAAGAGCCGGGCCGGCGCGTGGGCGTAATTCCAGACGTGCGTGCAGGTCCCCTCGCAGCAGCCCACGCCCTCCCAAGCCCAGAACCGGCCGCTGCGCCGCCACTGGCACGTCCCGGTCGCGAGCGTCGAGACCGTCGAGTGCAGCCGGAACAGCAGCCAGCGCGGCAGGGTGCTGTCCTCGTAGAACGTCTGGTGCCATTTCTTCGTGTCGCCGGCGAGCCGGTCGTGATTGTCGAGGACGTACTGAGCGACTTGCCGCGCGTCCGCGAAGCGCGATTCGTATTCGTGACCCTGCGGATGGTTCGGGAAGTACCACGCCAGAGCGAAAGTGAACGTTCGGGAGGCTTGAGGAGCCAGTTTGATCGTTCTCGTGGCGATCGCCTCGCTTCGTCTCTCCCGGACCGGATAGGTCACGTCCGGCGTCGCATGGAGCAGTTTGGACCACCCGGAGGTCGAGGCGATGAGGTCGCCGGTAGTCTTCGCTGCGATAGCTTGCTCGGCCAAGGCCAGCACCATGGACCCATAGTCCGGCAGCTTGTCGAACGGGCCCAGATTGCCTTCGGAGGACTCATCCGCCAACTCGATTTGATCGACGTTGATGTGTCCCCAGCCGCCGGAATGGCGGTCCACGATCTCAATGCGGGCGGTCTTGCCCTGGAGGTCTTCGACGTTCCAGAAGGTCCATTCGAGCTTTTCATTGTCCTTGCCCGTGGCGGTCCGCACGGCTTTGCCGTCGATCAGCAGATTGATGCAGGTCTGATCGGCGTGACTGCCGCCACCGATCGAGGAAGTTGATGTACTTGCGGGAAATCTCGAAGGCAGGGGAGGTGAGCGTGCCTTGCGGCCCGTCACCGCCGAGGAACGTGTTCACCAGCCCTTGGCCCAGGAAGCCGCTCACCTTCTGCTGGTTGGGCAGCGTGCCGTGAGCGGGGCCTTTGCCGAAGGCTGCGCCGGTAGTGGTCCAGTCGCCGTAGGTGTCGCCCTCGAAATCCGCCAGGACGATCTTGGGCCGGGGGGCCGGGATCTTCTCTTTCGGCGTCTCTTCGGCTGTGTGAACGATCAACGTGCGGCCTTTCTCGTTCACGATCCGGCTGTGTCGGACGGCGTGCACGGCCCTGGCCGAGTCGAAACACACGGCGTTCTCGAGCCAGCCCAGGACGCTCGCCCGCTGGACCTGGTCCGACGTGTTCTTCACGGTGACGTGGAAGATCGTGGCGGGCAGGGCGGAATCCTTCGCGTTGAGGGGGATAAAAGGCGAGAACGCCTCCAACTCCACCTCGACGGGAAAGCCCTCCGCCTTGTACCGCACGAGCCCGATCGGATACTCGCCGGCGAACGTGACTTGGCCGAAGTCCTTGTTCAGCGGCCGCACGATCTTCTTTTCGTCGGATTCGAGAACGACGGCGAAACCCGGAATCGACGGGGGAGTCGGGCCGGTAGGTGCGGTAGTTGTCCCGGCCGTAGCCGCTGAAGATCTGCTTGTTGAAGATCTGCCACAGGCCGAGCGTGCCGTCGCCGCGCAGGTAGAGCTGCCCGCACGCGATGCCGCCGACCGGCATGCCGATGGTCTCCAACTCCTCCCCCGTATAGACCGCCCGCTCGCCCCGCTGGAACAGTTGCTGGACGTATCCCGGCGACGAGATTCTTATCGGCAGGGACGAGCGGCTTCTCCTTCAGTGCCTCTTGTGCCCCGGTGGCTGGCTCCCAACAGGAGGACGCATGTCAGGATCAAACTCCACACGCTGCGTCTTGTCATCCGGAACGGAGCGAAGCGGAGTGAAGGATCTGTTCTTGGTAGGGCGAGCGTCCCCGCTCGCCAAGCCGTGTCGTGCGGGGACGCACGACCTACGAGGAGATCCTTCGCCTTCGGCTCAGGATGACAAGAGGTGGGTATAGACGCCTCCTGCTGGGTGACATATCTACGCTGGCGTAGACATGTTTCACCGGAAGAGAAAGACATGCTTACGCAAGCGTAAGCATGGCACCCGAACGGTCGTTGTCGCACGATTTCTATGATTTCCTGTCTATTCATCGTCAGGTCCCTTTTCCACCTGGAGGCACTTACGGTTTCGGATCATGGATTGGTAATGGCGGCGCCAATCCGCAATCATCAATCCGCAAGCCGCAATCGCAGGGCCAACAGCGTCGGCTCGACGAGGTGCAGGTTGTTCAGAAACGGCTCGGTGTACTTGATGTCGCCATACTCGGCTCCGTCAAAATGGTGCTGCTTGCCGACGTGGTTGTTCCAGTCCACGCCTTCCGTCAGAAAGCCCGTGTCGCGTTGATGGTGCTTGGCAATGGCCCGCAGGATGGTCAGACCGTTCTGCTTGTACCGGTCCTTGCCCGTGTCCTGGTAGGCTTCGAAGTAGGCCAGGGCCGCCTCGGCACTCTCCCAGAGATACGCGGTGTCCCAGCTTTTCTCCATGTAGAGCAGGCCCTTGGTCGCGACGCCGTGACGGTCGTCGGTCATTTGGAACTGGTCCAGGCCGGCGAGACATTTATCGTAGGCGAAGGCACGGACCTTGTCGTCGCCCAGGAGCTTGGCCGCCTCGCGCAGAGTGCGGAAGGCGACGGAGTAGGCGACGTTCTCATGCTCGTCGTAGGTGTCGTGGTTGATGCTACCGAAGAGCCCGCCGCGATCCATGAAGACTTGCACTTTCTCGCGGACTGCCTGCTTGTAGTCCAGCCAGGCCGCGTTGCGTGAGAGCGGTATCGAGTTGGACGATGAAAAGGCCGTCGGCGCTCTTCTCGAACAGGATGTCGCTGTCGCCATAGGCGTTCTGGGGATAGTGCTGGCCGTCCGGCTTGCAGCGACGCGGATACCAGCCGTTGGGCGTCGGCTTGACGTTCTTATCGAGCCACTCCGCGGTTTTGACGGCGACGCTCTGCATCTTCGCCTTGCGGGGGCCGTCCACGAGGTCGCTGAAGATGAGAAGCTGGTAGGCGATTTTGGCCATCGAGCCCGGACAGAACCAGTTGTTCTTATGCTGATAGTTGAGGCAGAACCGGTCGGTCGTCGTCTCGCGATAGCCGGTGATGAAGCCGGTTTCGTAGTTGATGAAGCCGCCCTCCAGGACGTGGTCCAGCACGGACAGGGCCTTCTCCTGGAGGGCGGAATCCTTGTTGTGCCGGCCGAACACGTACAGCTCATAGGCCCCGCCGACGGCGTTGGCCGCCCAGCCGGGGCCTTCGAGATTACCGAAGTCGTGCCAGCCCATGACGTTGCCGTCCTTATCCACGAAGCTGGACTTGCTGGACAGGTGGCCCTTGTACTCGACCAGTGTTCGCTCGACCGTGAAGCGGACGGAGTCTTTCGCAGAGTCCAGGATCGTGTAGCTGGGGTCCTCCGGCAGATAAAAGGGCTCTCCTTGTCCGGCCGCCGCGGCCAGGGCACCTGCCCCGGATAGCAAGACGCACGCCAGAACGGACCTCCATACGTCGCGGCTTGGCTTCTCCCGCTGGTCCATCGGAGGTGCTCACTCCAATTTCAGGTAATCCAGCCCGAACATGTAGCTCTTGACGGCCTTCTCGTTGGCCCCGACGATCTCGATCCGCAGCACGTGCTGGCCTTGACTCAACTCGTGCGCGCCCATATCGAGGGCACCGGTAGCGATGACGCCGTTGTGGTAGAGGTCGATCGGCCCACCGAGCTTCTTGTCGTCGAGGGATAGTTGCACGATGCCATAGTCCACGGCCTTGGTAAGCTGCATCTTGAGCCGGTACGTGCCGGCCTTTTCCACCGGTACGGCCAGATCGAGCGTGTCGCCCGGCTTGGCGCCCGTCCACCACAGGTGCGACTCGCCGCTCCAATCGGAGCCGAAACCTGACATATCCTGCGGGGCCGGATTGCCGGCGGTCTTACGCAGGATCTTCAATTCCTCGCCTTCAAGCACGCCCTTGACTTTAGCAGCGCTCAACCGGGACCCAGTAGCCTTTGCGGTCCGCGACGGGTACGGGCTCATACGGGTCCTTCTGTCCGGCCGCCTGGTACCAGTAGACCGTGGCGGCGTAAAGCGTCGGCTTGCTGTTCGGGTAGTATTTCTCGATGGCGGCCTCGTAGGACGTCTGGAAGGGGATATTGTCCGGGATGTGCCAGCGATTGACCGAGACGTGGCCCTTGTTGTTGCTGCTGATCGTCTGATTATGATAGCAGTTCTGGAAGAGCGTAGGATTGCTCCAGGCGTAGCCGAAGTAGTCCTCGGAGCCGGTGCCGAAGGTGGAGGGGAACTTCTCGCCATCGACGAAGAACTTCTCGTCGCCCTCGCCCCACCAGCCGCCGCGCGGGTTCCAGATGTGCAGCATCACGCCGCAGAACCGGCCCCGGCCCTGGGTCTTGAGCATCGTCCAGTCGATCTTGCGGCGCACCGGGTCTTCCGGCAGGAAGGCGTCCCGGTGCCATTTGGCGTGGAATCGCCCGAATTGCTCGATGGGCCGCTTCAGAGGCTCGTAGGTGGCCCAGAGGTCCAGGGTTCGTGCCTTCTTGCCTTCGTTGATGAACTCGAACTTCGATCGAGGTAGCGAAGGGCATGTACCAGTTGCAGTAGTAGCCCTCCTCGGTCATGCCCAGCGGGAAGGAGCGGTAGAGGTTCACGCCGGGGGCGGTCCCGAAGAAATCGCCCAGCGGCGACCACACGGCGGGCTTGTCCTCGTCGTCCCACGTGATTTGCACCACGAGATCGCGCAGAGCCTCGATCTCATCCTCGCGGTTGTCGAACTTGCCCTTGACACCCCACCCCGTCACGGCACGTGGTCCCTCCAGCGTCGGCGTCACGAACCGGTCTCCCGGCTCAATCGTCGCCGTCGTCTCCGCGCGTCGTGCTTCGGCCGAGAGTCCGGCCGGGGCGGGGCCGCCTTGGCTGAGGATCTTGTTGGCCTCGTCGAGGGCCGCATTCTCTTCGGCGGACAATTGCCGCTGTGAAGGTCGGCACCTGCGTGCCCTTGGGGTAGGTCGTGTAGACGAAATGGAAGTAGGAGCCCCAGCCCTTGTCCGCCACGATCTTGCACGACTTCTGGTAAGGGATCGGCGTGTAGTTGTTCCAGCCCGTGGCGGCCGTATGAACCAGGGCCGAGCGGGTGAACGGCTCGTTCTTGCCGTCGAAGTAGCCTTTGAAGGGCAGGTCTACCGCGGGTTCCGTCGCCCCGTCGAGATAGATCCGGACGTGGCCCTGTTCGGGCTTGGCCGACCAGATTCGCCAGAGGCACCCCGGGCCCTCCATCTCGGCGAAGACGAATGAGTCGCCTTCTTTGCGGATGTAGCCGCTGCCGTCGCCGTTGGCGTCCCAATTGACGTATTGGCCGGTCGCTTCATCGTAGCGGCTCTTGCGGTCGTAGCTGGACCACTGGGCACACTTCTCGCCCGGCTCCGGCAGCGTCGCCAGATTGCTCCAAGTCCGTCAGTCGCTTGACCAGATCGACATAGGTCAGCTTCTGGGGCCCGAGCACCGCGGCCACGTTGGCAATGAACAGGGACAGTACGAGTAGGGTGGGGCTTGCCCCACCAAAGCGGTTGCGGTGGGGCAAGCCCCACCCTCAAGGGGAACTCGTGCGGCGTACTTCATACTCGGCCTCCGGATTGACGATTTGTCTTTTCACGGCACCGGGCTCACGCCCGGTGTCGCTCGCATAGTAAAGCGCAAATGGTCAATCGTCAATCCGAAGGTCCCGCGCGGCTACTTGCCGGGCTTGACCGGAGAGCCGTAAGGCGGCGTGTTCGGGAGACTGACCTTGTGGCCTGCGGTCAGCTCGGCCAGGGCTTTGTCCACGTAGTTCAGCTTGCCGGCGCTGGGCTGGCCTTTGTTGGGCGCGGCATCGTCGATCGCGCCGTCGTAGGCGATGTGGCCGTCCTTGTCGATGATGAACATGTGGGGCGTCGTGCGTGCGCCGTATTGTCGGGCCATGTTGCCGGTGCGGTCATCGAGAATGGGGTAGGGCACCTTGTTCTTCTGGGCGAAGTCCCGATTGGCCTCCGGCGTGGTCTTGGCCGAGCTGTTGACGGCCAGCCAAACGACGCCCTTGGCCTGGTATTTCTTGGCGGTGTCCAGCATCGTCTTGACCGCCTCATAGTGATACCGGGAGTAGGGGCAGGCCGGGTTGAACCATTCCAGCACGACGATACGGCCTTTGTAGTCCGCCAGCTTGATCTTCCTGCCGTCGAAGCTGCTCAGCGCGAAGTCCGGCGCTTGCCGGGCGTGGGGAGCAGTCTGGTCCGGCCGGACCGGGCGGTTGCGAACCGTCCGCTGCAACTGCTCCTGCTGCTGTTCCATTTGACGCAAGGTCTCCTGGAAATCGGTCTGCTGCTTGGTGATGAGCGTCTCGATCTGCTTGACGGTCTGCTTGGCATTTTCTTTGACCGCCGTGGTGCGGAGCGCCGTCAGCGCGTCGATCAGGCTCTGATGCGCCGCCTTCATCGCGTCGATCTGCTGTTGCAGCTTCTGCACCTGCTGGGCCTGCTCCGCTCCTGGCCGCTCGGCGGCGGGGGGCCGGGTGGGCGGGGCCGCGGTGGCATTCTGGTTGCCTTGCCCAAAGGTTGCGGAAGATAGGGCCAAAACCCAACACAGTGCCCAGCGAGGCGACGATTCTCTTCATTGCGGCGTTCTCCTTAACGTAATGACCATTGACTGGTAGGGTGGGGTCTCACCCCACGCGTTTGTTCATCGGATCGTGGCTACGCGTGGGTTAAGAACTCCAAACGCGGACATACGCGTTTGGGGACCCGACCCTACGTGGAAGTCTACCATTCTGGTCGGCAAGTGCCAACGTTGTCATTGAAAGAAATCGGGGCCGGCTCACCGATTGGGACGGCGGCCCGCCAAGGCAGCTTTCACCTGGCCGAGGAATTGGGTGATCTGGGTGGTTGCTGCCTGCGGGTCGTCCAGGTGGCTCTCGATCATCGCCACCAGCTTGGATCCGATAATCACGCCATCGGCGCCGGCAGCAGCAATGGTCTTGGCGTGTTCGGGCGTGCTGACGCCGAAGCCGACGCAAACGGGGACGCTCGTCAGCACCTTGAGCTTGCGGATCAGGCCTTCCACGGCGGTGGAAAGAGCCGTGCGGCTGCCTGTGACGCCGAGCAAGGAGACCGTGTAGATGAAGCCGGTCGTCTTGGCGGCGATTCGCTTCATCCGGCCCGCCTCGGTGTTCGGCGTGACCATGAAGACCGTGTCCAGACCGGCGGCTGGGCCGGCTGGGTCACTTCGTCCGCATCATCGATGCTCAGGTCCGCGACGAGCACGCTGTTGACGCCCGCCTCGTGGAAATCCTGGAAGAACCGTCCGACGCCTGTGTCGAGGGCATCCTGCCCTCGAATCGCGGGCGGGAGCCCGCGGCACGGCCGACGCCGTACTGCTGGATCAGGTTATAGTACATCAGCAGGCCGATGGGGATGTCCTTGTGGGCCTTGATCTTGCGGATGAAGTCGAGGGCCTTGTGGAGGTCCATGCCGCTGCGCATTGCGCGGATGTCGGCCTTCTGAATCGTCGGGCCATCGGCGATAGGGTCGGAGAAAGGAATGCCCAGTTCGAGGATATCCGCGCCCGCATCGACCGCGGCCTTGACGATGGCCAGGCTGGCATCGAAATCCGGGTCGCCGATCACGAAGAAGGGGATCAGGGCGGCACGGCTTCTGCTTCTTCAATTCTGCAAACACTTGCTGGTAGCTTTTCATGCAAATGCTCCGTGACGTAGCATGGGCATCATTGCCCATGAGGATCACGGAGCGTCTCGCCCGTGAAATGCAGGGCCGAATGGCCCTGCCACTCATGGCATACTCGCCATGCTACTTGCTTCTGGCTTTTTCCACGATTCCGACGTCTTTGTCGCCCCGGCCGGAGAGGTTCACCACGGCGATGGTCTCGGGGGGCAGCTTGCCTTTCTGGCCCACGATGTAGGCCAGGGCGTGCGTGCTCTCCAATGCCGGCAGAATCCCTTCCAGCTTCGTCAGCAGCTCAAAGGTGTCGAGCACGTCGTCATCCACCGCCGCGACGTACTCGGCCCGGCCGGTGTCCTTGAGGTAGCAGTGCTCCGGACCGACGGCCGCGTAATCCAGGCCGGCGCTGATCGACTCCGTGTCGAGGACTTGGCCGTTCTCGTCCTGGAGGAGATAGGCTTTGGCCCCATGCAGGATGCCGACCCGGCCGGCGGACAGGCTCGCCGCGTGCTTGCCGGTCTTGAGGCCCTTGCCGCCGGCCTCGACGCCGACCAGCCGCACGTCTTTGTCATCGAGAAAGCCCGCGAACATGCCGATGGCGTTGCTGCCGCCGCCGACGCAGGCCACGACCAGATCGGGCAGACGGCCCGCTTGTTCGAGGCACTGCTGCCGGGCCTCGCGGCCGATGCAGCTTTGGAAATGCTTGACGATGGTCGGGTAGGGATGCGGGCCGGCCGCCGAGCCGAACAGGTAGAACGTGTCGGTCACGTTGGCGGTCCAGTAGCGCAGGGCGTCGTTGATCGCGTCCTTGAGCGTCCCGGTCCCGCCTTCCACCGGCACCACCTCGGCGCCGCAGAGCCGCATCTTGTGGACGTTGACGCTCTGCCGCTCGATGTCCGTGACGCCCATGAAGATCTTCGTCTCCATGCCCAGCAGGGCGCCGACCATCGCGGTGGCCAAGCCGTGCTGGCCCGCCCCGGTCTCGGCGATGAGCTTGGTCTTGCCCATGTACTTGGCGAGCAGGCCCTGGCCGAGGCTGTTGTTGATCTTGTGGGCGCCGCCGTGGAGCAGGTCCTCGCGCTTGAGGTAGACGTGGAAGCCCACGTATTCGCTGAAACGCCGGGTGTGATAGAGCGGGCTGGGCCGGCCGGCGTAGTTCTTGTACAACTGCGCCAGCTCCGCCACGAACGCCTGGTCCTCGCGGAAGCGGAAGAAGGCCTCCTCCAATTCTTCCAACGCCGGGATCAGCACCTCCGGCACGTAATAGCCGCCGTACTCACCAAATCTGCCATTCTGTTTCATGTCCTGTATCCTCATGCAGTAGATGTTTGATCGTTGATTGCCGATTATGATTGAGTGCCGGGCATCACGATCATCAATCATCAATCGCATCGACAATCCGTCACGCTCTCAAATGTCGAATGTTATCGAACAGGGCCTTCAGTTTCTTGTGGTCTTTCTTGCCGGGTGCGGCCTCCACGCCGCTGCACACGTCGATGCCGTAGACGCCCAGCTCGAGGGCCTTGGCGGCGTTCTCCGGATTGATCCCGCCGGCCAGGAAGATCCGCTTGCCGATGTGGCCGATGATGTTCCAGTCGAACGTCAGTCCCGTCCCGCCGTACTTCTTGGGATCGAACGCGTCCAGCAGGATCGCGTCGGTCGAGAAACCGTCCACCTGCTGGAGGTCGCCGGCCTCCTTGATGCGCAGCGCCTTCATCGTCTTGGCGCTGTCGTAGGCCAGCCAGCGGCAAAAGTCGGAGTTCTCGTCGCCGTGCAACTGGACCCAGTCCAACTGGCACAGACCGGCGATTTCGCGAATCTCCTCCAGCGGGCTGTTCACGAACACGCCGGACACGTCGATGAAGGCCGGCAGCTTCCGGATGATCGTGGCGGCCTCCTGCGGCTGGATATACCGCGGGCTCTTGCGGATAGAAGTTGAACCCGAGCAGGTCCGCCCCCATGTCCATCGCGGCCGCCGCATCGTCGTAATTCGTAATCCCGCAGATTTTGACCTTGGTTATCATCATAAGTTCAGCTCGACGGAAAACAGTGGTCAGGCTCGATTCGAGACCTCGACCAGCTTCTCCAAACAGTGTAACGCCTTTCCTTCCTCAATTGAAGCTTTCGCCAGCGGCAGCGCCTGCTCGAAGCTGTCCGCCAGCTCGGCTACCACAATGGCCGCGGCGGCGTTGAGCAGGACGATGTCGCGCCGCGGCCCCTTCTCCTTGCCCGCCAGAATGTCGCGAATCACGCCGGCATTGGCGATGGCGTCGCCGCTGCCCAGGACGTCGATGGAGGCATTCGAAATCCCGTAGTCGCCCGGGTCCAGCTCGAAGGATGCGAATCCAGCCGTCGCGCAGCTCGACGATTCGCGTCTTGCCCAGCAGACTGATCTCATCCATGCCCTGGCCGTGGATCACGAAGGCCCGCCGGGCCCCGAGCATCTTCAGGCTCTCGGCGATGCGGCCGATCAGCTCCGGGTCGGAGACGCCCATGACCTGCGCCTGGACGCCGGCGGGGTTGGCGAGCGGACCGAGGATATTGAACGCGGTGCGGAAGTCCAGGCTTTTGCGGATGGGCTGGACGAACCGCATGGCCGGATGGAACTTCGGCGCGAACATGAAACCGATGCGGGCCTCGCGGATGCACGCGGCCACGACCTCCGGCCCGGCGTCGATCTTGACGCCCAACTCGCCCAGAACGTCCGCCGAGCCGCACCGGCTGGTGATGCCTCGGTTGCCATGCTTGGCGACGTAAGCGCCGGCGCCGGCCGCGATCAGGGCGGAGGCGGTGGAGATGTTGAACGTCTTGACATAGGCGCCGCCCGTGCCGCAGGTGTCGATCAGGTGCGGGAGATCGACCTGCACCCGCACGGCGTGGTCCCGCAACGACTGGGCCAGCCCGGCAATCTCGGCGGAAGTGGCCTTCTTCATGCGCATCATGGCCAGAAACGCCGCGATCTGGACCTCCGAGACCTGGCCTTCGAAGATCGTGTCCTGTAATGCCCTGGCCTGCTCGAACGTCAAGTCCTTGCCGTTGAGGACGATTTCAAGGTACTGCGTGATGCTTGCCATTTCTCATCTCCTGCTTTCGTACTCTTGCCATCATGCGGGGAGAGATTGCTTCCCCTGCCTTCGCAGGGGCGGGCTTTGCTGCGCTCCTCGCGATGACATAGCTGGGCGTCATATGTCATTGCGAGCGCGGCAATCTCACGCCCTGTGACGCGTCAGGTCGTACGCCGGTGGTCTCCGACTGGCGGCGATCTGCAGAACGTTTTGAATGATCTTGCCGCCCGCGGGCGTCAGGATGCTCTCCGGGTGGAACTGCACGCCGAAGATCGGTAGTGTCTTGTGCTCGACAGCCATGACGATGCCTTCGAAGTCGCCCGTTTTCTCCAAGCAATCGGGCAGCGTCAGGGCGGTCAGGCTATGATACCGGCCGGCCTGCAGCGGATTCTCCACGCCTCGGAACAGCCCCTTTTCGTTGTGGCTGATGCGCGAGGGCTTGCCGTGCATGGGCTCCGGGGCATGCCCGACTCGGCCGCCGAAGTATTGCACGATCGTCTGGTGTCCGAGGCAGACACCGAAGATGGGCAGCTTGTCCTTGAAGTAGTCCACGGCGGCCAGCGACACGCCGGCCGTGCTTGGATTGCCCGGCCCCGGCGAGATCACGAGCAGGTCGGGGTCGAATTCCGCCGCCACGGCCTGCAAGTCCTCGATCCTCGTGTCCGCTCGGTACACCTTCGTCTGGCACTGCCGCTTGGCGAAATCATCGACGAGGTTATAGGTGAACGAATCGAAGTTGTCGAGGAACAGAACCTTCCTATCTGTAGCTTCCATCACAGTTCCTTTCGTCGTCCGAAGTCCGGGAAAAAATCCCAAATCCCAAGCACCAAATCTCGAACAAATCCAAAACCCCAAGGCCTAATGATCGAAACGCCGGTGCCGGCCCATTCCCGTCATTGCGAGGAGCGCAGCGACGAAGCAATCTCAATCCACCGGAGGGGAGATTGCTTCGCTTCACTCGCAATGACATGTTTTGGATGTTGGTCATTCGGATTTGTTGGGGATTTGAGATCTGGGATTTCATTTCCTGCTTCGGTTATTTGCCACGTATCGCTCTTAGACAAGACCTTGCCTTATGCTCGGTCTCTTCAAACTCCATCTTGGGAATGCTGTCGTGCACGATGCCGGCGCCGACGCGGATGTAGGCCGTGTGGTCCCGCACCTGAAGACTGCGGATCGTGATGCAACTGTCGAACTGGCCATCGACCGTCAGGTACAGGACCGCGCCGCCGTAATAGCCGCGTTTGTTCGTTTCGAGCTGGCGGATGATCTTCATCGCCTCGATCTTCGGGGCGCCGGTGAGCGTGCCCATGTTCATCGTGGCGAGGTACGCGCTCAGGGCGTCGAGATCGGGCCGGAGCACGCCTTTAACGTTGCTGACCAGATGCTGAACCGACTCGTACTTCTCGGCGGTGAGCAACTCGTTGACCACCCGCGTGCCGGCGTTGGCCACGCGGGCGATGTCGTTACGGGCCAGATCGACGAGCATCATGTGCTCGGCGAGTTCCTTGCGGTCCAGCTTCAGCTCCGCCTCGTACCGGAAATCCGTGTCCATATCGATCTGGCCGTCGATGCGACCGCGGGGCTTGGTGCCGGCGATGGGCCGAATCTCGACCTGCCGCGGTCCCGTCCCACTGACCCGCAGATTCAGCTCGGGGCTGGAGCCCATCAGGATCGTGTGCGGCGTGTTGAGATAGAACATGTATGGGGACGGGTTCAATTCGCGGAGCCGCTTGTAGACATCGAGCGGCTCATCGGGACATGGTTCCGTCAGCGTCCGGCTCAGGACGACCTGGAAGACGTCGCCGTCGAGAATGTGCCGCTTGGCCCGCTGGACCATTTCCTCATACTCATTCTGAAACGTGTCGGTTGAAGCCGGCGGCAGGGGGGCCTCGTGCTTATGGCTCTTGGGCGGATCGAACCGGGCCATGTTGAAGTAATAGTCGAAGCTGCTCTGGGCTTCGGCGATCACCGCCTCGCGGTCGCCGTTGGTAATCATGCAATTGACGACGATGTGGCCCTGACCGCTCTCGTGGTCCATCAGAAAGATGTTGTCGGCGAAGTACAGCTCGTAGTCGGGATTGCCCAACTGGTCCTGCTTGCTGGCCGGGAGCTTCTCGAACTGATCCACGAAGTCGTAGCTGAGGGCCCCGAGCAGGCCGCAGGTGACGCGGAAGGGCTTGCTCGCCAAGTGGAACGCGAAGGCGACGGCCCGCAGGACGTCCATCTGGTTCGTGGCTCGCAGGCGGGTCTGCTCGTCGACCGTCGCGTCACGCCGCTTGATCCGGCCGGCGATCGCCTCGGGCCCGAACTCGACCGATTCGCAAAATGCGAACCGTTCCCGGTGGGCCGCCAGGTAGCTCAGCATCCGTTTGCCGGGCTTGCTCAGGGCCTTGACGGTGAACTCGGAGCCGGTCCCGGTAAGATAAAGAGCCGGGCGGGCCGTGCCGAAGCTCATGGCGCCGGTGCCGGCCAGGTATTCGCGGGATTCGAGCAGGCAGCAGTTCTTCGCCCGGCCGTAGTCACTCAGCTTCGCGAAGAACTCCAGCGGGTCGCCCATGTCGATCCGCTGGACGATCGGGATAATCTGCCCCGGCTCCGCATTCTCGATGATCTGCCGATAATCTTCCATCGCCTCATTTCCTATCTCAGGATTTCCCCAGGGCTCCTGACGGAGTGGACCCCGGTATGTCATTGCGAGGAGCGTAGCGACGAAGCAATCTCAAGCCCGCGGATGAAAGCAGATTGCTTCGCTCCGCTCGCAATGACATGAGAGTGGTTGTCGCTCTGTGAGAGGCTCCGAGCCTGATCTCCATTTTGCCAACGCTCCGTTAGTACCAACAAAAAAGCAGCCTGTCGATTCCGACAGGCTGCTTCGATTCGAACTTGTTTGTTTTAGCGATTTCTTAAGACAATATAATCGCTCGCCTGCCGGATTTATCCCGCAGGCCACCAATACCCAAAGAACCCGAAGTTGGTGCAGCGATCATGCCTCATAATCAATATATTAAATCGTCCTGATGGGCTTTTGTCAACAGGAAAATCCGAAATTTTCTGCAGGGTCACTCGCGAGGCCGCAGGCTGTGGTTGGTAGTGTGTCCGTAGGGGCAGGCCCCCGTGCCTGCCCATCTTCGCAGGGCGGCCACGGGGGGCCGCCCCTACGGCGTCACCACTCGGCTTCGGCGAAAGGGTTGATCGGGCCGGCGGGTGCGGCCTTGGGTCGCGACCTCAGGATCGCCTCGGCGATGGCGATGTCGCTCGGCCGCGTGATCTTGATGTTGGAGGAGTCGGACTCGACGATAGCGACCTTGTGTCCCAGGGCCTCGACGAGGTACGCATCATCTGTCACGGCGGCCTGGTCGAGCTTTTCCAGATTCGCGTAAGCCTGTTTCAGCAGATGAGGTCTCGAATACCTGCGGCGTCTGCGCTTCGAAGAGGTCGCTGCGGTCCACGGTGCGGACGATCGTGCCGTCCTTCACCTGCTTGAGCGTGGCGGTGACGGGAGCGGCGGGAATGGCCGCCCCGGTCTCGGCGGCTTTGGCGATGGTGTTGGTCACCAACTCTTCCGTGGCGCAGCACCGGCACGCGTCATGCACCGCCACCAGCTCGATGTCCTCCCCGAGCAGCTTCAATGCCTGGCGGATCGTATCGAAGCGTTCCTTGCCCCCGATGAACGTCTTGACGTGGAAGAACGATAGCTTCGCACCCCAGTTGACTTTGAGCGTCTCCTGATCTTCGCTGCCGATTCCCAGGAGGATCTGCTTGACGTCGTCGCGGCTGGAGAACAGCTCGATACTCCGCAGGAACACCGGCCGGCCGGCCACCTCCACGAACTGTTTCTTTCTCTTGCCGCCGAACCGGGTCCCCGGCCCCGCCGCACAGATGATCGCTGCCACTTTCTTAGCCACGTGTCTCTCCTTCTTTATGTAGCACCCCCGCCCTCGGGGGTGAACGGGACCCCAAACGCGATCTACCGCGTTTGGGACCCGGGCGGCTGGGCTACCTGCTAATACTCAATTCCTCGTCTTGCTCCCACGCCCTTATCATACGGATGCTTGATCTTCTTCATCTCGGTCACGAGGTCCGCCAGTCTCGATCAGCTCCGGCGTGGCACCCCGGCCGGTAAGAATCAACTCGACGCCGGCGTCTTTTTGTTCGATGAGCCGCTTGACGTCATCGAACTGGCCCAGACCCAGCGCCAGGCAAAAGACAATCTCATCGAGGATCAGAACGTCATAGGCTCTCTGCGCCGCCAGTTCCGTCAGCTTGGCCAGAGCCTCCCGGATGGCGGCTCCGGCCGCGGCGCGGTCTTGTTCGCTGCGCACGGACCGGAAAAGGTGCCACTGCGCCTCCAGCGACTGGACGCGAATGGGCAGGCCCGATCGCGCCAGGGCCTGTCGCTCGCCCAACTCCAGCGTGGGGGGCTTAAGGAACTGAAAGACCAGCACCTTGTTCCCGCACCCGGCGGCCCGCAGCGCCAGCCCGAACGCGGCGGTCGTCTTGCCTTTGCCGTCGCCGGTATAGACCTGCACTAATCCCTTTTCGAGCATCGCCCCATCATACGCCTGCGCCCGTTGGCGGCGGAAGCAGAAATTCGCCGGGCCGCGTTCGTACTGTGCCCGCGCGGACATATCTCGAAGAGAACGCCTTGCGGCGTCACTACAAACGCATGGTACGCTTAGTCTACTCCGTGAGGTTCTCTTGCATCCAGCGGGGCCATGCGTGCCAGGGGAGGGCCGTGACACGGTCAGGCAGGGGCGTAGGTTCGCGGACGTTGCAGACGAGCACGAGAGAGCCGACGGCACTTTCTCCTACCAGATTGCGGAAACGGCGCAGGCTGCCGAGGTGGTGCAGCGACGGCGTGGCGGTCTGTTTGATTTCGATCCCGTGCAGGCGGCCGCGGGACTCGATCATCAGGTCCACTTCGAGCCCATCATGGGAACGCCAGAAATACAGGTCCGGCCGCAGCGCATGGGCCTTCTGGAACTTGACCGTTTCCGTCACCACCCAGCCTTCGAAAAAAGCACCTCCCATCGGCCCCGTCCACAGGGCATCGGCAGACGGCTGCCGCGTCAATTCGGCGGCCAGAGCCGAGTCCAGGAAATAGAGCTTCGGGGACTTGATCACCCGCTTGCCGAGATTGTTGTGATACGCGGGCAACAGGTGAACGATGTAAGATGCAGTCAATACGCCGAGCCACTGGCGTGCGCCGGGCTGGCTGATGCCGCACTCCCGGCTCAGACGGGCCAAATTGACTTCTTGGCCGTGCGCAGCCGCACAGAGCGTGAGGAAGGACTGGAACTGGCCCAGGTCGCGGATATTCTGAAGCTGACGCACGTCGCGCTCCAGGTACGTGGCCAGATAACTGCGCAGCCAGAGATCCCGCACCTCGGGGTTCAGAACGACCGGCGGGTATCCCCCGCGCAGATCTGTTCCGCCGCCGTCGGTGCGGCTCGGTCGCCCAATTCCTCCAGGGCAAACGGCAGCAACTCCAGCACGGCGACGCGGCCGGCGAGGGAGTCGCTGACATTCTTCATCATCTGGAATTGCTGAGATCCGGTCAGCACGAAGCGGCCGTGTCTGGACCGCTCGGCGTCGATCCGTATCTTCAGATAGGAAAAGAGCCCCGGCACGTACTGGACCTCGTCCAGCACCAGGGCTTTGTCCGCGAAACCGTCCAAAAACCCGTTCGGGTCTTCTCGGGCGAACTCCCGTGCCACGGGATCGTCAAAGCTGACAAACGTGTAGCCTTGTGGCCCGAGTTCCTCCTGGAGGAGGGTAGTCTTGCCGGATTGCCGCGGCCCCGTCACCAGAACTGCCGGAAACTGACGGCACGACCGATGTAAAACCGGGCTGATCGCTCGTTTGATGTACATGAGGCCATTTATAAACTACAAGTTTAGTTTTGTCAAGCCTTTGGCCGACGAAGCACGAAATCTCGCCTTTCTAGACCCTGCCCTGTCGTCTGCTTGTCGCCTCTTGGCATTCGCCTTTTCTGCTCATCGCACGTTGCTTTCCTGTCGATAATGGCCGCAGCAGCGGGTGGGTGCAGCGTCGACGGGGGCCTTCCGAAATTCTTTCGTCATTGCTATCGGAGGAGAATCGATGATCCGCCATGACCCTGAGAATCGGGAATCACCAGTACCCGATGACACCATTCTGAGGGAGATGTACGTCAGAAACAACATGCCGTGTGACGGTCTCGTGAGCGATCCAGAGAAGCTACTCGCATTCACAGAGGCGTACATAGATCGGACGGGCCAGGAAGTCGCGCCTGCAGACCTTGCCCATCGCCTGCTCACACTCCGCAAGCTCGGCGAAGCCAAAGGTGGCCTACCGAGACTGAGATGGGGATACTCTGGGAGGAATTGATATGTCCGACAAGGCAATGCAGTCCACCGTTGAGAGCCTTCGATGGATATATGCTGTTATCATCGCACTATCGATTGGGGAGGCTTTCAAACAGTTCGTGATGGACCCTGACCATTCCTCAAAGAGCAGGGTTCAATGGGACCGGCTTCCCTCTCTCCTTTCCCTGCTGATTACGGTCGTCCCTTTCTACCAAGGCATGACGCAATGGTTCTCCGTTATGTATTCGCCAGTCCAGACTCATCAACCCTATGGACTCTGGCTTCTGGTTGATTGTTCGGCGTTCACACTTGAGGGGGGTCTCTTCTTCGTCTTGGCACGCTCCTTGCCAAAGGAGCTATGGTCACGCTTCAACTATGGCGCCATTGCTCTTCTCTGTCTCGACATTCTGTGGGGGGTGCTCGCTTGGATCTGTCGCACAAGCTCGATTCGTTCTTGGGTGATCGTCAATATCTGTGCTGTATTCATCCTCATGGGAGTCTTGCTTATATTCCGGAGAAGCGCCTTGCGTCCGGCTATGCTGGCATCTCTCGTTGTATTGATGGTGCTTCTCGGTAGGACGGTCGCTGATTACTGGACAGGGTGGCCATACTATTTCCCCATGTAGCAGGCAAGCGGTACGCAGCCGGTTAGTGATGTCTCCACTCGTTTCTTGCTGCCCGCCGGCACACCGAGGATGAATCCGTGCCATCAATGGCATGGATTCGCACAATCCGGTTGTCAACGGGCTCGCAACTCGTGCCTGCGGGAGCGGATTCAATCTGCCACCCGGATGATCTGATCGTAGCGCCCATGCCGAAGATAGTTGAGTACGCGGATACCCTTCACCGTGATTGCCGAATCGCCGTCGTAAAGGACTGTGCCCACACCGGCTCGGCTGCCTGCCGCCTGGGTGAAGGAGTCAATCCCCTTGAGGAACTCCGGGGTGAACGTGCGGGCGGACTTGATCTCCACCGGGTATAGTCGGCCTGCCTCTCGCACGATCAAATCCACTTCATTCCCGCGCAAATCGCGATAAAAGTACAGATCGGGTCGAAGGCCCCGGTTCAAGCGTGCTTTCAGGATCTCCGTGACGATCCAGTTTTCATACAGATGGCCGCGTAGCGGGTCGCGCGCCGCTTGCTGTGGCGTATCAACGCCGAGCAGGTGACAAGCGAGTCCGGTGTCGGTGAAGAAGAACTTGGGGGCCTTGATGACTCGCTTTCGGATGTTCTCAAAGAAGGGCGGTAGCTCGAAAAGAATGAAGGATGCCTTGAGGGCACTGATCCAGTCCTTGATCGTTGTGGAGGAGACACCCACGTCGTTGCTCAGGGCCGTATAGTTGACCACTTGGCCGATCCGGCCGGCCAGCAGGGTGAGCAATACTTGAAACCGGCTGAGGTCCTTGAGATTGATGAGGGCTCGGACATCTCGTTCCAGATACGTCTGCACGTAGGACGCGTAAAACCTGCCGGGCTTGAGGTTGTGCTCATGCAGACCGGGGAAGGCGCCCTTGACGATCAGTTCATAAGGATCGTCCCACGTGCGGTAGTGGCTCAACTCCTCCAGCGAGAAGCCCATCAGTGTAAGAATCGCCGTGCGACCCACCAGAGACTGTGAGACGGCCTCATGCAGCCTCGGCTGGTGGCTTCCGGTCAGGACGAACAGCCCGCGCATGCCGGAACTGTCGACGATTCCCTGGATGTATGATAACAGGTCGGGAGTCCTCTGGATTTCGTCAAGGATGGCTCCCTCGCTGATCTCGGCCAAGAACCCTCGCGGGTCGGTTTGCGCGATGGTCCGGACATCCGGGTCTTCCAGGGAACGGTAGGCTTTCTTGGGAAACACCATCTGTACGAGCGTGGTCTTGCCCGACTGGCGGGGTCCTAACACCGTGACGACAGGGTATTCCTTCGCCGCATCTTTCAACTCTGCGGCTATCTGGCGATCAATCATACGCTCCAGTGTACACCGATTTGCGCAGATTTCAAGTTCAACTTGATATTTGCACAAATAGGCCACTGGCATCAGTATGCTCGCCGCCTCGACAAGCGATCCGGCAGTCGAGCAGCGTAACGGCAGCCAATCCGTCTTCCCTCTGAGTACGCCACGTAGCAGTAGCCGGTGTGGCGTGTATTATTACTGATTTGCGGGCGTAACGGTCAGCTTGCCCAGGCGGTAGCGGTGGTGGCCGTCGTCGTCGGGTAGGGGCAGGGCGATCTTGGGCGTGCCGGTGGCGGTGCCGACGGAGACAAAGACGTCGTAGGTGCCGGGCTTGAGCAGGCGGGCCCGCTCTTCGGAGACCAAGGGTAGGGCGAAGTCGGCTTTGTGGCTCTCTATCGGGGCCTGTCCTGGCTCGGCTACGCGGAGGCTCCGCATGTCGAAGCCCTCATCGACGAAGACACTCACGATTCCGCCTTTGGCGTCTTTGATCGTGAGGGCGGGGTGGCCGCCCGGATAGCAGGGGGCGACGCCGGCGTTACGCCAGTCCGTCTTGAACCAGAAAGTGGCGTCGGCCGCAATCGTCGCTGGGCCAGGAGGCTTCCACGAGTTGCAGGCGATAGCCCAGCCGCAGGTTGATTTTCCGGACCAGGTCCTCGTTGGCGGCCAGGAACTCGTGCGGCCACCAGTGGACCGAGGCGTAGCTGGCGTGGTACTTCTCGATGGCTTCGAGGTACAGGCTGCCATCCTTCCAATTGCCACGTTTCTGAGAGGGGCCGTAGTGCTCGCTTTCGAGGATGACCGGGAGCTTCTGCCAGAAGAGCGGGGCGAAACCGGCGCTGAGATAGGCGTTCTTGCCGCCCTGGACGAGGATGCTGTCGTCGCGGAGGGTCAGGCCCTGCTGGGCGGCGTACTCGATCGCCTGCTTGCCCCGGTCCTGGATGGCGAAGTCGTCATTGGCCGCCAGCAGGGTCTTCTTGAAGTGCTTCGTGTACAGGTCGATGTGCCGGCGGACGGTCTCGGCGGAATAGGGCTTCTTCGTGCTCGAGAAGGTGTGGCCCTCGCCCCAGATGCCGAAGGAGCCCACGTCGATGAAGGCCACCTCGGGATTGCCGTCGTAGCGCTGGGCCAGAGCGGCGAGGAAGTGGTCCAGCTTCTCGAGGAAAATCGGGTCGTCGTAATCGGGCTCCCAGGCCCGGCCGTTCGGGATCGATTCCTTTGCCGCCGGTGAAGAAGTAGCCTTTGGCGCCGGCCTGGCGGACCCATTCGGGCGTGGCAGAACCGGGGCGAGCCCTCGCTGCTGGTGATTCGCAGGGCGATCTGCTTGCCTTTGTCTAGCCAGCGCTGGGCGGGCGTGTCGAGGACCGACCAGGTGAACCGGCCCTCCTCGGGCTCCAGGTAGGACCAGGCGATCCGCAGGTAAATGACGCTGACGCCGGGGAAATCATCGACAGTATCGGACGGTTCGAGCCGGCCGCCGTAGTTGAACGGGGAGTTGTCGTAGTGGTGCAGGACCCACCCCATGCCGGGATTCACCAGGGCGACGCCGGTATCCTGCGGGTGAACGACGGTCGTCTTCTCGCCGGCGGACGACCCGGCGGCCACAGCCATCACGACCAACCAGGCAAACGCAAGACCATTTCATTGCCGCGTGCATACTCCACTCCTTTCAGGTAGTTTAGGCGAATAAGCCGTCAAGACGGGGCCATTTTAACTGAGCCCAGGCCCGTGAACAGCCGATAATCCCATCACAGGCGATTTTTCATCACCGGTTGCAAATGAACGTTTCTGCCGATAGGATAAGGGTTTACGAAACACCCGGAAGTTCATGGAAGATATGGCCCAGACAACCAAAGGCGACAAGCCGCCGCGACTGTCGGTCGTGGTGCCCCTGCTGGATGAACAGGATAACCTCCCGGCCCTGTACGAGCAGATCACGCGGGCTCTGGAGGGGCGGTACGACTACGAAATCATCTTTGTCGATGACGGCAGCACGGACGGCAGCTTTGGAATCTTGAAGAGCTTGCATGCCTCGGACCCGCGGGTTCGGGTCATTCGTTTCCGCCGGAATTTTGGCCAGACGGCGGCTCTCAGCGCCGGTTTCGCGCATGCCCGGGGCGAGGTGGTCGTGGCGATGGATGCCGACCTGCAGAACGATCCGGCGGATATCCCGATGCTCGTTGCCAAGCTCGATGAAGGCTATGACGTGGTCAGCGGCTGGCGGAAGAAACGCCAGGACAAGGCCCTGACGCGCCGGCTGCCTTCGAGGATGGCTAACTGGCTGATTTCGCGGGTCACCGAGGTCAAGCTCCACGACTTCGGCTGCACGCTCAAAGCGTATCGCCGGGAAGTGCTGGCCGAGACGAAGCTGTACGGCGAGATGCACCGCTTCATCCCGGCCTTGGCCAGTTGGAGCGGGGCGAAGGTTACGGAATGCGTGGTCAACCACCGGCCCCGCACCGCGGGCAAGGCCAAGTACGGCCTGGAACGCACCCTCAAGGTGATGCTGGACCTGATCACGATCAAGTTCCTGGGCTCGTTTTCCACCAAGCCCATCTATATCTTCGGGGGTCTGGGCATCTTGAGCGCGTTGGCCGGGCTGCTGTCGGGTTTGATCGTGGTGTATCAGAAGCTCCATTCGAACTTCTTCATGAATCGCAACCCACTGCTGACCCTGACGGCCGTGCTGATGATCACGACGGTGCAGTTCATTCTGATGGGGCTGCTGGCCGAGTTGCTCGTGCGCACCTATCACGAATCGCAGAACCGCCCGACGTATGTAATCAAGGAGGTCCTGGAGCTCCGATGGCGGATGCCGATGGCGGATTGCGTTGCAGAAGATGAGCGTACCGGCCCATCCGCCCGGAGACAAGGATGAGCACAACGCCACACAGAAAAGATAGCGGCAGCGAGGACGGCGGACGCAGACGGGTCGTCGGACGCAAATCCGCCATCCGCGATCCGCAATCCGGCAATTCCTGGTGGCCCTATCCTTAGTGGTCTTCGCGGGCATCCCCTTCGCTTTGGGCAAGTACTTCGAGCTCAAGTGCCCGGACCCGTTCGACAGCGGCTCTTACGTCTACTCGGCCCAGCATGTCCTTTCGGGGGCGCGGATCGGCTATGAAGAGAAGCCCAGCGCCCAGGCCGGCACACTGTTGGTCAATATGCTCGGCGTGAAGCTGACCGGCTTCAACGAGACCGGCTCCAAGCTGCTGCAGGGCCTCTTTCAGGCGGCGGCGCTGGCTTTCATGTTCCTCACGATCCGGCGGCTCTACGGGTCGCTGGCGGCCGTCATCAGCGTGGCCGTCGCGTCCATCTATCTGTCGGCGCCGGTCATTGCCAAATATCGGCAACGTCAAAGAGCAGTTCATGATCGCCCTGATGATCCTGGGCGATCTGCTGCTTTATCTGGTACCGGCTCACCGGCCGATGGTGGTGGGCCTTGCTGACCGGCGTCTTTCTGATCGGCGGGCCGCTGTTCAAGCAGACGGGGGTCGCCGCCATCGCGGCGGTGGGCTTGTTCGTTCTGGCGGGGCCGATTTTGCATCATTACGCCTGGAAGAAGGCGGGCCAGGATATCCTGCTGCTCGTGGCCGGAGCATTCATCACGATGACGCCGATCTGTGCCTGGTACGCGAGCATGAGCACGCCGCTGTATTACTGGCCATACTCGTTCGCTCTGGGGCCGGTGTTCAAGCTGGCGGGGGCCGATCTGAAATACGTTGCCGACACCGGGCAGGCTCCGCAGGAGCCGGTCGCCCAGGCGAGAAGGCGGACAGCCGGCGAGGGCGTCCCAACCCAAGGGCAGGATGCCCGACACGCAGAGGACAGCCTCATCCTCAGACTGCTGCCGGGCTACGTCAGCGATAGTTGGCGGATGCTCAGTGCCGCGGACCGGAAAGAGGCGCTGCACCGCGTGCTCCGCTACTATCGCGTGTTGATTCTGCCCATCGCGTTGGCTTTTGGCGCGCTCGTGGCGCGGATCGTCGTTCTGCTGCGGCGCCGACAGCGGCCGACCAAGACGCCGAGCGACGAGGACCCGGGCCGATTTGTTCTGCTGCTGGGCTTGTGGTGGTTCTTCGACATGGCCTTCGTCTGGATCAGCCCGCACTCTTACGAGCAGTACTACCTGCCGCTGAACGCCTCCAGCGCCATGCTCGGCGGCTATTTCGTCGGCCTGTACGCCCATCGGTTCCAGGCGGACCGCGACAAGACCCGGTGGATTGTGCTGGGCCTGGTCGGCGTGCTCACCATGCTCGTCCTGTCGTGGCATATCTTCTTCGGCCTCAGTCTGGTACCCGCACAGCGGCACGCCCGGCCCTGGATCAGCAGACGGGCGAGCCGATCCGCATCAAGGGATACCAGCAGAAGTGGCAGGAGATCGCCGCGAATACCCCGGTACCCGTGGCTGGAGGTGGGCGACTATATCCGCCAGAACTCCGACCCGGCGGACTTGATCTATGTCTGGGGCTGGGTCCCGGGCATCTACGTTCAAGCCCAGAGGATGACCAACGCCCCCAAGGCGTTCGAGGGAATGATGCACACGCTGCCGCCGCCGCAGTTGGCCGAGCGGGTGCAGGAGCTGGTCGTGGCGTTCGAGAAGAAGCCGCCGAAGTTCATCGTGGACACGCGGAAGATCCACTTCCCTTGGAATCGCCCGCCGCTGGAATTGTGGCCGCGGATGAAGGATGGCTTCTTGCCTCCCGAGGAGAAGGCGATGAAACAGTACGATACGTGTCTATGGCAAGCTGTCTAAAAGAGCAGATCGATCCGGTCTGGAGGCCCAGCGGTACGAGGTGATGCGGCCGCTGCGTTCGTATGTGATGAAGAACTACCGGATCGTGAAGGAGTTCGGGGATGAGTGGTGTTTCAGGCCCAATTCCAGCATAAGTGAACCGCTTCCATGATGGAGCCCTTGACGTGCCCGAGCTCACGGATGAACAACTGAGACAGCAGCAGAGCTTCTACAATGCCGGCTGGCGCAGCGAGCTCGACCGGGGCAAGGAGCAGCGCGGCAATCATCCAGGCGAACCTGGACTTCCTGGCCCGGACGAATCTGCTCAAGCCGGGGGACAAGGTGCTGGAGATCGGCTGCGGCATCGGCACGGTGGTCTTCGAGCTGACGAAGCAGGGTTACGATGCGATGGGCACCGATATCTCCCAGGTGGCCATCGAGTACGGCCGGAACAAGTACAGGGCATCCGCCTGGAGGTGCAGCCCGCCGAAGAGCTGCCGTTCGGGGATGGGACGTTCGATGTCGTGCTGAGCTTCGATCTTTTCGAGCATATTGCCCGGATCGACCGGCATGTCAGCGAAGTGCACCGCGTCCTCAAGCCGGCGGGCTACTATTTGTTCGAGACGCCGAACAAGCTCAGCAACGTGGTCTCCTCGACGCTGGCGTACAAGTCGCTGAAATGGCGCCGGGTGCATCCGTCGCTGCACACGCCCGGGCAGTTGCGGCGGCGCTTGGCCCGGCATGGATTCGAGGCCCGGTTCGTCAAGATCGACCAGCGGAACGAGCACATGCGCGCCAAGCTCGAGAGATCTCGGCCTCGTGGGCCGCCTGGTCGAGCGGATCGACTTCACGAGGCTGCCGCTGGCGTTGCAGATCGACCTTTACGTCGTGGCCCGCAAGGTTGGCTGAGCCGCTTATGCTGAGTGCCGGGTGCCATGTCCGCGACTGGCGTGGAATGCTGGGATCCACAAGCGGAAGCGATGCCTACGCCTGCGTCCGGCATGGCACCAAGATTCCCGGGGGCTGTCACAGTGTATCCGATGAAGATTCTGATGCTCAATTACGAATTCCCGCCGCTGGGCGGGGGCGGCGGCCAGGCGCATCTGGCCCTGTTGCAGCAGTACGCCGGCAGACAGGACCTGAAGGTTGATGTGCTGACCTCGGCGGCCCAGCCCGGCTTATCGATCGAGGAATTCGCCCGCAACATCTCGATCCACAAGGTCGGCATTCACAAGAAGGACCTGCACCTGTGGCGCCGAAGCGAGATCATCGAGTGGCTCATCAAAGGGGGGGCGTTCTATCGGAGGCTGTTGCGGAGGAAGCAAATACGACTTGATCCATGCCTTCTTCGGCTTCCCGACGGGCTGGCTGTGCTACCGGACGGCGTCGCGGCTGCCCTACATCATCTCGCTGCGCGGGTCCGACGTGCCGGGGGCGAATGCGCGGCTCAAGCTGGACTACAAGATCCTGGGACCGCTGGTTTTCAAGCCGATCTGGAAGAAAGCCTCCGCCCTGGTCGCGTGCAGTGAAGGTCTGAAGGCTCGGGCGCTGCAATTCCTGCCCGTCGGCTCAGGTCGAGGTGATCCCCAACGGGGTCGATCTGGAACGGTTCCATCCGGTGTCCAAGGGCGGGAGTAGATGGTAGGGTGGGGCTTGCCCCACCGGATCTCATGCCGGACGGAATCGGTGGGGCAAGCCCCACCCTACATGCCTTCAACTGCCGTCTTGCGGCTGCTGACGGTGGGGCGGCTGTCTGTGACCAAGCGGCTGCCGCTGTTGTTGGAGACGGTGGAGCGGCTCCGTCGCCAGGGCACGAAGGTGCATCTGACCGTGGTGGGCGGCGGGGCACTGGAAGGGGAGTTGCGGCAGTCTCTGGACGAGCGGGACCTGCGGGAGGCCGTCACGCTGCTGGGCCGGCGGGAGGGCGGCCAGATGCCGGAGATCTACCGGCAGCATGATGTCTTCGTCAGTGCGAGCATGCAGGAGGGCATGAGCAATGCCATGCTCGAAGCGATGGCCTCGGGGCTGCCCATCGTGACGACGCGGTGCGAGGGGGTGGACGAGCTGATCGGCGACAACGGGATCGTTGTGGACGATTCGCGGCCGGAGGCGCTCGCCGCCGCGATTGCGAAGCTGGTGCGAGATCGAGCGGCGCTGCGAGCGATGTCCGTGGCGGCCCGAAAGAAAGCGGAGAGTTTTGGTTGGGATAAGGTGGCCGACGCCTATCTGCGGCTTTATGCGAAGGTGAAATGAAGATTCGCGTCCTCCATGTGATCGATCATCTGGGCTACGGCGGCGCGCCTTTCGTCGTGAAGGGCATCGTCGAGCGCATGCCCGCGGACCGCGTCGAGAGCCTCGTCTGCGCCCTGCGCCCCAACGCCAAGTCGCGTGCCGATCCAGGCCCAGGTCATCACGCTGCAAGGCCACAAGTACAGCCCGGCGGCCATCCGGTCCATTGCGAGCCTCTGCAAAAGCCACCAGATCGACATCATTCACGCCCACCTGCAAAAGGCGTTCATGGCCAGCCTGCTGGCCACTTATCTATGCCCCAGCCGGCTGATTCTGCACGAGCACGGCCCGATCTTCCGCCGGGGGGCCGGATGCCTCTATCGCGGATTTCTGCGGCTGCTGGGCGCACGGGCCGATGCGAATCATCGCCAATTCCGAAGCCGCCAAAGCGGCTTTGCAGCGGACGATACGGTCGGCGGAGATTCCGATTGCGGTCGTTCCGAATTTCATCGACTTGGAGCAGTTCAATCCGGACCGGTACGACCGAGGCCGGGCCCGCGCGTCCCTGGACCTCGACGGGGACAAGTTCGTCATCGGCTTTGTCGGCCGGCTGGACCGGGCGAAAGGCGCGGACCTGCTCGTCGAAGCGGCGGCGCTTCTGCAAAAGGACGGGAATTCTTTCCGCTTTCTACTGGTGGGGGATGGGCCGGAACGGGAACACCTGGCATCATCAGATTCACAGCCTGGGCCTGGACCAAAGGGTGGTCCTGACCGGATTGCGCGAGAATACCGCGGAAATCATGCGGGCGTTCGATATCGGAGTGGTCCCGAGCCGGCGCGAGGCGTTCGGCATCGCGGCGCTGGAGATGATGCGGATGAAGGTGCCGGTGATCGTAGCGCCCGTGGGCGGGCTGCCCGAGTTGGTGCGCGATGACGTGACGGGCGTTGTCCTTTCGCAGCTTTCCCCGGACGCGATCGCCCAGGCCGATCCGGAGACTGCGCGAAGATGCCGATTTGCGGGAGCGATGCCGTCAGAACGCCTTCACGCATGCCTCTTCGTTCGACGGCGGCAGGGCGGTGGAGCAGATTGTCGAGATCTACGAACGATTGATGACCTCCAGGAGAGCCAGGCAGTGACACAAGAACATCGGACGCAAGATTCTCCGGCCGTGAGTGCCGCGGCGTATGAGCGAACGCATCGCGAGATCTTCAACCCGGTGGAGCAGCCCCGGCTGCGGGATGCGTTGCGGCGGGCCATCGAGGCGGTGCAGACGGGATCGAAGCCGTTGAAGGCCCTCGATTATGGCTGTGGCTCGGGCAATCTGACGCAGGCACTTGGTCGATCTGGGGGTCCATGTGGTCGCCGCCGACGTGTCGGACGAGTACATGGAGGCCGTCGAAAGGAAGTTCGCCGGGACGGGTCTGGTGGATACGCTGGAGATCGGCGGCGCCGACCTGGCCGGTGTGCCGGACGGCTTGCTTCGACCTGGTCGCCACCTACTCGGTCCTGCACCACGTGCCGGACTACCTGGCGATCGTGCGGGAGATGTGCCGCGTGCTCAAGCCCGGCGGCGTCCTCTACCTCGACCACGAGGTGACGGAAGGCTACTATCAGAGGCCGCCGGTGTACGTGGAGTTCTTGCAGAAGGCGCGGCCGCGGGTGGATTGGCGACGGATCCTCTCGTTGCTGCTGGACGTCCGGGGTTACATTCACATCCTCCGCCGCCTGGCCAATCCGCGCTACAAGAAAGAGGGCGACATTCACGTGTGGCCGGACGACCACATCGAGTGGGACAAGATCGAGCAGATTCTGGCGGCGCAGGGCTTCGAAATCCTGCTGAAGCACGATTACCTGCTCTACAAGGCGATCTACGATTTGCAGGTCTACAATGAATACAAGGACCGTTGTGCCGACGAGCGGGTCCTGATTGCGAGGAAGAGAACGAAATGAGGATGGCGGGACATACTACCCGACCGATATGTCATTGCGAGGAGCGCAGCGACGAAGCAATCTCAATCGCATGGGGAGAGATTGCTTCGCTTCGCTCGCGATGACATCTACGACTTTGCCTAGGCGATCGCAATGACATCGTCTGCGACTTATAGGCGATCTGTGCTGAGGAAATCGAGATATGGTGGATGAGCAAAAGACAGCGGATGCCTTTTTCGAGCATTTGCGGCAGGCGGAGCAGCCGACGGGGCTGGGCTTGCGTTGGGTGCGGCGGGCCTCGCAGCGCATCCTGGCGTTCGCCGAGGTGACGCCGGGCAGCCGCATCCTGGAGATCGGGCCGGGACGGGGCGAGTTCGCCGAGCTGTGCCTGGGGCAGAAAATGGAGTACCACGCCATCGAGCCCAACGCCGGACTGGCGGAGTCGTTGCGGCACAAAGGGGCCAACGTCATCTGTGCCCGGGTGCCGCCGCTGCCGGCCCTGGACCGCAAGTTCGATCTCGCGGTCATGGTCAACGTAATGGAGCATATGAACGGTCTGGAGCAGGCCCTCGATATCGCCTGCCAAATCCGGCGGGTCCTGAATCCCGGCGGCAAGTTCCTGATCCACGCGCCCGATTACCTGAGCTGGCGCGGGCACTTCTTCAACTGCGACTTCTCGCACAACTACGTCACCACGCGGCGCCGGCTCGACCAGCTTCTGGTAAATGCGGGTTACAGCGACATCCGCAGCGGCTACATGAGCGGCCCGTTCCGGGGGGCGGCCGCCGTGCTCGTGTCGGCCCTGGCCTCGCGGATGCCGTTTGGGGCGCTGGAGGCGTTGTCGCCGGGCTGCCCGGTGTGCAGCCGGCTCTACAAGCTGCAGCTCACCTTCTCCCGGCGTGTTCTGATCGTGGGGCACAATCCGTAGGGTGACGGGTCCCCAAACGGAAAGTCGCGTTTGGGAGCCCTTCTTACCCACGCGGAAAGGTGGGCATGTCCGTTCGTACCAAACAAATCCTCAAGCTCGCCGCCAAGATCTGCCGTGGCGGTTGTCCTGTTGGCGTGGGTGTTCTCGCTGGTGGGCCGGGAGTCGTTCCGGGAGGCGGTCCGCAGCGCGCGGTGGCATTATCTTGCTGGAGTGTGGTGCGCCAACATCTTGTTCTCTCTCGTGCAGGCGTACACTCTGCGGATCATCCTGCGCAAGCAGGATTGCGACGTGGGCCTGCACACGCTCTTTGCCACGACGTGCGTCACGGCCTTCTACAGCCTGTTTCTGCCCGGCCTCGCGAGCACGGGCGTCAAGTGGTACATGCTCAAACGTTCCACGGGCAAAGGGGTCAACGTTCTGAGCGGCATGCTCGTATAACCAGGGAACGCTGACGGTCGTATGGTCGTCGCGGGCTTGGTGGCCCTGGCGCTGACGGCTCCGATGCGCACCGTCGCTTCCGGCGGCCGGGCAGGGTCGTCGCATCTGCCGCTGGTTTGCCTCGCCCTGGCGGTCTTCATCATCGTCTTCTCGATCCTTGTCCTAAACGATCGGACGGGCGGACCGGCCCTCCGGCTGCTCAAGCTGCTCTGGCCCACTTGCCACGCTCGATTCGGGAGAAGGGCCGGGCCATGCTGGAGCAGATCGCGGTCTTTCAGACCGCCGGCTGGCGGTTCCACGCCGTGGCATGGCCTTCCTCAACATCATCGATGGCCTGCTGGTCGGCTCGTTGATGTATTTGTTGGCGGCCCGGGCGGCGTGCGTCGATTGTGCCGGTCGGGGTGCTCGTGTGGGTGTGTGCCGTCGTGTTTGCCCTCAGCAAGAGTCCCGATCACGATCGGCCAATCTCGGCGTGCGCGAAGTGACCCTGGTGGGCGTGTTGGGTCTGTACGGCGTCACCAAATCAGCCGCGTTGTTGATGTCGATGGTATGGTTCTCGGGCCCGATCTTCATGGGCCTGCTGGGTGGAGCCTACCAACTCTACTGGAGCACCAGACGCGGAGCAAGGTCGTAGAATGGGCTTTTAGCCCATGCGGATTCTTCGTGCGAGTCGATTAGAGCCTCTGACAGATTGATCGTCCCCATGTCCTTGCGAGGAGCGCAGTGACGAAGCAATCTCAACCTCGCGCGTGGGTTTGAGATTGCTTCGCTGCGCTCGCAATGACATACTGAGCGTGCATCAGGTGTTCCACGGCGCCCGGCGTGGCCGCCAGCGCATGCGATTGGCCACATCGTCGCCGACGAACTCCTCTTGGACCGGGTCCCACTTCAGCGGCCGCTTGAGCAGCATGGCGATATTGCCTAAGTGACACAGCGTTGCGGAACGGTGGCCGATCTCGACGTTGGCAATCGGCGCCTGGCGGCTCTTGATGCAGTCGAGGAAGTTCTGATGATGGTTCTTGCTCTCGTACAGGTGAATCTCGTTGGCGCCGATCGTCTGCGTCTTCAATGACGCCGGCTCAGTTTCCAGCTTACTGCGATACAGTCCCGGCAATGGACCTCGTCACGTGATATCGTCCGACGGTGATGGGGCCTTCTGCCGGGGATCCCATGTCGGAGTCCGCCACAGGCGGGTTAGGGCTCCGGCGAGCCTGCTCCATCCGCAGGCAGACCCGGAGTCTCGAGGCTTTTCGGACTGTTGACCCGCCTGAAGGCGGAACTCCGAACTTCGCAACACTGGTTGTTTACCCAGGAGCCTTTGCTGATTTGAAAGAGGGTTCTCCCGGTATGATGGAGACATGAATAGACGCAGGATGCTGCTGTATGTGGTCGGGTCCGTGGTGCTGGCGCTGTTCCTGGGTGCCTTGGGTTGGGTGGTCGTCAACAGCGCGGACGTGGCCGCTCCCGATGTCTCCGATCTGATTCCCAAGACGGTCCGTGTGCCCGACAAGGACAACGCCTACGTGTATCTCGCCAGCGCTGGCGCGCTGCATTGGCCCAAGGACGATCCCAACCCCGAGCTGCGCAGGAGGAATGGGACGGATGGGTTTGTTGCGGATGCGCTCGCCCGCAATGTCGAGGCGCTCGCTCTGCTGGAACAGGGACTTGCCTGTCCCGCCTACCAACCCTCGGTCGGGTCTGCTTCTTCCGCGTCCCAGGAGACACAGGGGTGGTATCGAGTCGCCATGCTTCTTGCGCAGAAGGCCGCCTATGAACGGCGTACCGGCCAGAGCGCGCTGCGGTGCGAGTGCCTGCGACCTGCTGCGCCTGGGTTCCTGGTCACGTCCCATCCCCGATCGCTGCACGAATGGTTCGCAGGGATGATGGCTCTGGAGCTGGGGCTCGAGGCGGCCGAGCAGTGGTTGCACGCGGCCCCGCGAGACGAGGCCGAGTTGCTCGGGCTCTCCGAGCGGCTGAAGGCCGTCGGCCCTTTCGACGCAGGGCCTGACGGAAGCTCTCCAGAGGGAGTTCCAGCGGATCGACGAGGCGATCGACGAATGTACCCTGCGAATGCCACGCGGCTCGCCTGTGGGCCGGATATGCGTTTCACCCGAACCGGACCCGAGGGCCAGCGCCGCGCAATTCTACCGCGCCGCGATCCAGAATATCCCACGACCATACGCCCAACAGCAATTGCCGGAGGTCACGCCTCTGCAAGTCGGCGGCATCCACCGTTTCCTGCTCGCGCTGGAACCGAATAAGCAAGGCCGGATTCTGAGCGAGATGTTTCTGGTGGAGCGAGACCCCCTGAGTCTTTGCTTCGAGTGGAAGTGCACGATCCGAGCTATCTCGATGGGCTGCGTCTGGTGGTGGCGTGCCGCCTGTACGAGATGCGCCACAGGCGCTTGCCGGAGGCGCTGGATCGCTCGTGCCGGAACTGCTCGCGGCAGTGCCGCAAGACCCGTTCGACGGCCAAGCCTTCCGATATGCCCGCGCGGACGCGGCAGTGTATTCGGTGGGCAAGGATCTGAAAAACCCGTTGCTGTCGGGCACGCGCCGGTCCGATTCATTCGTTCCAGACCGTGCCGAAGGACCCGCGGCCGCAGACGATTGGCCGGAGTATCTGCCCACCCGCAGCGGATTGCTCCGCCGGACCCCGGGTGATCTGGTCTACTACATTCACGCGCCGGCGCAGTGAAGGCCCACACGTCAACTCCTTATGCCAGGGAGGCCTGAGGATCGTTGGCTGGTGGCAGCGCCCACAGAAAGCGGATTTCCACACAAGGCAGATCCTCTGGAATGTGCGAACTGAGGGCTGTTCTCCCGAGTACCAAAAGTGAAGAACAAGATGAGCGGCAAGGATCGTCGCCCATCGGAGGCAACTGAGTTTGGGAAAGGGGCTGATATGAGAATCGCAGTCCTACAATTCGCAAGTGTGTCGGTCGTTCTTCTGTTCCTGGGCTCGCTGGCGGCGCGAGCGCAACCCCACGATGAAGCCTGGACCTTCGCCGACGACGGCACTTTGGGCTACCGGCTGGACGCCTACCATCCCGTCAATATCGAGATCAACGCGTTCGTCCGCGAGAACCCGACGCTGCCGCTCGAGGTGGGCAAGCGGTACCAGTTCACCGTGGCCAATTACACCCTCTATCCGCTCGAAGTGATCGCCAAAGGGGCCTCCGTCGCCCGGGACCAGGTGCTTCTGGCCATGGGGTCGAGTGACACGGCCTTTGCGTCGGACCCGGAGGTGAACTGGCAGGACCAGGGGCAGGGGGTCGTCCAGTTCACGCTGACGCCCCGCCTGTACCAGGCCATGATGGATGTCGGTGGGACGCCGGGGTACCGGTGCCGGACACAGGCCGCCACGATGCGGGGCGACTTCGTCGTGACCTCCGATTCGGTGCTTGCGCAACGGCTGGCGCACGCGCCGATCGCGATGAATTGAGAAGTGCCGGCCTGGCGCCTCGCGGCCGGGCAGCCCTTTGGATGAGTTGAAGCTTTTTGTCGGGGGGAGCGGGTCGGGATAGTGGGGGACTTTGTATCTCGGCCCACTCCCCCCTCGGTCCTACGGGACCGCCGGTGTCGTGCCGAACGTGGTTGAGCCATCCACAGGCCGATGATGGCACGACGCCGGCCCAAGGCTCGGGTCCCCAACGCGGAATACCGCATCGCAGGTCACGCAAGTGCGATCTTCTGTCTTCGGGGACCCGAGCCCGCTTATAGGCAAGATGCCCATGCCACGGTAGATCCACCTCGCATCCGCCCCATCGTAGCCTCAAGGAATTCCCCGCTATCTGCCGACCCTACCACGCCCGCCGATGGGGCTTGGCGAGAACCCTATTGACAAGAATCTACACCGCTGCTATCCTCACAGTATTCGCAGTACATAGTGCCAGGGACGCAGCAACGTTATCAGACCGAGCGCGGATGAGGGGAATCCGCCGGATGCCTTTATGCGTTGCTCGCGGCTACAACGAACGCGATTGAAAGGGGGAAACATGCTGCGGGGAAGATGGTTCCAAGTGCTTGTGGTGGCTGTAGTTGCGATCTGCCTGCTCGTTCTTCCGGGAGGGGTATTGGCCCAGGAGCAATGGGATCGGGACCTCGACCGCGTCCGGTCGGTCCAAGAGCGGCACACCCCCCGACTGATGACGCAGAAAGGCGTGGTCGGTACGGCGGTCGGGCTCGACGCGCGAGGCGGACATACTCTCCTGATCCTGGTAGAGAAACCGGGAGTGCCTGGCGTCCCCACTTCGCTGGAAGGCGTATCGGTGCAGCCGGTAATCACGGGCAAAATCTACGCTCTGGCCGGTGCTGCCGACGGCAAAAGGGCCTGCGGGTCCTGCTAAGCAAACCACGCCGCCTCCGGCCGCTCCCTCCGACCTGAAGGCGACGGCGTTCGGCAGCAGCCAAATCAATCTAACTTGGACGGACAAGTCGTCCAACGAGACCGGCTTTGGGATTGAGCGCAAGGCCGGCACCGGCTCGTTCCGGCTGGTCGCCACGGTCGGCGCGAACAAGACGACCTTCAGTGACACCAGGCTGGCCGGGGCGACGACGTACACCTATCGCATCTATGCCTACAACAGTGGCGGAAACTCGGCCTATTCCAACTCAGCTTCGGCCACAACCAAGTCGGCGTACTGGTACGCCCGGCCGGTGCCCATCGGCGTCTCGACCGGCAACTCAAACGAGGATGCGGCCGGAACGATCTCCTGCCGGTTGACGGATGGATCGAATTTCTACGTCCTGAGCAACAACCACGTCTACGCCCGGGAGAACGCGGCGAGTCTGGGTGAGATCGTAGTTCAGCCGGGCGTGTACGATTCAGGCGGCAAGTACGACGCCTCTGGCGCGAACGACATCGGCACCTTGTGTGCGTTTGTCCGAATCAACTTCACGACTGCTACCGCTACCCCGACCAACACGGTCGACGCGGCTATCGCGATCCTTCCAGATGACAAAGGGGAACCGTGCGTTGGCTTCGCCACGCCCGCCGGCGGTTACGGGGCCCCGAACAGCCTCGTGCGCTCGCTGACCCAGAGCGACATCAACCTGAGCGTGCAGAAGTACGGACGCAGCAGCCTTCTCACGAAAGGCACGGTCACGGGCACCAACGCCACCATCGACATCACCTACGCCACCGGCACGGCCCGTTTCGTGAACCAGATCGTCGTACAGTCCCGGCAGGCATTCATCAAGGCCGGCGACTCCGGCTCGCTGCTGGTAACGAACGACACTGCCAAAAACCCGGTCGGCCTGCTCTTCGCCGGCAATCAGACGGGCACCTACGCCATTGCCAACCACATCGATGACGTGTTGAACGCCTTTGCCAGTCAGGGAGTCACGGTCGGCATTGACGACGGCCAGTAACCGCAGGAAGCCGCCGGTCACGGATGACCGCAGGAGATAGCGTATGCGCGGGACCAGACCAGGACTCGTCGTCCTATCGAGCGTGCTGCTGGCGCTGGTCAGTGCGAGCTGTCGCCAGACAATCGTCGATTCCGAAAAGGGGGCCGCGATGCCCGAGAAGACCATCGAGCAAGTGCTGCAAGAACACACGAATGCCTGGATGGCCCTTCCCGGCGTGGTCGGCACCGCCCTCGGCGTGGAGAAGGGCAAGCCCTGCATCCTGGTCTATACGGCGTCGAACACCGCCCAAGTCCGCCGGCAGATCGCGTCGATAGTGGAAGGCTACCCCGTCGTCGTCGAGTACGTAGGCGAAGTCCACGCCCTCGACAAACGCTGAATCGGCCTCTTGTCGCAACCAGACGACCCCAGGCGAAGGAGAGCTGTAGCCCAGCCGCCCTCGGCTGGGGACCTCGAAATCACAGCCGGGGGCATCGGGCTGGGGTCCCCATCGCAGTCTTGGGCGATGGGGAACCCCTCCCAAACGCGTTCTTTCGCGTTTGGGGTCCCGGCTGTGCCACAGGGTTCAGTCAGCTTCCTTGCCGGGTGCCATGCCTACGCTTCGTAGGCATGTTGTGTCCATCGAAAGGGGCCTGCCTATGTCAGCGCGCGTCCGGCGCCTTTTGGGTCCGGTCCCGGACCCTCATTTTTCGCGTAATAATTTGCGGCGTCATCGCACTTTTTTTACCAAAAAATCCCCCGCAGCTCAGTAGGAATAGCAAAATTCGTGCAACACTTGGGACCCCCAAAACACCCCGCGCGCAAATTTTTTTTATTCCTTACGCCACAAGGCTTTACGTCAATTTGGCCCCCTCGTTCTACGCAGAATTACCTGAACGTTTGTGCAACATTGCCCCATTATAGAGGCGCGTGTTATTTTCGGCGTGCCTCAGATTGGGTGCGCAAATGTCCGAGGCATCGCCGAAAAGACGTTGTGCCGCCTGCTACTTCTGTCGTGACCTGGGCGGCACGTTGCACTGCGTGCGAAACGCGCCGGACCTCAACCGCAAGACGGGCGAGGCCCGCTGGCCGCGTATCCGGCCGACGGACATCTGCGGGGCCTTTCGCCATTGTGACGGCTGTCCTCTGGAGTCCGACTCCTGGCCCCGCCACGACCTGCCGGTCTACACGGACGCCTATGGCGACTACTGCAAGATCCCGCTGACGAAGAGCCAGTTCGCCAAAGTCGATCCGGAGGACTACATCTGGCTTTCGCAGTTCCGCTGGCACTGCAAGGTCAACAAGAACGCGGTCTACGCCGTGCGGACAGTCAAGGAAGGAAGCGGCTGGAAGCGGATCTTCCTGCATCGCCTCCTGATGGACACGCCGGAAGGCAAGGTCTGCGACCACCTGAACCACGACGGCTTGGACGACCGCAAAGACAACCTGCGCAACTGCACGATCGCCGAAAACAACGCCAACCGCCGTCGTCTGGCGGACGGCTCCTCGCAGTACATCGGCGTCTCCTGGGACAAGCGTCGTAAGATCTGGACCGCCCACATCAAGATGAACGGCGAAGACAAGTACCTCGGCAGCTTCGAAGTGGAGGAAGCCGCTGCAAGGGCCTACGATGCCGCCGCCTGGGCCCACCACGGCGTATTCGCGAATCTGAACTTCCCGGAGAACTACCCGGACCACCCGATGCACCGGATGGCCGGGAGTAATAAGCGACAGGTGACAGGTGACAAGACAACGCGGAAGGGGGGACCGAGGGATGGAGCTCGTAGGGGCGAAAGATCTTTCGCCCAAGATCTTGCGTCCATTCGGAGCATTGGGTATGGACGGCAAAAGGCGGAGGCCGCCGTAGGGCGAGCGTCCCCGCTCGCTGAAGAACCGAATTCTCGCGCCAAGACGCCAAGATCGCAAAGAAGAGCCACAACCACGAAGATCGCGAAGACCTCGAAGGGTAACAAGAGGAGAGCCAAGGCCAGTCTGACCCCCGACCTGTGAACCGTGATCCCTGCCTTCACCGACTACCGGCTACCGACAACCTTCTTCCCACCGCGAACCACGCGAAATACGCGAACAAAACCTAAAACGTAGGATGGGACTTGCCCTACCGGAACCTCGCACTGAGACGCGGAGACCGCCAAGACGGACAAAGACGGGTAAGGGTGGAAAGCAGGGGACAAGGGACCAACCTGATATCGCGCGGAGACGCCGGGACGTAGAGGACGAAATTGTAGGGTGGGTTCTCAACCCACGCGTGAAAGGCCCTGCAACCGCGAACCACGCGAACGGGAAGACGAACGTAGGGTGGGGCTTGCCCCACCGAGACCTCGCGCAGAGACGCCGGGACGCTGGGAACTGAAAACCGGGGACTCACAACTGCCTTTTTCAACCACGAATGGCACGAATCCCACGAATAAAACAGAAAATCAAGGGCCCAGATTCGTGTGATTGGTGGAGATTCGTTGTTGCCAAAGCCTTGTCAGACAAAGACTTATGGTGCCGACACAGAGGCACACGGATGAACACGGATTTCCAACCGACTACCGGCTGCCGACGACCCTCCTTTCACCGCGAACTACGCGAACCACGCGAAAAATACCTCGGAGATTGTCCGCAGACCATGTCATTGCGAGCGGAGCGCGGCAATCTGCCGAGTTACGCAGATTTTCTTTCGCTCGGAATCTGTGCTACGAACCCGCAACAACTGAAGATCATTTCCAGATAATTCAGGCAGCATGACGCAAATCGTGAAGACTAAAAGGATTACGTCTCTCGCCAAGACGCAAAGACCGCCAAGGGTAAAGCGAGTCTTGTCTTGTTCTTCCTTTTCTTGGCATCTTGGCGTGCTCACTGGCCG
>CAVVRJ010000043.1:0-19121 GCA_963750205.1 uncultured Planctomycetota bacterium
CAACACCGTTGCCCGATCGGTCCCTGGCTGCGCCCCGGCGATGAAGCGTCCGCTACCGGATCACGAATACGGCGCGCTCGACCGGACGTGGCGCTTCGTCTGCGAGAAGCGGGGCGTGGTGGATGTCCGTCAGCCGGTGGGCGTTCCCGTCCGGCTTGCGAAGAAATCGTCGAAGCGGTCTGGGCGGGCGTCACGCCGCGGACGCGCGTGCTGTTCATCAGCCACATCACCTCGCCCACGGCGATCCTGTTTCCCATCCAGCCGCTGATCGTGCGGGCGCGCGAGCGCGGCATCATCACCGTCGTGGACGGCGCACATACCGTCGGCCACTTTACCTCGAACTTCCGCCGAGCCGGGCGCGGATTTCTACGCGAGCAACTGCCACAAATGGCTCATGTCGCCCAGGTTGGCGTTTCTGTATGCGCGCAAGGAAATGCAGTCCCTGGTCGAGCCGCTCGCCGGTGAGTTGGGGCTGGCGGGCCGACAAACCGGGGCCGTCGCGGTTCATTGACGAACAGGAGTGGCAGGGCACGCGCGACGTCGCCGCCTTCCTCAGCGTGCCCGCGGCCATCCGGTTCATGCGCGATCACGATTGGCCGCGGTTTCGGGAACGCTGCCACGAATTCGTGCGTTTCGCCCGCGAGCGGGTCGTCGTCCCACACCCATAATTCGGTGTAAGGGAGCAGGCCGGCGGTGACCTGCGGGGCGAGGTTTGCCTTCGGGGCGCCCATCCAGTCGACGATGCCGCGTGAGTTGTTCGGGTTCTGCGATCCCGCCGGCTGGAACGGGTAGAGGCCGCCGGTGATGACCTGTTTGTCGGCGTTGGCGTTTGGGCCCTGACCTGGGTATTCCTGCTGAACATAATTTCGGGCGTTTCGAATCAGTTTGTCGCGGTCGGGGTGTTTCCACACGATTTGGGCGAATTGTTCGGCCGAGATGAACATGGTGTGGCAAAAAGCTTCCATATCCTCGTCGAGCGTGCCGTGATTTTCGTGACGGACGCCGAAAGATTCAGGCTGGACGAGGTTGGTGCAGAGCGACCCACGCTTCCAATTGCTCTTGATCAGCGCTTTGCCCTTGACGAGACTCCACCATATCGCTTCCGAAATGCGGGTATCGGTGGAGCCGGCTCTGCCACCGGCTCTTGGACGTGGCCCAGGAGCGGGGCTTCGAGCACGTGGTCTTTGGGACCAACCACGATGACCTGGACGACTTCCGGCCCGGCAACCAGGCCCTCAAGACCTTCGGCATTCGTTCCCCTCTGGCGGAGGCCGGGTTGACGAAGGAAGAGATTCGGCAGTTGAGCCGGCAGATGGGCCTGCCGACCGCCGATCAGCCGGCCTCGCCGTGCTTGGCATCGCGCATTCCTTACGGCCTGGAGATCACCGCGCAGCGGCTCCGGCAGATCGATCAGGCGGAGACCTTTCTGCGGTCGCTCGGCTTTGTCGAGTTTCGGGTGCGTCACCATGACCCGATCGCTCGCATCGAGGTCCGGCCGCAGGATATCGCCAAGATCGTGGCCGAGCCGGTCCGCTCGAAAGTGGTGGAAAGACTGAAGTCGTTGGGTTTTCAGTTCGTGACGGTAGATTTGCAGGGGTTCCGTTCCGGCTCCTTGAACGAATCCCTCTCCCCGGAGCAGAAGAAGGCCGGCCTGGGAGCCTGACGCGGCTTCTTGCCATATCGTTCGAAATTGGAGGTGCCGATGTCTCCTGTGCGGTTGATCCGGATGTTCGTTCTTATGCTGTTACTGGCGTTGACTCTGAGCTTGCCGGCGCGGGCGGCGGTCGCCAACGAGCGGCCTCAAGCCAAGGCGGACTTGCTCGTGATGAGTTTCAACATCCGCTACGCGGCGGCCCATGACGGCGAGAACAACTGGGACAAACGCAAGGGCATCGCGTGCGATCTGCTGCGGCGGCAGGGGCCCGACCTGATCGGGCTTCAGGAGGCCCTGCGTTCCCAGATCGACGATATCCGGGCGGCCCTGCCGGAGTACGGCGAAATCGGCGTCGGCCGGGACGACGGCAAGACCAAGGGCGAATACTCCGCGATTCTCTATCGCAAGGACCGCTTCGACGTGGACGACTCCGGCACGTTCTGGCTGTCGGACACGCCCGAGGTTCCCGGCTCGATCACCTGGGGCAACGCCTGCACCCGCGTTTGCACGTGGGCCCGATTCCTCCCAAAATCACCGGGCCAAGCCTTTCTACCTGTTCAACACGCACTTGGACCATATTTCCCAGCTCTCGCGGGACAAGGGCATCGCCCTTATCGCTTCTCACCTGCGGGACCGCAAGCACTCGGACCCGGTCATTTTGACGGGCGATTTCAACGTCGGCGAGAACAACTCGGTCGTGCACTATCTCAAAGGCGACCTGCAACTGGACGTGGCGAAGAGTGGCCTGTCGAAGAACCCGATCCCGCTGGTGGACACCTTCCGCGTACTGCACCAGGATACCTCGGAGATCGGCACATTCCACGGCTTCAAGGGCAATCGCTCGGGCAGCAAGATCGACTACATCTTCGTCCAGCCCGGCGTGGAGGTGCTCCAGGCCGAAATCCTGCACGACAACCAGGACAATCACTACCCCTCCGACCATTTCCCGATTACGGCTACGCTTAGTCTCGCGAAGATAACTTCGCGCTGACCAGCCGGTTCAGACTGATATCCTCCTCCGCCGCTTCCATCGCAAGCTGACGGTGGACTTCCGGTGGCACGCGCACCATGAACTTGCCGCTGTATCGACGCGAGCCAAGCGGCTCCGGCACGGGTTCGTGGTTGGCCTTCATGTCCTTTACCGCGTTTGCCACCACCCTCCGAATCCCCCGCAGGGCTTTCTCCGGCGTAGAGGCCAGCCAACTCAGGCTCGGGAACTCCGCGCACAGTCCTACGTATTGCCCATCCTCTTCGGACCACGTCACTCGATAGGCGTAGCGGTCATTTGTTGGGGGAGTCTTCATGCTGCAACCTCGCAATCGCTCTGAGCACTTGTCTTACTTGATACGCCTTGGCCATGCCTTTGTCGTTTTGGATATTCACGCGCGGATCGCCTTGCCAAGGCATGCGGTAGAGGCGATGACTGGTGCCTCGCTGGCGTGCGACCCCGAAGTAGCGATCGCACACCCGGCAAAGATCCGCGAAGCGAACTCCCTTGGGATTGCTTCGCATCTGAGCCAGAATATCCTCGATGCTTGCCATATTCAAATAGTATCATTGTTGGTACTATAGGTCAAGCCAATAGCCGTGGTTTGCCAGCATTATCCGCTACCTTACCCCCCGCGTTACCGGGGCGCAATGATGGCGGGCGCGACCTGACGGGCAAGGGTGCCTCCGATCCCGTCCAAGATCGACACGATAAGATCGCCGCGGGAAACCTGCACTTCCTCAACAGGGCAGGGGGGTGCAGAAGAACGCAGCAAGGAGTCTCTTGGCGTCTTTCAAATGGTTTGTTGGCTTCGATTGGCTCGTAATGAAGCCCTCGTATAGAATCACATGATCCGGCCTTGCGTCAACTGGCTTCTCATGAAGCCTGCGGGACAGCTTCTGGAGGAAGAAGGTCGCTGCCAGACACATCGCTGCGCCGGGACCCGAATACCAGTACCGAATGGTCTTAGGTGCCGGCTGCTCGAAGTCGTCGCGTCCACGAGGGTTACCGTCCTTATCAAACAGACCTGACAGGGGAGCCTCGACGATCAGCACGGCGTTAGGATCGGTTTTCAGCAGTCCACAAACCTTGTCGGCACATTCGCCAAATCTGGATTTGTCCGTCTCTGTTTGGCCAGATCGCCCATTTCTCCACGCGAGCCCACAAGTCTTCCTGGATCTGGAGAAGCCGAGATCTACCGCCAACACGAAGTTATCGCTCAGACGGCCGATCTCTTCCGCTAACCCCGGCCGAATGATATCACGCTGTTCCATGGCTGAATCCCATTTGGAATCCAGAGAGACGATCATCTCTGGCTCGATAAACGCGTAGGAGTCGCGGTCCGATCACGAACACGCGGCGTTTGCCAACCGCGACGGAATCAGGACGGGTGACAGAAAGTCTGCGGCCGTCTGCCAGGCAAATCACGAATGGCCTGAACGGCTGTCGGTGTAACGCTTCACGAACCGCCTTCTAAATCCATGTCTCAGTCCTCGGATCGAAGCCGTCGCTATCATTTCAACTGATGCCATTATGGTCAGGATGGGCGGAAGAGGCAAGACCGTTCGTAGTGTGCTCGTATGGATGACGCGGCGCGGATGCCCGCGATTCGAAGGCGGGACGCCTTCGACACGACGTGGGCAAGCCGATCGCTAACGCACGCGGGTGAGACGCCCTCGCCACGTAGGCGGTCGCGATGAACGGCTCAGCGGTTCTCGATGGACTGGCGCAGCTCGCGGCAGGAGCTGAGGAATTCTTCGGGCGACAGGTCGCGGAGGAAGACCAAGCCGCGGGTGGCGCAGGATCAGGGCGTTGGGGTGATTGTAGAACCATTCCCGGCCCAGGCAGATCTTGACCTTCTGGTATTGCTCCACCTGGATGCGCTGGGCCAGTTGCGAGAACGGGCCGTCGCATTCGTGGCTCGGGAACGAGGCGTCTTTCTGGGTGATGAAGGAGTTCATGAAGGCGTCGTGCATGACGGAGAACATCGCCAGGGTCACGGGGACGAAGACGTTGGCCTCCGAGGGGTCGAACCGGAACCAGACGTTGCGGTAGCCCCAGACCCGCAGGTTAGGCTTATCGCAGGTGCTCAGATGCACCCGCAACGCCTCGGCAAGGGCCTGCATGACCTTGTAGTGCGTGTCCGGCCCGCTGGCCTCCGGGTCGAACGCCACGGTCATCACGTCGGGGTTGATGCGCCGCAGCTCCGCCACGATGGGCGGGACGTCCTGCGTCATCGTCGGCTCTGCCGTGAAGATGTCGCCGGTGTAGAAACTCAGCCGCAGATGACGGACGTTCTGGCATTGCCAGCCATAATAGCCCCAGAGACATTCCGCTTCCCACTCGCGGCACATCCCCTTGAGCCGTTGGATGTGCTCGGGGTCCTTCTGGCCGGGATAGGTTGTGACGAAGTACTCCTCCAGACTCGGCGACGCAGCGATCCATGTCCCGCAGGAAGTCCGCGCCGAGCAGCTCGATCAGGTTGCGCAACATGCGGCGGGCGCAGCCTTCGGCCTTCTCGTCCTCGTCCTGGGCGGCCACGCCGTCGAGGTATTGCCACACATCGCGGTTGCGCTCGACGATATTGCCTTGGGCGAAGTAGCCCTTGCTCCAGCAGCGTTTTGAACTTCGGGATGCCGAGGAAGCGGCGCAGGCAGGCCATCTGCTCTTGCATGAAGCGGTTCGTGACCGAGGTGAAGCCGCTGGTGAGCGTCAGGAAATGGTGCTCGTTGGTCGCTTGCCGGAAGTGGCGGACGACCTCGGAGAAGTAGCCGAGCATGATGTCGTCGTGGTGCGGCTCGGTGTGCAGGAAGCATTTGTTGCGGCAGACCTGCAGGCCCCTTTCGATCTTGGCGACGAGCCGCTCGTGCACCATGTTGGCCAGTTCCGGCAGCGGCTCGGTCCGTTTCTGCAGGATCACGCCGGCAAGCGGATGGGTCCGGCAGTCGGCTTCCGTCAGGTCGAGCAGCCGGCGGCGACGCTGGACCGCGAGCTCGACGAGGGCCTTCTCCACGTCGGCGTCACTGACGGCCGGCGCCTTCTTGAGCACGGCGACCTGTCGTTCGATCAGGTGGCTTGCGGCGCCCCGCGTGAGGTAGAACCGCGCGTTGGGCAACTGCTGCAGACAGCTCGCGGGGACGTCGATGTGCTGCTCGGATTGAATCGCCTGGGCGACGAGGGCGGCCTTGGCCTGGCCGGCGGCGACGACGATCGCCGTGCAATCCGGGTTCCGCGTGATCGTCCGCAGGCCGATCGTAATGACGAGGCACTGGCGGGCGACCTCGATCCCGCCCAGATCGGTCGCGGCCGCCGCCTGGGTCTCGTAGTTGGTCGGGCACAGACGGGTGGTCGAGTGATGGTCGGAGCCCTTGATGTTGAACCCGATGTGCCCGTCCGGGCCGATCCCGCCGAGGAAGAAACCGAGGCCGCCCAGATCCTGAATCCGCTGCTCGTACTCCATGCACCACTGGTCGATTTGCTCCAGCAGGGCCTTCTGCCGGGATTCGAGCTGGTTCGTGGCGTGGCGATACCGCAGCGTCAGGTCCACGCGATTGCCCGGCCAGACAGCGGCGAGTTTTTCGCACGTCCCCAGGCCGATCTGGCACGCATCGATCAGCAGGGCCTGGGCCGGATCGAGCCCGAAGCCGTTGATGTAGAACTGCTTCACGTAGTAGCTGAAGCTATTGTGCTGGGCGGAGTCGATGGGGTAGAACTCGTCGATCTGCACGAAGTGCAGGCTGGCCATGTCGGGCTTCTTCGCGGGATCGACGCCCGCCTGTTCGAGGGTCGCCCGGATCTCGGGTGTGTCCCAGTGATTGAGCACCCGCTGGACCCACTTGATGAAATGCTCCGGCGTCTTGCCGGTGGGCAGGGAGATCACGCCGCCCGGATGGGCCTGGACCCACTCGATGAACCGCATGGCCGCCAGCTTGCCCAACGCCGGGAAGTTCTCCACGACGATCGTGGGAATCTTCTCCGCCGGCCCATAGAGCACATCAAACGCCGAGGCCCGAACCGCGACGTCTTCTACACGCGTCAGGACTATCCGTGAACCTGTCTTGTCTGTGTTGTGAGTCGTCGTCGGATTCATTCTCTCTATTCGCCCATCATCTCCGGGCGTATCATTGTTTCATGTCGGCGAGGGCTTGCCGTGTATGTTCCAGGAACGCCTCGGCTTTGGCCACAGCCTCCTGTGCTTGCTCCGGTGCTATCTGGACAAACTCACGATAGTCGCCGCTTTGCCTCAATTCAAATGCTTCCCGCAGATGGCGACCGTCCTCAATAGGAAACTCGCCTGTCTTGACGAAGTACCTGTTGAGCAGGCTCAACACGCCGCTGTGCTTACTGGCTCCCAAACCTTTGGAGGCCAGCAGGGCCAAGCCGCAATAGAACATGGCATAGTAGGCACGATTGACAGTGTCGCGATAATGACCGGCTGTACGCAACTCCTTCGCCACGTCCAAGTGTCTCGGCGGCCTGATCGATCCGATAGTCAATCAGCTTACGGATGTCTTCGGTCACAGGGCGTCCCTGCCGGCGGCGGTCAACACCAACGGCGAGGATCGGAGAGGCTGTGCTCCATCTCTCTGTGTATAACAGACCGCTGAGATGACTCTGCCGCACTCCAACCCGGCCTCGAAACAGACCCCGATGATCTCCTTTGGATCTCCCAGCCAACCTTCGGAAGCACAACGAGCAGATCGATGTCCGACTCCTCATCGAGTTGCCCGCGGGCCGCCGAGCCATACAGGATGATCTCCGTGGCGCCAAATCGCGGTCTCGTAGGGCACGTGTCACCCTCGACAAAGCATCCCGTTCCTCGGTATTCAATTCCATGTTTACGCCTTTGGGCACAGCTTCAAAACCGCACATCCTTTCCAAATCCAATATACGCCGGATTTCGATTGGCGGCAAGCTCACTGGCGCGGCCGCAAGACCCGGCACTCAGTTCGTCAGGCCGGCGATGGCGGCGCCGATCAGCGTGGCGTTCTCGACGTTCCACGATCTCGTAGTATACGTGCTTCTTGTCCACCAAGTACTGCTTGAGATAGTATTCGATCTTCTGCCGGAGGGACTTGAGACGGTAGAACGTCGAGCCCTCCGCGACGATGCAGACGGGCCGGCAGGGATTGAGCCCTTTGCCCGACTTGAGGGAAGCCGAGGAGAGGTTGATCGCGGTGAGCTTGGCCGCCCGCTCGACGAGAGCATCGATCAGGTAGTAGAGCGTCGCGATGTCTTCCTCCGGCATGTCGGCCAGGGCCAACGACAGAGGATTGTCGCCTCCTTCGGGACAACTCAGGAAGTCGCTGATGTCCTTGCTGATCGCCGCCGAAACACCGGCCAACCGCTCGGCGGCCGCGGGGGAGAACAACCCTGCCTTGGCGGCGGCCTGGGCCGTCACCAGGCAGAGCGGGCCGATGTAGGCGCCGGAGATCATCTTTTCGAAGACATTCACGCCGGGACTGACCGAAGCGGCGTCGAACGCTTTGTCGATCTTGCCGCGCGGGGCCTTGCCGAATCCGCCCGACTCCACGTTGATGATCTGGCTCTTGCTCAGGTCCAGGTCCTTGGCCTTTTTGACGTTCTGGTTATGCTCGACGTAGGCGGTGTTGGTGCCGGTGCCGAGGATGAAGCCGATGTAACTGTCGAACTTGCGGCCGCTGGCCTCGGCCCGGCCGGCCAGCAGGGTCGCGACGGTATCGTTCAGCAGGACGAAGTGCTTCAGGTCCGAGATCCCGAGCAGCTTCAGGGCCCGCCCCGTGTTCTCGCCGATCATCTGGCCGGCGGCCTTCGGGGCCTTGATCTCCTTGGAGAAGTACAAGGCCCGGCCGTCCTTGTTCGGGAACATCTCGATCGGGTAGGAGAAGCAGAACCCCACGTTGCCGCTCTTGTCGGCGAGGTCCCGGACGTACCCGGCCATCGTCCCGAAGAACTCTTCTTTGCCGACCTCCGCCGTGATCCCGGGCATCGGGTAGTTCTTGAAATCCGTGATCTCGGCCTGGCCGTTGGACCGGAAAGTCGACCGTCGCCACGCGGAAATTCGTCCCGCCGGCGTCCATGACGATGACCGGCTTGTCCCGCGGCAGCTCCCGCTCGGTCTCAATGTACGTCGGCAGCATGGCCAGCGAGCTCTTCTTGCCGGCCAGCCCCTTGTCCATCTCTTTCAGAAAGACGTCGCAGATCTCCGGGATGCTGATGTCCCCATGGTACATGCCCTGTTTGCTGAGGAACGCGTTGACTCGGCGTCGGATCTTCTCCACGGTAACCCCTCTCGATTTATGATTTACGAGTTACGATTCACAATTTGGCTTCGCGGGGCACACGCCAGGCACGGAAATCGACACTGGACCCATCGCCGTGCCTCTCGGCCATCGGCCGAGATCATAAATCTTAAGTCATAAATCGTCAATCAGGATACCCATCCGGGTGTCCGGTATGCCATTTCCAGGCGGTCGCGACCATCTCGTCCAGATTCGGGCTTTTCCGGCTGCCAGCCGAGTTCTACCCGGGCTTTCGTTGCGTCGGAGGTCAGAACGGGCGAATCCCCCGGCCGCCGCTCCACCTCCACAATCTTGAAATCTCTGCCGGAGACCCGTTTGACCGCGTCGATCACCTGCCGGACCGAGTAGCCCTGACCGTTGCCCAGATTATAGACCAACTCCGCCTGCTCGTCCAATCTCTTGAGAGCCAGCAAATGGGCCCGGCACAGGTCGTCGATGTGGATATAGTCCCGGATACACGTGCCGTCGGGGGTCGGATAGTCCGTGCCGTAAATCTTGATGGCCGCTCGTTTTCCCAATGCGGCCTGAATGATGAGCGGGATCAGATGGGACTCCGGGCGGTGGTCCTCGCCCCGTGCCCCATCATCCCCAGCTCCGCACGCGTTGAAGTAACGCAGGGCAGCAAAGCGCAGCCGGCCGGCCTGGGCCTGGTAGTGGCACATCCGCTCGATGGCCAATTTCGTCTCGCCGTAGGGGTTGATCGGCTCCTTCGGGGCATCCTCCGTGATGGGCACCCGCTTGGGCATGCCGTAGACGGCCGCCGTGCTGCTGAAGACGAATTTCGCCACGCCGGCCTCTTGCAGGGCCGACAGCAGGTTCTGGGTGTTCGATAGGTTGTTCTGGTAGTACTTCAGCGGCTCTTGGACGGATTCGCCTACCTCGATGTAGGCGGCAAAGTGCATCACCGCCTCGATCCCGAGCTGGCCCAGTGTCTTTACCAGAAGCTCGCGGTCCGCCAGGTCGCCTTCAATAACTTGGACCCCCTTGACGGCGGCCCGATGGCCCTTGCTGAAATTGTCGAAGACGACAGGCTCGTGGCCCGCCCGGGCCAGCAGGGCCGTCATGTTGCTGCCGATGTACCCGGCACCGCCGCAAACGAGAACCTCGCATGGATTTACGATTTACGATTTATGATTTATGATTCGGTCACGCACGCCTCGCGACACACGAGGCCCAAATCATAAATCGTCAATCATCAATCGTCAATCCCCGCATTCGAGCCTTTGCTCCACGCGGGAGAGGATTCTGGCGGCCAGGTCCCGGTCTTGGCCCACGTCGATCCAGGCCATGCCCCGTCGTTGCTGCGGGCCCGCTTCCATCCACTGCAGGGTGGCCGACGCTGCTCGAGTGAACCCGGTAAGCCCTCCGAGCTGCCGGCGGCCTCATTTTGCCAGAGGCTCAGCCGCTGGACGGACACCGTGCACGCGACGCAGAGGCGGGAGGCGGTAGGCGGGAGGCTGTAGGCGCCTCCGGCCTCCGGCCCCCGGCCTTCGGCCTCACTCGTCACCCGCAGCTCCACCGCCCGGCGGATCGATTGGAGATTGGCCTCCTCCCAGGCAGACGTGCTGGCGTTGTCGCTGCGCCAGAACTCGAAGAACTGGGGCCGCGCAGCGGCCGGGTCCGAACGAGGCCCTGCTCCGCATCCAACTTCTCGATGACGAAATGCATGCGGGTCAGGACATCTCCGGCGGCGTCGACAACCTCGGCCGTGCTGGCGCCGTCTTCGATAGAACGTCTGCACCGGAGCGGCAGGGGCGTTCGGCTCGGCCGAGCTCACGGCGTCCGGCTCGCGCAACCGGCTCCCAACGAAGCTCCTGTGACAAGCAGGCACAAAAGATTTCGGGTCTTGGGCATCATCTTCATCGTACGCGATTATACGACAACCGCGCCCGAAGGCAATCGGGAAAACCGATGGCTGAATGTGCCGGGGATCGTCATTTGCCGGGAACCGGCCGTTTCGCCAGAGTCATGACCTTTCTGCCACCGTGCTTCTGGCGACACATCGTGTCGCGGAGCATGGCCTCAGCATCGTAGTCGTAGGCCGCAGCCAATTCCTCCTTGATCTTTCGCACCTCGGCGACAATTGGATCGCGTTTGAGTGCTCTCTTCCGCTTGACGATTATCCCCGGTCGGGGTTCTTAAGCTCTTCGGCTTTGGGCAGGTCCTTCAGGGAGTTGAGGCCGAAGACTTCGAGGAACTTCTTCGTCGTGCCGTAGAGCATGGGGCGGCCAAGGATTTCGGCCCGGCCGGCGATCTTGACGAGGCCCTTGTACATCAGGCTGCGAACGACCTCGCCGACGGCGACGCCGCGGATCGCTTCGATGTCCGCCCGGATGATCGGTTGCTTGTAGGCGATGATCGCCAGCGTCTCCATGGCGGCGGGGCTGAGCTTGTTGTCACTGCGGGCCCGCAGCATTTTCTTGAGCCAGGAATTGTAGGTGTTCAGCGTCAGCATCTGGTAGCCGCCGGCGATCTGCTCGATGCGAAAGGCGTGATTCTCGGCGACGTACTTGGCGTTGAGGCTGTCGATGCTCTCACGAACCTGTTTGGTCGTTGTTTCCACGATGCCGGCCAGCTTGCTATCGGTGAGGGGCTCATCCGTCGCGAAGAGAATCGCTTCGAGAACCGATTCGACTGTAGGCACATACTCGGGTTGGGGCTCCGGCGGCGGGGCTGGGCCTCCACCGAAGGCTCCTGCACTGGGGCGGCAAGTTCACCTTCGGGCGTCTGCTCCCCGGCTTCTGGAGCCGCTTCCTGGGGTTCGCCCAACAGGATTCCAATCACTGGTCCACGTCGCGTTCCCCCTGGGTCGAGAGGGGGCTCGTCGTCGGCGATTTGGCTATCCTGTGCCGCGGTTGCGGCGGATTGGTTTCCTCGTCGGAATCGCAACGGCTCATTCTCCTCCTGCACAGAGTCCTGATCCGCATCGGTTGGCGCGATGATCTCTGAGGCGGGCTCTTCCATGCTTTCCTCTCGGACACGTCCTGTGGGGCTTGCTCCGACGGCCAGAGGTGGAGGTCTCTGTATCCTCTGGCGTCAGTTCTCCGTCCTCTGTCATCTGTTTTCTGTTCTCGTCTGTCATAGCTCATCAAGCACTTCAAACATTCTTCCACGTGAAGGGGTCGGCGTCCTTCTTGCTGATCCGGATCGTGACTCTCACCTGCCAACTCCTTGATCTGTCCGGCCAGCTTCTTCAGGCTGAACCGTTCCGAGACCGTGTGGCTCAGGCAGATACAGGTCAAGCCGGCCTCTTGGGCGGCCAAGGCCTGATGGTGCTTCAACTCGCCCGTCAGGTACAGGTCGGCGCCGGCCGCGATAATGAGATTCAGGATCTCGCCGCAGGTGCCGGCACAGACGGCCGCCTTTCGCACGAGCCGTTTCTGGTCGCCAACGAGCCCGACCGCCTTGGCCCCGGTCCGGCGTTTCACCGCCTCGATGATCCGATCCAGCCGCAACGGCTCGGCCAGCGGGCCGATTCTACCCAGACCAAAGCGGCTTGCATAATCGAAAAGCTTGTAGATGTCAAATGCCGGCACCTCGTAGGGGTGGGCCTTCTTCATCGCGGCCACGACCGCCTCGACCTTGTCCGCCGGCACAATCGTCTCGAACCGGGCCTCGTGGACCTTCTCGAACTTGCCCTGTCGGCCGATGGCCGGAGTCGCTCCCTCCAGGGGCAGGAAAGTTCCGGTGCCTTCGGTGTGGAAGCCGCAGTTGCGGTAATTGCCGATCCAACCTGCCCCGGCCTCGAAGACGGCGTTGGCTACCTGGGCCATCGCCTCGACGGGCACGAAGACCACGAACTTATAGTACTCCTGCGGCGCGTATTGGACGTAATCGCCGATGGGCTTGGGGTCCTGGATGCCGAGAATCTCGGCCAAGCCGTCATTGACGCCACCGCCAACGGCGTCCAGGGCCGTGTGGATCGAAAAGACGGAGATCCCCGAGCGGATGATCTCGTGAACGGTTTTGCGAGGGGCCGTCGGTCCTGATCTTCTTGAGTCCGTCCCAGATAACCGGGTGATAGCTCAGGATCAGGTCGGTCTCAAGCTCCTTCGCCTCGGCGACGACGGCCTGCGTCGTGTCGATGGTCAGGAGCACATTGCGGACGTCCTGCTCCGGGTCGCCAATCAGCAGGCCGACATTGTCCCACGGCTGGGCCAAGCCCAGCGGCGTGATCTTCTCCACGACCGCGGCCATGTCTTTGACCTTCATTCTTGCACTCCCTCGTAGGGTGGGGCTTGCCCCACCGATTCTTCTCGGCACACGGATTCCGGTGGGGCAAGCCCACCCTACACGCACTCCTGCTCGATCCTCGCGCGAAGCCTTCGGCGAGTTTCTTCGTTACCGGCCCGACTTTGCCTTCACCTACTGTATGTCTTTCCACGCCGACGACCGGCAGCACCTCCATGACGACGTTGGTCAGGAAGACCTCGTCGGCCTCCAGCACGTCCGCGATGTAGAGGTCCTTCTCAATCAGTTCGAGGGATTGCTGCTGCGCCAAGTGGCGGATGACCCTCCGTGGCCGGGTCCGGCAGCACCGGTGTTTCCACGGGCGGGTGCACAGAGCGATCGGAGTTCTTCACCAGAAAGACGTTGCTGACGCATCCCTCCGCCAGGCGATTGTCCTGCGTGAACCACAGGGCTTCGGCGGCACCGCTGCTGGCGGGCGAGGTTCAAGGCGAGCAGACGCGGCAAAAAGCTCGTGGTCTGGTGGCCGCACGTCGGATCGGTCGTATTCTGGCGGAAGGGGCAGAGAACGACCATCACGCCTGTCCTGTAGTAGTCGGCCGGATAGGGCGCGAAACGCCGTCGCGGTGATCAGCAGGGTGCCTTGCGCTGCTCCTCGGACCCGGCCAGAGGCCCACCGGTCAAGGTCAGGCGCAGCCGGGCATCGGCCAGCCCGTTCGCCTCGCAGCACCTGGTGGATCGCCTCGCCAACGTAGTCCTTGCTGTAGGGTGGACGATGGACAGGGCCTCGGCGCTGAAGAACAGCCGTTCCAGGTGATCCCCCAAGCGAAAGACGACCCCGTTGCGGCTGCGCATGGTCTCGAACAAACCTGCGCCGTACAGGAGGCCGCCGTCCGTGACCGAAACGCGGGCTTCTTCGACGTCGACCAAATTGTCGTTCAGAAAGACCTTCTCGGGCATTTCGTTCCTGCCCTCCGAACTTGCGTGCGATAGGCTAAGCACCCATGGCCTTGATACCAGCCAGAAGTGCCCTGGCCTTTGTGATCGTTTCGTCCCATTCGGCCTGCGGCTCGGAATCGGCCACGATCCCGCCTCCGGTCTGCACAAACGCTCTGGCCGCCCGTGATGATAGCGGTTCGAATGGCGATATTCAAGCAAACCGTCCCGTCGAGGCTGAGGTAGCCGATGGTGCCGGTGTAGACGCCGCGGACTGTCGGCTCGAGCTCGTCAATGATCTCCATGGTGCGAATCTTCGGAGCGCCGGTGATCGAGCCGCCCGGGAAACATGGTGCGGAGGATATCGCTGAACGTAATGTTGTCCCGCAGTTGGCCGGCGATCATGGCTACGGCATGATAGACGGTGGGGTAGGCCTCAATCGTCCTGTGGCTGGATGACCTGGCGGGTCCCCGGCTTGCAGATGCGGGCCACGTCATTACGCTCCAGGTCGATGATCATGTTGAGCTCCGCCTGCTCCTTCTCGCTCGTCAAGAGGTCGCTGGTGCTGCTGCTCGTTGAGCTTGCCGGCCTGCGGATCGAGACCGTTCGATTCGTGGGCGCGTCCCTTTGATCGGTTTCGTTCGGAATCATGACGGTCGTGAATCGTGATGAACATCTCGGGCGAGGTGCTGACGATCTGGAAGACGCCGGCATCGAGATAGGCGGCGTAGCTGCTTGGATTGTAGCGATTCTGCCAGTGGAAGAGCTGAATGGGCCTACCCGTGAAAGGGCTGATCGAAGCGCTGCGAGAAATTCGACCTGGTAGACGTCGCCATCGCGGATATAGCGCTTTGATCCGCTTGCACGGCATCGAGGTAGTCCGTCTGGCGTCATGTTGCCGACGGATGCCGGCGAACTCCAGGTCCTCGATGCTCATGGCGGGAGGCTTCGGGGAGTTGAACCCCTGTGCTGATCCAGAAGACTGCTCCAAGCGCGGCGATCTTCTCCGCCGTGCTTCTCCGATCGTCGGGCAGCTCCAGAGCGATGATCCAGAAGGTACCGTAGTCGGTGGTCGTAGGCGATGAGCGCGGTCGTAGAAACACAATCGAATCAGCGGCATTCTGAGGTCATCGACGGCTAGTCTGGGGCAGTCGCTCGATGTACCGGCCCAGCTCATAGCTGAAGTACCCGATCCAGCCGCCGCGAGAACATGCCGGACGACGGCAGGTCCAGCCTCTTGGGATCGGCGGACTCGGCAGTGAGTCGGTATCTGCCCAGGGCGTCTGCGAGTTTTGAAAGGGTCTGTCTGCACGCGCGTGTGAATTCAAAGACCTCTATGCGGCTCGGCGGCCCAATAGCTGAAACCGCCACCGCTCGATTACGGCGGAATTGGCCCCCAGAATGGAAACCGACCGTCGTCCTGTGAAGGTCTCGCTAAGGGCGTGCAAGGTCGCCGAGGTTCGAATCTTGCGGCAGTGCAGCCTGCAAGGGATGTGTCCATCATCCGCCCAGCGGTTTCTCTCGGTCGATGGTGAAGAGCCACCATCTCATTTTGCTCTGCCGGCTCGATCGTGCTTGTCGCTCGAAGCAAAGCGTCATCTGCGGGCCTTGCTCGGTAGCGATCTTGAACCAGTGTTTGCGGAGGTACATCTCGCCGCTGCCGTGCCGGCAAGGTCCATCCTCTTTCCATGCCTCCAGCACCGCCGCGACGGTGTACTCCTGGTCCCTCCAGACGAATCGTTGCGGCAGTCCCGGCTCGCCGCGGGTCATTCCCGTCGTGTCAAATGTTCCGGCGACCGGCTGGATGGGCTCACTGACGAATTCCTCGGTCATGCTCGCGCATCTCCTCGATGATCGCTACGCCCGCGGAGGTGCCGATCCGGTCGGCCCCCGCGCTGAGCATGGCGAGCGCCTGCTGCGCCGTTTTGATCCCGCCGGCCGCCTTGACCTTGCACCTCGGAGCGCTCTCCTTCATGAGCCTGACATCCTCGACCGTGGCCCCGCCGGCGGGGTGAAAGCCCGGTGCTGGTCTTGACGTAATCGACGCCCGCCTCCTGGGCCACCTGGCAGGCGAAGACCTTCTGGTCGTGCGTCAGGGCCGCCGACTCGATAATGACCTTCAGCAGCACGGGCGGCCTCATGGTCCGGCAGACCCGCAGCACCGTCATCAATTGGTGCAACAGGTACCTGGCATCGCCCTCGATGATCGCGGCCAGATCGGCCACCATGTCGATCTCGTCCGCCCCGGCGTAGATGGCGTCCTTGGCCTGGGCCGCTTTGATCTTGGTCGTATCGGCGCCCAGCGGCAGGCTCACCACGCCGGCCACCTGGACCGGCGTGTCGTGCAATCGATCCGCCACCAGAGGCAGCCACCGGTCGTTGACACAGACGGCGTGGAAACCATAGGCCACGGCCTCATCGCAGAGCCGCAGAATCTCCGGCTGCGTGGCCTCCGCCCGCAAGAGGGTATGGTCGATGCGCCGCGCCACGTCGGGGGCGGCTACTATTTGTTCCACGGCCGAAACCTGTGGTTCGGATGGCATCATCGAGAACTCCGCGCTGCAACGGTTCTGTCCGGTCGATAGAAATACCGGCCGCAGCCTCATGGTAACCGAAGACGGTACTCCCGCAATCCGTGCGCTCCTTGCGCAGGTCCTATCGGGCCCGATTGGTCCGATAGGACCTGTGGCTTCTCCGCGCGTACTTCTGCTGGAGGTATCGGGCGGCTTCGTCCACGCTGGAGAACACGGCGTTGGCGGTCTGGGTCACGAAGATCGAGGGATGCTGCTGGGCGGTCCAGATGACGTAGACTTCTTTGGCGGCCTCGTGGGCGTGCTGAAGCTCCCGCTCGACGCCGCTGGAGATGGCGGCCCGCCCATCCGGCAGGGCGGGCACGAAGCTGACGATCATGTCGGCCTGGTCGATCAGCAGGAAGTCCCGGGCATAGATCTGGTTGTTGATATCCCGCTCGATCTGCAGGACCTCCTCGACGTCCAAGCGGACGGGCTGATCGACCACCGCCACCTCGATCGAATCGAGCCCCTGCTCGCGGGCCTGCCGGGCCACGACGGGCAGATAGGCCTCCTCCAGGTCGCCCGGATCGAAGCAGATGAAGGACTCCTTCATCCGCTGGCGGAACTCGCCGATTTCCTGGGTGACGGCCTCGATCTTGGCCACGGCCGTCATCGGAAAGCTCAGATAAGCCTTCTTGCGCTGCCGTTGAAAGGCGAGGCGGTAGAAGGTCTCTTCCGTCCGGTGCTTGCCGCCGCGGGCCAGGCAGTAGAAGGGGACCTTGTCGTTGATGCCCTTGCAGAGCATCTCGGTGCTGATGATCTCCTCTTCCCGCCAGACGATCAGGTCCTTGAGCGTGTGCTCGACGGCGTGCTCCTGCAGCAGCCGCAGGTGCATCGCCGCGACGCCGTCGATCAGGCAGACGTACATATCGGCGTTGAGCTGCCGCATCTGGTCGAAATCGACGGCGGGAAACAGCCCGTGCCGCCAGCGGAAGGTCGCGTGCGTGTTGACGATCAGGTTGGGGGCCCGGCGGGCCTCGATGACGATGTCTTTGAACACGCTGCGGCGGAGCAAGTGCAGCCGTTTCAGGGGGATGTCGAGGATCTTGCCCGGCGTAACGTCCGGCGCCTCCGCGTACATCATATCGCCGACGTTGCACAGGGCGATCTCGCTGGCCCTCCTGGCGGGCGAGGCGGCAGACCTCCTCAAGATAGCTCTTCTTGTTGAGGCCCACCATTCCCGTGACGACGACGATCATGCTTGCAACTTCGCGAGTCTGAGAGGACAGAGGAATATCGATCGGAATGGTCGGAATAAGCGACTGTCGGTGATCGGGTGTGACCCCGGGTTACCCCACTTCTTCCAGTATTCCATCATTCCTTATCCAGCCTTCTTCCATTCTTCGATTACTTCGACGCGGACGCCTGCTCGCTTGCGAGGCTTGAAGGTTCTTGATCCGTTCCTGCCGATCGTGCTCGCGCAAGCGCGGCGATCAACTCGTCCAAGTCGCCGGACATGACTTTGTCCAGGTTGTACAGCGACAGGCCGATCCGGTGGTCGGTCATGCGGTTCTGAGGAAAGTTGTACGTGCGGATTTTATCGGACCGATCGCCCGAGCCGATCATCGTGCGGCGCTGCGACTCCCGTTCGGCCCGGCGTTTGCTTTCATACAGGTCGTAGATGCGGCTGCGGAGGATTCGCCAGGCCTTGGCGCGGTTCTTGTGCTGGCTGGCTTCCTCCCGCATGTTGACGGTGATGCCCGTCGGGACGTGCTCCAGCCGGATGGCGCTGCTGACCTTGTTGACGTTCTGACCGCCCGGCCCGCCGGCCCGGCTGACGTGCTCGACCACATCCGCCGGATTGATCTGGACATCGACCTCTTCCGGCTCGGGCAGCACGGCGACGGTCGCCGCCGACGTGTGAATCCGGCCCTGGGCCTCCGTCTCGGGCACCCGCTGCACGCGATGGCCGCCGCCCTCGTAGCCCAACTCCGCCCAGACGCCTTCGCCCTTGACGCTGAAAATCACTTCGCGCAGGCCACCCATATCCGACGGGACTGAAGTCGAGCTGTTCCACCCGCCAGCGGCGCTTGGCGGCGTACCGGCCGTACATGTCGTACAGGTCGCGGGCGAACAGGGCCGCCTCTTCGCCGCCGGTCCCCGCCCGGATTTCCATGATGACCGAATCGACGTGCAGCTCGTCGGCCATGACCAGCGTGTTCTGGATGTCGTTCAGCAGGCTGTCCTTCTTGGCGGTCAACTGCTCGAACTCCTCTTGGGCCATGGTGCGGAGGTCAGGGTCGGCCGCTTTGTCATCGAGGATCTGCCGTGCCTCATCGATCCCGGCGACCATCTTCTTGTAGTCGCGGTATTTCGAGACCATCGGCCGGATCTTGCCCCGCTCTTTGGACAGGGCCACCAGCTTGGCCGTCTCCAGGGCGAGAGCCGGGTCGGAGATCTGGCGCTCGATCTCTTCGTATCGTGCGTCGAGATCGTCCAAGATGGCGATCAGGCTGGTCGATTCTTTGTCCATACAAAAAGTGGAATAATGGAATGATGG
>CAVVRJ010000044.1:0-54714 GCA_963750205.1 uncultured Planctomycetota bacterium
AATACTGGAATAATGGGGATCGGGGCAACCCCGCGCCACCCAACATTCCATTATTCCACTATTCCACTATTCCATTTCCCTCTTTCAGCGCACGCCTGCCTTACTTCGGCTGTTCTTCGGGCGGCTTCTTGAGGTACGATTTGCCGTACTTCTTCTGGAAGCCTCGATCCGGCCGGCCGTATCCATGAACCGCTGCTTGCCGGTGTAGAACGGGTGGCACATCGAGCAGGTTTCCGCGTGGATCTCGTCGGCGGTGCTCCGCGTCTCAAAGGTGTTGCCGCAGCCGCAGTGGACCACGACTTTGTCGTACTTTGGATGTATCTTGTCCTTCATGGTTCTGACTCCCGAATATTTCCGAAACCATCTATTATACGTTCGCCGGCGGGCCTTTCAACACAATTTTCCCGCGATTTTGGGCGGGACGATGGAGGAGTCAAGCGGTTCTTCCGGGCTCTCCTTTGGGCCCCTGTGGGGCTCGCCGGCCGGTTTTCGCAAGGAATCGCCATTTTTCTCTTGCACGCTCTATCGCGATAGAGTAGTATTGATTGCGATAGAGTTACGGAGAATGTATGGCCAAGTTGAATTTCGAGCTCTTTGAGGGCGAATGGGCGATCTTGGAGGTGGTCTGGCAGCGCGAGCCCTGCGCCGCTCCCACCGTCCAGGAATCGCTGCGGGAGAGCAAAGGCTGGGCCTATACGACGGTCAAGACCATGATGGACCGCATGGTCCGCAAGGGATTTCTCACCACGGAGCGGGTCCGGAACCTGTACTTGTACCGGTCTGCCATCACGCGGGCACAAGCCCAGCGCAATGAGCTCCTGCGCACGGCCCAGCGTGCTTTTGGCGGGGCATTGACCCCGATGATGCAGTCCCTGATCGAGAGCAAGAGCCTGTCCGAAGAGGACTATCAGTATTTGGAGCGTCTGATCCAGAACAGAAAACGAGAGTAAGCAACCGATGGAGAGTTGAGAGGGGCCGGCGGAGGCTCCTCTCGGAGGATTGGGAGCAATGGCAATGGGCGAGCTCGTCAACGGGCTGAACACGGGCAGGCCAAGCGTTCGTGGCCCTGGCCGGCTCCATGCTGCTCCAGTCCAGCGTGCTGATCGTCATTCTGGCGGTGCTGGATCTCTTGTTGCGGAAGCGGGTCAAGGCCGTCGTGCGGTACTGGATTTGGCTGCTGGTCCTCGTGAAGCTGCTTCTGCCGCCCTCGTTTTCGTTGCCCACCAGTCTGGTCTCCTGGGCGGCCAGCCGACTACCCGAGACTGCCTGGGATCGCCAATATCCCGATTGGCATTCTTCTGTGCCGCTCCGGAGAGCGGCGTTGCCAGGGGCAATCCCGCGTCCGCAGGCCGTCGCGGGCTCGGTGTCGGAGGCGATGCCTCTGCCTGTGGCATCGGTTCAGCCGGCGATCTTGCCCACTTGGCAGGCCCTGGTCCTGCTGGCTTGGATGGTGGCCGTCCTGCTCCTGGGGGCGCTCCTGATCCAGCGGATCTCTTTCGTCCGGGGACTGATGAGGCAGTCGGACGAGGCTCCCGACAGTCTGCGGGTCTTGCTGGAAGAGTGCCGGCGGCAAATGGGCCTGCGGGGCAGCCTGGGAATCCGGCTGAGCGGCCTCTCGGCCAGTCCCTGCGTGTGCGGGTTGCGGCGGCCGGTGATCCTGGTGCCGGCAGCAGATGCTGCGACAGTTGCGGACGCCGCAGTTGCGGTCCGTACTCTTCCATGAGCTCGCCCACGTCCGGCGGGGCGACCTCTGGCTCAGTCTCCTCCAGACCCTGCTGCAAATCGCCTATCTCTACCATCCCTTGCTGTGGTGGGCCAATGCGCGGATCCGCGCCATCCGGGAGCAGGCGGTGGATGAGACGGCCTTGGCCGCCCTGGGCCAAGAGGCGGAGGAATACCCGAGGACGTTGTTGAGTATTTCCAAGCTGGCGTTCGGCCGGCCCGCCCTGAGCCTGCGGCTGCTGGGCGTGGTGGAGTCGGAGAAGGCTCTGACGGCGCGGATTCGGCACATGGTCAGCCGGCCCTTCCCGAAGAATGCCAGAGTCGGCCTGCGGGGTCTGGCCGCGCTCGTGGTCACTGCCCTGGTTCTGTTGCCCATGGCCCGAGCAGCGGAGACAGACCGGCGCGGGACATCCGAATCCGTGGACCTCGTGCAGAAGGAAGACGATGACAACCTGGCCGAGCTGATTCGCACGGCCGTGGCGAACCACTCAGGGGCCGGTAAAGAGGAGATTCGCGAGATCACTCGACGCGTCAGGCAGAGCTATGCCCAAATCGTGTTGCTGGACGAGCAGATGGAGGAAACTGTCGGCGAACTCAAGGTCCTCCCCGGCCCGGACGAAACGCAGGGCCCGCTGCTCCAGACCATGAAGGATCTCGAAAATGAGCGCCTGGTGGAAGCGGGGAATCTCGGCGCGGTCATGGGAACGGTGCCCCGAGCGTCCTGGGTGCAACAACCGACAGAGAACCTCAACGGCTGGGTGACCCTCCTGATCTTGAAGCAGTGCGTGGTCGTGCTCGACAGCCTGAAGGAGTCCACCGATTATCGGGTCGCGGAGCACCAGGCAAGGAGGATCGTGCTCTCGAAGACCCAAACATTGAACTACTTCCAAAGGCGATGGAAGGACGGGAAGAGTTTGCCCATGCACATTCACGTCTATTACCTGCCCGAGACCAGCCGCGCGGCCGCGGACCTGCGCCAAACGATCGTCGCACTGGCCCGAGAGGTGAACGCGAACTTGGACAGCGACGTGGATCTGGAACTGGCCGCCTGGATGGGTCTCGGCATCGCCAGAGAGTACGTCCGGGAGGGCACGCCCGGGCTCTTGTCCTGGCCGCCCGGGCGGCGACCGGAGGGAGGCCCCAGGCTCTTGGACAATGGCCAAGTCGATCTCCACGATGTGGAGCAGGATATCTTGAGCCGAGTTATGATACCCGAGACTGTATCGCGGGCCCTCGCCAGGTATGACGAGGTCAGCCGCGCGTGGCCAAATAGGCCCGCGACAGGTTCAAAACGAGAGTGAATGCAGCGGCGACGTGGTTTTCGGTCGCCGGGAGGAACGAGCGGATGGGAGTAAGAGCGGCAGATTGCCCGGACGGGCTAAGCGAGGGCGTCAAGCCGGAATTGTGTCGGCCGCGGAGGCGTTGTAGCCGGGCTATCCCCCGAAACGGTTTCACGCTCATCGAGTTGCTCGTGGTCATCGCGATCATCGTCCTGCTGATGGCGCTGCTGATGCCGGCGCTGTCCCGTGCGCAAGCAGGCGAAAGCAATGGTCTGTCAAGCCCGGCTCAAGCAATGGGGGACGATCCTGGCGCTGTACGCCCAGGATAATGAGGGGCGCTTCCCCTGCGACTACAACGGGGCTAGCGGATTATGGCTGCTGCGCGGGACGGTGCTGAGGATCGACAGCAAGGACCCGAATGCGACGCAGGACTCTCTGTATCATTTTCGCACGAAGAATATCGCCTGCTGTCCCCTGGCCACCAAAGGCTCCGATGAAGAAAGTCCTTTCCCGCTGTCCTTATTATCCGCAATAGCCGGCCCGGCCTCGATTGACTCCACACCTGCCTGTGTTGTGAATGGAAACGAAGACGCCGGGCATCCCGCCTGGGTGTTGTGCCTGCCCGTGCCACGGTTTGTCAGCAGTTATGGCACGAACGAATTCCTCTTCCGCCCTCATTTTCAGAGCACTGTGACGTTTGTCCCGCAAGCAGAGTGGCACTGCGGAGCAAACGTCTTCTCCCTGGGGAACAAGGCGAACATCCCGGTGGTCCTGGATTCCTCGTCGCCTTGGGGAGGGCCCCCCTCCGCGAACGAGCCGCCCCCCGGGTTGTCGCGTCCCAGCGGTCTATCGTCCTTTTGCCTGAGGCGCCATGGCGATTTCGTGAATGGCGTTTTCCTGGATTGGTCCGTGCGGAAGATCGGCCTCAAAGAGTTGTGGAAGCTGAAGTGGTGCCAGGACTTCGACACGAATGGGCCGTGGACCTTGGCTGGGGGCGTGAAGCGCGAGGACTGGCCGGAGTGGATGCGGAACATGAAAGATTACTGACCGTGACGCGTGGCGCGAACGGAGAGAAAGGAGGTGATCCTTATGAGATAGGATAGCTTGCGGGGATCGTATTCAAGAATGGAATCGGAATTGAAGGGAGAACAAAAATGAACACGAAGAGAATTCTATTGGGCGGGATGGCGTTGGTTCTGACGGGCGCGTGTGCCTGGGCCGCGACGGAAACCCCGGGCTTCACGCCCCTCGCGGAGAGCGAGGCGGCACCAGTCGTCGGCGGCGATGGCTACGTGTGCGACTACTATCACTCGATTACTGGAGATCCGGAATTCTGGCCGTGCAGCAACAACGGGAACAACACCGGCTGCTTGGAAGGAGTTTGGTGCTATAAAATGGCCAGGTACGGATGCGTACCAGCGGAGTCGGGAGATTGCTATACAGATCTAATGATGTTCGTTGAGTACGGCGCTTGCGCATGGGATGCCGACCAAGGTTACTGTGCGTACGACGGTGAGGTCTATTTCGATTACATTGAGGCTTGCGGGTGACACCCCCAAGGCGCTATTCACATTTGACCGCGTCAGAGAGATGAGGAGTGAAGGGTCGAGGCGTGCGGCATTTTGCCTCGACCCTTTCCTAACCTATCATCGCGCCAACTGCGAGGGGAAGGGAATGATATGAAGAAGATTTTGAGTTGCCTTGCTGGTCTTGGCTTGGTGGTGACATTGGGGACAGCCCGCGGAGCTCAGAGATTAAACACCGAAGAGGCGCTGGTTGTTATCCAGAGAATGATGGATTCTCTTCCCGGCGGGCGCTGGATTGAGAAGGGGGTCTTGAAGGTAGACCATACCCGGTCGCAGAACGACGGCCAAGCCGTCCTGGTGGAGACGGTCACGAATTATGTCGAGCCCACTCGAGTTCTCCAGGAATTCCAGGTCGTCAGCCAGACCGGGAAAATGGGAGTGCCCGGCGGGATACCACCCGAAGTAAATAAGGCCATCGAGTCTGCGAAAAACTCGGGTATCACCTCCCGCTCCCCGACGAAGCGGATCAGTCTCATGGAGGAGGGGAGATTGCTGAATTATACCACCGAGCCATTTCACTCCGCCACGATCGATGAATCCGGCCGCTTTCCCTACCAGCAATACATCCTCTTCCTTTCCGCGGGGCTGTTCCAGAAAGAGGGGTTCCTATCCAAAGAGAACCTGCGCCTGGCAACGGTCTCCGCGAGGAAGGACCCCGTAAGCAATTCCCTGGAGATCACGGTCGCGCGGCCGGATTTCACGGCCGTGATTGCCCTTGATCCCAAGACGCTGCGGCCCCTTTCCTGCAAGATCAATGAGAAGAACGAACGCTACCAGTTGTGGGAATACGAATGGGCTGACCCTGGAAGGTCAATTCCGGCGCAGGTCACGATCACCAAGAAGACCAAGAGTTCTTCGGTGATGGACAACTTCCGGTATCAATGGGTGTCGGACACGGTCAAGCCGGAGAACTTCCGGGTGGAATTCGCGTATGGTACCGCCGTCGAGTACTTCCCGCCCCCGAATGGTAGCAAGCCAGAGAGTATCATCTACATCCATAACCCAGCCATTGATGTCCAGAGCCTGATCGCACGCCGCCTTCAGTTCATGCTCAGCCCCCAAAAGCAAAAGAACTGCGCCACCGCGATCTTGAATGCCGTGGAGGAGAAGTTCGGCGTGGCCTTTGGGGACACCTCCAGGCTCGTCCATCTGGCCGATGCGAATCAGGTGGGCGGGAAGAAACCCGTGGGGACCACCAGCGCCATCGAGATCCGCGACCTGGTTCGGGCCAAGGGACTCTACAGCGAGATTGTCCGCACCGACATCGAGCACCTGGCCGCCCTGGGCAATGACACCATGGCCGTCTTGCACCTACCCAACCGCAAGCACTTTACGACTTTTGTCGGCGTCTACGCGCGAAAGGACGTGTGGGTCTCCCAAGCAGATACACCCAAATGCCTGTACATCCTCAATCATGGCGATTTGGAGGCCTGGAAAGGGACAACGATCTTGATTTCTTCGAAGCCGATTCCGATGGCCAGAAGTTCCGGATGAATCCTCCCTTGTTAAGGTTGGGTTTCAAAAAGAATCGAGGCAAGGGCGCTGGGGCGGATTTGCCAAGGCGAGGACCGCCGTGCGCTCTTGACAAATGGGCCGGCGGACAACTACAATGAAACATGACTTCCGGGACTGCGATCGCGAGGCCGATCCCGATTCCTGGAATCTGGAGGACGTGGACTGCTATGCACAAGAGACTCACTTATCTGGCGTTGGCTTTTACCGTGGTGTGCTTCGTCCTGGAACAGGCGTATGCCGCGGTTCCAGCCCCCGTGGCCCACTGGTCCTTCGACGGCGGTGGTCTGGACTCCAGCGGCAACCACAACGACGCGACTCTGCACGGAAAGGTGACCTATGTGCCGGGGATCTACGGTCAGGCGGCGCAATTTCAAGGCACCGGCAACTATTTCCAAGTGGCGAATAACCCGGCCATGCAGTTACGCAGCACGCAGCAATTCTCTGTGACCGCGTACGTCCAGCCCGGCGGCTTGGACCAGCAGGTCATCCTGTTCCACGGACTCAAGGGTTCGACCCCGGCCAGTTGGTTCTTAGCGGTGCAAGGAGATCAACCATATCCCAATATGCCGCTCTACCCGGGGAGCTTCGTCTTCGGTGTCCGCGCGAGCAGCGCCAGCGCCTCCGCCGTGGCCACCGCCCAGGCGGTGGCCGGCCGATGGGCCCACGTGGCGGCGACGTACGACGGCACGACGTTGAAGGTGTACGCGAATGGCGTCCTGCAGAGCAGTGTGGCCGGTCCCGCTGCCCTACGACAACGCCTCCGACCTGTACATTGGCGGCAACCCCGGCGGCCTTAGTGGCTGGTCCTGGTACACCGGCTTGGTGGACGACGTCTATATCTTCAATCAGGCCCTGACCGACGAGGAGATCAAAGAGGCCATGCAGGGACCGGTCCAGCCGCAACTGGCGAGTGGGCCGAGGCCTTCCTGCGGGGCCACCGACGTGCCGCGCGATACCGCCTTTCGTTGGACGGCGGGGCGATTCGCCGTCACGCATGACGTGTACCTGGGCAAGACCTTCACGGATGTGAACAACGCCAGCCGTGCCAAGCCAGCGGGTGTTCTGGTCAGCCGGGGCCAGACGGCGACCACGTACACCCCGCCCACCATCCTCGATTTTGGACAGATTTACTATTGGCGGGTCGATGAGATCAACCAAGCGCCGGACAACACCATCTGCAAAGGCAACGTCTGGGGTTTCACCGCCGAGGCGTACTCCTATCCGATCGCCGGCGCCTCGATCACCGCCACGGCCTCCAGTTCGGAACCCAACTGGGGTCCGGAGAAGACCATCGACGGCTCCGGCATGAGCGGCGATCTGCACGGCACCGACAATTATACGATGTGGCAGAGCGCCGGCAAGCCGCCGCAGTGGATCAATACCAGTTCGACAAGGTCTACAAGTTGGACAAGCTGCTGGTCTGGAACTTCAACTGGGTGATCGAGTTCTACCTGGGCTACGGCGCCAAGAATGTCACGGTGGAGTACTCGACGGACGGCGCGACCTGGACGGCGTTGGCTAACGTGCCCCAGTTCGCGATGGGACCCGGCCAACCTGGCTACGCCGCCAACACGACCGTCAGCTTCGGCGGCGTGATGGCCAGGTACGTCAAATTGACGATCAATACCAACTGGGGCGGCGTGGCCGCCCACCGGCTTGAGCGCGGTGCGGTTCTTCTACATCCCGCTCCAGGCCCGTTCGCCCGCACCCGGCCGATGACGCCGTCGGTCAGAGCCTCACGACCACTGTTGACCTGGCGACCCGGCCGTGAGGCTGTTTCCCACAAGGTGTACTTCGGCACCGACCCGAACGCTGTGGCCAACGGCACCGCCCCGGCGAAGACCGTAACCGACCACGTCTTCGATCCGGGGACGCTGAATTACGGCATGACTTATTACTGGAGGGTCGATGAAATCGGTGCCGCCGGCACCTATCCGGGCGAGGTCTGGAGCTTCACGACCCAGGAATTCGCGACCGTGGACGATTTCGAGAGCTACAACGATACGGACCATCGTATCCGCGACACCTGGATCGACGGCCTGACCGACGGTAAGAGCGGCTCGGTCGTCGGTTACCTGACGGCCCCCTTTGCCGAGCAGACAATCGTCCATCACGGCCAGCAGTCGATGCCGCTGGCCTACGACAACAGCAAAGCGCCCTTCTATAGCGAGACGACACGAGACCTGGGCACCGCTCAGGATTGGACGGGCCACGGTTCCACGCACCTGGCTCTGTGGTTCCGCGGATATCCGCCCGCGGCCGCTACGGGGGCCCAGGATAGCAGCACGCGGCACAATACCCCGGCCGGTCTGTACGTGGTGATTCAGGATAACGCCGGGCACAGCAAGCTGGTAGTCCACGCGGACCCGGCGGCCACCAACGCGAGCATCTGGACGCAGTGGATGATTCCGCTCAGCGATCTGGCGGCGGCCGGGGTCCAGACGACCCAGGTCCGCAAGATCACCATCGGGGTCGGCGATAGGAATAGTCCCAAGACTGGCGGCGCCGGTCTGCTGTACATTGATGACATCGGGTTTGGTCACCCCGCCGATCTCCCGGTCCAGGCCCACACGCCGCAGCCCACCAACGGCGCTACCGGTCAGAGCCTCACGACCACTTTGAGTTGGCGGCCCGGCCGGGACGCGGGCTTCGCACAAGGTGTTCTTCGGCGCCGACCGCAGCGCCGTGGCCAACGGTACGGCTGCCGCCCAGACCGTGACTGACCCCGACTTCGATCCGGGGGCGCTGGACTTCGGCACGACTTACTACTGGCGCGTCGATGAGGTCAACACCATCACCTATCCCGGCGAGGTGTGGAGCTTCACGACGCAGGAATTCGCCGTCGTGGACGATTTCGAGCGATACAACGATTCGGACGATTGCATCTACGACACCTGGATCGACGGCTACACCGACGGCAAGAGCGGCTCGACCGTCGGTTATCTGACCGCGCCGTTTGCCGAGCAGGCGATTGTCCACGGCGGCCACCAGTCGATGCCGCTGGCCTACGACAACAGGCAGTCGCCCTTCTACAGTGAGGCGTGGCGGTACTTGGGTGGCACGAAGGATTGGACGGGCCATGGGGCCACGCACCTGGACCTGTGGTTCCGCGGCTATCCGGCCAGCGGGAGCGACGCCGACCAATACGCCGGCGTCGTTGTACCTGATTGCCACGGACAAGGCCGGCACGAGCAAGATGGTGGTCCACCCGAACCCCGTCGGCCACGGTGCTGACGGACTGGACCGAATGGCGGATTCCGCTGAGCGATCTGACGGGCGTCAGTCTGACGACGGTGCAGAAGATCACGCTCGGCGTCGGCGATAAGAACAGCCCCAAGCCGGGCGGCACCGGCGTGCTCTACATCGACGATATCGGGTACGGCCACCCCGTCAAGTAGCCCCGATGACGCATCGTTTCAGGAACACGGCGATGAACAATCTGCCCTCACGCCATCGAACTCTTGGCGGGCCTGCGCAGGCGTCTAGCCGCGCCTCGGAAAAGCAGTGGAAGCCAGTAGACTCGCTCAACCTCGTACAGGCTGGCACGAGATCGTCAATTTGCGGCAGGGGGGGCAAAGTCGAAGTTTTTTCTTGACAGATTCGGGCCCAGTGTCATACTGAAGATAATGAGGTTTGCGGCGATTCACATTCCTGCCGGGGCCAACGGGCGGAATCGCCGCTTTGGATGATGCAACTTGGAAGAAGCGACAGCAAATCTCACGGTTCTCGCAGAAACTCTATCAAGACTTGGTTTTTGAGGATCGTCTTTAAGAGAGAGGACGAATCAGCGGAGTGGAATCGATGTGGTCTGCCGAGGCACAAAGCAGGAAGGTCCGAGAGCGACGGGAGAGATGCGGGGCGGGAGGTGGGAACCGGTTGAGGGGCGACGAGACAGGCTTCACGCTCATCGAGTTGCTCGTGGTCATCGCGGCCATCGCGCTGCTGATGGCGATCCTGATGCCGGCGTTGTCGTGCGCCGCAAACAGGCCAGAGCGATCGTCTGTCAGTCCCGGCTGAGGCAGTGGGGGACGATCCTGTCCCTGTACGCCCAGGACAATGAGGGGCACTTTCCCTGCAACGCGGCCGGGGATGCCGGCACCTGGTTGCTGCGCGGGCGCTGCTCAACATCGCCAACAAGGACGCCAACGTGCCGCAGGACTCCTTCTTCCATTTTCGCACGAAAGATATCGCTTGCTGCCCCGTGGCCACGAAGTACATCCCGGATGACCGCCCCACGAGTTTCCCGATGTCTGTGCCTACCTCGCTCAATGCCGGTCAGGGGTATATTCAGTGTGGCACCCTGGACCTGTCGTACCCCGCTTGGGTGATTAACGCGCCAGCCCCCCGATGTGTCGGCAGCTATGGATTGAACTGCTTCCTGTTCCGCCCGCATTTCGAGAGCTCGCTGGTGTTCGTCCCGCCCACAGAGATCTCTCGGGGAGCGGACATCTTCTCCCTCGCGGGCAAGGCGAACATTCCGGTGATGCTGGATTCCTCAATGCCGGACGGAGGGCCCCCTTCCGCCGACGAGCCACCGCCGCCGGAGGTGGACTATTCCTACAGCATCCGCTGGCCTTCTTGCGTCCGCCGCCACGAGGGTTCTGTGAACGGCCTTTTCTTGGACTGGTCCGTGCGGAAGGTCGGCCTAAAAGAGCTGTGGAAGCTGAAATGGTTCCGGGACTTCAACACGAATGGGCGATGGACCCAGGCCGGGGGCGTGAAACCGGAAGACTGGCCCCTGTGGATGCGGGGCCTGAAGGACTATTGAGGTGAGGAAGGGCCGCGTTTCTTTTCTGGAGGACTATCATGCACAAGAAACTCATCCCTGTGATGTTGGCTATGGCCGTATCGGGCTTGGCACTGGAACGGGCGCACGGCGCAGCTGCCGGACCCCGTGGCCCACTGGTCCTTTGACGGCAACGGACTGGACTCCAGCGGCGGCCATAATGACGCGAAGCGGTACGGGAACGTGACGTATGTCCCGGGGTTCTACGGCCAGGCGGCTCAGTTTCACGGGGTCGGCGACTATTTCCAGGTGGCGAATAACCCGGTCCTCCAGTTACGCAGCACCCCGCAGTTCTCGGTGACAGCGTACTTGCAGCCCGCCACGCTGACGCAGCAGGTCATCCTGAATCACGGCCTCGGCAGCGTGCACCCGGCCAGTTGGTCTCTGGCGGTGCAAGGCGATATGCCGGCTCCCTCTGTGCCGCTCTACCCGGGATGCTTCGTGTTCAGCACCCGCGCGAGGATCCCCCTCGACCCCAACGTCGACCCCAACAGCGTCATAACGATCCCCACCAGCCCTCCCGCCAGCGCCACCGGCAAGGCGGTGGCCGGCCAGTGGGCCCATCTGGCGGCGACGTACGACGGCGCCACGTTGAAGCTGTACGTGGACGGCATCCTGCAGAGCAGTGTGGCGGCCCGGCTGCCCTGGGATAGTCCCGATGACCTGTACATCGGCGGCGATCCCAGCACCATGCCCAGCACCGTGGCCGGCGGGTCGTCCTGGTACACGGGCCTGGTGGATGACGTCTATATTTTCAACCAGGCCCTGACGGCCGACGAGGTCAAGGAGGTCATGCAGGGACCCGCGCAGCCGCAACTGGCGAGCAATCCGAGTCCCGTTGCGGGGGCCAGCGATGTGCCTGAGGCCACGGCCCTCCGCTGGACGGCGGGGGCCTCCGCCGCAACGCATGACGTCTACCTGGGCAAGACCTTCGCGGACGTGGACAGTGCCAGCCGCACGAAACCAACCGGCGTCCTGGTCAGCCAGGGCCAAACGGGGACGGCCTACACCCCGCCTGCCATGCTCGATTTCGGCCAGACCTACTACTGGCGGGTCGATGAGATCGTCCCGACGCCGAACCTGACTATCTACAAGGGAAACGTCTGGGGCTTCACCGTCGAGCCCTATACCTATTCGATCCCCGGCGCCTCGATTACGGCCACGGCCTCTGACTCGGCGCCGGGTTGGGGCCCGGAGAACACGATCAACGGCGCCGGCATGATCGGCGACCTGCACGGCTACGACAGTTACACGATGTGGCAGAGCGCCGGCAAGCCGCCGCGGTGGATTCAGTACCAGTTCGACAAGGTCTACACGCTGGATAAGCTGCTGGTCTGGAACTCCAACCAGTTGCTTGAAGTTGTCTTTGGCCTGGGCGCCAAGAATGTCAAGGTAGAGTCCTCGACCGACGGTGCCATCTGGACGGCGTTGGCCAACGTGCCCCAGTTCGCCATCGCGCCCGGCAAACCGGGCTACGCCGCCAACACGACCGTCAATTTTGGCGGCGTCCTGGCCCAGTACGTCAAGCTGACCATCCTTACCAATTGGGGCGGCGCGTCCGCAGACAGGTCTGAGCGCCGTGCGGTTCTCCTACCTGCCGCTCCAGGCCCACACGCCGCAGCCGGCCACCTACGCCAGCGGTCAGAGCCTCGGCACCGTATTGGACTGGAGCCCGGGCCGGGACGTCATCTCCCAGAAGGTCTATTTCGGTACCGACCCGAACGCCGTGGCTAAAGGCACGGCCGCCGCCCAAATCGTAACGGGTCATACCTTCAATCCAGGGATACTGAACTATGGCACCACATACTACTGGAGGATCGATGAGATCGGCGCTGCCGGCATCTATCCGGGGGAAGTCTGGAGCTTCACGACCCAGGAATTTGCGGTCGTGGACGATTTCGAGAGCTACAACGACACGAATCACCGCCTCCGCGACTTCTGGATCGACGGCCTGACCGACAGTAAGAGCAACTCGGTGGCCGGCTACCTGACGGCTCCCTTTGCCGAGAAGGCGACGGTCCATCACGGCCGGCAGTCGATGCCGCTGGCCTACGACAACAGCAAAGCGCCGTTCTACAGTGAGACGACGCGCGACTTGGGCACCGCGCAGGACTGGACAGACCACGGAGCCACGCACCTGGACCTGTGGTTCTGCGGCTACCCTGCCCCAGGCAGCGCCGCAGGCCAGAGCGCCAGCCCGCATTACAACGCCCCGGCGGGCCTGTACGTGGTGATTCAGGATAGCGCGGGCCACAGCAAGCTGGTAGTCCATCCGGACCCGGCGGCCACCAATGCGAGCACCTGGACGCAGTGGACGATTCCGCTCAGCGATCTGACGGCGGCCGGGATACAGATTACCAAGATCCAGAAAGTCTCCCTTGGGATCGGCGACAAGAGCAACCCCAAGGCTGGCGGCAGCGGCTTGCTCTATGTTGACGATCTCGGTTATGGACACCCGGCCGATCTTCCGGTCCAGGCCCACACGCCGCAACCGGCCAGCGGCGCCGTTGCTCAGAGCCTTACGACCACTTTGAGCTGGCGATCCGGGCGGGACGCGCGCTCGCACCAGGTGTTCTTCGGCACCGACCCCGACGCGGTAGCCAACGGCGCCACCGCTGCCAAAACGATCGGTGATTGCGTTTTCGATCCGGGACCTCTCAATTACGGCACGACGTACTACTGGCGTGTCGATGAGGTCAACACGGTTACCTATCGGGGCGCCGTCTGGAGCTTCACGACCCAGGAATGGAACGTCGTGGACGATTTCGAGGGCTATGACGACGCGGCCTACTGTATCTTCGACACGTGGATCGATGGCCTCACCGACAAGAAGAGCGGCTCCCGGGTGGGTTACCTGGATGCCCCCTTTGTCGAGCAGACGATCGTCCACGGCGGGCATCAGTCGATGCCGCTGGTCTATGACAACTCGCAGACGCCCTTCTACAGCGAGGCGACGCGGAGCTTCGCCGCCGCGCAAGACTGGACGGGGCACGGGGCCACGCACCTGGACCTGTGGTTCCGGGGTAATCCGGCCACCGGAGCGAAGCAGACTAATACGCCGGCGCCGCTGTACGTGATTGTCACGGACAAGGCCGGCAAGAGCAAAACGGCAATCCACCCGAACCCCTCGGCCACGGTGCTGACGGACTGGACCGAATGGCGCATCCCGCTCAGCGATCTGACAGGCGTCAGCCTGACGACGGTGCAGAAGCTCACGCTCGGGGTGGGCGATAAGACCAGCCCCAAGCCGGGCGGCACCGGCGTGCTCTACCTCGACGATATCGGGTACGGCCACCCCGTCAAGTAGCGCCCGATGGATGGGGAACACGCAGACAATTGTCGCCACGAAGGGCCGCGCGAGCGTAAGCACGCCTCGGAAAAGCGTGGAAGCCATAGACTCGCTCGACCTCGCGCCAGGCTGGCACGAGATCGTCAATTTGCGGCAGGAGGGGCAAAGTCGAAGTCTTTTTCTTGACAGATTCGGGCCCAGTGTCATACTGAATGATAGTGAGGTTTGCGGCGATTCACATTCCTGCCGGGGCCAAGGGCGGAATCGCCGTTTTAGTGATGCAACTTGGAAGAGCGACAGCAGAATCTCATGGTTCTCGGAGAAGTTCTATAAGGTTTGGCCTCGGAGAATCGTCCTAAAAGAGAAAAGGGAGAAGAATCAGCGGAGTGGAATCAATGTGGTCTGCCGAGGCACAAAGCAGGAAGGTCCGAGAGCGACGGGAGAGATGCGGGGCGGGAGGTGGGAACCGGTTGAGGGGCGACGAGACAGGCTTCACGCTCATCGAGTTGCTCGTGGTCATCGCGATCATTGCACTGCTGATGGCGCTCCTGATGCCGGCGCTGTCCCGTGCGCAAGCAGGCGAAAGCAATGGTCTGTCAAGCCCGGCTCAAGCAATGGGGGACGATCCTGGCGCTGTACGCCCAGGATAATGAGGGGCGCTTCCCCTGCGACTACAACGGGGCTAGCGGATTATGGCTGCTGCGCGGGACGGTGCTGAGGATCGACAGCAAGGACCCGAATGCGACGCAGGACTCTCTGTATCATTTTCGCACGAAGAATATCGCCTGCTGTCCCCTGGCCACCAAAGGCTCCGATGAAGAAAGTCCTTTCCCGCTGTCCTTATTATCCGCAATAGCCGGCCCGGCCTCGATTGACTCCACACCTGCCTGTGTTGTGAATGGAAACGAAGACGCCGGGCATCCCGCCTGGGTGTTGTGCCTGCCCGTGCCACGGTTTGTCAGCAGTTATGGCACGAACGAATTCCTCTTCCGCCCTCATTTTCAGAGCACTGTGACGTTTGTCCCGCAAGCAGAGTGGCACTGCGGAGCAAACCTCTTCTCCCTGGGGAACAAGGCGAACATCCCGGTGGTCCTGGATTCCTCGTCGCCTTGGGGAGGGCCCCCCTCCGCGAACGAGCCGCCCCCCGGGTTGTCGCGTCCCAGCGGTCTATCGTCCTTTTGCCTGAGGCGCCATGGCGATTTCGTGAATGGCGTTTTCCTGGATTGGTCCGTGCGGAAGATCGGCCTCAAAGAGCTGTGGAAGCTGAAATGGTTCCGGGATTTCAACACGAATGGGCGGTGGACCCAGGTCAGGGGCGTGAAACCAGAAGATTGGCCCCTGTGGATGCGGGGCCTGAAGGACTATTGAGGTGAGGAAGAGCCGCGTTTCTTTTCTGGAGGACTATCATGCACAAGAAACTCATCGCTCTGATGTTGGCTGTCGCCGTACTGGGCTTCGCACTGGAACGGGCGTATGCGGCGCTGCCGGACCCCGTGGCCCATTGGTCCTTCGACGGCAGCGGACTGGACTCCAGCGGCAGCCATAATGACGCGAAGCGGTACGGGGACGTGGCCTATGTGCCGGGGCTCTACGGTCAAGCGGCTCAATTCCAGGGCCAAGGCGACTATTTCCAGGTGGCGAATAACCCGGCCGTGCAGTTACGCAGCACCCCGCAGTTCTCGGTGGCCGCATACGTGCAGCCCGCCAGTTTGGACCAGCAAATCATCCTGTTTCATGGCTTCGGTTCCGTGAGCCGGGCCAGTTGGTTCCTGGCGGTGCAAGGCGGGGAGCCGGATGCGACGCTCTACCCGGGGAGCTTCGTCTTCGGCGTCCGTTCCAGCAACGGCATCGCCTACACCGGCGTGATCGCCAAGGCGGTGGCCGGTGAGTGGGCGCATCTGGCGGCGACCTATGACGGCACCACGCTGAAGCTGTACGTCGATGGTGTCTTGCAGAGCAGCGTGGCGGCGCCGCTGCCCTACAGCAGCACGCAGAACCTGTATATCGGCGGTAACCCCGGTGATGCCGCGGCTTGGTACGTCGGTCTGCTGGACGACGTCTACGTCTTCAACCAGGCCCTGACAGACGACGAGGTCAGAGAGGTCCTGGAAGGCCCGTTCGAGCCACAATTGGCGCAGCGGGCCCATCCTGCTCACCGGGCCACCGATGTGGCCCGGGACACCGCTTTCAGTTGGACGGCGGGGCAGTTCGCCGCCACGCATGACGTGTATCTGGGCCAGACCTTCGCGGACGTGAACGAAGCCAGCCGCACCAAACCGGGTGCCTGTCTGGTCAGCCGGGGCCAGACGGGGACCACCTACACCCCGGCCACGATTTTTGATTTCGGCCAGACCTACTATTGGCGGGTCGACGAGGTCAACCAGGCCCCCAATAGCACGATCTGCAAAGGCCGCGTATGGTCTTTCACCGTCGAGCCGTACTCCTATCCAATCGCTGGCACCTCGATCACGGCTACGGCGTCCAGCGCGTACCCTAACCGGGGCCCGGAGAAGACCATCGACGGCTCCGGCCTGATAGGTGATCTGCACGGCACGGATGCAGATACCATGTGGGAGAGCATGGGCTTGGTACGGCCGTTCTGGATTCAGTACCAGTTCGGCAAGGCGTACAAGCTGGATAAGCTGCTGGTGTGGAACTCCAACACCCCGTTCGAGTCGTGGCCGACGGTGAGCTACGACGCCAAGGACGTCACGATCGAGTGCTCCTTGGATGGGACCAAGTGGACGGCCCTGACGGGCGTGCCGCGCTTTGCCAAGGCCCCCGGGACGCCCGGGTACGCGCCGAACACCACGGTGAACTTCGGTGGCGCCATGGCCAGGTACGTCAAGTTGACCATCAACAGCAACTGGGGCAGCATGAACCCCGCGACCGGCCTGAGCGAGGTACGGTTCTACTGCATCCCGGTTCAGGCGCGCGCGCCGCAACCGACGGCCGGAGCCACGGGTCAGAGCGTCACGACCACGCTGAGTTGGCGGCCCGGCCGTGATTTGACCTCGCACAAGGTATACTTCGGCACCGACCCCAACGCCGTGGCCAACGGTACGGCCGCCGCCGAGACCGTAACCGACCACACCTTCGATCCGGGGGCACTTCTCTACGGCACGACTTACTACTGGAAGGCCGATGAGATCGGTGCTGCCGGTATCTATCCAGGTGAAGTCTGGAGTTTCACGACCCAGGAATTCTCGCCCGTGGACGATTTCGAGAGCTACAATGACACGAACCACCGCCTCCGCGACACCTGGATCGACGGCCTGGCCGATGGCAAGAGCGGCTCAACCGTCGGTCATCTGACCGCCCCCTTTGCCGAGCAAACGATTGTCCACGGCGGCCAGCAGTCGATGCCGCTGGCCTACGACAACTCGAAAGCGCCGTTCTACAGCGAGACGACCCGAGACTTGGGGTACGGCGCAAGATTGGACAGGTCACGGGGCCACGCACCTGGACCTGTGGTTCCGCGGTTATCCGCCCTCCGGGATGACGGCGCCGACCAACGCTCCGGCGTCCTTGTACCTGACGGTCGTAGACAAGGATGGCAAGAGCGGAACGGTCGTCCACCCGAATCCCTCGGCCACGAACGTGGCGGACTGGACCGAATGGCGGATTCCACTGGGCGATCTGACGGCGGCGGGGGTCCAGGTGATCCAGGTCCAGAAGATCACCCTCGGCGTCGGCGATAAGAGCACTCCCAAGGCGGGTGGCACCGGGATGCTCTACCTCGATGACCTCGGGTTGGGACACCCCGCGGATGCCCCCATCCAAGCCCGCGTGCCGCAGCCGGCTAACGGCGCCGCCGGCCAGAGCGTCACGACCACGTTGCGCTGGCAACCCGACCGTGCGGGAGCTTCGCACAAGGTCTTCTTCGGCACCGACCCCGACGCGGTGGCCCACGGCACGGCCCCCGCCCAGACGGTGACCGACCCTGCCTTCGATCCGGGGCCGCTCAATTACGGCACGATATACTATTGGCGTGTCGATGAGGTCAGTACCCTCACCTACCCGGGCGAGGTCTGGAGCTTCACGACTCAGGAATTCACCGTGGTGGACGATTTCGAGAGTTACAACGATACGGACCATTGCATCTTTGACACCTGGATCGATGGCTACGCCGATCACCAGAGCGGCTCGGTTGTCGGTCACACGGATGCTCCCTTCGCCGAGCAGGCGATTGTCCACGGCGGCCAGCAGTCGATGCCGCTGGCCTACGACAACTCGCAGACGCCCTTCTACAGCGAGGCGACGCGGAGCTTCGCCGCCGCGCAAGACTGGACGGGGCACGGGGCCACGCACCTGGATCTGTGGTTCAAGGGTTCTCCGGGCGGCCCGGGGACGCCGTTCAATTATCCCTCGTCGTTGTACCTGAGCGTCACCGATAAAGCGGGTAAGAGCAAGACGGTGAGCAACTCGATGAACCCGGTGGCGGTTCAGATGGTGGACTGGACCGAATGGCGGATTCCGCTGAGCGATCTGGCGGGCATCAATCTCACCGTGGTGCAGAAGATCACGCTCCGCGTAAGCTCTATGGTCCCTTCGAAGGCGGGTGGCACCGGCCTGCTGTACTTCGACGACATAGGCTTTGGGCACCCCATCAGATAGCCCAACGGTGCAGGGTCTGAAGGGACGCGTTCCTTTTCTGGAGGACTCTCGTGGACAAGAAGATCACCCATCTGACGTTGGTTGCCGCCGTATTGTGCCTCACAGCAGAGCAGACGCATGCCGCACTTCCGGCTCCTGTGGCCCACTGGTCCTTCGACGGCAACGGAGCTGGATTCCAGCGGCAATCACAATGATGCGAAGCGGTACGGGAGTGTGGCCTATGTGCCGGGGCTCTACGGCCAAGCGGCCCAGTTCCACGGCCAGGGCGACTATTTCCAGGTAGCGAATAACCCGGCCATGCAGTTGCACAGCACTCCGCAGTTCTCGGTGACAGCGTACGTGCAGCCCGCCACGCTGGACCAGCAGGTCATTCTGGTTCATGGCTTCGGTTTGACGACCCGGGCCAGTTGGTTCCTGGCGGTGCAAGGCGGGGAGCCGGATGCGACGCTCTACCCGGGGAGCTTCGTCTTCGGCGTCCGTTCCAGCAACGGCATCGCCTATACCGGCGTGACCGGCAAGGCAGCGGCCGGCGAATGGACGCATCTGGCGGCGACCTACGACGGCACCACGCTGAAGCTGTACGTGGATGGCGTCCTGCAGAGCAGTGTGGCAGCCCCGCTGCCCTATAACAGCACGCAGAACCTGTACCTCGGCGGTAACCCCGGCGATGCCCTCGGCTGGTTCGTCGGCTTGGTGGACGACGTCTATGTCTTCAACCAGGCTCTGACAGACGATGAGGGCAAGCTGGTCCTGGAAGGACCGTTTGAGCCGCAACTGGCGCACCAAGCCCATCCTGCGCACCGGGCCACCGACGTGCCCCGGGACACCGCTTTCAGTTGGACGGCGGGGCAATTTGCCGCTACGCATGACGTCTACCTGGGCCAGACCTTCGCGGACGTGAATGAAGCCAGCCGCACCAAACCGGGCGCCTGTTTGGTCAGCCAGGGCCAGACGGGGACGGCCTACACCCCGGCCACTGTTTTCGATTTCGGCCAGACCTATTACTGGCGGGTCGATGAGGTCAACCAAGCCCCCAGCGGCACGATCCTCAAAGGCCGGGTCTGGTCTTTCACGGTCGAGCCCCACTCCTATCCGCTCACCACGGGCATCACGGCCACAGCCTCCGGCTCGCAGCTTAACGAGGGCCCGGAGAAGACCATCGACGGCTCCGGCCTGACAGGCGATCTGCACGGCACCCTCCTTACGACAATGTGGCTGAGCTTAGGTCCGTCGCCGGTTTGGATTCAGTACCAGTTCGACAAGGTGTACAAGCTGGATAAGCTGCTGGTATGGAACTCCAACACCTCGCTCGAGACGTCCGGATTGACCAGCTTCGGGGCCAAGGACGTCAAGGTAGAGTATTCCACCGACGCCACCACCTGGAAGACGCTGGCCAATGTGCCGCAGTTCGCGAAGGCACCGGGTACACCAGACTATGCCGCCAACACGACCGTCAATTTCGGCGGCGTCATGGCCAGGTGCGTCAAGTTGACCATCAACAGCACTTGGAACGGCGCGGCGCCGAGCCCGACCAGTGGTCTGAGCGAGGTACGGTTCTACTGCGCCCCGCGCAGGCGCGAGCGCCGCAGCCGACGGCGGGAGCCACGGACCAAAGCCTCACGACCATGTTGAGTTGGCGACCCGGCCGCGACGTGACCGCGCACAAAGTGTACCTCGGCACCGACCCGAACGCCGTGGCCAACGGTACGGCCGCCGCCCAGACCGTGATCGACCACGCTTTCGATCCGGGGACGCTTGCCTACGCCACGACTTATTACTGGAAGGTCGACGAGATCGGCGCCGCGGGCACCTATCCCGGATACGTGTGGAGTTTCACGACTATCAATGATCTCGGGTTGGGGCACTCCGCCGATATGCCGGTCCAGGCTTACGCGCCGCAGCCGGCCAACGGCGCAGCCGGTCAGAGCCTCACGACCACGTTGAGTTGGCGACCGGACCGTGAGGGGGCTTCGCACAAAGTGTTCTTCGGCACTGACCCAGACGCGGTGACCAACGGCACGGCCACCGCCAAGATCGTAACCGACCCTGCCTTTGATCCGGGGTCGTTGAACTACGGCACGATTTATTACTGGCGTGTCGATGAGGTTGGTACCGTCACCTATCCGGGCGAGGTCTGGAGCTTCACCACCCAGGAATTCGCCGTCGTGGACGACTTCGAGAGCTACAACAATACGGACCATCGCATTTACAACAGTTGGATCGACGGTCTGACCGACGGCAAGAGCGGCTCGGTCGTCGGATACGACACGGCCCCCTTTGCGGAGCAGACGATTGTCCACGGCGGCCAGCAGTCGATGCCGCTGGCCTACGACAACTCGAAACCGCCCTTCTACAGTGAAGCGACGCGGGACTTCGGCGCCCCGCAGGATTGGACGGGCCATGGCGCCACGCACCTGGATCTGTGGTTCCGCGGTTATACGGGCACCGGGTCCTGGCAGGCGGCGACCGCCGGGATGACGACGCACAATGCTCCGGCGTTGTTATCCCTGACTGTCACAGACAAGGCGGGTAAGAGCAAGACGGTGAGCAACGTGACGAGCGTGGTGGCGGTTATGACGGCGGACTGGACCGAATGGCGGATTCCGCTGAGCGACCTGACGGGCGTCAGCCTGACGACGGTGCAGAAGATCACCCTCCGCGCGGGCCTTAAGGGTGGCGCCGGCCTGCTGTATTTTGACGACATAGGCTTTGGGCACCCCGTCAAGTAGCCCCGGAGGATGCGAGCCATGAAAGACCACCGAGGCAGAGAAGGGCCGTGTTGATTTTCTGGAGGATTACCATGCACAGGAAACTCATTCCTCTAATGTTGGCTGTCGCGGTTTTAGGGTTCACGCTGGACCGGGCCTATGCCGCACTTCCGGCTCCCGTGGCCCACTGGTCCTTCGACGGCAGCGGACTGGACGCCAGCGGCAACCACAATGACGCGAAGCGGTACGGGAACGTGACGTATGTTCCGGGGCTCTACGGCCAGGCGGCGCAATTCCACGGCAACGGGGACTATTTCCGGGTGGCGAATAGCCCGGCCATTCAGTTGCGCAGCACCCAGCAGTTCTCGGTGACGGCGTACGTGCAGCCCGCCGGCCTCACTCAGCAGGTCATCCTGAATCACGGCCTTATCTTCGCGAGGCGGGCCAGTTGGTCTCTGGCGGTGCAAGGCGACATGCCGGCTCCCAGTGTGCCGCTCTACCCGGGGTGCTTCGTCTTCAGCACCCGCGTGCGCCTCCCCATCGACCCCAACATCGATCCCAACAGCATCGAAACACCCCCCACAAGCCCACCCACCAGCGCCACCGCCAAGGCGGTGGCCGGCCAGTGGGCCCATCTGGCGGCGACGTACGACGGCGCCACGTTGAAGCTGTACGTGGACGGCATCCTGCAGAGCAGCGTGGCGGCCCCGCTGCCCTATGATAGCCCCGACGACCTGTACATCGGCGGCGATCCCGGCAGCGGCAACAGCATTAGCAGCGGCCGGTCGTGGTTCACCGGCTTGGTGGACGACGTCTATCTCTTCAACCAAGCCCTGACGGCCGACGAGATCCAGGAGGTTATGCAGGGACCCGTCCAGGCGCAACAGGCGACCAGTCCGAGTCCCGTTCCGGGAGCCACCGATGTGCCTGAGGCTATCGCCCTCCGTTGGACGGCCGGGGACCCCGCCGCGGCGCATGACGTGTACCTGGGCCAGACCTTCGCGGACGTGGACAGCGCCAGCCGCACCAAGCCGACGGGGGTCCTGGTCAGCCAGGGCCAGACGGGGACCGCCTACACCCCGTCCACAATGCTCGATTTCGGCCAGACCTACTACTGGCGTGTCGATGAGATCGGCCCGACGCCGAACGGCGCGATCTACAAAGGAAACGTCTGGGGCTTCACCGTCGAGCCGTACACCTATTCGATCCCTGGCGCCTCGATCACGGCCACGGCCTCCGACTCGGCGCCGGGTTGGGGCCCGGAGAACACCATCAACGGCGCGGGCATGACCGGCGACCTGCACGGCAACGACAGTTACACGATGTGGCAGAGCGCCGGCAAGCCGCCGCAGTGGATTCAGTACCAGTTCGACAAGGTCTACAAGCTGGATAAGCTGCTGGTCTGGAACTCCAACCAGGCGATTGAATTTGTCTTTGGCACAGGCGCCAAGAATGTCAAGGTAGAGTACTCGACCGACGGTGCCACCTGGACGGCGTTGGCCAACGTGCCCCAGTTCGCCATGCGCACCGGCCAACCGGGCTATGCCGCCAACACGACCGTCAATTTTGGCGGCGTCGCGGCCCAATACGTGAAGCTGACCATCCTTACCAATTGGGGCGGCGGCCTCCCCCAGACGGGGCTGAGCACCGTGCGGTTCTCCTACCTTCCGCTCCAGGCCCACACCCCGCAGCCGGCCACCTACGCCAGCGGTCAGAGCCTCGGCACCGTATTGAGCTGGAGCCCGGGGCGGGACGTCATCTCCCAGAAGGTTTATTTCGGCACCGACCCGAACGCCGTGGCCAACGGCACGGCCGCCGCTCAAATCGTGACCGGTCATGCCTTCAATCCGGGCCCGCTGAATTACGGCACGACCTATTATTGGCGGGTCGATGAGATCGGCACGGGCGGCGCCTATCCGGGCGAGGTCTGGAGCTTCACGACCCGGGAATTCGCGCCCGTGGACGATTTCGAGAGCTACAACGACACGACCCACCGCCTCCGGGATACCTGGATCGATGGCCGAACGGACGGCAAGAGCGGCTCGACGGTCGGCTACCTGACCGCTCCCTTCACCGAGCAGACGATTGTCCACGGTGGCCAGCAGTCGATGCCGCTGGCCTACGACAACTCGAAAGCGCCTTTCTACAGTGAGACGACAAGAGACTTGGGCGTCCCACAGGATTGGACGGATCACGGGGCCACGCACCTGGCTCTGTGGTTCCGCGCTGCGCAGCACAATGCCCCGGCGGGTCTGTACGTCGTGATCCAGGATAACGCGGGCCATAGCAAGCTGGTGGCCCACCCGGACCCGGCGGCCACTACCACGGGTGCTTGGACGCGGTGGACGATCCCATTGAGCGATCTGACGGCGGCCGGGGTCCAGACGACTCAGGTCCGCAAGATCACCCTCGGAGTCGGCAATAGGACCAGCCCGACAGCGGGCGGCGCCGGCACAGTCTTCATTGATGATATCGGGTTTGGTCACCCCGCCGATCTGCCCGTTCAGGCCCATACACCGCAACCGGCCAACGGCGCCGTCGGTCGCAGCCTAACGACCGCTTTGAGCTGGCGGCCCGGGCGGGACGCGGGTTCGCACCAGGTGTTCTTCGGCACCGACCCCGACGCGGTAGCCAACGGCGCCACCGCTGCCAAAACGATCGGTGATTGCGTTTTCGATCCGGGACCTCTCAATTACGGCACGACGTACTACTGGCGTGTCGATGAGGTCAACACGGTTACCTATCGGGGCGCCGTCTGGAGCTTCACGACCCAGGAATGGAACGTCGTGGACGATTTCGAGAGCTATAACGACGCGGACTACTGCATCTTCGACGTCTGGATCAATGGCTTCGCGGACAAGAAGAGCGGCTCCCGCGTGGGTTACCTGGATGCCCCCTTTGTCGAGCAGACGATCGTCCACGGCGGGCATCAGTCGATGCCGCTGGTCTATGACAACTCGCAGACGCCCTTCTACAGCGAGGCGACGCGGAGCTTCGCCGCCGCGCAAGACTGGACGGGACACGGGGCCACGCACCTGGACCTGTGGTTCCGGGGTAATCCGGCCACCGGAGCGAAGCAGACTAATACGCCGGCGCCGCTGTACGTGATTGTCACGGATCGCGCCGGCACGAGCCAGACGGTGGTCCACCCGAACCCCTCGGCCACGGTCCTGACGTCCTGGACGGAGTGGCGGATTCCGCTGAGCGATCTGGCGGGCGTCAAGCTGACGGCGGTGCAGAAACTCAGGCTCGGCGTGGGCGATAGAGACTACCCCAACGCCGGCGGCCCCGGCACAATCTACATCGATGACATCGGGTATGGCGGCCCCGTCAAATAACGCCGAGGGGCGATGGAATGTGCCGCACAAACAAGGTGGGCCTTCCCTCCGGGGTGCCTTGAGCTTCAAGGGAAGATCGACATAGCAGAGCGATGTGAGCCTGGAGACCTCCGCGGAATAGGAAGAACGTAGATCAGGAAACGCCATGCGGTGAGCCTTTTCAAAGGGCTCCTGACCGGCTGCACAGGGGCGGTATGCGCCACTCGGGTTGATTCCAGAGAGAAACCGAAACCGGACAGGTGCGAAGCAGAAAGGAGGTGAGCGCTATGAAATAGGATAGCTGGACCTGGAACGTCAAAACAAGGAGAACGACTATCAAGGGAGAAAAAGTATGAACATCAAAGGGATTCTGTTAGCTGTTGTGGTGTTGGCTCTGATGGTTGAGTGCACTTGGGCGGCGCCGGAAGCTGGCTTCGCGGTCATCCCGGACAACGAAGCCGGACAAATCGTCGGTGGCTTTGGCTACCAGTGCACCGGTGTGCGGTGGCCGTTTGCTATATGGAATTGTGGCGACGACCAAGCATGCGATATCTGGGTCGTCTGGTTCGCCGTGGGCCAATGTGCTCCAGCGACTTCGGGAGAATGCGATGATACCCAACTAATGCTCGGCCTCATCTGGGGCGACTGTGCGCAGGACCCGGACACGGGGGCCTGCTCGCCCGACGGCAGCTACTGGGAGGCAGATGTCTACGGCTGCCAACCGTGACAACGCCGGCGCCACGTCGGCACCGGACCGTGTTTGAAGGGCAATAGGTGCAGGGTCGAGGCCTGCCTCCTCTGGCCTCGACCCTTTCTCACCGAATCAGGGGCGCTTATTGAGAGGGGAAGGATATGGGCAACGATATGAGGAAGTCTTGGATGCACATCGCGAGTCTTGCCCTGTGCGTGACGTGGGGGACCGCCGGCAGAGCCGAGGAATTGAGCGCGGAGGCATCGCGGGCGGTCATCCAGAGAATGATTGACTCTCTTCCCGCCGGGCGGTGGATCGAGAGAGGGGTCTTGAAGATAGACCATACGCAGTCTCTGAACGACGGCCAGGCAGTTTTAGTGGAGAAGGTCACGAATTACGTCGAGCCCGATCGAGTTCTCCAGGAATTCGACGTGGTGAGCCGGACCGGGAAGACGGAGGTGCACGCGGTCTTGCCAGCCGCCGCCAAGAAGATCCTTGAATCCGCCGAAAGCGCGGGTATCACCACTCCCCCGCCCACCAAGCAGATTGTCCTCAGGGAAGAGGGGAGGCTCCTGACGTATACCAGCGCCCCGTTCCGGTTGGCCACGATCGATGAATCCGGGCGCTTTCCGTACCAGCAATACAATCTCTTCCTTTCGGCGGGCTTGTTCCAGAAACAGGGGTTCTTGTCCCCAGAGAACCTGCGTCTGGCCACGGTCTCCGGGAAGAAGGACCCGGTAGGCAATTCCCTGGAGATCACGGTAGCCCGTCCGGATTTCACGGCCGTCATTGCCCTCGATCCCGCCACGATGAAGCCTCTATCCTGCAAGATCCACGAGAAGAACGAAAAGTCGCAGGTGTGGGAATACGAGTGGGGCGGGGAAGGAAAATCGCTTCCGGCACAGGTCACGATCACCAAGAAGTCCAGGGGTCGGTCCGAGATGGATAACTTTCGGTACCAGCGGGTCTCGGATACGACCGAGATGAAGGACTTCCGAGTGGACTTTCAATATAACACCAACGTGGAGTATTTTCCGCCCTCGACGGACAGCGCGGGAGGCGCTATCATCTACCGGCATAACCCGGACATTGATGCCCAGGCCCTGATTGCACGCCGCATCCAATTCGTGCTCAGTCCGCAAGAGCGTAAGAATTGCGCCACCGCGGCCTTGAAGGCCGTCGAAGAGAAGTTCGGGGTCGCCTTTGGCGACACCTCCGCCATCGTTCATCTCGCCGATGCGAATCAGGCGGCCGGAAAAAGACCTCTCGGCGTCACCAGCGCCGTCGAGATCCGCGATCTCGCCCGCAGCAAGGGTCTCTACAGCGAAGTGGTCCGCACGGATATCGAGCATCTGGCGGTCCTGGGCAAGGATACCATGGCCATCCTGCATCTGCCGAATCGAAACCACTTCATCCTCTTCGTCGGGCTGTACGGGCGCAAAGATGTATGGGTCTCGCAGTCCGACACGCGCAAATGCCTATATATCCTGGGTAAAGGCGACTTGGAGGCCTGGAAAGGGACAGCGGTCTTGATCTCCTCGAAGCCCATTCTCGTGGCGCAGCAAACGGGAGCGGGAATTGACGACGCCCACCCAAAGAAGAAAGGAGAGAGATCACGATGGGATTGTGTCAGAAGACCTCGCCTCCTCGTGACAGAACGATGGATTCCATGTTTTCCCGGCGTTCGGCCTTGAGTTCCTCGGGTTTGGTCCTGCTGGGGGTGCTCTCGGGTTCCGCCCTCGGCCAGATCGAGAACCAGGAAGGAGACGCGAAGCGGCCTCAGGCTCAACCACCCAAGGCGTCTCAGAAAAGTGCGGAGAAGGCCAAAGCCCTCATGGAGCGGCTGCAGAATGCCGGCAGCGGCGAGGAACGCCGACAGGCCATGAACGAGTTGATGGCCTCGCAACGCCAGATGGCCATCGAGAGCCTGAGGAACCAGTTGCGGGTTTCCGACCAGGAATGGCCGGTGGTCAAGCCGAGACTCCTGGCGGTCTACGACTTGGTGCGTCCCGTACCGCCGCTGGCGGGGCCGGAATGAGCCGCCGAAGACGGAGTTGGAGCAAAGGAGCCGGGAACTGCGCGAGCTGCTCCAGGCCGACAAGGCGGAGGTGGAGCAGATCAAGGCCAAACTGGCGGCCTACCGGGCGGCGAAGAACAAAGCCAATCAAGAACTCGCGGCGGCCCGCCAGTCGCTGCGGCAAATCATGGACCTGCGGCAGGAGGCCGTGCTGGTCGTGAACGGGCTATTGGACTGAGCATCTTCGAACGCGATTGCTCTGAGCGTGGAAGCCCTTGTTTCGTTAACCTTCCGAAGCTACAATTCGTTTCCCGAAACGAGTCGGCTCGGGATATGTCTGCATTTTGGAGTGCACGCGATGATGGCAACAAGTCAAGCGAACGGCAGGACGGCCCGCCGCGATAGGGGTGCCGTGTTGCTCGTCCTATGGTTGGTGTCGCTGGGTCTGGCCGTGGCGTGGGTGGGGGGGTGCCAGGGGCCGGGTGCAACGGCAACGGCGACGAAGCCGGCCGAGCCAGTCCTACAGGAGTCGGCCGCCGTCTCGACGCCCCAGGCACAGGAACAGCCTGCGCCGGCGGCCGAAGAGGCCCAGGTCAAGATGGCCAAGCTCACCCGGGGCAAGGTCTCCGGGCGGCAACCCCAAATCACCATTGAGAACGACGTGTGCGATCTGGGCGAGGTCGCGGTGGACGCCAAGCTCGCCGGCCAGTTCAAATTCACCAATACGGGCACGGCCCCGCTGAAGATCACCCAGGTGGTGGGCTGCTGTGGCGTCGTCCTCAAAGGGGTGGAGGCCGGGCAGGAATACGCTCCGGGCCAGAGCGGGACCCTCGAATTCGAGTACCGGGCCCTTTCTCTCCCAAACCCGGCTGTGAAGAAGATTCTCTACCTGGGAACGAACGATCCGGAGCAGAAGATCACGACGCTGACGGTCACAATGGCTATCGTACGCCGGGTGGATTTCCAGCCGGAGGTGCTGTCGAAGCTGCTCCTGAACGCCCCGAACGCCGGCTGTCCGGCGATTACGCTCACCAGCTTGGACGGCCGACCCTTCTCCATCACCGGTTTCGAGGCGACCGCCAACACGATGACCGCCGAATTCGACCCCAGCGTGAAGGCGACCCGGTTCGTGCTCAAGCCCAAGGTGGATATGGCGAAGCTGGAAGAGAACATGAGAGGACGGATCGGCATCACGCTGACGCATCCGGAATGCACCTACGTCGAGGTGCTGTATGATGTCCTGCCCGAGTTCGAGATGAGCACGTCCCAGATCATCATGTTCAATCTTCGCGTGGGGCAGGCGGTCCAACGCGAGTTCTCGATCGCCAGCAACTACCAGAACGATTTCGAGATCGAGTCCGTCTCGTCGCACAAAGGGACCATCAAGCTGGTGGGGCAGACGAAGGTGGGCAGCGGTTATCGGCTCCGCATCGAAGTGACGCCTCCGCCGCACCAACGGAGCGAGGTCGTTATGTCCGACATGCTCGAAGTGAAGATCAAGAATGGCAAGACATTGTCCATTCCGTCCGAGGCTTCTACGAAGACCGGTGAGTCCACCGTGGAGCGGTTCGGGGTTGCGACGCTCGTATCGCTTGCGTCCCACGTGGGGCGGAGCTGCCGCCTGCCGACGAACATTTGCCGAAACGAGCCGCGTCCCCGTAGGACGATGGAGTACCCGTTCCGACGCAACTGGTCGACGAAACGAGCGTCGCAACCGCAACCGTCTGACGATCCTCGCGACAAGCCTTGGCGTCCTGGCGGCGGGCTTGTCCTGTCCTTCTCGTCAAGAGACGGCAGAGCCGGCCCGGGCGGTTCAACCTGCGTCGCAGCCTCCCAAGGCAGTGACGAGCTGGTCGTGTTTCTCACCGGCAATGAGCTGGGCTCGCTGCGGCCTTGCGGCTGTTCCGGGGGCCAGCTTGGCGGCCTCGCGAAGCGGTCCGCCGTTTTCAACAGCGTGCCGGCGTCGCGGCGGCTGCTCGTTGAGACTGGGGCTCTCGTCCAAGGCGATCATGAGCAGGACCTCATGAAGTTCCGCATCCTCGTGGAGGCCCTGCGGCTCCTGCACTACGATGTGGTGCATCTGACCAACCAGGATTATGAGACGGCGACGCGCCTGGGTGTGTTTGCGGACGCACAGCCGCCGTTCCAGGTCCTTCATGCGGTCGAGAAGGGCCAATCGGCGGTATTCACCAAGCGCGTCAAAGTGGGGTGGCGGGACATCACCGTCAATGTCGTCTCCTTCGACTCTCCGTCCGCTGTCCTGAATCCTCCCTCTTACATCCTCCAGCCGCCGGACACGTCGAGCGTCAACATTCTGATCCTGGACTAGCACCGACCAAGCCGGTGCTGGAAGGATACCCCGGGAGCTTATGTTAGATCGTGGGTGTCACACGGGCACTGAGTGCGTTATCTGCCCTTCCGGGTCGGACGAGCCGCAGGTTCTGAGCGAGCGGGGACGCGGACCGCTGGTCTGCACCGTGGGCCGGTTCGGCCGCTACGTATGCCCGGCTGGGCGTCACTTTCGAGGAGCGGACGAACCGGCCGGTCCTGGGCTTTCGAGTCGATTCCCCTCCAGGCGAAACTGCCGGATGACCCCTCGCTGGTCCAGCTTTATCGGCAGTATCAGCAGTTGGTCAGCCTGAGCAACCTGCTGGAGAGCTACCCGCGGGTGCCGCTGCCGGATAAGACTGGCGTTCGCCGGGTCGGCGAGCCTGCCAACGGTGCCACGCTTCCGCGTACGAAAAGTGGACTACCACGGGACATGCCCATGCCTTGGCCGCCCTCAAGAAGGTGGGCTCGGACCGCGATCCGGAGTGCGTCATCTGTCACGTTATCGGCCTTGGATACGAGGGGGGCTTCGTAGACGAGGAGAAAACACCGCAGTTGGCGGGCGTCGGCTGTGAGAACTGTCACGGGCCTGGCTCCGAGCATGTACTCTCGGGCGGGCAGACTCCGCCGAGGCAGCCCAAAACCACCTGCGAGAAATGCCATACCCCTGAGCAGAGCGGGGGATTCGCCGGACACGAGGAGGAGTATATGAAAAAAATTCAGCACGGGCGGGAACCTGCCGCCGCCGGCAAGGTCAAAGACTAAGGTAGAGAAGTGTGAAGTGGGAAGTGTGAAGTGGGAAGTCCGACGTCGGCTTCCCGCTCTCTTCAAACTTGAGACTTCGAACTTGAAACCTTTCTCTTATGATCAAGACATTGCGGATTACCAGTGTAGCGGCGGTGCTATTAGCGGTCGTGGTGTTGGCGTCGGTCCTGGGCTTTGAACGGTGTGCCTCGCTCTTGCCCCTGAACTTGGGCGTGCGCAGCGATAAACAGACCGAGAAGATTCTCAGCGGGCCCACCGCGGTGGAGCGCTTCAAGGAGCAATACGGCAACAAGGCCCCGGACCAAGGCCAAGACAAGACCCCGCCGCTGGTCAAACAGGCGGAGATGTTTGCGAACATCATCAATCCGCTGGCTCCGGACGGAACGCGGCCGGCCGTGGCGTCAAAACTACCGATCAAGCCTGTCGCTGGCACCGTCAAGCCCGCCGGGCCGGTATCCAGCAAATTCGACCTTTTGGCCACTTGCTGTTCCTCCGATCCGAAGACCTCCTTTGCCCAAATCCGCTTGGTGGACGGCACCTACCAATGGGTGGGGGTGGGCAGTGAGATCGGCCACGTGACCATCAAAGAGATTCACAATGGCTCCATCGTGTGCTCGGACGGTGGGCGGGACTTCCCCATGGACATGCAGGCGGCACCGGAGACATCGAGCCTCCTGGAGACGGGCAAGGCGCCCAAAGATGCGGGCGTGAAGCGCAAGCTTCTACCGAGTCGCCGACGTCCGGGCGAGGCCCGAGCGTCAAACCGCCGACGGCGACCGCCATCAATACCGCGGCCAGTCCGGTAAAACCAAACATGGGGTCCGCGCCGAGCGACGGCCCTGGGGGCGCCGTCGGCGCAAATCAGCAAGGAGGAGCAGGCCAACCTGAGCCAATTGGGCGACAAGCTCAAAGCCGGCGCGGCCGCGGACCCGAACAAGCTGATCTCCGACTACAAGTCCGCGCTGGGCACTGCGCCTGCGCCCGGGAGCGTGCCGAATCCGACCAGCGACCCCGCCGATGCGAGCAAAGGCGCGTCGTGGAAAGACAAGCTGAAAGAGGATTCAAAGATCCGCAGTGGCAGAATCGCCTGATGCCGCCGCGTCACGCCAAAGAAATAGCCGGTATTGTTATCGGATGACCCTCTCAAGACGACTCTGTCCCGCGTGTGGAAAAGCCGCACTGTGACAGAGTCGTTCTGTCTCGGGGCCCGTCCCGATCTTCTCCGCACGGGGAATGTTGTTTTTTATGGTCGTGGCGGGAACTTTTCCCGCGCCTGTCTGTCTGATGGTATAGACGTACTTGACGTAGTGAGCAGGGTGATTTGGATTCGAGGTATGGCACGATGACGGGATGGCATCTCTTTCGAGGGGAGTCGTACAAGCTGCATTCTGCGGTCGTTCTGGCCGTTCTGGCTCTATGGGCCGGACGATTAGCCACCGTTCAGACGAATGGTGCCTTCGGTGCCGCAGGTCACGAAGTTATTACTCTGACGAACATCTCCCCCGAGCGCGGCAAGGAGTTCCTCAGCCGGCTCAAGATCGCGACGGCATCGAAAATGCCTGGCACCAACGCCCTGTTGGTCACGGGCGAGTCGAGCGAGGTGCAGAAGGCCACGGTCCTCCTGAATCTGGTGGACACGCGCACCGAGTTCGCTGTGAAGGAGCTTGGACCGGCCGTGACCGGACAAGTGCCGTCCAGTGCGGACATCACGGCGGCCGCGACGGGCGTGTCCGTCGGGACTTTCGCCCACCCGCCTCAAGACAAGAACAAGACCCGCGTCATTGTCGATGTCCACCAGGGGACGATCGTGGCCGTCGCTCCCGTTTTTCAGATGCAGGACATCCAGCACGCGGTGGACCTGACCGCGCAGATCCTCAAACACCAGAAAGCCTTGACCGCGACGAAGGAAACGCCCGGCACGAAGCCTCCCGAGTCCGGCGCGCCGACGGTGTCTGGCCCGGTTTCCGGCCTGGAAGTCGCGACCGCGGATGCGGCGCAGACCATCCCGGCCCCGGCGATGCTGGGTGCTTCTTTCACGGCGAAGACCACCGGCGGAAATTCGGACGTAGCCCCGACGCCGGCTAAGAATTCGCAGAAATCCAGTGTAGAATCCCCGCTTCCCGGCGTGGGTCAGCCCAAGGCGTCGGTGTCCGCGTCGAAACTGGCGGCGGGACCGAAGATGGAGCCCAACGTCGCCGACGGGGTCCGGGGCGAAACCCGCGGCGGCGGCACCCGTCAGCTTGCAGCCGACCGACAGCAAGCCCGTAGAAGAGCAGACCAGCGCCAAGCCTGAGCCGACAACGCCCGCGGCGGCCCCGCGCAGCAAGCCCAGGGCGAAGCAGGTTGAGCCGTCTCCGGCGGCCAAGTCCTCTGCGCCGGCTGCCACGGAAACGTCTTCCCCAAGCCAAGAGCGCGTTGCGGCAACGCCCTCCACTGCTGGGCAGGCGGGCCAGACCGCCGCGGCCGGGGCGACGCCGGTGACTCCGTCAGCGACCACCCCGGCGCCGCAAACCACGCCGGTGGCCGCTACGCGTGCGACGCCATCGGCCGCGACAGCGACCACCGCGTCGTTCCGCCCGGAGGAGATTCCCAATGGGGACCAGATGCTTGATTTGACGTTGCAGGAGAGAATGCCGGTCATCCAGTTGCTCGACCTCGTGGGCAAGTACCTGGGTCTGAGCTACGTCTATAACCCGGACGAGATCAAGGGCGAAGTCTCGCTGAAGCTCAACGGCGATCTGCACGGGCAGATCAAAGTCAGCCAGCTCTATCCCTTGCTCGAGCAGAGCCTCCGGCAGGTCAACCTGATCACGACCCGGTACAAGGGCAATGTCGTGTCGATCGTGCCGGCGGCCCGGATGCTGGAGGTCGATCCGCCCCTGATCGACCGGAGCACCCGGCGGGTGGAGTCGGGCGACACGGTGGTCACCTGCAAGTTCGAGCTGAAATACATCGATACCGCCGCGGCCAAGAGTCTGCTCGACAGCATGAAGGTCAGCGATAACGTGATCGCCGTTCCGGAAAAGCACATGCTGATGGTGACGACCTACGCCTACCGGATGGAGCGGGTCGAGCGGCTGTTGCAGATGATCGACCAGCCGGGCGAGCCGAAGAAGTTCCAGCGTCCGGCAGCTTCGGTACACGATGGCCAAGGCCCTGACCGACAAGGTCAAGGCGATGGCCGAGCAGATGCTCGAGAGCGTCACCGTCACCGTGGCGGAGTCGGAGGGCGCGATCGGTCGCGCCGCCCCGGAGCCCGGGCGAAAACGACGCGACGTATCGGGCCCGCGTGGCGGCGCTCCGCCTGCAGCAGCAGCAGCAGCAGGCCGCCTCTGCGAGCGCAACAGCAGGCCCTGCGCGGCCAGGCGGGAGCGCCGGAGGCCAAGCAGAGCGTCTACCTCGATGCCGACGAGCGGACCAACCGGGTCCTGATGATCGGGGCGGAGAAGCAATTGACCATCGTCGACCGAGCTGGTCGAGGCGCTGGACGTGCAGCAGCAGGATTTGCGGACGTTGCAGCTTTACCATATGCACCACGTGGACGCGGAAGACGTGGCCCGGAAGCTGCAGGAGCTGGGGATCATCAGCAAGGTGCCGGACAGCACCAACACGCCCGGTACCCCACGAGGACGTCCCGCATCACGCAGCAGTTGCCGGGGCAGCCGCGGCCGCCGAACGCCCCGGCCACGCCGGAACCGCAGGTCGCGCCGACGACCGAAGTGACCGAGAAGGGCTTGGTGGAAGAGCCGCAGGTGGTCGTGGTGGAAGCGACGAACTCGCTGCTGGTCAATGCCACCGTCGAGCAACATGCGAAGATCGCCCATATCATCGAATTCGTGGACAGCGAGACGCTCACCAACGAGATTCCGTATAAGATCTACCCGCTCGAGAACTCCGCGCCCAAGCACCTGGCCGAGGTCCTGCAGAGCCTGATCCAGGAAACGGTCGAGCAGCAGAAAGAGGGCGGCAAGATCGAGAAGGTGGTCGTGAACAAGGACGAGAAGATCAAGATCGTGCCCGATCCCAACACCTGCTCGCTTGATCGTCTACGCGAACAAGAAGAACCAGGAGTGGATCGCGAATCTGATCAAGCAGTTGGACAAGCGCCGGCCGCAGGTCCTGATCGACGTGACCCTGGTCACGATCACCAACCACGACAAGTTCGACTACGACCTGAACTTCGTCCGCAGCTCGGCCGATCTGGCCAGCACGTCGCAGGTGTCCGGTCTGACGCCGCGCCAGCGGCTCCACGAGCGCGGTCGGCAAGGCCGTGGGGGCCGGCGAGCGGAAATCTGAGGGCCTTCTATGGCGACAAACAGATCCAGGCGCTCTTGAACACGGTGCAGGAGAAGACCTACGGGCGCGTGCTGGCCAAGCCGAAACTGCTGGTGAACGACAACGAGAAGGGCAAGATCGACACCAAGGACACGACCTACGTGGAGACCACGTCCTCGCTGCCGGTCACCGGGGGCGGCTCGGCGGGCACCACGACGGGGCTCGTCCAGACGTCCACGAACTTCCAGAACTATGACGCCGGCATCACGCTCGATATCACCCCGCACATCAGTGAAGGCGATCTGCTCCGCCTGGACATCAAGATCCAGCGGTCCGATTTCGGCGCGATCCTGGGCACGCGGCCGCCGGACAAGAAGAGCAGCGAGGTGGATACGGCGGTGACTCTGCCCGACGGGACGACCGTCATCCTGGGCGGCATGTTGAAGACGAACCAGACCAAGGGCGGCTCGAAAGTGCCTCTGCTCGGCGATATTCCGCTCCTGGGCGGGCTCTTCCGGAGCGTGCACAACTCCGAAGACGGAGAGTACCTCTACATGTTCGTCAAAGCGGAGATTATCCGACCCGACGACACCTCCGCCCATGGCATGAAAGATCTGAAGACCCTGTCCGAGCAAACCGGCAGGCCTTCGAGAAGCGCGAGCTGGAGTTCCAGACGTATCAAGATTGGCCGGGTATTAAACCCAAGCGGATCGATCCGCCGAAGGTATTGGATGCTCAATAATACGCTGCTCCCTGGAAAGTCAGTGTCTCTATGAAGGAATTGCTCATACAAGCACGGCGAAGCGGACCGGGCTGGTCGAACCGGACCAACTGGCCCGCTTCCTGGAGGAGAACCAGGGCCCCGGCCGCCTGGACGAGGTCCTGCTGACCTGCCCGTACTTCACGGAGGAGACGATCCTGCGGTTGTTCGCCGCGGCGCTGGGCTGGGAGTTTCTGCCGGAGATATCGGACCGGCAGGTGCCGCAGGAGTTCGTCCAGAACGTGCCGGCCACCTATGCCCAGCACCATCACCTGATCGGCATCAAGCGGCCGGACCAGGATGGGGACGGCCTGATGGTCGTGCTGTCGCGGCCGCTGGATACCAACGCCCTCGACAACGTCTCGAAGATGACGCAGATGCCGGTCCGGCCCGCCGTCGCGACGCGGGCCGCGATCACGTCGGTGATCGATACCGCCTACCAGCAGCGCACCTCGGTGATCGAGGAAGTGGCCGAGGAGCTGGATTCGCAGAACCTGGACCAGTTGGTGGACGAGGTGTCCGGCTCGGACGACCTGCTGGACGTGGTGAACCGGCCCCCGGTGATCCGGCTGGTCAACGATATCCTGTTCCGGGCCCTGCAGATGCGGGCCAGCGATGTCCACGTTCACCCGTATGAGACGAAGCTGCAAATCCGCTACCGGGTCGATGGGATTTTGTACGACGTCCTGAGCCTGAACAAGAACGTGCTGCCGCTGATCATCTCGCGTATCAAGGTCATGGCGGGCATGGACATCGCGGAGCGCCGGCTGCCGCAGGACGGACGCTCCTCCGTGCGGCTGGGCCAGCGGGAAGTGGACCTGCGCGTCAGCACCGTCCCGACCAGCTTCGGCGAGCGCTGCGTGCTGCGGATCCTCGATAAGAGCTCCGGCGTGTACGGCCTCGATGAGCTGGGGCTGTGGCCGGACGATCTGAAGAAGCTCGATTCCCTGCTGAACCGCGCCCACGGCGTGATTTTCGTCACGGGGCCGACCGGCAGCGGCAAGAGCACCAGCCTCTACGCCTATCTGAACCGCATCAACTCCGCGGAGAAGAACGTCATCACGATCGAAGACCCCATCGAGTATCAGCTCGAAGGGATCAGCCAGATTCAGGTCGCCAGCAAGAAGGGGATGACCTTCGCGACCTCGCTGCGGCACGTGCTGCGGCAGGACCCCGACGTCATCATGATCGGCGAGGTCCGCGACGTGGAGACCGCCCGCATGGCGATCCAGTCGTCGCTGACCGGGCACCTGGTCTTCAGCACGCTGCACACGAACGACGCGGCCGGCGCCGTCACGCGGTTGCTGGACCTGGGCGTCGAGCCGTACCTGGTCAGCTCCTCGCTGATCGCCATCATCGCCCAGCGGCTCGTGCGCAAGAATCTGCCCCGACTGCAAGAAGCCCGCCCAGCCCACGGACCAAGAGCTGAGCGAGCTGGGGTTGGGGACCTCGAAAGAAAACAAAAACGCCCAGTTCTACGTGGGAGCAGGGCTGCGACCGGTGTTTCAAGACGGGCTATCGCGGCCGGACCGGCATCTACGAGGTGATGCTCATCACCGAGAAGATCCAGGATCTCATATACAAACGGGAGACCGCCGGTACAATCAAGCGGCTGGCCCTGGAGGTCGGCATGCAAACGCTGCGGATGGACGGGGCCCGCAAGGTCCTGGCCGGCATGACGACCGTGGCGGAGGTGCTCCGCGTGACTCAGGCGGACGTCTAGGTCATCCGCACGGCTTCAAGATACGGAATCTGATGCCAAGATATCAATACACTGCGATTGCGGGCAACGGCAAGAAGGTCAAAGGAACGATCACCGCCGAGAGCTCTTTCGCCGCGCAAGCAGTTGCGGGTGCGGAACGTGCATCCCTCGTCCGTGACCGAGATCTCCTCGGAGGTCGAGGAGCAGCGCGCCACGTTCTCGTGGCGGGGGATGAGCAAGGCGCAGCTCACGGACTTCACCAAGCAACTGGCGACGTTGCTGAATTCCGGCATCAAGCTGACGGAGGCGCTGTCGGTCCTGACCCTGCAGACGCCGAACCAGCGCTTCAAGACCGCCTTGACCGAGATTCGCGACCGCGTCGTCACGGGCGAATCGTTCACCGACGCCCTGAAGGACTACGACAAGTACTTCGACGTCATCTACGTGGCGATGGTGCGGGTCGGCGAGGTCACCGGCACGCTGGGCGAGAGCCTCAAGACCATCGCCAACTTCATGGAGAAACGCCAGCGGGTGGAGTCGAAGGTCCTGACCGTGATGATCTACCCGGTAGTCCTGGTGGTCTTCTGCCTGCTGGCCATCCTGATTCTGACGACGAAGGTGATTCCGACGATCGGCAAGCAGATCGAGCGGGCCGGACAGCAGTTGCCGTGGATCACGCAGCAGATGATGAATCTCAGCCGCGTGCTGACGAGCTGGCGGGTGCTGATCCTCCTCGCGGGGCTGGTCCTGATCGTGATGGGCTTTCGGCGTTTCTTCCGGACCGACCGCGGGGCCTTTCTGCGGGACCGCTTTCTGCTTTCGCTGCCGATGTTCGGACCGCTGATCAAGCAACGGGTCGTGGCCCGGTTCGCCTCGACGCTTTCGACGCTGATCGGCTCGGGCCTCTCCGTCGCCGAATCGCTGCGCGTCGTCGCCGAGACGACGGGCAACCGGCTCATGCAGCGCGCCATTCAACAGGCGCGGGACCGCATCCTGGCCGGGGCCGACATCGCCACCCCGCTGCGGGACAGCGGCGTCATCGATCCGGCGATTGGACACATGGTGGCCGTCGGCGAAAAGAGCGGCGAGCTGGAGGCGATGCTCAAGAACATCAGCGAGAACCTGGAAGCCTCGTCGGATGTCGTGATCGAGCGTTTGAGTGCGGCCGTCGAGCCGCTGATTATCATCTTCATGGCGGGGCATCGTGGGCCTCATCGCCTATGCGACGATCCTGCCGATTCTGCAAATCTCCGCAACGGTGCATTAGACTCTGGGAGCAAGGATTATGAAGGACAACGGAAAGAGAAGGGGCAGACACGGTTTTACCATGGTCGAGCTGATGGCGGTGCTGATCATCCTGGGTCTGCTGGCCGCCGTGGTCGTGCGGAACTTCGTGGGCCGGGTGGACGATGCCCGGGTGCGGGTGACCAAGGCCAGCCTGCGGCAGTTGCACACCGCCGTCAATCAGTTCCACATGGACACCGGCCGCTGGCCGACCCAGGAGGAAGGACTGAGCGTCCTCATTCAACAGCCGGCCGACGTCAAGAACTGGCAGACCGGAGGGTACATCGAAACGACGCAGATTCCGAAGGACGGCTGGGGCCGGGATTTCCTCTTCGAGCTCTATCCGGAGAGCGGCAAGCCGTTCGTGATCAAGAGCCTGGGCGCCGACGGCCAAGTAGGAGGCGAGGGCATACAATGCGGACCTGCTCAGCACCGATGCCGATTGATCGACCAGCCCGGCCCACGGGCCAAGGCTTTCACGCTCGTGGAGCTTCTGGTCGTCATGTCGATCCTTTCGCTGCTGGTCTTCATGGTGCAGGCCAACCTGTTCGGGATGCTGCGCCGTAGCTCGTTCAAGACGCGGGTGCAGGATTTCGTCTCGACCATGCAGATGGCCGCGTCCCATGCCGTCGAGACCGGTCACCGCTATGAGATGATCATCGACTTGAGCGAGCAGACCTACCTGCTGCGCGAGTTGACCGGGGCCGACCTGACGGCCCAGCCTCTGCTGGAGCAGACCGTGACAGAGGGCTCGTTCGGGGGCAATTGCCGCATCTCTCACGTCGAGTTCGACGACGGCACGTACACGAATCAGGACCGGGCGAAGTTCCGGACCGGCCGTAATGGCTGGCAGTACGGCGGCAAGATCGTGTTCCTCGACGAGAGCGAGCAGCCTACGCGGTGATTGTCAACCGCGTGACCCCGATGATTCAATTGATCGAAGGCGATCCGCCCCTGATGAAACCCAAGACCAAAGAGGAAGTCCCGTTCCTGTGACCCGACATGAACCATAAGGCGGACAATCCAGGCATGACTCCGAGCCAGAGCAAAGCTGTCATGCTGAACGAAGTGAAGCATCTGGCCGGCGTATGGGCCCGGACGCAATGCAGGACCGGCGCGTTCCGGTCGTGGCCCAGATCCTTCGCTATCGCTCAGGATGACAACTCCCTCACGCCGGCCGTAAGTCATGCCAACCAGGCGTTCACGCTGCTGGAGGTCCTGGCGGCCCTGGCGATCCTGGCTCTGGCCAGTTCGAGCGTGCTGATCGTGGTCGACCGCTGCGTGGCTTCGGCGTCGGATTCGGCCCTGCGCATGGAGGCCTTCGAGCTGGTCCGCGAGAACTTGGAGAAGATCCTGGTGCTCGACTCCGTCGCGGAGTCCGTCGACTTCGGGACCAGCGACAAATACGAGGGAATCTCGTGGCAGACGGTGATCGAAGGCTTTTCGGAGCCGGTCACCGGCCAGATGTGGGTCCGGGCGGTCTGCTCGGCGGACTACATGGATTCGAAGGGCGAGAAGCAGAGGATCGAGCTGGAGCACTGGATTACCCAGTTGACGGACCAGCAGGCCGGACAGCTTGTCGACCAGCAGGACTTGGAGAAGCTCAAGATGGAGCAGCTCTTCAACACGAACGAGGAGGCGGCCGCCTACGCCCACCTCGATGCCGATACCTTGCGGCAGTGGGTCGCGGCGGGCTTGGTCAAGACCTCGGACGACAGTTCCTCCGCTACAATCTGGATATTTTCATCCAGAGCAAGGGCAACCCGACTCCGGACGAGAAGGCCCAGCAGGTGGCGTCGGTCCAGGAACTGGCGCTGAAGCTCCGGATCGAGCAGAAGGAAATGGAGCAGAGACATGATGCCTGGGGACGACCCCGGGCTCCGGCGATCAGGACGGGGGCGACCGGGACGTCGAATCGAGGTCTCGACAGCGGGAATGCCGGCCCGAGCAGGGACTTGGTGAACCAAGGGCAGAGATGAAGTGGTCTTGGAAGTCGGGTGGTTATGGGACCCGGGCACGGACAATGGAGACGCCAGTCGGGATTTTCGCTGGGCGAGATGCTCGACGGTGGTGATCATTGGCTCGATGATCCTGGTGGCCATCCTGACGATTTACAACCGGGCGAACCAGGCGGCGGACGCGGTGATCCGGAAGATTGACAGCCCCGCGTGGGCCCGGGAGGTCCTGCAATTGATCGCGGAGGACCTGGGCCGCGCCTTGAGCGCGGACGACGTGACCCTCCAGATTCGCAATGGGTCCGATAAAGGCTTCCAGCGGGCCGAGCTGGTCTTGCGGCGCACGTATCACGACAGTGAGAACAAAGAGCAGACACTGGAAGAAATCACCTGGCGGGCCGGGTACGACTATGAGGGAACGACGCCGGGGTTGGCGCTCTATCGCAGTTACCAGGGGGTCGGCCCGGAAGACAAGCTCTTCGACGACAATCGGGAGGACTGGGAGAAGAGCTTCCCCTTTGTGCCGATTTGTCGCGGCCTGACGTTCTTCCAGATTCAGGCCTGCAAAGGGGAAGATCTCCTGGACCAGTGGCCGGCGTCGCCGCCGCCGCCCGGCGTCAAGATCACGCTCTCGTTCGCGACGCCGGTCGAGGGGGTGCGCGGAGCGTACGTGGACGATAGCGACAAGATCAGCCGAACGGTGGCCCTCGATCCCACGCGGAAGATTCAGTTTGCGTCGGCCGCCGGAGCAGGATGCCAACGCCCCGGTGGACCCGAATGCGCCGGTACGCGACACGAGTGGAAAGACGCCCCCGAAGGACCGTCCTCCAATACGCAACCGTCAAAACAGCCTTCAGCTCATGGATCGCATGACCAATGGACCAATACCTGCACCGACAAGGTCGCGATAATCGAGGGGACCACCGGGGAGTGATCCTGCTGGTCACTCTGGTGATTCTGGTGATCCTGGCCACGCTGGGGTATACCCTCTGCGTGCAGGTGGCCGCGCGCCGGCACCGCGATCAATACGTGATCGACTACAGCATCGCCCGGCATGCCTGCGTTTCCGGCTTGAAGTACGCCCTGGCTTCGATGAGCAGCCTCCAATTCGACCTGATCAGCCGGCCCAACGAGCCGGATTTCTCGGACGTGTTTGCCCTGCCGGAGGCCCAGTACCAGAAGCTTGTCGATCAACTGGCGGCCAAGCTGGCCGCCGATGACGGCTTGACGCTGGGGACGTCCGGGAAGAAAACGGCGGACAAAGACACGCAGAAGGCGGGGGACGGAGACGCCGCCAAGACGTCGACCGATCGCGATTCCCTCAAGAAGGCGGCGCAAGACGACGCCGCGGCCAAAGCCGCCGGCAAGGACTCTGAAACCAAAGCGGCGAAGAAGAGACCTGGCGAAGAAAGCGGCGCAGGCCAAGGCCCGGAAAAACGCGACCCGAGTGGGGGACGTGAACGACGTCAATGACGTCAACGATTTGGGTACGAGCGGATTGCTCGCTAATCAGAAACGCCCGCAGATCCGGGGCCCGTACGGTCCACCCTGGCCGTTGGTAACCGACCCGATGGAATTCGAGATCGGGTCGGCCAAGGTCAAGATCGAGGTGGAGGATGAGAACGCCAAGTACCCCCTGGGCTGGACCATGATCGCGGACGAGAAACTCAAGCCGGTGGCCGGGGCGGGGTGGGCGACTTTCTGCGAGTGGATGGGGTATACGCCGGCCGAGATCAGTGCGATGAACGACGACCTGGCCAAGATCGCCAAGACAAAGCCGTTCAAGACGGAATTCAAGCCGGAGACCGAGACCGTCCCGGTCCCGGCCAACGCGAAGGACAAGATCACCCGGCCCACGACCGGCACTCCCAATCGTGGCGCGCCGCACCGCGTCGAAGAAGCCGGTCACGGTCGAGGAGCAGGTCGACCGCCAGAACAAGGAGTACGCCAAGCTACTGCACAGCTCCCTGATCAACCGGGACCTGCTTGCGCGGCCGAGCATCGCCAGCGACACGCGTCAGGAATCCGCGCTGAAGTATCTCGGACTCTGGGCGACCCGCACGTGAACGTCAACACGGCTCCCCGGCAGGTGCTGGAGGCGGCGTTGACTTTCGGCAGTGCGGCGGATGCCCCCAAGATCGCCGAGGCGATCATTCAGCACCGGCGGGACAAACCGATCGCCGACGTCAATGAGCTCAAGCAGGCCGTGTCCCGGTACTCCAGTGCCATTGATGATTGTCGGACCTTCATCACGGCCAAGAGCACCGTGTTCACCATCCGCGTCACCGCCGTCAGCGGCGTGGCCACGGTGACCGCCATCGCGGCCGTGAACAAAGAGGGCGATAAAGTGCAGCCGATTGCGATGATCTCGGAGTGATCGGCAGGGCAATCCACAGGACAGGTGGACCGCGTTAGTGAACCCGCAGGCCGGTCCGGACGACAAAAGGAGAAGGGTCGTTATACCTTTGGAGATGGTGAATCGTGGAATCTGGAAACTACTTAGGAATCTACTGGAGCAAGAACCGGGCGACCGTCGTCTGCCTGGCGCCCGGGGGCCGCGAGAGAAAGGTGCTGGATTGCTTCTCGGTCGCGGCGGCCGGCGAGGAGCAGGGCCAGCAGACCTTGGCCGATCGCATCATCCAGGCGTGCCGGCAGCGCAAGGTCCACTTCGCGGCGGCGGCCGTGGCCCTGGATTGTGCCTCGTTCATGCAGCACACGGTGCACAGCGAGTTCAGCGATCCCAAGCGCATCGCCGCCACCGTCCGCTTCGATACGGAAGAGGCCCTGGCGACGGACATCTCCGAGATGGCCGTGGCCTTTCGGGTCACCTCCAGCAGCGAAGAGGGCTCCAACCTCGACGTCTTCACGGCGCAGCGGTCGGTGCTGTCGGAGGTAATCCTGTCCCTGCAAAGCAACGGGATCGACCCGCTGGCCGTGGACCCCGACGTCTGCTGCCTGGCCCGCTATCTGGCGGAATACGCCCAAGCCACCCGAGACGCCGGACCAGAGCACCCTGTACGCGCTGCTCTCGGACAGCCGCGGCTATCTCGTCAGTGGTAGCGCCGTCGCGGCAGGCTTCCGTGTTGCGGACGTTCCTGATCGGGGCGACCCAGGACAGGACCGCCTTGCTGGCGCGGGAGACCCTCGTCACCACAGCTCTGGCGGACGCCGCTCATCCGGTGCGCCAATTGTGCGTCTTTGACGCCACGGGCGGGCTTCGCACGGAGGCTCTCGAGGAAGGAACGGGTCTGAAAGTCTCCGCCTGCGATCCTGCGGGCTTGGCGGGAGGCAGACCGGACGGTGCGGCGGACGCTCCCAATGCCGTAGATCTGGCCCTCGCCTGCGGGGCGGCCCTGGCGTCGGCCCAGAAGACCAACAGCGTCAACCTCCGCAACGACCACATGCCTTATCTGGGCAAGAAACGGCGGCTGCAGAATGCCGTGCGGCTTCTGAGCCTCTCGGTGACGATCCTCCTGCTGTCCCTCGGCGTGTATCTTCATTCTCAGTTGATTCAGCGTGGACAAGGAACGGCAAGGTTTGCGCGACAAGCTCTCGGAAGACTATCTGCCGGTGATGAAGGGCCGGAAGATGCCGGTGTCCATAAGCGAGGCCGAAAGCGATCTCGAGCAAGACCCTCCGGGTCCTGCGGATGAACAAGGAGGGGCCGGACGCCAGCCAGGAATCCGTAGCCGCCAAGTTGACGCTGGTCCTTCAGGGGATCAATGGTTGTGCCCGCCAGACGGACCTGAACATCAACTCGATTGTGATCGGGGCGACGGGCATTTCGATCACCGGGGATACGTCCAGCCGGCAAAACACGGTCGAGGTGCTCCGGGAGGCGATGAAGAAAGTGGGTCTGGCGATCGACGACCACAGCCTGCACGCGGAGAATGGCCGGGACGTGTTCACGATCCGGCTTAAGCCCGACGCGGACAAAAAGGCGAAGGGAGCGTAGGCATGCGAGAAGTCTACAAGAATCCGATGCTGTACTACGTGGCGATTCCCGTGCTGGTGGGCTTATGGCCTTTGCTGGTCTGGGCTCACTACTTGCCGCAGTCGAAGCATAGCCGGCTGATCGAAGGGGGCTTGTGTGTCCAGGGCCAAACGGACGTCAATGAGATCCTGAAGATCGACCGGGATCGACTGAATGCGGGTCAAGGGTCAGATGGTCACGGAGTTCTCGTATGGCAGCGCGGTCGACCGTGTGGCTAACCTCTGCAAGATACCGGCCAGCAATTATGACCTGCAGGCCGGCTCTAGGTCCGGCCTCTTTCCGGCGGCAAGAAACGCCAGGATGCGCAGGCTCAAGCTCAGTAATGTGAGTATCGCGCAGGCGGCCAAGTTCCTCTACACGATCCAATCCATGTGGCCCCTCCTCACCTGTGAGAGCACCAACGTCACGAAACAGAAAGGCATGCCGGACCAGTGGAATGTGGACTTCAGATTCCTCTACTACTACTGAATCTGGGCAGTCTGCCGAGCGTGCATCCATCTTGCCGGAACATCCTCGTTTGACAGATGCGCAAGTGGGGGTATCACTATATGTAGTAGGTTCCCCATTTTCCCGTCCGTGATGCCGCGGGCCTTTACGCAGGCTGCGAGCTTTCCTCGTAAGCTGTCGCGAGATGTGCTTTTCAGTAGCGCAATCCCCTTTTTTCACGTCACCAGAGGCCTTCTGCAGGGCTAAAAACATATTTTTCCCTACCGAAACTTTGCTAAAGTTTTGGCGGGGGTCATGTCGATATCAATAGTGTTCTAAGCCTCAGAAGGAATTGCGAGGCATACAACATATAGTGTATGGGTGAGTGCCCGCCGGATGCGGGCAGATCATACAGAGCGGATTTTTTGACAAGGTTAGGCTAATGCCGGATCTTGGTTCGAACAAATTTGCGAAGGACTGTGAGCAGTGGGTCAATCCTCGGGAAACGGATTTGGCCCGCGATAAGGACCTGATCATGGAACAGATCCTGGAGAACATAAACCACACGCCTTTGGGGCAGGTGCTGAAGAAGATCGCTTCGTTGCCCGAGGTTCGTCAACAAAAGGTGCTCCGCCTGCGGCGGCAAATCACGGCGGGCCGGTACGATTTGACGGACCATCTGGACGATGTTTTGGACAAGGTCTTGGAGGACTTGGTCACGTGATGTCCGGCGGTCATCCGAGTAGCCGAGGGACGTGCCGGCAGTTTCTGTACGGGAACTCGGCGACTATGAGGTTCCCTCGTGTGTCCGGTCCTCCGCGTCATCCTCCTCCGTCAGGGGCCTGTAGCCCGGTAGTTTTGACCTTCTGAACTCCTCCTCGTAAGCCACAACCAACGCTTCATGGATCCGGCGTCTACAGTCGGCGCTGATGGGATGGGCCACATCCGCGTGGAGCTTCGTTCTGCCCTGAGGATCCTTTTTGACGCGGTTCGGCGGGTAACTCGGCCCCACAACCATTGCAGAATTTAGCGGCGAGATGGTTCTTGCTGCCGCAATGGGCGCAATGATCGCCCATCTTACGTGAGGGCATGGCGACGAAGTACCCGTGTGTGCCTTGGATGACCTTGATGTCGCGAACGACAAACTCGTTGTCCAGCGTCATCGAGCAGAAGGCGCGCAACTGGTCATCTTTCTTGTTCCTCACCAACCGGACTCGGACCTCCGTAATCTCCATGTCTCTTGCCTCGCTCAAACCCTACCATTTGTTATTCCTTACAATGGTGCTTCCGCAGGATGTGTTTTCGATCAGGATGCCACGCACCTTTTCCAGATGCTCCACGTTGTCGATCGCTGCCAAAATGAACATAGTAGAACCACTGCCACTCAGACAGACGGGCCCCACGTCCAGCGCTGCGACAGCTTCCTTGAGTGTGCCAAGTTCCTCGTAACGATCGAAACAACTTCGTTCGAGCATATTTACGCACATCCGGGCCACTAAATCAACCCTGTTTTTCTCCAGAAGTGCTGTGATGGAGGCGTGCAGCCGCCGGTACAGGGCCGGATCGTGACGGTAATTGGCGTAAACCTCTTTGGTAGAGGCATTTATGTCCGATAGGATCAGCAGGGCCGCAAACGGGAAATTGTCACGGAGCTCCGTGATTTTTTCGCCGCGGCCCGTACAGTAGGCGAGCGGACCGCCCAAAAAGAAGGCGACGTCGCTGCCGAGCCGGGAGGCCATCTCTGCCAGCCGGTCCCGCGACAGGCCCAGGTCGAAGTACCGGTTGAGGCCCAGGAGAGTGGCCGCCGCGTCACTGCTGGCAGAGCCCAGTCCCGAGCCCGCGGGGATGTTCTTGATCAGTGTGAGCCGGCACCGGGCGAGGTTGGCCGGACTCTCGGAGGATCAGTTCGGCCGCCCGGTAGACGAGGTTGGTTGCGTCCGGGGGCGCCCACCGTGGTCCCTCGCAGAAGAACTCGATTTCGCCCGTCTGGGCCGGCTCAATGCGGATCTCGTCGTACCAGTCGATCTTGGCCATGACGGTCTCGATCTCGTGGAAACCATCCGGCCGCTTGCCGGCGATCAGCAGGCTGAGGTTGAGCTTGGCCGGGGCCCGCACCAGCAGGGCCTCCCCGCTCCGTTCGAACTGTTGTGCGTCAGTCATACTCTATCCGCATTAACCACCGACAAGTGTCGCGTTCTCATATCCTATGGCGTTTGCCGAACTCGCGGGTTGACATTGTAGCGGCCGCCGACTACCTTGAGTAGCTATATGGATATGGGATCGCTGATTGACTTCGTTCTCCATTTGGACAAACACCTGAGTGTGATCCTGGAGTACGCGGGGCTTTGGAGCTACCTGCTGTTCTTCGTGGTCATTTTCGCGGAGACGGGCCTGGTGGTAACGCCGTTTCTCCCGGGCGATTCGCTGGTTTTCACGCTGGGTACGCTGGCGGCCGTCGAGGGGTCGCCTCTGCAGATCGGCTGGGTATTTGTGATCCTGGCCGCCGCCGCCATCCTGGGAGATAGTGCGAACTACGCCGTCGGGAAGTACTTCGGCTCGATCATCCTGAAGAAGCAGGGGGCTTGGTTCCTCAAGAAGGAGCATATCGACCGCACCCACAGATTTTACGAGAAATATGGCTCCAAGACGATCGTGCTGGCGCGGTTCGTGCCGATCGTCCGGACGTTTGCCCCGTTCGTGGCCGGTGTCGGCCGCATGAGCTATCGCGCGCTTCCTGACCTACAACGTGACCGGCGGGCTTCTGTGGATCACGCTCTTTTCCTTCGGCGGGTATTTCTTTGGCAACATCCCCATCATCAAGAAGAACTTCGGGCTCGTCATCATCGCGATCATCATCATCTCGATTCTGCCGGCCGTGATCGAGGTCCTGAAGGAAAGAAGGCGACAGCCGGCGGCCGACTGAGCCGTCGTCAGGGCATGACAAAACGATATTGGAGCATTTTTCGCCGGTATGGATGAAGCCCAGAGGCAGACATTACTGAAAATCGCCCGGCGAAACGGTGAAAGCGACCGTGGCGGGCACGCCGCTGCCTGCGCCAGCCATCGGACGATCCGGCCCTGACCGCGTGTTGCGGCTGTTTCGTCACCCTGAAGACCCGAGGCCGGCTGCGCGGGTGTATCGGCCAGTTCACTTCCGATCGGCCGTTGATCGAACTGGTCGTGGAGATGGCGGAAGCCTCCGCCTCGAAAGATCCGCGTTTCTTCGACCATCCGTTGAGTGTTCGGGACATGCCCAATCTGGAGATCGAGATTTCCGTCCTGTCTCCGCTGGCGCGGACAGACAATCCGCTGAGTCTGCGGCTGGGCGTCGACGGGATCTACATCAGGCGGGGCTACGCCGCCGGCTGCTTCCTGCCGCAGGTGGCGACGGAGACCGGCTGGAGCAAAGAGGAGTTTCTGTCCTACTGCTGTTCCCACAAGGCCGGACTCCCCGCCGATGCCTGGAAAGACCCCAAGACGGAGGTCTACCTGTTCACCGCCGAAGTATTCGGCACGCCCTCCCACGCCGCCTAACGCTGGCACGTCTCATAACCATCGGTTGCTGGGTCCAAACCGCTCGTCGCCTGAGGAAAACCGGCACCACTCACGATCGGCATTTGGTATACTTTGAAGAGAGTTTCAAGTGTGAAGTTGTAGGGTGGGGCTTGCCCCACCGCAAGGTCCCATAGCGAGAGAAATCTTGGCAGACTTCCCACTGACTTGGCATGGAGGAGGAGTATGACACGAGGGCTCGGGGTAGCTCTCCTTATTGTCGCGCTTGGGCTGACGGGGTGTTCCCCGACCCGCCGCGCTCGCAGTACGTCGAGCGAATACTCTGCGCCGGTACGGACGCAAGACGTCGCGTTCTGTCCAGGCGGCCATGACATGCCTGCAAAGCGAACATCTGCCGGCATTGACGTCGGTGGGAGCCTGGGAGAGCAAGTACGGCCCGGGCTTGAAGCTCACTACGGATCATTATGAGATCCTCTCCACTGTCACGCAGCCCTTGCTGCTCCGCATGGTCCCGGGGTTCATCGAATCCGCCTACCACGGCTACAACGATCAACTGCCGCAACCGATTGAGACGGCCTCTTCCTTCCCGATCTACCTCTTTGCCGACCGGCGGCAGTGGGAGGACTTCACGCGTGAGCTTCGCCGGTGACCAGGCCGACGATCTTCTGCAAGATCAAGACCGGGGCTTACTACCTCAATGGGGCGTGCGTCATCTACGACATCGGTCCCCAGCGAACGCTGGCGGCCCTGGGCCACGAGGGCTGGCACCAATTCAACAGCCGGCATTTCAAATACCGCCTGCCAAGCTGGCTGGATGAAGGCGTCGCCATGCAGTTCGAGACCAGCGTCAGTGAGGGAGGGCTCTTTCGCTTCGCGCCGGCCGCCAACCTCCAGCGGCTCGGCGGCCTCAAGGAGACTCTCACCCAGGGCAAACCCATTCCCTTGCGCGAGCTGGTGTCCACCAGCCCCGGCGAGGTGCTGGCTACCGACCAGGCCGACGCGGTGATGGCGTTTTACAGCCAATCCTACGCCCTCGTCCGCTTTCTCCGGGAGGCCGGGTATGGCCGGCGTTGGGAGTCTTATCATCGCCTCCTGTCGGACGGCCTCACCGGCCAATGGCCGCTGGCCGAACCCGACGGCCTCACCGCCGCGGACCGCAATCTGCCCCGCACCCTCGTATGGAACCGCCAGGTGGGCCGCCAGCTTTTCGAGCGCTACATCGGGGCCGACCTGGACCAGCTCGAACAGGAATACCTGGCCTTCTGCCATCAGATCACCCGCAGCTTGGTGGTGACACGAACCGACGAGAATAAACAGCTCGCAAGGGCCGAGTGAATCAGCTATCCGGGCGTCCTCCTCAAGCAAGCTGGCCCTCTCGCTCTGTCATTCCCGGGGCGGTTTGGGGTCAGAGCTTGATTAGTGATTACGGCGCGCTTAATCACTAATCAAGCTCTGACCCCACCAGCCTTCCCAGCCTTCCTCTCCTCACTGCGGCGGTTCTCTTGTCCTGTTATTCCCGCGAAGGCGGGAATCCCGAAACCCCGGCGGATGGGGACAGACCTTCGCTCTTGTTGTCGTGCCACGAGATCCTTGTATCACCATTTGAAATAACAGCCGTAGTGGCGGTAGAGCAGGCCGATGGAGCGCATGGAGACAAGGGCGAGGACCTGCACCAGCAGATTCACCGCCAGATGTCTTGCCGTAAGGGTCGTACTCACGGTCAGGTGCTTGGCCGTGACCATCGGATCATGGCCGGTATATTGGGTGGTGTGCATCTCCAGGGAGCACGTCGCCAGCAACAGCAGGACCACGGTCAAGTAGGGGAAGAAGGCATGAAATAGGGGAGCGAGGAGATAGTCGGGGCGTAAGAGGGTGAAGTCCTGGCCGACGGCGAGCGTCAGAATCGCGGCGGGGAAGACGAAGAGGCCGGCAACCTGGAAGAGTTGCAGAAGCAGGTGCAGGGGCGTGTGGCCGGACCAGACTTGGCTGGCCGTGATGCCGTGATTACTGGCGATCGCCAGGGTGATGACGAAGGGCAGCTCGACCAGGAAAAGCGTGCAAACGAAGACGAGGATCGGTGCGAGGGCATGCCAGAGGATGGTGATCGACGTGCCGATGTCCACTTCGGGCAGCGCTTCCTCGTCATCGACGGTGTGATGGATCACGGTCAGGTAGTAGCCGAACAGCCAGCCGCAGATGACAATGGAGGCGACATAACTCAGGCAGCACGAGCCGGCCAGGAAAAACCGAAAGCAGACCAGCGCTGTCACGAATGCCAACGGCGTGACGCTCTCCCGCCGGAAGAAGACCCGCCCATTGTCGAGGAAGACCGCCCGATAGAAGCCCGGGATAGGGTCTTCCTTCACCTCGGGTTCCGGCGTGGCCTTCTCGGCCTTCTGAAAGCTCGCGGCAGGAATGAGGAATTTCTCGCCGCACGTAAGGCACTTGGCCCCCCGGCCGGCGTGCTTGCTGTCGAACGCGATTAGCGCCCCACAGTGCGGACAGTTGAATTCGATGGTCATCCCCGCACCCCGTCAGAACACTTGGCCTCCGTGAAGTTGTCGGAGAAAGTCCTCGGTTGGCAGAACGTCCAAGCCGTCGTAGTGATACGAACGCGGGCCCGTGTACACGCCGAGCAACAATAGTTCCTGTAAGAACGCAGTGTTTTTTTACGGAACTACTGTAATATTGCACGAATCATCCGTCTCTCTGCATGCAGTCCACGAACGCCTTGAGGTCGTTCACCCACTTTTGGGCTTCGAGCAGGTCCACCTTCTCCTGCTTTGACGAGGATGGACATGTGCTTCTCCAGCGTGATCATCTTTTCGTCGGGCTTGCTGCGCGTCTTGGTCTGCAATTGCGAATAGAGCTGCTCGATCTTGCCGGTCCGGATATTGTTGGCGACGGCGTAATTGTTGTTGAGGATTTCCATGGCCACGAGCCGGCCTTGCCCGTCCTTGCGGGGGATCAGTTTCTGACTGATGACGTAGGCCAGCCCCAGCGAAAGCTGGTTGCGTACCTCCGCCTGGCGGCCTTCGGGAAAATAGTCGAGGATGCGGGTGATCGAGCCGGTGACATCCCGCGTGTGCAGGGTCGAAAACACCAGGTGCCCGGTCTCGGCGGCCATGAGGGTCATCGCGATGGTCTCGGCGTCGCGCATCTCGCCCACGAAGATCACGTCCGGGTCCTCGCGCATCATCTCCTTGAGGCCGTCGTGGAAGGATTTGACGTCCCGGCCGACCTCTCGCTGGGAGATCATCGAGTACTTCTGCGGCAGGATGTACTCGATCGGGTCTTCCACCGTGATGATCCGGCAGGCGGTTTTCTCGCTGATCCGTCCGATGAGAGAGGCGATCGTCGTGGACTTGCCGGCCCCGGTGATGCCGGTCAGCAGGACCAGCCCCGCCTTAAGACCAATGATGTCCTCCCAGACGTCATTGGGGAAGCCGATGTTCTCGATCTGCGGGACGTCCAGAGCCAGGGCTCGAATCGCCGCGGCGAGGCCGTCGTTCTCGCGGAAGACGTTGATGCGGAACTGCAGGTCCCCTATGCGGTAGGAGCCGTCCACGCTATGGTCCGTCTGGAGCTTCTGCAGGGCATGTTCTTTGAGCAGGGGAAAGATAAGCTGCTTGGCGATCTCCGGCGTGACGTTGGGGCCTTTGAGCTTCACCAGATTGCCGTCGATCCGATAGGCGGGCGGGGCGCCCACCTTGATGTGCAGGTCGGAGACCCGCATGGCCCCGTGCTCCTCGAAGTACTGGAGCATGTCTAGGATGCTGTACTTGCCGAGATTCTCCGTCGGATAGACCTTCACCGAAGGGGAGTATTCCTGTGTCGTCATAGCTTTCTCCGTAGCCGCCAGGGCCCACGCCGTTGTCACACGCTTGTTCCGCCAAGCATCCCATTATACCGCCGGAACCATGCGGTGCCAAGGTGACTTGGCTTGCTTTGTTTTGCCGAGGCTTCTCCGTGCCCAATTTGTCATAAGTCCTTTTCCTGCAATTACTTGGGTTTCTCTTGCCGCCAGTTTGAAGTGTGAAGTTTGAAGTCCGATGACTCGGACAACTGGCCGCCTGGCTCTCTTTGCTTGAAACTCGACACTTCCAACTTGAGACTCCCTCTGAAATTGGCTTTGTTTGGCCGGATCATCACCACGGGGCCACAGCCTGCCCTTGCGTAGGCAGGGGGAGGCCCCGGAGATGGAGTAGGACCGTCTCCTGCCCCACCCGGTAGCGACTGGACCAAATTGGCTTTGTTTCGCACGCGGGGCCAGTCGGCGCGTTCGTAGTGACGCCGCAAGGCGTTTCTTCGTAGTTCGGGCGTCCCCGCCCGATATTCTCTTGTCTCCTGTCGCCCCCAACCGGTTCTCCCCCGGGACCGCGGCCCAATTGCCTTCGTTGTACGACCGGTCCCACCGCCGGGCGGCCTCTGATCCCTTGCCCCGGGCCCAATTGGGTTTGTTTCGCACGATTGGCCCCGGCTGCCGGCCGGGCTTCGCCGAATTGGCTTTGTTTGACGCGATCGGGCCACGCCAGGGCCTCGCCAGCCCCTGGAGGCAAAGGGCTTTGTTCGCTTCACACTTCCAACTTCCCACTTCAAACTCCTCCACCAATTGGCTTTGTTTGTACAGACCGCCATGCAGACAGGCCCCGGCACTCTTTCCGTTTGCAATCTTGCTGCCGCGCTTTCTTGTAAAGACGCTTCTTGATGCCCGTATGTTACGCAAAAATCTAAAAGCCGGCGAGAATTCTTAACGGGTGTGTGGAAAGCCCGGTCCGTGTGGCATGGGCTTCCAGCCCATGCGTCATCGGCAGAGCCCGCTCGGAGCGAAGCCGAAAGGATGCCGATGCCACCAAGTCTCACGGGCACGATGTCCGTGCCACTTCTCACACACCCTCTTGGCTGCTGAACGTGCCCAGTCTGAAAGCAGGCCATGACGGCGGATGGGGGGAGGCTCGCGGCGGGATGCTTCAAGGCGGGAGTCAGAACAAGCCCGAGCCCGGAGGGGGACCAAAGAACACCTTCGTCATCTACCGCGGCGTGACATCCAGCAACTCTCTCTGGGAAGCATCGAACGGCCTATTACGGGGGCCTGCCCCTACCCCCCGGCATTTCCCACTTTGAGGAGGAATTCCCTCTGCTGCGGTTGAGCTCATCGTGACGGCATTCCGGGGACACCATACTTATTTCTCCGGCGGTTTCGGCTTGCGGCCGCGCTTGGCGGGTCGCACCAGTCGTCCCACGAGGCTCTCGACCCGATCCAGAAACGCGGGCCGCCCAACGGCCGTCCCGTACGTTCGTGCTGACGCCATATCTCCTCTTCCTTGGCCTCCAGAGGCTGCCTCAGGTATTCCCGCCAATCCTTGACCCGCTCCAACAGAGGCGTCACACGCACCACCCCGTCCTCCTGTCCGGCCACGTGGGCCGCTGCACTCGACCACCGCCAGCGCCAGGGCACCCGGCACAACTTGGCCCGGACGGGATTGAGTTCCACATACCGGGCGGCCCGCAGCAGATAGTGCTCGTCCATGGCGAAAGAGGCAAAGCGTCCCTGCCACAAGTGCCCCCGCCACCCCTCGCGGAAGTTGATCCGCCGGGTGTAGCGTCGATGCGCCTCGCCGAGAGCCCGCCGCAACCCGTCCTCGCCGCCCGGCACCACGATCAAATGGACATGATTGGGCAGTAGGCAGTAGGCCCACACCTGGACCTCGCAGCGCGTGCACCATTCGCCCAGCAAGGCCAGGTACGCCGCGTAATCCTCCTCCTGAAAGAAGGTGGGTTGTCGCCGGTTCCCACGTTGCGTGACGTGGTGGGCGACCCCTGGAACCACAACTCGCGCAATCGAGCCATGACGCCACCCTATACAACTCGCCTCAACCTGTCAACGGGGATCTCCGGAACATAGTATGATGTCCCCGGAATTCCCCGAGAGCTTCGCCCAGAAGCTGAACGTCCCCGCCCCCTGGACCGTCGTCTGAATCCAGGACTCCTGGTTGAGCGACAAGCTCAGGCTGGCCGCCGAGTCGTTGCCGTAATAGCCGCCGCTGACGGCGCTCCAGTTGCCATTGCCGCCGGTGGTGTAGGCCAGGACCGAATCCACCGCCTCCGCCAAGCTCTCCGGCACCGTCGGTGGCGGTGTGCCAGTTGGTGCGTCGAAACCTCCCTATGAGCTTTTCAAAGAGCA
>CAVVRJ010000045.1:0-141002 GCA_963750205.1 uncultured Planctomycetota bacterium
CTGCACTTCGTTCAGTTCGTGCTCGGCGCCGGCCGGACCGCGGCGCTGCGGGCGCGCCTCCAGTGCGGCGCGGGCGACGCGATGCCGGCCTCCAAGTTCATGGCCATGTTCGCGCTGGGATACCTGGGCGACGACGCCACCGCGAAGAGCTTCCTGCAGGGCGTGGCGAAGGGCGCCAAGGCCGACGACGCGAAGGTCGCCAAGGCCGCGCTGCTGATGATGGGAGACGCGACCTACAAGTCGGACGTGACGGCGTGCGCGGTGCCGAGCGGCAACATCTACACTGCCAGTGTGTGCGCGGGCGCGCTGGGCATCGTGGACAAGAACGACCAGGTGGTGACCGACGTGCTGCTCGCCAAGGCGCGCTGGGTATTCCCGGCAGCTGCGACACCCCTGACGACGCCGGCCCGTTCTTCGCCTCGCACATCCTCTCCCATCGTCTCGTGGAGAAGGGGATCGGCGCGGCTACGTGGCGGCCGCGGCGGACACCGGCGACCCGAGCTACTTCGGCACGGGCGTGGTGGACACCGTCGCGCCGAAGGCGCCGGCGAACATCTCGTGCACTCCGGGTGCGGGGGGCGCGCTGCAGGTGAAGTGGGCCGCGGTCACGCAGGGCGTGGACAACAACCCCGAGGGCGACCCACTCGTTCGGGGCGGGCTTGGTCCGGCCGTCTGTAGAGCAGCGGGTGGACGCCATTCTGGAAGCCGTCGTCGAAGTCGGGGTCGATATCGCCGTAGTAGATCGTGGCCAGACCGTAGCCGCGGGCGAGAATTCGCTCGACCGGCCAGCGGCTGGCCTCTTTGCCACGGGAGGCGGCCGTGGCCCGGTGATTCGTGACACCGTCCTGTTTGCTGTTTGCCATCCAACTCCTGGTGATCGTGATGCCGGGGTCGGTGCTGACGGCTTGATTGCCCCCGAAATTCAGGCCGACGAACAGCGGCACGGGCTTGGTGGCTTTGTTTGGCAGGTAGATCAGGATGCTCATATTCGGGTCCTGCTGGCGGCCGGTGAAGTAGACCGTCACTTCCTTCCGCGTCGCCAGGCCGTTGAGGGCCTCCTTGTTGACGGAGGCGGGCACAAAGTCATGGAGCCCGGTTTGCCCGCGCTTGCCGTAGACGTGCTCCTCGAAGAGATGGAGAATCTCCGGCCGGCGTTTCTCGCGCCACGTCTTGGCATCCTTAACGGGCGTGCCATCCAGACAGACGAGCGGATCGGGCAGAGTGTACGTTCCGACCTTTGACTCATCGTAATTGGCTTCCTGGCCGAGGGCCGAGGTGCCCGCGAACGTGGTGAGAACAGCGGCAAGGGCGAACAAGATACTCAGCCGGACGGGTGTCATGATGTGTCCTCCTATCAAGACCTTACATAGCTATTTGCCTTGCACGGCGGTATTCTACTTCCAGCACGGTTGCTGTGCCGGATTCGAAGAAGAATGGTAACCCTCCGCGGCGGGGCCATCAAGAGAAAACCGCCACGGGGACCGCGTGTGGAGATGCGTTCGATGAGCGTGTGTAAGCCTATTGCTCTGGGATGGCTGTTGCTTTCGTGCTTCTTAGCACGCGGGGCGGACTGGTATGTCGCTCCCGATGGTAAGGGCACGAATTCGGGGACAAAGGAGTCGCCCTGGGACATTGCTTCGGCCGTCAATGGCCGCAAGGAGGTCCGCCGGGTGACACGATCTGGCTTGCGGAGGGCACCTATCGACGGCGGCCGAACGAACTGTTCGACGTTCGACTGGCAGGCTTGGCGGAGAAGCCCATTCATGTACAGCCGGCCGGTGGCCAACGGGTTCGCATCGACGGCGGTCTGGCCGTGCAAAGCCCCTCGGCCATGTTTGGATTCGGGATCTGGAGATCTTCGTCTCGGAGCCGCTGCCGGACAAGCCGGTCAGTGCCGGCTCCAGTCCGGCGGACCTCAAGCGGCCGTGGGGTGGCCTGCACATGCACGGCGGCAAGGACTGCAAGTATATCGATCTCGTCATCCACAACTGCAATCAAGGCATCAGTTGCTGGGCCGGCGAGGTCAACCCGGAGATCTATGGCTGCATTATCTACGGCAACGGCTGGCTCGGCGTGGATCGCGGCCACGGGCACTGTATCTACACACAAAACGACGAGGGCGTGAAGACCATCTCCAACTGCATCATGACCTGCCGCTACGAGGGCAGCTACACGATGCACGCCTATGGCTCCGAGCGGGCCTATGTGAACAACTACCTGGCGACGGAGAACATCTGCTACGCTCCCGGCCCGTTCCTAATCGGGGGCAGCCGACCCAGCCACGGCATCCGCGCGTACCGCAACTATCTCTACGGCATCGACATGAGGATCGGCTACACGGCACCATCCAACGAGGATTGCGACATCCGCAACAATACCATCGTTAACGGCCGGTTGGAGATCACGCCGCTATCGCCATGCGGTGCAGGAGAACAATCTCGTTCTCGCGAAGAACGAGGCCCACCCGGCGCAGGCGAAAGCCGTCCTGCTCCCGAACAAGTACGATCCAAGCCGTGCCCATCTGGTCGTCTACAACTGGGCCAAAGCCGAGACGGTCGATGTAGACGCCGGCAGCTTCGCGAAAGAGGGCGACGTGATTCGACTTTTCGATCCCAAGGACCTGTTCGGCAAACCCGTGACCACCACCACGCGCCGCAACGGCGTTATCCGCGTTCCCGTCCAAGGCGAATTCACGACCTATGTCGTGAGGGTAAGCGGACCTCGTTCGTAGCGTGCCCGTAAGGGCATGAGAAGAAACGCCTTACGGCGTCACTACAAACCAACCCCCAAAGTGGTCGTATAGCGTTGATGGTTCGGTTGTGAAGACCAGGGCCTTCGCCTATAATTGCCGCAGGCAACAAGGTTCTCGTTGGACGGCTTACATGCAGGTACAGACGCAGACAAGAACGAAAATCTATACCGTTACGCAGGTCAACTCGCTCGTCAAGGACGTGCTGGAGGAGAATCTGCCGTCGTGGCTGACGATCAAAGGCGAGATCACCGACTGGAAGGAGCATCAGAGCGGGCACCGCTACTTCTGCCTCAAGGATGAGGAATCGGTGCTGCCGTGCGCGATGTGGCGGAGCACGCTCGCCAAGATCAAGTTCAAGCCGGCCAATGGCTTGGCCGTGCTGGTCACCGGCTCGATCGACCTCTACGTGCCGCAGGGCCGGTATAAGCTGATCGTCGATGAGATGATCCCGGCGGGGATGGGGGCCTTGCAGTTGGCCTTCGAGCAGATGGTGCGAAAGCTCGAAGCAGAGGGCCTGTTCTCGCGAGGCGCATAAGAAGCCGCTGCCGAAGTACCCGCAGCGGATCGGGATTCTCACCAGCGAGTCCGGAGCGGCGGTCCAGGACATCGCCGTCAGCATCCACAACCGCTGGCCGTGCACGCGGCTGTTTCTCTACTCGGTGCCGGTGCAGGGGCCGGGGGCGGCCCAGGAGATTGCGGCGGCGATCCGCGACGTGAACCGGCGCAACGACAAGCTGAAGCTCGACGTGCTCATCGTCGGCCGGGGCGGCGGCTCGCTGGAGGATTTGTGGGCGTTCAACGAGGAGGTCCTGGCCCGGGCTATCTTCGATTCGCGGATTCCTATCATCAGTGCCGTGGGGCACGAGGTCGATACGACCGTGGCCGATCTGGTGGCGGATGCCCGTGCTTCGACGCCGACCAAGGCGGGCGTGGTCGCCGTGCCCGACATGCAGGATGTGCTCAGCGAATTGGTGCACCACCAGAGGCGTCTGACCGGCAGCATTCGCAGCCAGTTCGGCCTGTGCTGCGAGTACCTCCAGACCATCCTGGCCAGCGCGGTCTTTCGCAATCCGCTGCTGGCGGTTCTCAATCGCGAGCAATATCTCGACGATTTGACGTGGAACCTGGGCGATGCGGTCGAGACGATGCTCGTCGAGGCCCGGCGGCGCATGCAGGACTATCAGGACCAAGTGGCGAAGATCGAGCCGCACCGGCTGCTCGGCCGCATGATGGTCGAGTTGAACGAATTGAAGAGCCGGGGCTTGGCCGCCGTGACGAAGGCCCTGAGCCGCCGGGAATTGGAGATCACGGCCCGGGAGAACCGTCTGGCAGCCCTGAATCCCAAGTCCGTTCTGAATCGCGGCTACAGCATCACGATCAACCAGCAGACCGGCCGCGTCGTGCGAACAGCCGACGATGTCCAGCTCGACGATCTGCTGATGACCGAGTTGGCCAAGGACAATCGCATCGAAAGCCGGGTTACAGGTAATGGGCTGTGAAGATGTGGTCGTCCCCACTCGCCCCCCAGAGTCGTACCGGCGGACGCATCGACCTGATCAGGAGAGCAATGCCGATGACGGAACGAAAACCGAAGGACGACCTCAGCAAACTGACGTTCGAGCAGGCGATCCAGCAGCTCAAGGGGATCGTGGATCGGATCGAGCAGGGGGAGATTCCCTTGCAGGACAGCCTGGAACAGTACGAGAAGGGTATGGCCCTGATCAAGCACTGCCGGGACATCCTCCAGAAGGCGGAGAAGCGCATCGAGAAGATCTCCAAGGAAGAGCCGCCCGAGCCCGAGAAGGAGCCGGAGGACCCCGACCGCAATGCTGCGCGATCAGGACCCGACGCCGAGCCTCTGCTGGGAGGATAAGCAGACGTTCTTCGTTGACAAGCTCTTCCATTCCTCTATGATGACCTCAGTTGTGGATGGTGGCCCTTGGTGCGGCGCGTCCGAATCGAACCAGGGACGGTATCAGGAAGGACCGAGGCGGCAGACGTGGCGATTCTGGCAGGGATCGACGAGGCAGGGTTTGGGCCTCTCTTGGGGCCGCTGGTGGTCTCGTGCAGCGTGTTCTCCGTCAAGCCGGAACTCCTCGGGGCGGACCTTTGGCGAACTTTCCACCGCAGCGTGGGCAAGACGCGAAAGCATCTCGGCGGCCGGCTGCTGATCGCGGACAGCAAGAAGGCGTACCACCGCGAGGAAGGCGTTGGCCATCTGCAACGCACGGTTCTGGGGGCACTGCAATGCCTGAAGAAGGAGCCGGCCAATCTCACCGAGCTTCTGACCCTGCTGTGCCCGGATTGCCTGCCCCGGCTGCAGGAATACCCGTGGTACCAGAAGATGGGGCAGTGCGATCTGACGGGGGGCCCCGCCGACATGAAGATCGCGGCCACGGTCTTTGCCAACGACTTGGAGACGCAAGGGGCGAAACTGGTGCAGCTCCGAAGCTGCTGTCTCGACGTCGCCTATTACAATTCCCTGGTCAACCGCGTGAAGAATAAGGCCCAGGTCCTGTTCATCGCCGTGACCCAGCTCATGCAGGGAATCCTGAACGAATTTGCAGGACGACACGATCCATATCTTGGTGGACCGGCAGGGGGGCCGGGCCCACTATCGGGAGAACCTGCTGCGGAGCTTCCCCGGCATGGACCTGCGCATCGTGGACGAGGGGCCCGAGACCAGCGTGTATGAGCTGCGGGCCGGCGGCCGACTGGTCCGGCTGAGCTTCGAGGTGGCCGCCGACGATCTGTACCTGCCGGTCTCGCTGGCCTCGATGGTCAGCAAATACCTCCGCGAGCTGCTGATGGACTGCATGAACGAATACTTCGTCGGGATGAGCGCGAGCCTGAAACCGACGGCGGGGTACTGGAAGGACGGCCAGCGGTTCGTTGAGGAGCTGCGCCGCCATCTGCCCCAGTTGGAGATCGACGACCATAGGCTGATTCGATGTCGCTGAGGAGCGGTTGAGGACGGAGCACGTATGATGGGTTGGAAGGATTCCAGGACGAGTGCGACGCACGAGCACAAGGAGCAGAACTGGCTGATCACGAGTTCTTTGGTGATCCTCGCCGTGGTGGCCCTGGCGGCGGCGCTGATCTACACCCGCAAGATCGTGGTCCCGTTTGTCGTGGCCCTGTTCATCGTGGCCCTGGTGACGCCCATCGAGGACTTCCAGGTCCGGCGTCTTGCAGCTGCCGCGCTTCATCGCCATTATCGTGACGCTGCTCGTGGTCTTATTCGTCATCGCGGTGCTTTCGCTCTTCGTGGCCCAGGCGATTCAAACCATCGCCTCGACGGCCGGGACCTACAGCGACAGCTTCAGCAAGATGGCCAACCGATTACTCGAGCCCGTCGGTGACCTCTACGCGCAGCAGGAGGAGTCCCAGTTGCCGATCCGGACGGCAATGAGATGGCCCAGAGCAAGCCCGGCGAGCGAAGCGCGTTTGGAGAAGGCTTCCGCGGGGGAAACGTCGCCGGCGGGGACCCCTACCCCGGCCCGTGACAAGCGCGCCCGTCGCCGCCCCTGGTGCAGGCCGAGGCCAACGCGCCGGCGGCCGCGACGACGGAACCGAAGAGGCTTGGCCAAGCTGATGCAGCGCATCGATATGAAGCAGATCACCAAGGAACTGACGGACAACGCCAAGCAGATCATCCGGGACCTGACGAACCGCATGTTCAACATTCTCAAGAATACGGTCGGGACGATCTGGGAACTCGTTTCCGGCGTGGTGTTTGTCTGCATCTTCGTCGATCTTCCTGCTGGCCGGCCATAATCCCCGGGCCGAGCATTCCGAGATCTACACCGCGGTCGTCGGCAAGATTCGCCGCTACCTGGGCACGAAAGTCATCACCTCGGCGGCGGTCGGCGTGCTCGTCTGGGCCTCCCTCGCCATCATCGGCCTGGAGTTGGCCGGCGTCTTTGGCGTCCTGGCGTTCCTGGTCAATTTCATTCCCGCGATCGGCCCCATCATCGTGACGGTACTGCCGATCCCCCTGGCCTTGGCGCAGTTCCAGTCGCTGGGGCCGGTGATCCTGGTGGTGGTCGTCCCGGGAGTCATCCACAACATCATCGGGAACATCATCGAGCCGAAATTGATGGGCGAAGGGCTGGACCTGCATCCGGTGACGATTGTGCTGGCCCTGTCGTTCTGGGGCCTCCTGTGGGGCATCGTGGGGATGTTCCTGGCGGCCCCGATCACGGCGGCCATCCGCATCGTCCTGATGCAGTTCGACACGTTCAAGCCGCATCGCGAATCTGCTGGCCGGCGACTTCTCCAGCAGGGATCAGGGGGTCAGGGGTCAGGGGACCGCACGGACCGCGGTTTCGCCGACTCCTGGTTCAACTCATCCAAAAGGAACCGAGCCTGCCGGAGCTCCTCGCGGATGATCGTGTCGAGGATGGCCTCGCTGGCCGGGTCGCGGGCAAAATCCTTCAGGCCGCCGTAGAAGATGGCCGCCTCGTTGGAACCGCCGGATGGCGTCCTTGAGGATCTGCCGCCGGTCTTCCTTGCCGGTGAACTGCTCGATGGCGCCGAACTGGGTGCTCGACCCGGCCAGGCCCGACATGACTTCGGGGTTGGAGAGCACGTAATTGTCGGGATCGAAGGTGCCGAACTCGCCGGTCTTGTCGGAGAACCGCTTCCGCATGCGGGCCCAGATCTGCTCGTGCTTGGCTTTCCAGGTGGCGAGCCGGTACAGCAGATCGCGGCGATCGGCGTCCGCGAAGACCTCGGCGGCCTTGAGATAGAACTTGGCCGTCTTGTGCTCGATCTGCTCGGCGATCTCCAGGATCTCAAAGACGTTGAATCTCGTCTCCATGCCAGATATTCTCGACAGAAGTCTATGTCGTATTTCGCATCGGAGTGCCCGGACCACAGAGGCTATTCTATCCGGCGGCGTTCCGAGTCAAGGAAAACGACGTGGCACGGGTACACGACAATGCAATGTCCGAGTGGCAGCAGCACGTATTCGCCTGGCAGAGACACAACCCCGTCACGTATCCGCTGCCACTAGCCTTCGGTTTCCGATGCCACTGAGGCCGGGCAGTTGGCGATCTGCCGCAGTTCTTTGGCGAAGACGTCATAGCTCTCCCGCCCGTAGAGACAGAACACGACTCGCTCCAGCCCGGTCTTGCCCCGCAAGTATTCGACCGTGGTCTGGAGCATGATGCGCGGCACATCGCTGGATCGGAAAGCCGAAGATGCCGGTGCTGAGGGCGGGAAAGGCGATGCTCGTGAGATGGTGCTCGTCGGCGACTTTCAGCGAGTTCAGGGTGGCCTGCGGAGCTTCTCGTCTTCGTCTCCCTTCGCCCATCCGCGGCCCGACGGCATGAATGACGTAGCCGGGCCTTGAGCGTGCCGCCGGTCGTAAGGACGGCCCCGCCCACGAACGTGCCGCCGATCCGGTCGCATTCCTGCTGGATCTGCGGACCGCCTTTGCTCCGGATCGCGCCGGCCACGCCGGCCCCCAGGATCAGTTGGGCATTGGCCGCATTGACGATCGCGTCCGTGTCCAAGTCCGTGATGTCGCCCTCGACCAACTCCAGCTTGTGTCCTGCGATGTCCACGTCCATGTTCAACTCCTCTCATACCGATTGCGACTGAGTCTCTGGCAGTCCGAATAAGTCCGGGTGGCAGCCTCAAGGCCGGAGGCCTTGGGGATGGTTGGACCCGATCGCAGGCAAGTCCTCTTCGCAAGGCCGGCCATCCCCAAGCTGCGCTTGAGGCTGCCACCCGGACAATGCTGTCGTTTATTGCGCGTAAGGCAATACGACGGTGTCTGTCAGATTCGTTCTCTTCCCAGCCAACTCGATGCTTCCGCCCACCTTCTCCGTGCCGAAGGTGATCGTCGCGGCGTCCATCTTGACCTGCACCTGATTGCCCGCGACGGCGGCGGTGGCGTTACTACGTCGGTGACATCGGCGTCTGTGGCCGTGAGCACGTGGAGGAAGTAGTCCATCGTGCGCGGCTCGCCCGGCGAGATCTCAATCCGGCACTCCGGCGCGGGGCCGGTATTCTTCGCCGGCGGATAGCTGTGGCCGCCGTAGGTGTAGAGGTCCGCGCCGGACGACCAGCCGGACTTGGGGATTGGCCGGCAGCAGCGTCTGGACGAACAGACGGCCCTTGCCATTAGTCACAACCAAATGGTCTGGAGGTGGTGGTCGGCGGCTTCATGGCTTGCAGCAGCCAGGTCTTCTTGAACTCGGGCTTCGTCGAGCGCACCCGGTCAAAGATGACGAACGTGCCCGGCCGGAGAAAGACGATCTGCCGCGTGAAGCACGAAAGCTTCTGCGGCGCGTACGCCCGGGTGCAGTCGCCCGCGACGTAGACATAGGGCCCGGTGTCTTCGAAGGCCAGCAGGTCCGCAATGTCATAGAGCTGGCGCTGGCGGAGCCACTGGGCCGGGTCGGCGACCGCGCCATTGTGATGCGGCCAGTTGTGGTGCTGACCGCCGTCATTGCCGGTGACCGTGCCGGCGCGGATTCCCGGCCAGGTCTCGCACGGGTCGTAGACGAGAATCGTGCTGTGGGCGATGGTGCGCAGGTGGTAGTTCACGTCGTGCGTGGTGCCGAATTCGTCGTAGTGGCCGCCGTCGCCGGCCAGCTCATCGTACTTGTAAATCAGGAAGTGCCCGACGTCCAAGTGCTGGTGGGCGGTGAAGCGGTCGCCGCACTTGAAGAAGAAGTACGTCGCGTCCTCGTCCCACGAGCTGCGGGCGTACACGTAGCCCGGCCCGGGACTGATGTGGGACAGCCGGAAGCTCTTCAGGTCTCCCTTCGCCACCGTGGTGTCCCGCCACAGGAAGTCCTTGTAGGCGTAGGCTGCCGACGCTGGAACGCGGCGTCATTTCATTGAAGGCGTGCACGACCTGATGGGCCGGGTCGTCGCGGAAGTAGTTGACGAGGATGCGCCGGGCGGACAGGACCTTGTCCCGGTCGCCGCCGAAGGTGCGGCCGCCGCCGTCGCCCATCGGGATGGACCGGCGTGAGTTGTACTCGCCGATGCCGGGATAGGTCTCGAACATGCTGGCGACGGCCCGATGGCGGAAGAACTGCGGGGCGTCGGCGTAGAGATCGACGCCCTCGCAATGCCGGGCCACCTCGCAGAAGAACAGCCACTCATAGAGGAAGTAGTTGATGTAATAGCCCTCGGCCCAGCCGCCGCCCGCGCCGGCCAACTCCAGGGCCGGCGCCGCCCGCTTGTGCCAATCCTCCTGCAGGACGTGCAGGAACTCCTGGGCCCGCGGGTTCTCGTAGTAAGTCGCGTAGCACGCCAGGCCGATCCCCCAGTTCTTGTAGCCGTACCAGCCGTTGTGGAAGACGTGGTCCTCCGATTGGACGTTGGCTTCGACGGTCTTGTTCATGTACTCGATGCAGTTGTGACGCTGCTCGGCGGTCCAGCAGTCGTAGCACAGGTCATACACGATGGCGCACAAAGCCAGATCGGTCCCGAACGTCGTATGGCCCTTGCGAATCGGTCCGTTGACATACTTCATGGCCCGCTCGACCGCCGCCTGACCGAGCGACTTGTCGTCGTCAATGGCGCAGACCAGGGCCATCGAGATCATCTTGGAGTAGTCGTCGCCGCCCGGACTGTCGGGCCACGGCGACGACACGTTGATACGCCTGCGTCGCTCCTGGGCCAGCTTCTGCAACTCCGCCTTCGACCCGAGTAACCTTGGGTGTTCCTTCGGTACCGGATGTGTAGCGCCAAGGGCGAGTCCCGGGGCCGCTATGCCTATTAAGCATAGACAGCATGTCACCATCCAAGCCGTGGCCACGAGTCGAGGGCGGAATGTTCCCTTCGAGGCGAAGCTGTGTATCATACGATCTCCTTGCTGAGAGACTTCACGATCCACCATGATACCTGCCTCCACGGCGTAAGCCAGTGCTTTCGGCAGGGCGAGCGCGGCAGTTGCATGTGACCGGGCCGTTGGCCGGGCTACGCCCGTGTCGCGGGAATCTTGCCCGCGTTTCGACGGCGAGACGCTCTCGAAGCATCAGATCAGCGGTCACAGACAGTTTTCTTCCCTTGATTTCGCGGGGAACGAAATGCTACACGCGGCACAGGATTCAGCGGTATATTAGCCACGTGTGCTGTAGCATAGGTTTGCGTCTCGAGGGCAGTTTCAGATGGGACAGACGAGTTCGTCGCACAAGGGAATGGGGAATGGAGGGGCGGTGAGCCGGCGTGGCCTCTTTCGGAACGCGGGCCTGGTTGGGACCGGAATGTGGCTGGCAGGGACGAAGACGCCGGTGTCCGGGGCGGTGGGGGAGATGGGCAGGTTCGTGCCGGCTGATCCGGCGGCGCTGGAGAAACACGCCGGGCCGCCGACGAAGCTGCCCGACCTGCGGCCGGCACGGTGGCTCTGGTATCCCAGCGAGCGATGTCTGGCCAATACGATGGTGCTGTTCCGGCGGGAACTCGAATTGCCGGCCAAGCCCGAAGCTCGCCACCGGCTGGGTCCTGGGCAGCAGCCGCTATCTCCTGTTCGCCAACGGCCGCCGCATCCAATTCGGGCCCGCGCCGTGCGACCCTCGCTTCGAGGAAATCGATCCGATGGACTTGACGGAGGCCCTGCAGGCGGGAAGCAACGTCCTCGGGGTGCAGGTGCTCTACTACGGTCACGGTGACGGGACGTGGCCGGCGGGCAAGCCCGGCTTGCTCTTCTGCCTCGATCTCGAAATGCCGGACGGGACCAAGCAGCGTGTCGTCTCCGACGGCCAATGGCACGCCCATCTGGCCCGCGCCTGGCGGCCGGGACAGTACAAGCGCTGGTATTTGCGTGCGTTTCAGGAGGAGTTCGATGCAAGGCTGTACCCGCAGGGCTGGGCTGCACCAGGGTTCGTGCCGAACCACGACTGGCTCCCGGCCCGGGTGCTTGACGGCCCGGCGGACAGGCCCTCCCTGGCCGCCGGCTACAGTGACTACGCGCAAGATATCGGCGCTCCGCTGAGCGAGGCGGAATTGCGCCCGCGCAGCGTGCCGCTGCTGCGCGAGACGCTCATCCCGGTGAAACAACTGACCGAACAATTCCTCATCGAGTGGCTTCGCCCGGCGGAGGAGTACTTCGAGTGCGTGCCGCCGAATGCCTTCAAGGCCGAGGCCGCCACAGTCGCGAAAGAAGTCGGACCCGGCGTCTGGCAGGTCGAGCTCGACGGGTCGCGGGCGGCGGCGCTGACGTTCGAGCTGCAGGAACAGGTCGTCGGCTGGCCTTACTTCACCATCGAAGCGCCGGCGGGCACGACGGTCGAGCTGCTCGTGCAGGAGGCGCACGCGCCGGGCGGGCCGCCTTTGCTGAACACGCATTTCCACGCCTGGTCGCGCTTCATCTGCCGGGAAGGGGTGAACCGGTTCGAGACGTTCGATTTCGAGAGTCTGCGCTGGCTGCAACTGCATATCCGCAATGCGCGGGGTCCTGTGACGGTGCGAGACGTCGGGGTGCGCCGCCGGCAGTTCCCGTGGCCGCAGGAGCCGCGAGTGCAGTGCTCCGACGCAGCGATCCAGAGCGTCCTGGACGCCTCCATCAATACGCTCCGCAACTCCGCGCAGGAGACGGTGGTGGACGGCATGGGCCGCGAGCGCCAACAATACAGCGGCGACGGCGGACATCAGCTCCACGCGATCTACTTCGCGTTTGGCGAGACGCGCCTGCCGGCGCGTTTCGTGCGGACGTTCAGCCAAGGCATGACGCCGGACGGCTATTTCCTGGACTGCTGGCCGGCGTACGATCGCCTGGCGCGCCTGGCACAGCGTCAGCTCGGTGTCACGCCGTGGGGCCCGCTGCTCGATCACGGCGTCGGCTTCAACTTCGACTGCTATCATTTCTACCTGCACACCGGCGATCTGGGGCCGTTGGCCGAGGCGTATCCCCGCTTGCTCAAGTTCGCCGACACGCTCCGCCGCCTTCAGGGCCGCGACGGCCTGCTGCCGGTGGAGAACATCGGCGTGCCGGCCGTGTGGATAGACCACCAGGCCTATCGTCAACAACGCCACAAGCAATGTGCCTTCAACCTCTATGCGGCCGCCATGCTGGAGACGGCACTGCCGGTCCTGGCGGGTGCTTTCGGGGATGACGCCAACGCCCGCGCGGCCGCTCGCTTCGGGCGGAGAGTTGCGTGCCGCCGCGGTGAAGGCAAGTTTTGGAGCGACGGAGCACGAGCTGTTCGTCATCAACCGGCCCTGGCTGGCCGAGGAGAAGGAGATCCGCCTGTGCGACCGCTCGACCGCCACGGCGATCCTGTTCGACCAGTGCCCCAACGGCCGCGTCGCCGCGTCGCTCCAAGACGCTGGCCGAACTGCCCCAGACGATGGGCGAGTCGTACCCGTGCAATGCCAACTGGCGGTACTGGGCGCTGGCCAAGGGCGGAAGGATCGACGTCGTGTTGCAGGCGCTGCGCCGGCGCTGGGCCACGATGCCGTCGGTGCGGCTGAACAACACGATTCAGGAGGACTGGGTCGCCCAACCCGACTCCGGCTCGCAATGGAGTCACTGCGCGGTGGCGCCTCTCTACTGCCTCTTCATGAACGTGGCCGGCATTCAGCCATTGGAGCCGGGCTTTCGCCGGTGCGAGATCCGCCCGCAATTGGGCGACCTCGAGAACCTCGACCTCACGGCCCAGACGGTGCGTGGGCCGATTCACTTTCTCAGTCAGGGTCCGCGCGGACAGCGGGACCTCGCGCTCACACTGCCCGCGGGCTGCGCGGGCGAGTTGGTCCTGCCTGCCGGCGAGCAGCCGGGCTGGAGAAACTGGCGAGCCTGCCGACGGGCCTGGACCGGTATCGACTGCCCGTGGGCACGAGCGTTCGCCTGACGCTTCGCCAAGGATGAGACGATTCTCGACTACTGTGCAGGAGGAAATGACAATGCGGCACGAAATCAATCGACGCGACCTGATGAAACGAATGGTGGGGATGGGAACGAATGACCCCAGCCGGATCGAAGTCCTCGGCCTGCCGTTGGCCTGTGTCTGGGCGGACTCGGCAAAATACCGTCCATCGGGACCGGCGTTGCGTTGGCACTCCCGCCCGATAGTGCGGCGATGGCAACCCAGGCAGCGGGCGATCTCGGCATCGGTATGGCCCAGAAAGCGCATTCGGTAGATGACATTTCGTTCGTCCACGCTAAGATGACGGTACGACATCGCGGGCTCTCCTTAGCTGTGAAGTCCTTGACTAACTTCAAGCTACCGGATTCGGCCCGCGATGTCGCCTTTATATTCTTGTTGCACTTACCATGTTAATTCGCCACCTGATCGTAGGGCGGGGTGTCGAAAACGGCCTGTGTCACCGGATAGAGAAGTGGGAAAAAAGAACAGGCCCACGTCCGGATGAGGGAGATGGGCCTGTATCGCTCAATTACGGGATGGTCTTAACCGTCAGACCATGTCTTTCAGGTTCTTCAGGGCGCGGATCTTGACGACGTTGCGGGCCGGCTTGGCCTTGAACATCACTTCCTCGCCCGTGAAGCGGTTGATCCCCTTGTGGGCCTTGGTGGCGGGCTTGCGGATGACGACCAGCTTCATCAAGCCGGGGACGGTGTAGACGCCGGAGCCGCTCTTGCCGAGGCTCTTGGAGATCTGGCCGGTCATTGCTTCGAATACAGAGCCGACCTGCTTCTTGCTCAGACCGGTGGTCTCAGCGATCCCCGCCATGATCTCACTCTTGCTCATGGGCTTTCCCGATGCTGCCTTTTTCTGTGCCATATCAGTGGCCTCCTTGCAGTAAATAAGAACCCAAAACTATCCGAGTACTCAACGCCGTCCGCCACGTCAATGCGGATGCTGGGACTATGCATAGGGGCTTTCCGGGCCTTTGTCAAGCGGGAATCTGGCCCTGCGACGCAAAAATGTGTGATTTTCAAGGCTTTTTTGACCGGCCGACGCGAAGATAGGCGGTTCTTAAGGCTTTTTTGCGGGGTGGAAGACCGCGCAACGTCGCGACACCCCCCGGAATTGAAGGACTTTGCCGCCACCTCAGGCGGGCTCGCGCTGCCAATTGACGGCGTCTGGGGGAGGCGATATAGTGCGCGGCCGTGTGTGTCAGGTCACGCAACGAAGGATCCCAAGCTGCCCAGTGGAGGGACACGAAATGGACCATCCGTTCTCATTCCAGGTTCTAAAGGCAAGCACCGTTCTCTCGCTCTTGGTCCTCTCTGTCCCAAGCGTCGGTGCAACAGGCAGCACCCCTGGTCAGCCGATCGCCATCGACGCCAACTACCCTGGCGGCAATATTGTCGTCGAACGGATCGAGGGCGATACCATCTCTCTCCGGCCGGACTTGCGGGACACGGAAGGATGGTGGTTCTATTGGGGTTTTCGCGTTCGGGGCGGGCAGAATCGGACGCTGACATTTCGTTTCTCCGGTCCCAACCCCATTGGGGTGCGGGGGCCCGCCGTCAGCACCGACAGCGGGCGGACTTGGTCCTGGCTCGGCCTGGAGACCGTGCAGGACGGCTCATTCCGGTACACCTTTGCCGCCGACGGGCGGGAAACGCGGTTCTGTTTCGCCATTCCTTACCTGGAGCAGAATCTCCAGGAGTTCTTGGACAGACACAAAGGCAACCCGAACGTGATCCTGCAGGAGTTGTGCAAGAGCAAGCACGGGCGAAGCGTTGAGCGTCTGCACGTGGGCCGGCTGGATGGCGACCCGCTGTACCGCATCCTGGTGACGGCGCGGCACCATGCCTGCGAGGCGATGGCAGACTATGTGCTGGAAGGGCTGTTGGAGGCGGTTCTCGCGGATAATGACGACGGCTACTGGTTCCGTCGCAACGTCGAGGTGGTGGCTATCCCCTTCATGGACAAGGATGGCGTCGAGGAGGGTGACCAGGGCAAGAATCGCAAGCCCCGCGACCACAACCGGGATTACAGCGGCCCGAGCATTCACCCATCAGTGGCAGCGCTGCGAACGTTTGCTCCGAACTGGTCGAACGGCAAGCTGCGGGCGGCATTCGATCTGCACTGCCCGTACATTCGCGGGCCGCATAACGAGGTTATCTACCTCGTGGGCAGCGACGAGGAGCGGATGTGGCAGCAACAACGCGAGTTCGGCCGGCTTCTGGAAACGGTCCAAAGCGGGCCTCTGGTCTACCGTGCCTCCGACAATCTACCCTATGGCGAGGCGTGGAATACGGGCAGCAACACCGGCGAGAACCGGAGCTTCGGCCAATGGGCCGGCCATCTGGAGGGCGTCCGACTGGAGGCCTCGTTGGAGTTTCCCTATGCCAATGCCGGCGGGCAGACGGTGACGGTGGAGGGCGCCCGAGCGTTCGGGCAGAGCCTGGCCAAGGCCCTGCGTGTGTACCTGGAGCAGACAGAGAAGGAGCCGGACGCCGGAAAGGCGACGCCGATGTCTGTCAACGGCGTGTTCCCGAAGCTGACGGTTATGGCCCAGGGGCTGGGCAGCAACTCCGAGGCCGGGATCGGGGCCCTGATTCCGTGGGCCCAGAAGCTCTGGGCCGTGGGCTATGTGGCGCACATCAAAGGCCAAGGTTTGGGTCTGTATGAGATCGGCGACGATATGACGCTGCGGCGGCACCCGGCCTCGGTCACCGGGACCTTCGCCAACCGCCTGCCGCACTGGCCGAGCGGCCAGGCGTTCATCGGGCCTTACGCCATTGACGCCGACGGCACGGTCCGGGTGATCGAGGACCTCAAGACGGTGCGCCTGGCCGCAACGTGCGAGCATCTGACCGATCCGGCCAACAAGGTCTATTTCCTCGGGATGGAAGGGCGGTTCTGGGAGGTGGATGTCCACACGCTCAAGGCAACGGAGCTTTTTGACCTGGTCAAAGAACTCCAGATCGCCAATGCCACGCCGCATTTCAAAAGTGCCTTCACAGCCCAGGGTCGCGTAGTCGTCGCGAACAACACGTATGACGAAAGAGAATTTCTCGGACAGCGGGACGCCGGCCGCCTGGCCCAGTGGGACGGCAAAAAGTGGATGATCGTCGAACGCAATCCCTTCGTCGAAGTCCATGCCTCGGCGGGCGACAACTCCTACGGCGGCAACACGCTCTACGCCCTCGGCTGGACGAAATCCAGCGTGGTGCTGCGGGCATTGGTCAAGGGCCAGTGGCAGCGATACCTGTTGCCGGAGGCGAGCCATGCCTGGGACCACGCCTGGAACACGGAATGGATGCGGATTCGCCACGCCGTCACGGAGCGGCTGCTGATGGACGCGCACGGCATGTTCTACGAACTGCCCGCGTTCGCCTATGGCGGCCATCTCTGGGGCATTCGGCCGATCTGCTCGCACCTGCGGGTCGTGCCGGACTTCTGCTATTGGCGGGGCTTGTTCGTGCTGGCCTCGGACCAGATCGACCACGACCAGGGTCAGCCGCAGTCGGGGCTGTGGTTCGGGAACATCGACGACCTGTGGCGGATGGGCAAGCCCGCCGGCTGGGGTGGGCCCTGGTGGAATACGCCGGTGAAGGCGGGCGCGGTCTCCGATCCCTTCCTGATGACCGGTTTCGACAAGAAAGTCGTGCACCTGACACACAACGCTCGCGAGCAGGTGACCTTTGCCCTGGAAGTCGATTTCCTGGGCGACGGCAGTTGGCGGCCGTACAAGTCCCTTATCGTCGATCCCGCGCCCAATTATGTCCATCACGAATTTCCGGACGGCTTTTCCGCCCATTGGGTCCGTGTGCGCGTGGACAAGGATTGCGTCGCGACAGTATATTTCACCTACAATTAGCCGAGGGCAACAGAGAATCCAAGACGATGAAGGAGTTGCGCTATGGGACGATCAGTCGTGAAAAACATCAGGTTGCCGGCGCTCGTGGTGGCCTTGCTGATGCTCGTGCCAGCCGCGAGGAGCCAGGACCTGGCGGCGTTCGAGAAGCGTCTGACGAAGTTCACGCTGGATAACGGCTTGACGTTCCTCGTGCTGGAGCGGCATGAGGCGCCGGTGATCTCCTTCCACACCTACGCCGACGTGGGGGCGGTCGACGAAGTCAAGGGTTTCACGGGGCTGGCGCACCTCTTCGAACACATGGCATTCAAGGGCACGCAGACGGTTGGCACGAGAGATTATCAGGCCGAGGCGGCGGTCCTGGCCAAGATGGACGATCTGTTCGTGGCGATTCGCAAAGAGAAGCAGAAGGGCGACCGGGCCAATCCGGAGACTCTCAAGCAGCTCCAGGAGCAGTTCGACCAAGCCGGCCAGGAAGCCCAGAAATACGTCGTCCACGATGAATACGAGACGGTTCTGACTCGGCAGGGCGCCCGGGGCTTCAATGCCTATACCAGCGAGGATGCGACGCAGTACGTCGTCAGCCTGCCTTCCAACAAGCTGGAGTTGTGGATGATGCTCGAAGCGGATCGGTTTGCCCATCCGGTGCTGCGCGAGTTCTACAAGGAGAAGGACGTGGTGATGGAGGAGCGGCGGATGAGGACGGAGAATTCGCCGACGGGACGCCTGTATGAGGAATTCCAGGCCCTTGCCTATCTGGCGCATCCGTATGGCGAGCCCGTCATCGGCCACATGAGCGACGTGCAGGCCCTCAGCCGGTCCGAGGCGGAAGCCTTTTTCAAGGCCCACTACGGCCCGAGCAACCTGACGATCGCCCTTGTCGGCGACGTCGATCCGGGCCAGCGTCAAACGTCTGGCCGACAAGTACTTCGCCGGCATTGCCGGCGGGTCCAAGCCCGAGCCGGTGCGGACGGAGGAGCCGCCGCAGCGAGGGGAACGACGCGTGACGCTGGAGGACGCTTCCCAACCGCTGATTCTGATCGGGTATCATCAGCCGAGCGTCAACCACCCGGACACGACCGTGCTCACCGTGATCTCCGAGATCCTCAGCGTCGGGCGTACTTCGCGTCTGTACCAGGATCTCGTGAAGGAAAAGAAGATCGCCGTGAACGCCGGCGCCGGGGCCGGCAGGAGCAAGTATCCGAGCCTGTTTACGTTCATGCGCCAGGCCGACTCGCGGCCACACCAATCAGGAGTGCGAACAGGCCATCTACGCCCAGATCGAGAGGCTCAAGGCCGAGCCGGTCACGCCGCAGGAATTGGCCAAGGCGAAGGCCCGCAGCCGGGCCGGCTTGATCCGGCGGCTCGATTCCAACTCCGGCCTCGCCGCGGGAGCTGACCTTCTACGAGGTCGTCACCGGCGACTGGCACAACCTCTTCAAGCAGTTGGATAAGATCGAGCAGGTGACCGCCGCGGACATCCAACGCGTGGCCCAGACCTATTTCACGACCAAGAACCGCACGGTCGGCGTCATCGAAACCGCGGCCGGCGCGAACCGATAACAGGAGTCAAGACATGAAGAGTCTATGGACGATGCAAATTGCCCTGGTGCTCACGTGTGTTGCGTTTTTTGCCAGACCAGGATTCAGTCAGGTAGCCCAGCCGCCCTCGGCTGGGGAGAAGGGGACCACCCCCGGGGGCGGGGGTGCTACGAGGACTGCCGTGGCCCAGAATCGCGTGCCGGCATATCAACAGATCTAGTATCCCCAATTGCGCGACATCAAGCTCCCGGACGTCCAGCGGTTGACATTGCCGAACGGGATGCAACTCTTCCTGCTGGAGGATCACGAGTTGCCGCTGATCCACGTGTCGGCCCTGATTCGCACGGGGGAGATTTATGAGCCGGCCGACAAGATCGGTTTGGCCGCCCTGACGGGTACGGTGATGCGCACCGGCGGGACAACGACCAGGACGGGCGACCAGATCGACGAGCAACTGGAGCAGATCGCGGCCTCCGTCGAGACGGGCATCGGCCGCAGCTCCGGCAGCGTGTCGATGTCGGTCCTGAAAGAGGACATCTGACACGGGGCTGGCCGTTCTGGCCGACGTGCTGATGCATCCGGCGTTTCGCCAGGACAAGATCGATCTGGCCAAGATTTCGGCCCGCAGCGCCATCGCCCGCCGCAACGACAACGCCGCCGGCATCGCAATGCGGGAGTATGCCAAGCTGATCTATGGCTGTGACAGCGTTTACGCCCGGCACACGGAGTACGCTACGATCGACAACATCACGCGGGACGACCTGGTGGCCTTCCATCGCAAGTACTATCATCCGAACCACACGATGATGGCCGTCTGGGGCGATTTCGAAGACCCAGCAAATGATCGCCAAGATCAAGGCGGCGTTCCAGGATTGGTCCAAGGCCGAGGTTGAGCTGCCGCCCGTCCCGAAGGTGAGCTACGAGTTCCCATCGACAGTCAGTGTGGTCCGCAAGGACGACCTGAACCAGAGCGTCATTCGCCTGGGCCACATCGGCACCGTGATGAGCGACCCCGACTATCACGCCCTGATGGTGATGAACGAGATTCTCGGCGGCGGCTTCACGAGCCGGCTGTTCAAGAACGTCCGCTCGCGCCAGGGACTGGCCTATTCCGTCGGCGGGGCCTGCGGGGCGAACTACGAGTACCCGGGGATGTTCACGCTGAGCTGCCAGACGAAGCTCAAGAGCACCGTCCAGGCCACCGAAGCGATCGTGGCCGAGGTGCGAAAGATGGCGCAGGAAGAAGTGACGGACGAGGAACTGGCCCTGGCCAAGGAGAGCTACCTGAACTCGTTCGTCTTCAACTTCGAGAGCAAGGGCCAGATCGTCAATCGCCTGATGACCTACGCCTACTACGGCTATCCCGGCCGACTTCCTGCAAAAGACGAAGGCGAATGTCGAGAAAGTGACGAAAGCGGACGTCCTGCGGGTGGCCAAGTCGCACCTGCGGCCGGACAAGCTGCAAATTCTGATCGTCGGCCGTCCGGACGATTGCGACAAACCGCTATCCACGCTCGGCGCGGTGAAGATGCTCGACGTCACGATTTCAGGCTCGAAGAGATAGATCTTGGGGGCTCTGCCCCCAAACCCCTGGCATTTTTCGCTTTCTGCCAATAGCATGGTAGGAAAGCAAGGGAGCATCCGTTCGCAGTGACGCTGTCAGGCGTTTGGGCTTTCTTTTCGTAGCTCGTGTGAATAGGGGAGATCCGGCACACAAAAGGCTGAATCGTGGGAGGAATGCACATGGATTCGAATAGGGGAAAAGACAGACGGACAGTCGAAATGTAGAGCAGGATCAACGCCGCGATTGAGATTCCCGCCCCGCGGGAAGTGCCTGCGGATATCCTCAAACAGGCCACGAGCCCGATCGCCTCGTTTCTCGCCGCGTTCATGACGTTGATTGGTCTCTCTCCGATCTTGCTCTATGGCATCTTTGCGGCCCTCCAGCCGCAGCGCATTCACCCCTGGGTACTCGTCCCTCCGGGGATCATCGTGGTCACATTCCTCAGCATCGCCGTGTGGGCCGTGCGTTCCAAGAGGCAGACGCGAGCGATCTTGACCTGGGGCCAGAGGTATAAAGGCAAGGTATTGCAGGTTCGTCAGCTCCCAGCCCGGATCAACGCCCGGTCGTTCTTTCGCGTGGTGGTGGGGTTTGCCGATGCGAACGGAACGAACATCACGGGCCAGGATACGGTGGACAACTGGGCCGTGGATTACTTCCTCGGTGCTCGCGATGAGGAACAAGAGGTGGATCTCATCTACCATCCGCGCGTCCGCCATCGAGTAATCCTGCCGATGAAGATGGTTTTAGACAGGCGGTTTGATTGAAGGGGTATCATGAAGAGGACAGGTTTCTCCAGGGTTGTGATAGCGAGTTCCGTGTTTCTCATGAGCACGGGCTGGGCCTCCGCAGAGAACTGGCCCGGCTGTCGCGCGGGCCATTCCTCGCCCATTGTCTGGGGCAGCCGCGTCTTCGTCAGCACGGCCGTCGCCAAGGACCCCAACGTCCAGACCTTTCGCGGCGGCGTGTATATGGGAGGCAACAGTTCCAAGCCCGATGAGTCGGAGTACGCCTATACGGTAGTCTGCCTCGACGCCGACCAGGGAAAGGTCCTGTGGTCGAAGGATGTCGCCAGACAAAACCCGAAGACGCGTCGCCACATCAAGAACACCTATGCCTCCGAAACGCCGGTTACGGACGGCAAGTACATCTTTGTCTCGTTCGGCCCCGTGGGCCTCTATGCCGTCGATTTCGACGGGAACGTGGTCTGGCAGCGCGACCTGGGACCGATGCCGCGCCAAAGGGGCTGGGGCACAGCATCTTCGCCGATCCTGTTTCGCAGCACGGTCATTGTCAACTGCGACAATGACGGCGACTCGTACATTGCCGCGTTCGACAAGACTACGGGTAATCCCGTCTGGCGCACGGAGCGGAAGGAAGCTGCCTCGTGGGGAACGCCCTTTCTGTTCGAGGCCGCGGGACGCACCACCGTCGTGACCAACGCCACCCGGCGTATGCGGGGCTACGATGCCGCTACGGGCCAACTCCTGTGGGAGTGCGCGGGCGGGTCGTTGATCCCTGTCCCCTCGCCGGTTGCTACGGCGGGGCTGGTGTTCCTCTCGTCGGGGCACGACACGTTTCCGCCGCAACCGATCATCGCTGTCCGCCCAGAGGCCTCGGGCGATATCACGCCGCGCTGGGGCCAATTCGAGAGCCAGGGCGTCGCCTGGTCGCATCGCTCGGGAGGCCCCTATGTGACTTCGCCGCTCGCTCTCGACGAGTATCTCTACGTCCCTCAGGACAAGGGCTCTCTAACCTGCTACGAGGCCCGGACGGGCCAGGCCGTCTACGAGGAGCAGAAGCTCGGCGCCCGCAATACGATCACAGCCTCCCCGGTCGCTGCGGATGGCAAGATCTACGTGCAGGCCGAGGGCGGCGAGTGTTACGTGGTCAAACCCGGCCCCGCGTTCGAGATCCTCGCGGTCAACAAGCTCGACGAGACCTTCTGTGCTTCCCCAGCCGTAGCGGCCGGCAAGATCTATCTCCGTGGCCTCAAGCATCTGTACTGTATTGGGAAGTGATGCGCTGACAGACCATTCTCTGGCCTGCCGACCGTATCTCAAACAAGGGGAAAGGGACGATGTCCGGCACTTTTGCGGGTGGAGAGGACGGGCCGGAGTAGGTCGTGCGTCCCTGCACGACAAGGTCATTGCAAGCTTGGGGCGGCCTTCGGCCGCAACCAAAAATGCTTGCTAAAAAAACAAGATGTTGCGCCTTAGCAATGCAGCGAAGCAATCTTCCATGCCACGGATTGGGATTGTTTCGTTGCCACGCTGCTCGCAATGACGTGATTAGCCCGACTTCGCGGATTCGCGGGGTCAAACCGGCGTGGCGGGGTCGAGAAGGGCCTTTTCCGGTGAAAGTCTTCACTACAGGGCGACCTCCTTTGCCTCAGGGCCGGTCGTGATCCGGGGCGGCGGTTGGGCTTGGCAGTTGCAGCTTCAGCCGGGCGAACAGCAGTTGCAGGTCCGGTTCCGGCTGGGTGTAGCGCGACAGGATCAGCGTGCGACCGTCGCTGGTGGGGATGTGCACATCGACCATCTGAACCGCCACGAACTTCTCCAGAACACGCCGCGTGGTCAATCCCGGGGCCAAGGTCCGCAGCCACTGGCCCAGCGTCACGCGTAGGCCGCAGGCCAGGAAGCTCACGAAGATATGTGCCTCGATCCGCGTCTGCTCCTGGTGGAAGATCGGCCGCAGGGCCAAGTCCCCCTTGAGGTGGCGCAACGCCTGCTCGACCTCCACCAGTTGCGAGTAGTACGCCCATACCACGGCCGGGTCGGTCTCGGCCAGATTGCTCCGCAGCAGGTATCGGCCTTCCCGCCGGCGCACCTGCCGCAGCTTGTCCTTGTTCCGGCGATACGTGAACGTGGCCTCGGTGGCGTGCACCTCGACCGTCACCAGCCGCCAGGCACTGGGGGCCTGCGGGCGGGCCGCGCCCAGTTTCATCAAACAAGTCCTCCTGCCGCAGCTTCATGGCCTGCAACTCGTGCAGGCGGTGCCAGAGTACCAGCCCGCCCGGGTTCTGGCACGAGGGGGCGCGCCTCCGCGATCCGGCCGTGGATGTCACAGCCGGGGGCGGCTGTGCTACTTGTCCTCCGTCTTCTGTCCTCCGTCCTCTTGCTTGTCACTTGACACTTCGGGCGGGAAGTTCAACTAGGCGAATTCGCCGAAGAGCTCGATGGCCTTCTTGTCCCGGGCCTGGGCGGCTTCGATGTCGGTGTCGAAGGGGCCGCCGTAGAAGTACTCGCCTTTGTGGGTGATCTTGTAGGTCCATTTGTCGCGGCGGGGATAGACGCCGATGAAACGCTTGCTGCTCGGGCGGGTGTTGTGACGATTCTCCTCCGCCGTGCAGTTACGCAGGTTGAAACGCGGGTTGTTCAGGCCGTCGCCGTCTTTGTGGTCCGTGACCTTGCCCGGCATAAGCTCTCCCTTCCCAAACCAGTTGGCAGTTGTCGGTTCGCAGTTCCCAGTTGGCGGCGAGCCGCCGAACGGACCGTCCAGCACGGCCACCGGGGTCAATTATGTATCGTTGACCATAGTGTGTCAACACAATTGTCTTGCCTCCGAGGGACAAGAAGAGTAGACTGAAATCGCCGGTGGCACACCGAAAAAATAGGAGGATTGGCCATGCGCGAGGTACGGGCGAATTGGGTTTGGAAAGCGGCGCTCGTGGGCATGCTCTGGTGGTCTGTCCTGCCGCTTTGTGCGGCGCCGCCGTGGTTGCAGGTAGAGGGGAACAAGATCAAAGATCCGAGCGGCAACGAGGTGGTGCTCCGGGGGGTGTCTCTGCCGGACTTGGGCGTTTTGCAGGGGCAGCAGGGCGGGGCGCTCCCCATGATCGACCGGCTGACGAACCGGAACGATTCCCAGGGCAGTTCGCCCGGCTGGTATCCGAAGGTTCTGCGCATTCCGATCTATCCGCCCGATTCCGGGTGGACGCCCGTGCGGTGGACGGCCGGGGACGACAGTTACTACACCAGTCTGCTGCGGCCGGTGGTGGACTACTGTGCGAAGAAGAACCTCTATGCCATCATCGATTGGCACTATGTCGATGACACCACGCCCAAGATGGCTGTGACGAGTGAGTTTTGGCGGTACATGGCGCCGCGTTTCGCCAACGACTCCCACGTTTTCTTCGAGCTTTTCAACGAGCCGATGGACAATGTCGGCACGGAACAGCAGCGGTGGCACAGTGTCAAGACCGATATGCAGACGTGGGTGAATCTGGTCCGCTCGTACTGCGCCCGACAACCTGATCCTCGTCGGCGGGGGACAATGGTGTCAAATTCTGTCGTACACAGTCACCGACCCGATAGTGGGGAACAATATCGTCTACGTGTCCCATTTCTACCCCGCGCACTGGCGCGGGCTTTACCTCAACCAGGCCTGGATCGTGAATCAGCTTGAGACGTGCGCGGCGGCGCATCCGGTCATGATGACGGAGTGGGGGTTCTACACGACCGCTTCGAGATCGCGACGGATTACCAGGATTTGAAAGGCGTCCATTTCTACTTTGACAACATCCGCGTGGTCTCATCCGGTCCGTAAGAGGAGGTGTGCACGGGGAGGTTTGTCGTGAATTAGGGAACGGGGACATTCTTGCGCGTATAATGGCGGGGGCACGGTTCGGCTGTGGTTGGAATTCTGGACCCATGGTGATTTCAAGAGTTGGAGGAAAGGGTGGTGCCAGATGAAAGCAAACGGCAGGCATGAGGTCCGCGGGACGCGGTGGTGAACCCCAGCGCCCCGATCAACAGCCTGGGAGGCGAATGCGGCGTGACGATCGCTCGCGACGGCTTGACCTTGGTCTTCTCATCGGGCCCCACGCGGGGCGGGTGGGGGGGCTATGACCTGTGGATGTGCAGCCGATTGACGACGCAGGAACCGTGGGGTCTGCCGGCCAATCTCGGCGCCACTGTCAATAGCTCTTCCAATGACTGTGGGCCCTGCCTGTCCCCGGATGGTTTGGCCTTGTTCTTCCGGTCCGACCGGGGCACACCTGTCGGCCAACGCGGCATTTGGATGACGACGCGTAGGAGCCGCAGCGACCCCTGGCGGACGGTGGTCAAGCTGAATGGGATCATCAACAACGGCAGCGAATGGAACCCGGGCCTATCTGCCGATGGAAAAACGCTCTATTTCTGCTCGTCCCAGCGCGGCGGCGGCGACGATATCTTTGCAGCCTCGATCCTTCCCAACGCCGATTTCAACCACGATGGGAAAGTGGATCTCCAGGACCTCCAACGGCTGCTCCTATCCTGGGGTCTGAACGATCCACTGGTCGATATTGGTCCTATGCCCTGGGGGGACGGCAAAGTGGACATCGAGGATGTGAAGGTCCTCGTGGACCAGTGGACTCCGGCGGCGGATTGAGGATTCGCCGGAGCCGAGAGGAGCCGGGTGCCCTGCCTACGCTGGCGTAGGCATGTCCTTCTGATTGAGCGAAACATGGCTACGCGCGTAGCCATAGCACCCCGAGATCGACCGTCGGTGGGCAGCAGAACTCGGAGCGCATTGAAGTCGCCACCTTCGGCGCATTCCATCGGCCTTTGACGCACAGCGTTTACCGTCCGGCTTCATGGCCCCGTTCCTGTATCCCGACGCTCCTGAAAGAACGAGCGGTATGCCCACCGACCACCCCGGTCTTTTACTGCGGGGCGATGAGGCAATTGCTCCTATCCAGGTAGAGCTAAGGGGCGTATGCGGGCTATGGAAAGGAAGGTGTTGTATGGCAAGTTATGAAACGAATCCTATCCCGGAAACGAATCCCATCTCGGTGTTGGTCGGCGCCGTCGCCAGCCACTGGCCGCTGATTCTGGTGCGCGGGCTGGCCGCGATTGTGTTTGGCATTTTGTGTTTCGTCTGGCCGGCGATCACTTTGTTGGCTCTGGTGGTGCTCTATGGCGTCTACGCGATCGTCGATGGCGTCGCCGCCATGGTCTGGGGATCGCGGTCGCACTGGTGGTCGATGGTGGTGGTCGGGGCGATCAGTGTGCTCAGCGGGCTGATCGCCTTTTTCTGGCCCGGCATCACGGCGTTGGCGCTGTTGTACGTGATTGCGGCTTGGGCCATCGTCCGTGGCGTGGCCGAGATCGGTGCGGCGCTTCACCTGCGCGGACGGGTCGGCCACGAGGGGTTGCTGGCACTGGCGGGCTTCGTCTCGATCCTGTTCGGCGTGCTGATTGCCATGTTTCCGGGGGCCGGGCGCTGTCGGTCCTGTGGCTGATTGGTTCGCTTGCGGTCGTCTTTGGCATCTTCACCGTCGCGCTGGCGCTGAGCTTGCGGACGCAACGGACCAAGACACCTCCGCCCTCGGAAGAGACGCCCGCCGAGGTGGTCGGCAGTAATCGCATGCCAGATGAGCACATAGGATGAATCAGGGCAGCGCGTATTCGTCGAGCAGTCGCAGGTAGAGGCGATATTGCTCCAGGGAGACGCCCGGCGGGGTTTGGTGGTCCACGCTGGGGATGAAGCCGCCGGTACGCATCAAAGGCCTCAGCCGCTCGAACTCCGCGCAGATTGCCGCCTCGCCCTGATTCATGACAAGCTTGTTGAAATGGCCGATCATCCGCAACGCGGGGAATTGGCGGCGCAGGGCCAGGCCGTCCACGCCGGCTTGGCGTTCGAGGGGCAGGACGCCGGCCACGCCCACGGCCTGAAGCCAGGGGGCCAACTGGGTCACATCGCCATCGGTGTCCACAATCAGCAGGATGTCACATTCGTTCAGGGCGGCGACCAACGGGCGATAATAGGGGGCCAGGAACTCCTCGAAGATCTTCTGTGAAATCATCGGCCCGTGGTTGTAGCTCATGTCCTCGGCCAGGGTCATGAAGGTCGGGGTGCAGACTTCGTCCATCTGGTGGATCAGGCCCAGGTTGAACGCGAGCAGGTCACCATTGATTGCGTGGACCAACTCCGGCTGATCGTAAAACGCATAGCCGAGCCGCTCGATGTTCATCAGAGTTCGTGGAAACCAGAAGAAGCCTTCGAGTGTCGCCCAGACGACGGCTTGGCCTTGGGTCTGCCGCTGGGCCCACGGGCGCATTGCTTCGATGGCGCAGGTGTGGTCCGGGTAGAGGCGGGGCTTGACGCGGCGGTAGTCGTCCATGCTGGCGACGATACCCTCGACGTGATGTTGAGTAGCCTCGATAGTCGGGTCGGTAGTGCTGAACCAGAACTGCTGATAGGGATCGAGGCCGAAGTATTGGGCGATGTCGAAGACGCGGCTGTAGTCCAACGTGCGCGGCAGTCCTTCCTCGTGCCAGCGGGCGATGGTCTGGTCCCACCACATGGCCCACTCCCAGCGCGGCAGCCGGTCCGCCGGCTGAAAACTCATTACGGCCCGGAAACGCTCGACGTGGTTCATGGACCTCCTTTCGACCTCACGGCTTGACGCTTGCCGGCGGCAGCGACGCCATCAGACTATATCGCCATTCGTGCCCCGGCCACAACCGAAATCGGGCGGTCGGATCGAGCCGCCTCAGATCTGTCGCCGTTGCCGACCGGACCCCTTCTGGCGGTGGGCGTGAAAAAGGCGTGGACATGTCGCTTGGGAACGGCGTACAATAGTCCTTATAGACGTACCATTCGATTCCCGGTCACGGGTGGCCGGGCGGCAAGGTGGTGCGTCGGGCAGAGTTGAACGATCTTGGCAGGAGACAGGCCTATGAAACAGACATCCCAAGGACACAATGGCGGCAAAGTCGATCGACGTGCTTTTGTCAAGGCCGGGGCGGCGACCGTATTGACGGCGGCCTCCTGGTCCAGGGTCGCCGGCGCCAACGAACGGATCGGCATCGGCCTGATCGGCATCGGCCTGATGGGCCGCATTCACACGCGGAACTTCGCCAAGCAGCCGGATGTCTCGATGATAGGCATCTGCGATACGTACGATCCGCGGGCCGATGTCGGGGCGGGGATCGTTGCGGAAGCCGGCGGCAACGCCTTCAAGTGTCGGGATTTCCGCAAGCTGCTCGACAACAAGAATATTGACGCGGTCGTCGTGTCCGCGCCGGACCATTGGCACGCGCTGATTACGATGATGGCCTGTGCGGCGGGCAAGGACGTGTACGTGGAAAAGCCCCTGACGCTGTTCGTACGCGAAGGACGCTGGATGATCGACGTCGCGCAAAAATACAAGCGGGTCATCCAGGTGGGCGTGCAAAACCGCTCCGGGCCGAACTTTCAGCGGGCCCGCGAGTTCATCCAGCAAGGCAAGCTGGGCCAGATCGTGGCGGTGCAGGAGACCTTCTGCCGGAACTTGATGCCCGGTTTCGGCAAGCCGCCGGACCAGGAGCCGCCCCAAGAACTGGACTGGGACATGTGGTTGGGACCGGCCCCGAAACGGGCGTACAACCCCAATCGCGGGATCTATCATTTCCGCTGGATCTGGGATTACGCCGGCGGGCAGATGACCAACCTGGGCCAGCACTCGCTGGACATCGTCCAGTGGTTCATGGGCGTCAAGGCGTGCAAATCGGTCTACAGCACCGGCGGGCGGACCTATCTCCAAGACAACATGGAAACGCCGGACAGCCAGGACGTGCTAATCGACTACCCCGGCTTCACCGGGAGTTGCGTCTACCGCGAGGCGACGGCGGCCCGCGCGGGGCTGGGGATGGGCGGCGTTGTCTTCTACGGGACCAAAGGGATGATGTCGGTGGGTCGGAGAGGCTATGAGGTGTTTCCCGATCCCAAGGTCAATCCCTTCAACACGATGGCGAACATGCTGGGTGGGCATCCCGTCGGGGGGCCGCAGACGGTCTCGGAGCCGAAGGGGCAGGTCTGGACGGAAAAGGAAACCGACACCAGCGGCAACGGCGATAAGGATTATGTTGCACACGCTCGGAATTTCCTGGAGTGCATCCGCTCGCGGCAGCAGCCGATCGCGGATGTCGTCAGTGCCCACGAGGTGGTGACCACCTGCCACTTGGCCAATATTTCCCTGCGGGTCGGACGCAAGATCACGTGGGACGCTGCGAAGGAGCAGATCGTCGGCGACCCACAGGCCAATGCGATGTTGACGCGCCCGTATCGAAAACCTTGGGATGCCCAGTTGCGCCTTGGGCGTGACGTCGTAAGGTGCTCTCATTGTGGGGCGAGCGTCCCCGCTCGTCCGGCAGAAGGAGTGAAGCCTATGTTGATGACAGACGCGGTCGCGAAGAATCTCGACCGTCGCCACTTCCTCCAGGCTGTGGCTGTCGGCTCGGGTGTTGCGGCCGTGAGCCGATGGGCTGTAGGGGCCGAACGGCCCGCCGCGCGGACGAAGATGGGCATGGCCAGCGACTGCTGGCATGTCCACGACCGGGCCCAGACGGCGCAGGGACAGAAGGGTGACCTGTCGGACCCGCAACTTTTTCTTCAACGGTGCTGTCAGCTCGGCGCCGGCGGGATACAAGCCCCATTAGGCGTGCGCGAGGAGGCGTACTGCTCCGCCCTGCGCAAGTGGGCCGAAGCGCACGAGATGTTCATCGAGGGTAGTGTGGACCTCGCCAGTGGCAAGTTCGACGTCGAGCGGTTCGAAAAAGAGGTGGTTACCGCCAAGGCCGTCGGGGCCACGGTGGTCCGGACGGTCGTGATTCCCGGGCGACGCTATGAGCAATTCAACTCGGCCGAGGAGTTCACGCGGTCGTCGCAGCGGGCGGCCGAGAGACTGCGGACCGTGGAGCCCATCATAGCGAAGCATCGGATGCGCCTGGCGGTGGAGAATCATAAGGACCACCGCGTGGACGAACGGCTGGCCTTCATGAAACAGGTGAGCAGCGAATGGCTCGGGATGTGCGTCGATACGGGCAACAGCTTCGCCCTGTGCGAGGAGCCGATGGAAGTGGTGCGGGCCTATGCGCCGTTCGCCTTCAGCGCGCACTTGAGGGACCAGGCGGTGCAAGAGTACCAGGACGGCTTCCTGTTTACCGACACGGCTCTGGGCCAGGGTTTTCTGGACGTGCCGGCGGCGGTGCGTGTCTTACGGGAAGCCCATCCGGAGGTCCGTTTCAACGTGGAGGTCATCGCCCGCGATCCCCTGCGGGTGCCGGTGCTGACGTCGAAGTATTGGGCAACGATGTCCGGTGCGTTGGCGACGGACCTGGCGCGGACCCTGCGCACGGTGAAAACCAAGACGCCGCGCGAACCGCTGCTGCTGGTCAATTCCCTGCCGGTGGACCAGCAGGTGCAGTGCGAACAACGAATGGTCGAAGACAGTCTCGCCTATGCCCGCGAGCATCTGGGCCTATAATTGCCCCATTTGGTTTCGCTCCTTCGCCATCGGCGAAGCCTTCGGTCTTGCCGCTGCCACCCGGAGGTTGACGGCTGTGAAGAACTCCGTTGGGTCAGTGTGAATCGTCACTTATCGGGCTTAGCCATTGCGATATTGTGCACGTGGTTCTAACGTGCGCCTTCCCATTTGTCGATAAAGCCTGCGAAATTCGGCATTTGGGATGACCTCTCATGAATGAGCACGACCCGATAATCTCGTTTCTCCTGGACGAGAAGGTGGTTTCGGCGGAGGATCTGCAACCGCTGCTGGCGCAGCAGGCACAGAGCGGCGCGAGCCTGCTGTGCTTGCTCCAGCAGGAGAAGCTGGTGAGTGAAGAGCAGGTCGCCCAGGCCCTCGCGGCGGTCCACCGGTTCGACTTCGTGAACCTGTCGCCGGAGATGATCGACCCGCTGGTGGCCCATCTGATCTCCCAGGACATCGCGAACCGGCACAACCTGATCCCGCTGCGGCGGGAAGGGCAACAGTTGATCGTGGCCATGAGTGCACCGCTGGATCTGCGGGCCCGGGACGAGGTCGAGTTGAAGACCGGCTATCGCGTCGTTCCCGTGGCGGTGACGCCGCAGGCGGTCCAGCAGGCGATCCATTACCACTTCGACGTGGCCAACGTGACCAAGCAGGCGATTGCCTCCATGCGGCTCAAAGGCCAGGCAGGCCGGGCCGGGCCGGAAGAAGGGACGCCGGCCGGAGCGGCGGCGGTGCGCACTCTGGATTCCGGGTCTCTTTCGGAAGAGGCGGCGGACGATCCCATTACGAAGCTCGTGGCGTCCCTTGTCCGGGGCGCGATCGAGGCGCGGGCCAGCGATATTCACATCGAGCCGCAAACGTCGGAGCTGCGCGTGCGCTACCGGGTGGATGGCATGCTCCGCCGGGCTGTGGATGTGCCGATCACGGCGCACGCCGAAGTGGTCTCGCACATCAAGATTCTGGCCCAAATGGACATTTCCGAGAAGAGAATCCCCCAGGATGGGCATATTTCCTTGCGGCATGAGAATCGCGAGTACGATCTGCGCGTCTCGTCTTTGCCGGCGGTAGGGGGCGAGAAGATCGTCCTACGCGTCCTCGACAAGAACGCCATGCGCTGGTCGCTGGACGAGGTGGTGACTTCGCCCGAGGACAATCGCAAGTTCCGGGAATTGGTGGCGAACCCGTATGGGATGCTGCTGTTGACCGGTCCGACCGGCAGTGGCAAGACGACCACTCTGTACTCCGTGCTGGGGCTGGTCAACACGCTCCAGAGGAATATCGTCACTGTGGAGGACCCGGTCGAGTATCGTCTGCCGGGGATCACGCAGGTGCAGGTCAAGCCGGCCGCGGGCGTGACCTTCGCCTCCTCGCTGCGGAGCATCCTCCGGCAGGACCCCGACATCATTCTGATCGGCGAAATCCGCGACATCGAGACGGCAGAGATTGCGGTCAGTGCCGCCTTGACGGGGCACCTGGTCCTGAGCACCCTGCATACGAACGACGCAGCGGGGGCGGTGTCGCGTCTGATCAATCTCGGCATTCCGCCGTTCCTGGTTGCTTCGGCCCTGCTGGGGGCCGTGGCCCAGCGGCTGGTGCGAACGGTCTGCCCCCGGTGCCAGGAGACGTATGAACCGGAAGGAAGCTTGGAAGATCTCGGCTTGGTTTGTAGTGTGCCCGTGAGGGCATCTGAAAAAACGCCTCACGGCGTCACTACGAACGCGCCGCCATTGGTTCGGGGTCGAGGATGTCCGTATTGTGCCCAGACGGGCTACCAGGGACGAAAGGCCGTTTACGAGATTCTGGCCGTGTCGCCGAAGATCCGGCACATGATTCTGGATGGCGGCAGCGATACCCACGTGAAGGAACAGGCGATTCAGGAGGGGATGCGTACCCTGCGGGCGAATGCCATCCAGGAGGTGCTGCGGGGCGTGACGACGGTCGATGAGTTGATGCGGGTGGTGGACCTCAAGAGCGAATAATGGCAGCGTACCAGTACACAGCCCGGGACAGTGCCGGCAATGAGTTCAGCAGCCTCTACACCAACATCGAGAGCGTCGAGGCGTTGCGCAATGAGCTGGTGAAGGTCGGGTACGTGCTCGTTCAGGCACGCCGGGAGCGTGCCGCCAGACGCTCGCGCAGCCGTGTCCGCCAGCGGGAGGTGGCCGCGTTTGCCTACAAATTCGGGGGCATGTATTCCGCGGGCTTGCCGATCGCAAGCTGCCTGGAGACGCTGGAACAGCAGACCGAGGATCACGCTTTCCGGGCTATTATCGCCGACGTGCGCCGACGCGTGGCGGCCGGCGGCAGTTTGAAAGCGGCTTTCGAGCCGCATCGAAGGATCTTCTCCGATTTCTTCCTGGGCATGATCGATGCGGGAGAGTCGTCGGGACGGCTGTCGCAGTCCTTGGAGGCGAGTGCGCGATATCTGGAGAAGCGGCTGGACCTGCAGCAGAAGACCCGGGCGGCCTTTGTGTATCCCATCGTGGTCGGCCTGGTGTGCTCTATCGTGGTGACGGGCCTGCTCATCTTCGTGGTTCCGGTGTTCTCCCAACTCTACCGGAAAATGCACGTCCAACTGCCCGGCCCGACGAGGATGCTGGTCGCGCTCAGCGTGGTGCTGCGATACTGGTGGTGGGTGCTCCTGCCGACCATCGTGGGCCTGGTGCTGGGCCTGCGCCGGCTGTTGGCGCATCCCAACGTCCGCCTTCGTTGGGACCGGCTGAAGATGCGGCTCCCGTTTCTCGGACCTTTGCAGCGCTGTATTCTCGTCGCGCAGTTCGTGCGGACTTTCGGGATGCTGGTTTCCGTGGGTGTTCCCATTCTCGAGGCCCTGGAGACGGCGGGGCGGGTCTCGCGCAACGAAGAGGTTTCCCAAATCACGGCCGAGCTGCAGCAGGAGATCCGGGCGGGGCGTCCCATCGCCGAATCGCTCCGGGGCCATAGCCTTTTTCCCCCGCTGGTGGTGCAACTCGTCGCCTCGGGCGAGGAGGCCGGCATTCTGGCGGAGATGCTTGCCAAGGCGGCCGACCTTCTGGACAAGGACGCGGACAAGCTGGCGGCGTCGCTGCTGGTGAAATTGGAGCCGGCTCTGACCATTCTAATGGGCCTGGTTATCGGCCTAATCCTGATCGGGGTGTATTTGCCCATGTTCGATTACATGGCCCACCTGCGATGAGAAGAAGGTAAGAGGCCCAGAACGTGAGAAGGTAGGAACCTCTTATCTTCTTAGCCTCTGACCTTCTCACCTTCGTTAAGTTGGCATAGCGTCTCGTCGATAGAGTTGCGGGGGCCATTGGGCCATCCTGAGTGTACAGAAGGAGAATAGGATGCACAGCAAAAGAGCGTTTACTCTGGTGGAGCTTCTGGTGGTGGTGATGATTTTGGGGGCCTTGGCTGCCATCGCCGTACCGCGCATGATCAGCGGCGCGACGAACGCCAAGATCAGCGCCTGCGAGACGAACGTGGACCTGATCAACTCCCAAATCGAGTTGTACTACGCGCAGAACGGCAAGTGGCCCCAGCGGCTCCAGGTGATCACGGGCGACCCGAACTACTTCCCGGATGGAGTGCCGAAGTGCCCCTTTGGAACAGCCTATCAGTACAACACCAATATCCATCGGGTCGTGGGACACAATCATTGATTTGAGTATGGATGAAGGACTATCGATACTTGACGGACGGTTCGGCACGGACAATCGTCAATTATCCATCCTTCATCCCTCTCATCGCGGGCACACGCTGGTAGAGCTGATCACGGTCGTTCTCGTGATCTCCATCCTGGCGTGTGTGGCGGTGCCCCGGCTCAACTTCGCCGCCGTGTGGGGGGCCAAGACCGATGCGATCGCCGAGCGGCTGGCCACGGACCTGCGTCACACGCGGACTCTGGCAATCACGCATGCGGCGGGCAATCCGGCGGGTTTTGCCCTGGTGATGCGGGACCCGGAACCGTATCACGGTTACCAGATCGTCGATCAGCAGGATCATGTGACGCTGGCGACCAGCGAGATTCCGGCGGGCGTCCGCTGCGGGGGCGGACGGCGTTTCGAGTTCGGCCCGCTCGGCAATCTGCAAAACGGCAGCGCTACGCGGTTGCAGATCGGGACGGAGGGCAAGACGTACGTGCTGGAGATTGTGCCGGCCACGGGGGCGGTCGAATGGCGTCGAGGCAGCCCGAAATGACTTCTCCGAAGTTCAATCATCGCGGTGTGACCCTCACGGAAGTCGTTGTGGCCTCGGCGTTGCTCTTGGTCTGCATTGCGCCGCTGCTGAAAGCCCTGACCCTGGCGCAAGTGGAGGATCGAGCCATCGAGCGTAAGAGCTGGAGCCTGATGCGGGCCCAGCGGGAATTGGAATGGATCCGAGCCCGTTGCCTGTGTCATTACGAGACGTGCTATGGCGTGAACTCCCAGGCCGTGGGAGAGGGCTACCTGTGCACGGTAACGGACGATGCCGATCCCACGCTGCGGACGGTCACCGTGGCGGTCGGCTTGGACCAGAACGGCGATGGCGTCTTGTCGGCCGGGGAAGTGGAGGTCCGCCTGACCACCCGATTGGCGCGTTAGTAGAACTCCATTCATAATAATGTCGCCCCTCCTTTGCGCCGATGATACCTGCATATGCGGTGCCACAACTCGCTCAAAATGGGACCTTCAGACGGCCGAGGAGCCGCCCCGGGTGGGACGACGCTTGTGGAACTGACCATGGCCACCGCCATCATGGCGGTCATCTTCACGGCGATTCTGCCGCTGTTTGCGGGCATTCGCCACAGTGCGGAGGCGCGGTGGGCCAGTTTGGAAATCGTTCAGAATGCCAGGGTCCTCAACGAGGAGTTGTGTCGTTATCTGGCCCAAGCCAGGAGGGTCGTGGCCGTCAGCCCAAGTGCGGAAGATCACGGGTTTATCGAGTTCGAAGCGCCGGATGCCACGATTTATCGGTGTGCCGTGGGAACACGGGGCTACATCGAGTTCGGACCGGTGGAGCTGCTGCAGGAGTTGGCGGGCCCGGTGGAATACCTCCGCTTTGTCTGCTACGGCGCGGCCGATCTCGACGCGCCGGTGCGGACGCCGGACGAAGCCCGGCTGGTGACCTGGGAAGCCGGGCTCAGCAGCGCGGGCGACCGCGCGCAACCAAAGCGGTCACGGGGGCTTGTTGCCTCCGCAGCCGCCGAGTGACAGGGAACGATAGTTTGGGAGCGTCCGTTGTTGCGTCTCAATAATCAATTCGCGTCCGGTTCGGTGCTTTTGGTGGTGGTGCTGCTCGTGGCCCTGCTGGCGGCGGTAGTCATGGGCCATCTGCAGATCAACACGGAAGAGATTCAACTGGTGCAGAATCACGTCGGCGGGGCCGAAGCGTTGGCCCTTGCGGAAGCCGGCTTGAACGAGGCCTTGGCCCGGCTTAGGCAGGATGCGGATTGGAGCGTCGGCTTGGTGGACAAGCCCTTGGGCACGGGGACGTATACGGTGGCCGTCGAGGGCTCGACCCTCACCGCTACGGCGGTGACAGCCCGCGGGTTTGTGGCCAAGGTCCAGGCGGAGGTCACGAGAGCGCCGGGAGGCGTCAGTATAGACCAATGGCGGATCAATCCATGAGATCACGCACGAAGACGGCACTGGGCATCGATCTGGGCGCCGGCCGGGTCAGCGTCGCCCTCGTGGAGAGGGACGCGCAGGGCTTCCGGACCATCGCGGCAGCGAGCGGCGCCTGGCCTGCCCGCGAGGCGGGGCAGCAGGAAGTGGCTCCGGGGAAAGTGCTGGCGCGGCTGCTGTCGCAACTGGGGAGACACGCGCAGGTCCGTCGCGCCCCGCGGCCGTGGCTCTCTCGGCGGATTCCGCGGTGATGCAGTTGCTCGACCTGCCCAAGCACGTGCCGGCGAACATTGGCGAGTTTGTCAACGGCGAGTTGCAGCAGTATGTGGCCTTGTCGGGCAAGAACGTGATTTCGGACTTCTGCGGTGTCGGCGCCGGGGCGCCGAAGCGGGTGCTGGCGGTGGTGGCCGACGTGGATGAGATTCAAGAGAGGCTGCAAGGGTGCACCGCGGCGGGCCTTGCCGTGGACGTGGTCGAGCCTTCCGCGCTGGCATATGCGCGGGCCTTTCTGTCGCGTCAGGACGTAGCGCCATGCCACGGTGATGCCCTGATTGCCTTGCTCGGCCCGCACACGCTCACCATTCAGCTATTCCTGCGTGGCACCCTGGATTTCGTTAGGGTCAGGGGTGTTCCGCAGGATGTCCAGCCGGCGCCCGTGCTCTGTGCGTGGCTGGCGGAAGAGCTCAAGGCGTTGACACGCTACGGCGCTACCGTAGGGTGGGGCTTGCCCCACCGGAGCCCAAGTGGTGGGGCAAGCCCCACCCTACATTGGCGCGTCGTTCTCCTTGACGGCCAGTACCGGGCGGACGAGATCGCGGCGCGACTGACTGCCGAAGTGGGCCTGGAGTCCCTTACGGTCGCGGAGGCCCAGGAGCCTTGGTCCGGCGCGGATGCGACGAAGCAGGAAGGTGTCTCGCTGGCCGCGGTGGGGGCCGCTTTGGGGCTGCTCGAGACGGCGGGGGACCGCCGGAAGATCAATCTGGTGCCGCCGACGGTGGTGGCGGCGCGATCGCTTTCGCGGCACGTGCTGGTAACGGCGATTGTCGGCATCGTCGTCTTTCTAGGCATGTTCGCCACCGCCGGGCTGCTGGCACGCACGGCCGGCGCTATGGATCGTCGTATCGAGCAGACCCGGCTCTCCGAGGAACTCTATGCGGCGCCGGCCCTGATCGCCAAGGAGAAATTCCTGGACCAGGAAATTGCGCGTCTGGGGCGCCGGTTGGGGCCGTTACGTAAAGCGCTGGCCGGCCGACACCAACCGGATTGGCCCGCGATCCTCGCCGCGGTCCGCCGGGCGGTTCCCGCCGAGGTCTCTGTCGCGCAGTGGCAGTGCAGCGACGGCAGGACTCTGTTGCTGAAAGGCCTCACGCCGTCCTGTCGGGTGGCCCAGACGTTCGTGCAGAATCTGGAAAACCAGCCGTCGTTCGAGGCGGTTGCGCTGGCCCTCGTGCAAAAACCGCAGGACGCCGGCGACCGCCTGGAGTACCGGATCGCCTGTATCCTGAAAGCGAAAATGCGTGTCGAGGGCGTGGGGCCCCAACGCGATGAATCGCGTGGGGAACCGTCCCGCCCTCGCACGCGGGCCGGATGCCCACGATACGGCGCAGGGAGGCAAATCCTCATGAGGATGGTGCGCCTCCAGATGTCCGCGAACACGGTGAGAAACGGCTCGTCCGGCGCGCTGATTCTGATCGGCGTGCTGGCCCTGTACAACTGGGTGCTGGCGCCACACCTCGGCTGTCTCCATGCGAAGCAGAGGCTCGGCGCGGTGGTCGGTCAGGTGGCCCAGGAGAAGGACAGGATCTGCAGCACCCTCGACGAGAAGGTCAGTCAATGGCACACGCTGCAACGGGAAGCGACGGAGCTCGATGAGGGAGTGCTCACGGCGGACCAGGCCAAGACGTTCGGGCGGGGCCTGCTGCCGCTGGTGGAGGAGGCCGGCTGTACGGTCCTCCTGGCTGATTTTGCCGCCAAGGGCAAGGCGGAGCGGACGGAGGACCCCAATGGGCCTGTGGTGATCGCGGCCTCCCACCTGAATCTGTCTGTCGCAGGGCCGGCGGAGCAGATTTCCCTGCTCCTTCGACGGCTGGGAGACCACCGGCCGCGGATCTGGGTGGATTCGTGTCAGCTCGATGACGCGGACGGCAAGGCCGGGCGGATGGAATGCAGTCTGACACTCACTCTCTACACCGTGGAAGATCGAAAGGAGCCGGCCCGTGAGTAATTCAAGAAACAGTGCAAGCGTAAAGATCGTGGTTCCGATTGTGTAGGAGGAAGGATCATGTTGGGGCTGTTCAAGGCAAAAAAGAAGACGTCGCAGATTAAGGTTCTCGTGGTCGATGACGAGCCGGATCTGGTCAGCACGGTCGAGTATCGGCTGAAATTCGCCAACTGCAACGTGGTGACCGCGTCGAATGGGCAACAAGGGCTGGAGCGAGCGGCGGCGGAAAAGCCGGACTTGATCCTGCTCGACACGAATATGCCCGGCATGAACGGTCACGAGATGCTCGAACGGTTGCGGGCGGATCCGGCGCTGAAGCACATCCCGGTGATCATGGTCACCGCCCGGTGCGAGCCGCAGGATATTGCCGCCGCTTCGGCGCGGGGCATCTCGGATTATGTGACCAAGCCGTTCGACTTCCCGCAGCTCCTGGAGAAGATTCACGCGGCCGTGAAGGACCAGTAGGCAGGGAATCGTCCATGAAGGATGCACTGCGAATCCTGATCGTTGAAGACGACATTATCGACCGCAAGCTGCTGGAGCGGCTGCTCGCCCAGTCCACGCTGGGGGCGTGCGAGGTGCAGAAAGCGGATCGTCTGTCAGGAGCGTTGGAGCTGCTGCAGAAGCAGACCTTCGATATCGTTCTTTCGGATCTGGGCCTGCCGGACAGCCAGGGCATGGATTCGGCCGTCCGCCTTCAGGCCCAGGCGCCGCAGACGCCCATTATTGTGCTCAGCGGGCTGGATGACGCGAATGTGGCCACCCAGGCGGTGCAGATCGGCGTCCAGGATTACCTCATCAAGGGACAGGTGGATGCCAGTCTGCTCATGCGCGCCATCCGCTACGCCCTGGAGCGCAAGAAGGCGGAGCGTCAACTGCAGGCGGCCGAGCTGCGGTACCGGACGATTTTTGAGAACTCGGCCGTGGCCATCATGATGGTCGATGAGCAGGAAAGACTCCTTTCCTGGAACAAGTTCACGGAGCAGTTGCTCGGCATGACGGAGGAGCAACTGCGCGGTAAGCAGGTCAAGGAGTTCTACCCGGACGCCCAATGGCAGGAGATCCGGGCCCTGAGCATCCGCCGCAAAGGCATGGATCATCATCTGGAAACGAGAATGCTCCGAGGCGATGGGACGACCATAGACGTGGACATCTCCATCAGCATGGTGCACGATTCCGAAGGCCGGGTGACCGGCTCCATCGGCGTCATCCAGGACATCACGGAGCGAAGACGCGTCCACGAAATCCTGGATCGCAAGCAGAAGAACCTGGAAGCGATTTTCGATGCGGCCCCCCTGGGCATGCTGCTGGTGGACCAGCAGATGCGGGTGGCGCGGGCCAACGACGCCATCCGGCAGATGTCCGGGAAAGGCTATGCGAGCGTGATCGATCACCACCCCTGCCAGGCCTTGGGCTGTCTGCGCAACCTGAATCCCCGGGAGGGCGCGGATCCGAATCGCGCGTGTGATGGCTGCACGCTCTGGCAGACCATCGAAACGGTCTTGGCTGCGGGCCAGCCCGTCCGGGGCGTGGAGGTCCGGCCGACGCTGAATGACGAGGGGGAGCAGGCGCAGCCGTGGTTGTCGGTCAGCGCCGAGCCGGTCAATATCGACGGGGCCAAGCATGTCGTCGTGGCCCTGAACGACGTCACGGATCGCAAGCGCGCGGAAGAAGAGCTGAAGGAGACCATGGAGATGAAGGCCCAGTTCATTTCCACCGTCTCGCACGAGCTGCGCACGCCGATGACGGCGATCCGGGAGGCCGTGATCATCGTGCAGGACGAGATTGCGGGCAAGCTCAACAAGGACCAGAAACATTTTCTCGACATTGCCAAGCGCAACATCGACCGGCTGGCCCGGCTGATCGATGACGTGCTGGACTTCCAGAAGCTCAACGCCGGCAAGATGAAGTTCAACCTGCAGGAGAACAATATGGCCACGCTCGCGGAGGAGGCGTACACGACGATGCAGCCGCACGCGGCCAAGAACAAGGTGGACCTGGCCCTGGAGCTGGAGCCCCAGTTGCCGGTCGTCGTCTGCGACAGCGACCGGATCATGCAGGTGCTGACGAACCTGATCAGCAATGCCGTCAAGTTCACGCCGGAAGGCGGGCGGGTCCTGCTCTCGGCGCAGCGCCGGGACGACCTGCTCGCGATCAAGGTGAGCGACACGGGTTACGGCATTCCCAAGGAGGACCTGCCCAAGCTGTTCAATCGGTTCTTTCGCGTCCAGCGGCCCGGCAAGGAGATCAAAGGCACCGGACTGGGCTTGGCCATCGTCAGCAAGATCGTCACGGGCCACGGCGGCCGGATCGAGGTCGAAAGCGAGCTGGACAAGGGCACCACCTTCACCGTCCTGCTGCCCTTGGCCGGGCCGCGTCCCGTCGCGGAGACCTCCGACCACGCAGACCGGAACCTCGAAGGCATGCTCACCGGCAAATGAGCGTCCCGCGCCAGGTGCGACGGCGGCGCCGGATCCGAGTTTGGGACGGCCCGGCGGGTGCCGCGCCAATTACGGAATAGAGCGAAGGGATGACAAGCAGGGCGCACGCGTCGCTCCGAACCCGCGTCAATCATACCCCTGCCGTCGCCGCCGCGAAAGTTTTTCTTGATTGCTCCCTTCCCCCATGATAGCATAAGAACATGTCCTTGTGACGCGAGCTACAAACGTAATTGTCCGGGTGGGACACCGGGCCGCAGAATTGTTGCGGCGGCTGAGCGGGTGTGGTGGATGTGCGGTCCGAGGGGAGAATGGGCGAGTCTTGCGAAGACGGCGGTCTGTCTGCGGATGAGGTCGTGCGACTGCGCCGGCGTGTGGCGGAGCTGGAGCGGGCGAACCAGAGGCTCAGCGCAGGTGCGGGCCGGTGGCCAGGCACGCTACGAAGACCTCATCGAGAACATGAACGACATCATCTACAGCGCGGACCGCGAAGGGAATCTGCTCACGATCAACCTGGCCGTGAAAAGGATTCTGGGATTCGATCCACAAGAAATGATCGGCACGCACTACAGCCGGTGGATGCCCAAGGAGGAGTTCGACAGGCTGGAGGCGGCCCGGCCCGGTACCTTGCAGGGCGGAAGAGTCACCCACCAGGTCCTGCTGCGCGACAAGGAGGGAAATGGGCACTTCGTGGAGTTCAGCGTCAGCCCGCTGGTTGTGGACGGTCATATTGAGGGCACCCAAGGCATCATCCGAGACGTCACCCAGCAGCGAAAGGCCGAGCAGGCCGTTCGGGAAAGCGAGGAGAGGTTGCGCTCGCTGTTCAATGCTACGACGGAGTCCATCTTCCTGCTGGACCGGCAGGGGACCTTCCTGACGCTCAACGAGACAACGGCCCGGCGGACTCGGCAAGAGCGTCGGCGACCTGATCGGCATGAAACTGGCCGATCTTGGCGAGGATGTTTTCCCCGCGTCCGTCGTCGAGCACCGCATGAGGGAGATGAGCGCGGCGTTTCACACGAAGCAGCCGGTCCAGTTCGAGGATGAGCGCGAGGGGCGGTGCTTTTTCACCAGTGCCTACCCGGTCCTTGACGAGCAGGGTGGGGTGCGGCAGATCGCGGTCTTTGGCAAAGATATCACGGAGCAGAAGAAGGCGCAGGAGGATGCGCGGAAGTTCAAGGCGGTCTTCGACAACGCCGGCTACGGCGCGGCGATCACCGACAGCCGCGGCAACCTGCTCTATGTCAATGAAGCATTTGCGAAGATGCACGGGTACGAGCCCGCGGAACTCCGCGGACATCATTTGTCGATCTTCCACTCGGAAAGCCAATTGCTGCTGGTGAACCGGTTGAATGAGCGGCTGGCCACCCAAGGATCGTTCGTGGGCGAGGAAGTGTGGCATGTCCGCAAAGACGGCACGGAATTCCCCACCTTGATGAACGGGACGCTCATCTACGATGAGCGGGGTCAAGCGCTCTTCTGGGCCGGGATGGCGATGGACATCACCGAACGCAAGCGGGCGGAGGAAGAAGTCAGGAAACTTCAGCGGCGGATCGAGTTCATTCTCGGCGCCACCAAGACGGTCCTGAGTATCGTCGACCCCGACTTCAACATGCGATATGTGGCTTCCCCGTGGAAGACGATCTACGGCGAGTATGAGGGCAGGAAGTGCTATGAGTATGTCCGCGGCGCGGACCATCCCTGTCCGGAATGTGCGATTCCCAAGGCTCTGGCGACCAGGCAGGCGGTGGTCTATGATCGTGTTTTGCCCCGCGAGGGAGGTCGACCGACCCAGGTCACGACGATCCCCTTTCAGGCGGAAGACGACGCATGGCTTGTGGCGGAGGTGAGCGTCGACATTTCTGAACGTAAGCAACTGGAGCGGGAGATGCGGGAGAGCGAGGAACGGTACCGCACGGTCGTAGAGACGGCGGGGGAGACGATTGCCCTTGTGGACGCGCAGGGCGTCTTTCAGTTCCTGAACACGACGGCGGGACAGCGTCTGGGCGGGCCGCCGGCGGATTTCGTCGGCAAGACGATGTGGGACCTGTTCCCCCCGGAGGTGGCGGACACACAGATGGCATGTATCCGCGACGTCATCGCTTCGGGACAGGGCAAAAGGGACGTTTCCTTGACGGTGGTGCAGGGGCAGCCGCGCTGGTACGACACCACGGTGGAGCCGTTGCGCGACGCCAGCGGGAAGGTCGTCGCGGGACTGGTCTTCGCGCGGGATATCCACGATTTGACCACTGCCCGGCAGGACTTGGAGACCTATCGCGAGAAGATGATTCACGCCGAGCACCTGGCCTCGCTGGGCACGCTCAGCGCCATGCTGTCACACGAGATGATGCAGCCGTTGACCGTCCTGCGCCTCTCCATCCAGAACGCGCTGAAGATGCTCGAAGAGACATCGCCTTCTCCGGCTGCGCTGGAGGACCTGAACGAGGGGCTGGCCGAGGTCGCGCACGTGACCGCGATTCTCCATCGCTTTCGCGATTTCGCCGGCCGTGTCTCCCACGGCGCTATCGAGCAGGTCTCCCTGGCCAGTGTGGCGCACCGGGTCGCTCGGCTATTAGAGGAGAGCGCGCAAAGCCCGTGTCACCCTGGACGTGCAGGGGCTGGAGAAGCTGCCGCCGATCCGTGCGTGTGGGAGAGACATCGAGGAGGTATTCTTTATCCTGGCGCAGAATGCTATTCAGGCCGCGGACGGTGCGCAGGCTCATTACTTCCGCATCCGGGGCGTGTCGGAGGACGGCCAAGTGCAGGTGCAGTTCGCGGATGACTGCGGCGGGATCGCCCCCCAGGTCCGGGAACGCCTCTTTGAGCCTTTTGTCACTACGAAGCCTGCAGGCGAAGGGCTGGGACTCGGTCTGTGCGTGGTCCAGCGCCTCGTGTCCCACGCCGGCGGTCGTCTGACGGTGGACAGCCGGTGGGGGGAAGGAACCACCTTTTTCCTTACGTGGCCGATCGAGGCAAAATGACCCATGTCTCGCAGCAAGTGCCCCATACTTATTTCTGCAGGAGTCCGACCGGGAGCCTTGGTCAGAAAGGAGCGACTGGATGGAGAGCATGAAAGCCGCACATGTGGTTTATGTGGATGACGAGCCGGCGGTCTGCCGGGCGGTCCACAAGACCCTCAAACGGGCTGGCGCGGACGTGCGGTGCTTTCAGTGCCCCGCAACTGTCTGGAGCACTTGGCCAAGCATCGGTGCGACTTGTTGATTACGGACCTGAGGATGCCCGGGACCGACGGCATGGATCTCCTGCGGCAGGTCCGGGAACGGCTGCCCTGGATCCCGGTGCTCATGGTCACCGGTTATGGCGACGTGCCTCTGGCCGTGCAGGCCGTGAAGAACGGCGCCGTGGATTTCGTCGAGAAACCGCTGGACCGGGACGCTTTCTTGCTGACCGTGCAGCGGCTGGTCGAACGGAACGCACGTCCGGCTGCGCTGCTGGCGGAATTCTTGACGAAGACCGAGAGAAAAATCTTCTACCTGATCGTCGGCGGTAAGAACAACCGGGAGATCGCCGATGTCCTGCACTGCTCGCCGCGAACCGTCGAGGTCCACCGCAGTCATCTGATGCAGAAACTGGAAGCGACCAACATTACCGAGTTGCTCCGGCGGGCGGCCCAGATGGGGCTCCTGGCGTCCCCCAGCACCATGGATCGCATGGGGGAGCCGTTTCCGGCCCCGCGGGCAAGCGGCACCAATGCCATGATTCCCGACCCATCGTCCTGCCTGTCCAGACAGGAGAATCCTCAGTGAGACGACGAGATTTCTTGAAAGCGGCAACCTGGGGGGCGGCCTCCCTGACGGGGCTTCCGGTACTGGGGGCGAACGATGCCGCGACCGCGAAACGACGGCCCAACGTAGTGTTCATCCTGGCCGGCAAGCAGCCCGAGATTGTCACGCAAATCGAGGACATCTTCAGCAAGGGACGCACGGAGTCCGAAGTCTTCCCGCTCCAAAAGCCGAATGCCGGCAAGAAGAAGCCGTAGCGTCACCCCATGCCACAAAGGTCACCGCAGGTGTAACCTGCGGCACTGCTCCTTTCACTATCCTGTCAGAAGGGCCCTCTGGTGGCCCACAGGTGATAATGAAGTCACACCGAATCGAAAGGAGCCGAACATGAAGATGGGATGGAAAACGGGGATCATTGCAGCAACCATTCTCGCCGTCGCTGGTTTGACGGTGACGGGCGCGACAGCCGGGGCGAAGGCGGGCGCCGGCAAACGGGCCCTTGCCTCGGTGGGGGAGCGTCACCCGGTCAAGTTCCTCGCCTGGTGGCTGGATCTGACGGCCAAGCAGACCACCCAAATTGAGGGCATCCTCGCCCAGGCGAAGACGGATAGTCAGGCAGCCGACCTGGCGATGGTGGCCGCCAGGCAGGCCCTGCATGATGACGTGATCAACGGCGCGACGGACCTGAAGATCCGGGCCGCCGCGGCCTTGCTCGGCCAAGCCATCGGCAATGAAGCCGTCCTGCGGGCCAAGACGCTCACGGCGATCAAGGGCGTCCTCGACGCCGAGCAGCTCAAGGAGTTTGACAAGATCCTGACGAAGCTGCCGCGCTTCGCCCTGCGGCTGGAGGGCCGTGTAGGGGCCCAGGCCGGGGAGCCGAACGCGCCCGCCGCCACAGAGTGACGCCTTGACCCGGGCGGCCCTGCTTGGCAGGGAGCGCGACTTGTGTCCCAACGGGGGCTGTACCCGTGACGCCTACGACGGAGCCCTGCCTGAGCCGGATGCTCAGGCAGGGCGCTCGGACTCCCGATGCGATCCGTCGCGTTCGGGACCCCCGTCGTCTCGGCGGCCGACGAGCAGTGTGCGACTGATTTCTGTGGGTGGGTGTGTGCGTGTTATGTCATTGCGAGTGAAGCGAAGCAATCTCGTGCGTCCACCGTGCGGTTGAGATTGCATCGTCGCTACGCTCCGCGCCATGACAGGGCGGCGCGGTAAGAGAGTGTGTGAGAAGGCGGATCTTCGTGGCATGGGCTTCCAGCCCATGCAGCATCGGCAGGATGCCGATGCCACTTGTCACACACCCTCTCAGGCATTTTCCCGGGCGTGGCCCGAGGGGTGCCCCACAAGATGTAGTTGCACACGGCGAGCACGGCACCGAAGAAAGCGCTTGCCGGAAGAGCCGGGCTCGGTTAGATCTGGGCAACATGGTTGATGGTTCCTGTTTAGTTCCGGGGCTTCGAGTTCTCCTCGGTGCCGCCGCTTTCGAGTGGGTGCGGGCCATGACGGAGGCGCAGCATCCCGACCATCGAGATGAGATCCAGGACGTGCTGTCGCGCGATAGAGAGGATGTCAGGCGGACGCACGAGGGTGATCCGGAGGCATACCGGCGTCTTATCGAGCGGCACCAGGATTACGTGGCGCGTATCCTCTGGCGTTTCAGCCGGGACCGCGGAGTCCACGAAGAGCTCGTCCAGGACGTCTTTGTGGAAGCGTTTCTGAGTCTCAGCGGCTACAGCGGCCAGGCGCCTCTCGACCACTGGCTGGCCCGGATCGCCACGCGCGTCGGGTACCGGCATTGGAAAGAGAAAGCCCGGCGTAAAGAGGCGGGGCCGCTCGCGGCGGACCCCGGGGCGGAGGTCGCGGGAGACGACGGCGACGTGGCGGCAGCTCTCGAACCGGATGAGGCCGCGGTGCTGTTGTACCGGATCCTGGCGAAGATGTCGCCCCGCAACCGGCTCGTGCTGACGTTGCGTTATCTGGAGCAGTGCGACGTGGTCGAGACGGCCCGCCGGACCGGGTGGAGCAAAACGATGGTTAAGGTGCAGACGTTGCGGGCCCGCAACCGCCTGCGAAAATTGATCGAGCAAAATGGAACGGAGCTGGTTCAGTGAATCATTGGGAACAGAAGATTGAGCATCTGGCGGCCCGGGCCCAGGCAGAGCAAACGCCGCGCGTGGACGTGGCGTACCGCGTCCTGCATTCTCTCCTGGCCCGGCAGAATCAGTCGCTGACTATGCCGGAAAGGCTCTGGCTCTGGCTGGCCGCGGTATCTACTGCCCTCGCCGTACCTGCTGGCGTGATTGCGTTTATTGTCTATACCAACTCCGACCCGTTGACAGAGATTGCCGAGGCCATTTCATGGGCGATCCAGTGAATCCCCAGGGGAGTTTTGACAACCCGATGGTCCTGCTGTGTCGGCTGCACCGCTGGCGCATGGCTTTCTTTGGTCTGATTATTCTGCTGGCCGGTATGCTGGGCGGGGCGGCGGTGACTCTACTGCTCCAGCGGTATGTCGGACACCCGAGCCCACCCCCCGTGGAGTTCGTGGTGGCCCAGATGCTTGATCGGCTGACGGACCGTCTGCATCTGATGCCGGAGCAGGTGCAGCAACTCCGGCCGATCCTGCAAAAACATGTGCAGAAGCTCCGCGGTATTCGCGAGGAGGGCCGCACGGCGATCATCCAGGAGCTGGAGCTTCTGGGGTCTGAGGTGTCGCAGGTGCTGGACAAGGATCAACGGCAGCGCTGGCGCGAGTTGCACGAGCCGTTCGCGCGCCCCTTCCGGCGCGGCCCGCTACTACGCGGTCTCGGGCCGGGGGGCCTGCGGTCGGGGCCTTCCGGCGTGCCCCCCGTCAGTCCGGCCGCACCGGATGCGAACGCCGCCGGGCGCCAATGACATTTATAGATCATCTCAAAACGCTAATGTCATTGCAAATCGGAAAGCCGCTGCGCGGCGGGTAGGCGGGAGAAACGAGTCCTGTGGTGGGTGCCATGCCTACGCCTCGTAGGCATGTCTTCCTCGCCGTCCCGCATGTCTACGCAAGGCCGTAGACATGGCACCCGAAGATGTCAGTTTCTTAGGAGAAGCGCAGCAAAGCCTGCCCCTGCGGAGGCAGGGGAAGCAAGCTCAATCCGATAGGTTGGGAGATTGCTTCGCTTCGCTCGCAATGACATGTTCCAATGTCGCGGTTTTGAGATAGTCTCTCGGCGGTCTCCGCAAGGTCTGAACCAAAGGAGTGGAATTCATGAACGCCATGTGCAAGGGCATTCTCGTTGGTGCCTGGCTTGCCCTCACCGGCCCGGTAGCTCTCGGCCAGCAAGCGAAGGGGCCCAATCCGTCGGATCGTCTGCTGACCGCGTACTTCCAGAGCGAGACGAAGAAGCTGCAAGATCAGTGCTTGAGTGATATCAAGACCCTGGACGACTGGAAGGCTAAGCGGCCGATCTACCGGCAGCAACTATTGGAAATGCTGGGGCTCGATCCCCTCCCGGCGAAGTCGCCGCTCCATGCCACTACGACCGGGACGGTCGAGCACGAGCAGTTCACCGTCGAGAACCTGCACTTTCAGTCCCTGCCGGGGTTGTACGTCACCGCGAATCTGTACCTGCCCAAGGGCCTCGGCAAGCCGGCCCCCGCCATCCTGTATGTCTGCGGTCATGGAGCCGTCAAGAAGGACGGCGTCAGTTACGGCTGCAAGGTCTCTTATCAGCACCATGGCGAATGGTTCGCCCGGCATGGCTACGTGTGCCTCACCATCGACACGCTTGAGCTTGGCGAAATCGAAGGCATTCACCACGGGACCTATCGTTACAACATGTGGTGGTGGAACTGCCGGGGGTACACGCCGGCGGGCGTCGAAGCGTGGAACTGCGTGCGGGCGCTCGACTATCTCGAAACCCGCCGGGAGGTCGATCCCAATCACCTCGGCGTGACCGGCCGCTCCGGCGGCGGGGCGTACAGTTGGTGGATCGCCGCGATCGACGAGCGCATCAAGGTGGCCGTCCCCGTAGCGGGAATCACTGACCTGCAGAACTACGTCGTCGATGGCTGCGTCGAAGGGCACTGCGATTGCATGTTCTTCGTCAACACGTACCGTTGGGACTATCCGTTGGTGGCGGCCCTGGTGGCGCCGCGGCCGCTGTTGCTTTCCAATAGCGACAAAGACACGATCTTCCCGCTCGACGGCGTCCTCCGTGTGCATGAGAAGGCCCGGCAGATTTACAGACTGTACGGCGCCGAGAAGAACCTGGGCCTCCACATTACCGAGGGGCCGCACAAGGACACCCAGGAATTGCAGATCCATGCCTTCACGTGGTTCGACCGCTTCCTCAAGGGCCAAAGCTCGCTGATCCGGGAGCCCGCCGAGCCGCTCCTGCAACCGGAGCAACTGCGTGTCTTTGCGAAGCTGCCGACGGACGAAATCAACACGAAGATTCAGGAAACGTTCGTCCCGCTGGCCGCGCCGCCCGTCGTGCCGCAATCATCTGCGGAATGGGCGGTTCTGCGGGAAGGGTGGATGAAAGCTCTGCGCGAGAAGGTCTTTCGCGGCTGGCCGACGGAGGGCGAGGCGGGTCCGCTGGACGTGCAACAGGTCTTCACGGCGGAGTCGGGCGGGGTTCGCCTGACCGCCTATGATTTCAGCAGCCAGCCGAATGTGCGACTGCGGCTGTTCCTCGTGAGCCCCGCCGGGCTGGACCATCCTAAGCACGTCACGCTGAATGTGCTCGACGAAGTCGGCTGGAAGGCGTGGCTGTCCGCGCTGCGGGTCCGCTTCGAAAAACGGTTCCAGGACTATGCCCTGCCGGAGGCCAGACCGGCTGATTTCGAGCGTCTGCGCTGGGCCCTGGAAGAGGGCGGCAGCATAGCAGTCTGCCTCTGTCCGCGTGGCGTCGGTCCCGCCGCCTGGACGGGCGACGAGCGCAAGCAGACGCAGATCCGGCGTCGCTTCATGCTGCTCGGCCAAACGTCGGACGGCATGCAAGTGTGGGATGTCCGCCGGGCGCTTCAGGCACTTCGGCAAATCGACGTGGTCGGTGGCGTCAATCCCGAAGTATCCGCTCGCAGCGTCATGGCCGGCGTGGCGTTGTACGCGTCACTGTTCGAGCCCCCGATCGCGGGTCTGGATCTGACCAATCTGCCGGCCACCCATCGTGAGGGCCCGACCCTCCTCAATGTGCTCCGCTATCTGGATATGCCCCAGGCCGCGGCACTGGTAGCGGAGCAGACGAATTTGACGCTGCACGGGCCGAGTGCCTCGCCTTGGCAATTCCCGACGTCCGTGGCCGAGAAGCTCGGTTGGGGCCCCGAACGATTTCATTTCGAGTCCCCGTAAAATGAGCGGGGCGCTGTTTGGGGTCAGAGCTTGATTAGCGCTGTTTGGGGTCAGAGCTTGATTAGCGCTGTTTGGGGTCAGAGCTTGATTAGTGATTAAGCGATCGTTAATCACTAATCAAGCTCTGACCCCATTGGTCTCCTGTGGTGATACTTGACGCTTCACGGGCCGAGTGCCTCGCCTCGGCAATTCCCGGCGTCCGTGGCCGAAAAGCTCGGTTAGAGCCAAGAATGATTTCATTTTGGGTCCCCGTAGGGTGGGTTCTTAACCCACGCGTGACTATGCGCCTTCAGGGAGAAACGCGTGGGTCAAGGACCCACCCTACAAACCTGTGACACGCTGGTTCATCGGGGCCAGTTCGCTGCCGTCGGGAAGTCGGAACGCCTTGTCGCCAAAGTTGACGGTGACCACAACGCCGTGGGCGAATTGGGTCTGTTGCACCGCCCGGTCGGGCGTGAGGAAGCGATGGTCGGTCATCTCCGCGTAGCCTACGGCCCGTGCCACGGTGCAGGTATCCTTATAGCTTTGCGCAAACCGGTCCTTGTTCTTCTCCCAGAAGTCGCGGCTGAACATGAACATGGGCGGCGTGCCGTAGAGGGCGTTGAACAGGTCGCGCTTGGCCCACAGGGCCGGCAGCTTGTTGTTGTAGTCGCCCCAGTACCATTGGGCGACGACACAGTCGTGGTAAACCAATTCCCATAGCGGCAGGCGATATTGGTGGCCGAGCTGATACTTGGCGACCGGCGCCGGAATCTCATCCCAGATCTTCTGCATCTGGCGGCCGGAGTCCGGGACGCGGTAGGGCCCGAGGCTGAGCATTCCTTCGAAGTAGTGCACGAACGGCACCGCCGCATCGTGGCCCGTCTCGCTGCCCGTCACGAGATGCACGTCCTGCGACATGTACCGCAGCAGTTCCATCTTCCAGTGCCGGCTCTCGCTCCGCGTCATCCGGTGGTTGGGATCGCAGCACTCGCGCCAGGGCGCCGCCGTCGTCGTGTCGATGAAGCGGCAGCGGTAGGGGCTGGTCTTCAACTCGGCCGGCACGCGCTCGGCCGCGTACTTCAACGCCTGCTTATCGCACAGAACAGCGCACGGGTACATTTTCCCGTCTTTGCCCCGGACCTCCCAGCCTTTGCGCCAGTCGCCTTTTGCATCGCGCATGATGTCCTTCGGCCAGGCGTCCTGGGTCCAATCCGGGTGCACGCCGCGAAGCTGCTCTTGGACGACCTTGGGGTCCATCAGGTCCTGGTAGATATCGTAGCGGCTGGTCAGTACGCCGCTCATCTGGTTCATCGCGGTAATGACCTCCGGACTCTGCCGGTTGCTCCACAGGACCCGGTCGATCCCCTTCGCCTGCATATCCTTCAGCAGCGCCAGGGCGTCCCTCTCCCAATACCACACATTCACCGCCCCCATGAGCAGATCCACATTCGGGTTCTCCCGGCGTTTCTCTTCGAGCGTTTTGAGCAGCCCGGTTTCCTTGGCATAGGCACGGTATCGTTTGCACATGGCCACGTGGCCGCCCTGGTCGAAGAACACGTACCGCAGCTTCCGGGCAGAGCCGAATTGGCCCATTTGCGGGTCCCATTCCGGGGCGACGCACAGCTTGCTCTCGAGGCGGGTAATGGAGATGGATGCATCGTCCGGCGTCTCGATGATCGCCATGTAGCTGCGCCGGCCATCCGTCGCGCCCCAGAACGGCATGCAGATGCCGTGTCCGCCATAAGCGATAAGCTTACGCGTCTCGACGGTAGCATCATCCACAGGGTAAGAGATGCCCTCATTCATGGGGACGACCAGGTATGTGCCTGCCTCCGTGACAAAAGGATGCGGGCAGCGCAAGGATTGTCTCATCTCGCCCGCGGTCGAAAGGGCCACGGTGATTTCGGGTTTGTCCTGCTCCACCTCCAGGCTCATGCGCACCTTCAGACCGGTCCGGGAGTCCTGCCACGTCGTCTCGATCCTGCGTCCGTCGCGGATAAGATCGCCGATCTTGCCCTGTGCCACGGCCTTCTGCCGCCAAACCTGTCCCGTCCTCTTATCCGTGACGGACAGCGTTCCGTCGCCGGGATCGAGCGAGACGGCAATAGCGGCGTTCTCCGCTCCGGGCCGATCGCCGGCGAGACAGAGGCGAGACGCAAGGCCCAGGCAAAAGACAAGGCTGGACACAAGTACCACACGCTCGAACAATCGGTTTCTTGGCACGGTGGTTCCCATCGGACTGGATTCTCCATTCATCATGATCCACAAGCACTTGTGCCGAACACGGGTCCCATTATAGAGTCGCGGAGCCGCCAAGGCAAGCGACGCGTCGGTCGCGACAAGATCTCTAAGTCCTGCGCTTCCCGTGACTTACGGGCCGCGGTGCCCTGACTGGTCCGAGAAAATCGGTTTCGGTCTTGCTTTAGCGAGTGCGCCGCGATACAATCAAAGTGGTTGAGGTTTGGCTGGTTATTGGAGGAAGGACCGTGCGGTAGCGTTGCAGCATAATCTGTCGGGGCACGCCAGTGCCTTCGTGCCATTTTTTCACACACCACATTTGAGCGAGGAGAAGAAATGGGTACCTTAAAGAGAGCAACGTGGGCGTCAATCATCACCGTATTCCTGGTGGGGACAGTCTGGGCCAACTGGGGGGATTCTTTTGACGGCGGCAAGTTCGGCCTGTCTTGGACATTTCTGTCCTATCCCCAAGTGACGGGCACCTTCAAGCAAACCATCGTGCCGGGCGACGCGGGGAACTACTATCTCGCGTTCAAGGAGACCGTCACGTCCTCGAAAGGGGGCGCGGCCTTCGCCGCGGGGTTCGGCGGCGCGGAAATCTTCAAGGACGTTCGTGTGGGCGCCACGGTGAACGTGGCCGGCGACGCCTGTCACAACTACTATGGCCTGCTGGCCCGCGGCAGCTATGTCATCGACAAGGACGGCAAGCTGAGCGGCAGCCCCCGGCGTGATTGCCAACTGCTACATCATGCACGTCAACTATGAGGGCGGTCCGGCGAATTTGAACATCAATATCGAAAAAGTAATCCAGAACCAGAATATCATGGCCCAGGATTTTGCCGCGGGGGCCCCCGATGTCGTCAACGCCCACAGCTTCTACGCCGAGCTGGATGTCGTCGGTTCGGGGCCGGTCTACATTACGGGCAGCCTCTATACGAAGAAGGGCGGCCCGCTGGTGGCCCAGGTCTCGATGGTCGACACCAGTGGTCACGACGCCTGGGAAGATCCGGCCAAGTATGACGCCGTCTTCACGGATGGTCTCAGCGGCATCTTTGCCCAGAACGAGCACGAAACGCCGGTGGGCTTCTACGACACCTGGGATGATGTGTCCTCCGTTTCCGATGGTCCGGCGGCGGTGCTCCTGAGCCCGGCCAGTGGCGCGACTGACGTCTCCGTCCACCCCATCCTGAGCTGGGTCGAGGCCGGTTTCGCCACAGGCCGGCAGGTGTGGTTCGGCCCGCAGGGCAATCTGCAGCTCGTGAGCCCCTCGCCGACGGGCAAGACCTTCGATCCGGGCCTCCTGGATCTGGGGACGACCTATGAATGGCGCGTGGATGAAGTGAGCGCCAGCGCCAACGTGGTGAAGGGCTTCACCTGGCAGTTCACGACCGGACAATGCTGACCATCGATGACTTCGAGTCTTATACCAGCAGTGCCCAAATCGGGACCGTCTGGGTGGACAATATTCCGGCGCCGGCTTCGATTACAGCTTCCTCGAGACCGGCACGATCTTCCAGGGCAAGCAGGCCCTGCGGCTGGAGTACCAGAACCAGTTCGACCCCTTTGTCACCGAGGCCACCCGCACGTTCGACACGCCGCAGGATTGGACGGTGAACGGCCGCGCCCTCTGGCTGTCGCTCAACTTCTCCGGCAAAAATGACAACGTCGAGCAGCCGCTGTATGTGCGTGTGGAGGACGCCGCCGGCAAGCAGGCCACTGTCACGCACCCCGCCACTTACGCGGTTCAGTCCACGACCTGGCGCTCCTGGGATGTCGACATCCTCAGTCAGCCCGGCGTGGATTTCAAGAACATCAAGAAGCTGACCATCGGCGTCGGCAACGGGAAGGACTCCGGCCAGGACAAAGCTCAGAATGACGTCGACACGATCTACGTGGACAACATCCGCTTGGCCGTCCAGCCCCCGCTACCCATAAGGCCACAACAATAGGATGATCCAGTCTCCGCGTTCGTCGCGGGCCGGCCTGAAATAATAAACGGCTGGCAGGGCATTTCCTTCACGCCCTGCCAGCCGTTGTTGTTGGTTTTCGCGCAAGGACGGCGGAGAGGATTCGAGCGCGTGAGCCTCGGAACCGCAGTGCAGGGTTCTATCTCGACTGACCGGCCCGCGCCTAAAAAACAAGGTGCGCCGCAGGAGAAACGCGGCGCACCTTGAGATTCTATCGGACAGGCTGTAGCTGTCAATGGCGGTTTACTTCTTGGCGACCGCCGCCTGGGCCGCGGCCAGCCGGGCGATCGGCACGCGGAACGGCGAACAACTGACGTAATCCATGCCGACGCGATGGCAGAAGGCCACGCTGGCGGGCTCGCCGCCCTGCTCGCCGCAGATGCCGACTTCGAGGTTCTTGTTGGTCTTGCGGCCGCGCTCGATGCTGATCTTGATCAGCTCGCCGACGCCGATCTGGTCGATGCTCTGGAACGGGTCGCCGGGCAGGATCTTCTTGCTGACGTAGTCCGGCAGGAAGGCGCCGATGTCGTCGCGGCTGAAGCCGAACGTCATCTGCGTCAGGTCGTTGGTGCCGAAGCTGAAGAACTCGGCGACCTCGGCGATCTGGTTGGCCAGCAGGGCCGCACGCGGGATCTCGATCATCGTGCCGACCATGTGGTTGATCTTCTTGAGGCCGAACTTGGCCAGCGTCTCCTTGTAGACCTGGGTGATGATCGCCTGCTGGTCCTTGATCTCGTTGACGTCGCAGACGACGGGGATCATGATCTCCGGGTGGGGCTTTTTGCCGGCCTTGAGCAGCTCGGCGGCCGCCTTCGAAGATCGCCCGGACCTGCATGGCGCGTCACTTCCGGGTAGGTGACGCCCAGACGCACGCCGCGATGGCCCATCATCGGGTTGCTCTCGTGCAGATCCTCGGCCCGCTTGGTCAGCTCTTCCATGCCGATGCCGAGGGATTGGCCAGGGCCTGACGCTTCTCCGGGTTCTCCGGCACGAACTCGTGCAGCGGCGGATCGAGCAGCCGCACGACCACCGGCAGGCCGTCCATCGCCTCCATCGTGCCCTTGATGTCCGCCTTGACGTGCGGGAACAGCTCATCGACCGCCTTCTTGCGCTCCTCCTCGCTCTTGGACATGATCATCTTGCGCAGGATAAAGAGCGGCTCATCCGAGCCTTTGCCATAAAACATATGTTCGGTCCGGAATAACCCAATTCCCTCGGCGCCGAAGGCCCGGGCCTTGGCGGCGTCCGCCGGGGTGTCGGCGTTGGTGCGGACGCCCAGGCGCCGGACCGCGTCGCAGATCTTCAGGAAGTCCATCAGGACCTTGTTCTCGGTGCCGGCCGCCATCATGGGCAGTTGCCCGGCGTAGACGTTGCCCTTGGTGCCGTTCAGCGTGATCCAGTCGCCCTCGCGGAGGACGGTCTCGCCGATGTGCAGCTCCTGCTTGTCCATATCGACGTGCAGGGCGCCGCAGCCGACGATGCAGCACTTGCCCCAGCCGCGGGCGACGAGGGCCGCGTGACTGGTCATGCCGCCGCGCTGCGGTCAGAATGCCCTGGGCGGCCCGCATGCCTTCCACGTCCTCCGGGTTGGTCTCTTCGCGGACGAGGATGACCTTCTTGCCTTCCTTGGTCCAGTTGACGGCGTCGACCGCCGTGAAGACCACCTGGCCCGTGGCGCCGCCCGGGCCGGCGGGCAGACCCTTGGCCAGGACCTTCTGGTCCTTCTCGGCCTTCGGGTCGATGATCGGGTGCAGCAGCTCATCCAACTGGGCCGGCGTCACGCGCATGACCGCCTCTTCCTTCGTGATGAGTCTCTCTTTGACCATGTCCACGGCCATGCGCACCGCGGCCGGACCGTTGCGCTTGCCCACGCGGCACTGCAGCATCCACAGCCGGCCCTTCTCGATCGTGAACTCGATGTCCTGCATGTCGTGGTAGTGCTTCTCCAGCTTCTTCTGGATGCCGTCCAGCTCCTTGTAGACCTTGGGCATGGCCGTCTCCAGGGACGGCAGATCCTTGTTCTGCTCGCTCTTGGTGGCCTCGTTGAGCGGGTTCGGCGTGCGGATGCCCGCCACCACGTCCTCGCCCTGGGCGTTGACCAGCCATTCGCCGTAGAACTGCGTTCTCGCCGGTGGCCGGGATTGCGGGAGAAGGCCACGCCGGTGGCGGAATCCTCGCCCATATTGCCGAAGACCATCGACTGGACGTTGACCGCCGTGCCCCAGTCGTCGGGAATGCCTTCGATCCGCCGATAGGCGATGGCCCGCCTGCCGTTCCAGGACGCGAACACGGCCTCGATGCCGCCCCAAAGCTGCTGCTCGGCGTCATCCGGGAATTCCTTGCCCAGAACCTCCTTGACCTTGTCCTTGAACGACGCGCACAGCTTCTTGAGGTCCTCGGCCGTCAGGTCGGTGTCCAGCGTGTAGCCCTTCTGCTTCTTCATCTCGGTCCATGATGCGTTCGAGCTGCCGGCGGATGCCCATATCGTCCTTCGGCTCGATCCCGGCCGCCTTCTCCATCACCACGTCGGAGTACATCATGATCAGCCGCCGGTACGCGTCGTAGACGAACCGCTCGTTGCCGCCGGTCTGTGCGATCATGCCCGGGATGGTCTTGCTCGGTCAGGCCGACGTTCAGGACGGTCTCCATCATGCCCGGCATGGACTTGCGGGCCCCCGACCGCACCGACACCAGCAGCGGGTTCGCCGCATCGCCGAACTTCTTGCCCATCACCTTCTCGACCTTGGTCAGCGTCTTGGCGACCTCTTCCTTGAGTCCCTGCGGGTACTTCCGCTTGTTCAGCATGAAGTACACGCACACCTCGGTCGTAATCGTGAAACCGGGAGGAACGGGCACGCCGATCTTCGCCATCTCGGCCAGGTTGGCCCCCTTGCCGCCCAGGAGATTCTTCATCCCCGCATTACCCTCGGCCTTGCCGCCTCCGAAAAAGTACACCATTTTCTTTGCCATTCCAACCGTCTCCTACTAATCAGTTTGCCTGTCCTGCCTACGTCACACCTGAGAATCTCGCCGAGCGATCTGCGGAACTGGGTGCCCAAACGCGATATATTGCGTGTGGGGGCCCAAGTGCGACTGCCGGCGATGCTGGGGCAGATAAAGCGTGTCACTATATCCCTCGTCCCCACCCCTGTCAATGCCCAAAAACGCTGGAATTCCGCCCGCCCTCGGCCCCCGAGACCCGACCGGCCGAGCGCACCGGAAGCGCCGACGCCCCGAGACGCCGAGGTCACAAGACAGTGGCAACATCTTGACTCCGAGCGTCCCTGCCTCCGCGTGAGAGACATAATCCTTTACATGTCAACAACTTACGACACCGCGCCCCGGCCTCGTACTCAGGAGCAGCTCAAATTACGAGAAGCCCAGTGCGGCCCCCAGCCGCGACCAAAACCGATCCTCGCGCCAAAGCCTGCCCCGTTCGGCTGTCGCTCAGGGCAAGCTCCGAGCGCAGCCGAAGGGACGCAAAGACCGCCAGGGATTGACGGGCTACCAGACCAAGATCAACGCCGTCCTGCGTGCCTACATCCGTACGCAGAAACGATAGAGAATGCGGTTCCGAGGAAGATCGTCCACAGAAATGTCATTGCAAGCGTAGGCGCGGCAATCTCCCGATCATGTCATTGCGAGCGGAGCGCGGCAATCTCAGATTCCGCCCTGAGAACGGACGACTGCTTCTCAACCGCGAAGGACGCGAACCACCCAGCGCGGCCTTCGGCCGCAACCAAAAAGATAATGAGGCTGGCGCTCTGCCGGGCATCTTTTCGCGAACGGTCCGCCGTATCCTTCGAAGCTCCGTCATCGCCCCCCCCGAGCCTTCGAGGGGGGCGATGACCCGGCTGATTCCAGAAGGCAAAGCCCTCCACACCCGGGGCCTGCAAGCCGGCCGCCAAGCCGTCGCTGCTGGCGGACCGTCCGGAGGTTCTGGCCCACGACTTGGCATCCGGCTCGCCTGGCCCCTGCCTTAGCCGGATTCGGTAGGGACCCTTCGCCATGCAGGTCCTTGCACACGTGACCCCAGGGGGGTGAAAGGCGTTGCCCTTTCGGGTACGCTAAGATCTTGGCCGAACCGTATCGTTCCCCAGGAGCAACGCCATGGAGGCTTTTATCCAGAAGTACCAGAAGGATGTCACGGGGGTCCTCCGTGGCTGGGATCGCGTGCGGTTACGGGGCATGCAACGCATCCTGGCCAATGTCGGAGGCAGGATGAGCTTTCTGTCCCATGTGGGGGTGCTGATGAAGGATTTCGGCGCCTTTGTCGAGCGGACCTGTCTACGGGTCCGGGAGGCCTCCGAACAGGCGGCCCGCCGGTTGGATCGACCGGTGCAGTACCTGTTCTCCTCGGCCCAAGCCTTGGCTCGGGTGTATCCCACTCTGGGCGCGGGGGCGCTGACGACCTTTTCGAGCCGGGATGTGATGCGTTATTGGGGCAAGAAACCCAGCGGTCCGTTCAAGGGGGAAGTCGTCAGTTCCTATCTGCATCGTCCCGAAGGGGTACGTGTCAAGCACAGTGTCCAGAGCAACTCGGTGAAGATGTACGACAAGCAAGGCAATGTCCGGCGGATCGAGACGACGATGAACGATCCTTATCGCTTCAAGGCGTACCGTCCGAAAGAGAGCGATCAGAAAGGAGCACGGCAGTTACGCAAAGGGGTGGCGGATGCCCAGCGCCGGGCCGAGATCTGCCAGGGCGTCAACGATCGGTACCTGGAAGCCCTGGCCTCCTTGGATAGCAACATCCCGGTCAAGCAGTTGGTGGCCTCGGCCTGCCAACCCGCACGCTGGAAAGGTCGGAACGTTCGGCGCCTGCATCCTCGGTCGGCGGCGGATCGAGAGCTTCTGGCGGTCATCAGTCGCGGCGAGTACGTCCTGCAAGGCTTCCGTAATCGGGATCTGGTGCCTCTTCTTTACCCCAAGGCGGGCGGCACCCCGGAAGAACAACATCGGACGTCGGCCCGGGTCACGCGTCTGCTGCGGCTCTTGCGCGCCCACGGCTTCGTGCGCAAGATCACGGGCACGCATCGCTACCGTCTGACCCCGAAAGGCCGCAGAATTGCCACCGCCGTTTTGCGTTATCAAAGTGCGACCCTGCCCAGGCCCTGGCCACCTCCCAGGGCCGGCCCTTCCTGCCCCTGGAGGGCCACCACGACAAGGAACAACTCGTGCAGGAGATCCTCCAACGCCAGCCGGTCCAGGAAGGCCTGCTCGCCGTCCTACAGACTCTCGAACCCTGCCGCAGTTTCAAGGTCGTCCCCGCGCCGCGACGGCCCCGACTCAAAGCCGCCGGTCGCAAGTGCCGGTTCTTCTCCTTCTATTTCTTCGATCGCGAGTTCGGCCTGATGCACGTGCGGATCCAAAGCTGGATGCCCTTTCCCCTCCAGATCTATATCAACGGTCATTCCTGGCTGGCCCGCAAAATGGACCGTCCTGGGATCGGCTATCACCGCCTCGATAATGCCTTCAGCCACATCGACGACCGGCCCCAGGCCCAACGCTTCGCCGCGCACCTGGCCCACAAGAACTGGCCCCGGGTCCTGGGGTGGTTCCCGATGGCCAAACGGGGGACGAACCTGCCCCGATACTTCGAGATCGGCCAAGCGGCCTGTGCGTGGTATGCCCAAGCCTTGGCCGAAGTGGACGATCCCCGTCGGGCGTACGAGAAGGTTCATCGGCTGACGCGTCCGTGTTGCCGTCAGGGTCGTCAGGTTCACGGCCTCAACCCGCTGCGGACGGAGGACGCGGCGTTGTTTGAAGCCGTCTTGCGGGGCGAGTATCTGCTCCATGGCCTTCGCAAGGGCGACCTTGTGGCACGCCTGTATCCCACGAGGGCCGCGTCGAAGGCCCTGGCGCGACGACGCAGCCGACGCGTCACTCGACTGCTGCATCTGTTGTGGGTTCATGGCCTGATCGCCAAAATCCCTCGGAGCCGTCGCTGGCGCGTGACCGGGGAAGGCCGACGGCTCATGTCCAGCACGATCGTCCTGCGCCATGTCGACATCCCCGCCCAACTGACGGCGATCCCGGCCTGAGCAAACCGCGGACCGCCCGGCCACCACACCTCAAAAGACCTCCGAATGTGTGGTAGAAGTTGCTGGGGAAGACTCTAGAGGACACGCGCTCAACCGCAGCGTAGTCCGCGAGCTTCTCCAACATGGCGATGAGTTTGCGTTTTGCTCCAAGTGCGGTGAGCGCCTGCCATTGCCGAAAATGGCGGAACCGATCCAGTTGACGAGGGAAGTCGAGGCCGAAGTTGAGGTGCAACGACGGCCCGCTGAACAACGCACGAGATTCGAACAGGCAATCTACCGTGTCCAGACCTACGTAACGGAGCAGAGGATCAAGGTGCCGGAGTGTTTCATCAGCTACGCCTGGGGTGCGCCGGAGCACGAGCGGTGGGTGGAGAAACGTCTGGCGATGGATCTGCAGAAAGCGGGCATCGTCTTGATGTTGGATCGGTGGCATAACGCGCAAGTCGGCGCGAGCGTGGCGCGGTTTGTCGAACGTATTGAAAAGAGCGATCGGATCATCATGGTGGGCACGCCGCTCTATCGTCGGAAGTACGAGAACAAGGATACGAGCACCGGCTACGTCGTGGCGGCGGAAGTGGATTTGCTTAACAATCGGCTCCTCGGCACCGAGGCACAGAAGGCAAGCGTGCTCCCGGTGTTACTGGCTGGAGACAAAACCGCTTCCCTGCCGCCACTGCGGCACAGCCGTGTTTGTGCCGATTTCCGCGATGAAGAAGTGTATTTTAGCACCGCCTTTGACTTGATTCTGAGTCTCTACGGGATCGCCGGGAACGCCAATCTCCCGATTGGCTCTCTTTTCTATGCCGCTCGGGAGAGCGGCGTCGGGTCCCCAAACGCAACTCGTCGCGTTTGGGAGCCCTTTCCCAGGAGTGGGGTTTCCTTCCAGCCCATGAACCATCGGCAGGATGCCGATGCCACCAGACCTCCGGCCACGGGATGCTTGACCCGGAGGGGGGGCCGCAGGTAAGGTGGCGGGCCATGAAGGGATCGAAGTGCATTCTTATCGCTGACGAGATCCATAAGACGCTCGAGCGGCTGCACCGGCGCATTCGGGACCGCTTCCCGCATTCCAACCTCGCCAATGTCTGCGGGGAACTCCTCCAGATCGCGCAGGAGGCGCCGCAGACGGTGCAGTGGATCGCCCGGCCGAACTACTGGCTGCGGTTCGGGACGGGGGGCCTGCTGGTGCTGGCCGCGTTGGTGCTGGCCGAGTTGTTGGCGCAACTGCAACCGAATGTCCAGGCCGACGGGATCAACCTGTCGGAGTTCGTGCAGATGATCGGCGCGGCGTTGGATACCCTGGTGCTGCTCGGGGCGGGCATCGTGTTCTTGGTCACGCTGGAGAACCGGTGGAAGCGTATGCGGGTGATCCGGGCGGTCAATCGGCTGCGGTGCATCGCGCACATCGTCGATATGCACCAGCTCACGAAAGACCCCGACAGCATCGCGGAACGTGCGGTTTCCACGCCTCATTCGCCGCCGCCGGGGCTGGGCTCGTATGAGCTGGCCCGCTATCTCGATTACTGCACGGAGATGCTGTCCCTGATCAGCAAGACGGCCTTTCTTTACGTGCAGGATTACCACGACCCCGTGGCGGTGGACGCGGTCAACGACCTGGAGGACCTGGTCAACGGCCTGTCGAGCAAGATGTGGCAGAAGATCATGATCCTGTCCGCAGGCGAAACTGGACCGATGCCGGAGCCGGAAGGGGGCGGGGCCCGGCCGGCATAGGCCGAAAAGAACAAGCCCTGTAGGGGGTGAGGGTTCCCGAACGCAATGCTTCGCGTTTGGGAGGGGCTCCCCAACGCAGGATTTCGCGTTGGGGACCCCGAGCCCCGTCATGCCTACGCCTCATAGGCATGTCTTATCTCTCGTGGAAGACATGGCACCCGAACAGTCAGTTTCTCAGGGGCGGAGCTTACTTAATGGGGAGGCGTGCTACATGATGGACACGCCGAGATCTACCTCGAGGATGCGCTGGGCGATCGTGCGGAGGTCGTTGCCCAAGACATCGACCTTTTTCCGCGATGGAAGAAATGGTGTGCACGGCACACCCTACCGGCTCACGCCGAGGCCGGGATGACGACCGTGTACGTTGGTCTTCTTTTGCCCGAGGCGACCTTGCTTTCTGCGGCCTGCGGTGCTCTAACCCTTTGTCGGTGGCTCGGGTACAGGAAGAGGAGCCGGCTCGGCAGGGGGTGTCGGGCTCCAGCCGCCGCCGACGGCTTTGTAGAGAGCGACCAGGTTCGTCGAGACCGTGCGCGTGCTCAGGGCCAGGGCGTTTTCCGAAGCGTACAGGGAGCCCTGGCCTGCAGGACGTTCAGGAAGTCGGTCTGGCCTTGCGTGTAGAGGCTGGTCGCCAGCTCCACGGCTTTGCGGTTGGCGGTGACCGCTTGGGTGAGGAGCCGGTAGTGCTCCTGCTCCTTGGCGGAGGCAATCAAGGCGTTCTCGACGTCCTGGAGGGCGGTCAGGACCGTCTGGCGGTACGTGATCAGCGACTGCTCCTCCAAGGCCTTCTGCACCTCGATATTGGACAGCGATGCGGCCGGTGGAGAAGATCTGCCAAGTGGCCGACGGGCCGATCGACCAGAAGCGGTTGTTCCAGTCGCCGAGCGAAGCGAATTTGTTGCCCTGGGTGCCGACGTCGCCCGTGAGCGAAATGTGGGGGAACAGGTCGGCCGTGGCTACGCCGATCTCGGCGGTGGCGGCGTGGATTTGGGCCTCCGCCTGGAGAATATCGGGACGGCGGCGGAGCAACTCGGACGGGACGCCCACGGGCACGGCCGGCGGGGCGGCGGGCACAGCGGCCGGGCGGCGTCAATTCTGCCAGCAGGGCCCCGGGCTCGCGACCCAGCAGGACGCTGAGACTGTAGATGGCCTGCTGGGTGGCTTGCTCGAGCACCGGGATTTGGGCGGCCGTAGTCGCGACCTGGGCGTCGGCGTCGGCGACATCCAGGGCCACTGACCAAGCCGGCTTGGAACCGCTGGCGGGTCAGATCGGCACTGTGCTGCTGGGCCTTCAGGTTCCGCTGGGCGATGGCGATTTGCTGCTGGAAGCTGCGAAGGTCGATGTAGTTGACCGCCACCTCAGCCGCGACCGTCACCAGTGTATTCAGGCGAGCGTTGATGGTCGCCTCGAGATTGGCGGTGGCAGCCTCGACACTGCGACGGACGCCGCCGAAGAAGTCCAGTTCCCAGCCGGCATCGAAGCCGGCACGATACATGATCGCCGGTTGCTCCGAAGCTTCTGCTGTGGCTATACGAGCCGGTCGCATCCACCGTCGGCCCCAACCCGCCGATTGCGACGCCGCGGGCGGCCCGGGCTTGGCGGACCCGGGCTTCGGCCAACTTCAGGTCCAGATTCGCCTCCACGGCCCTCTGGACCAGGGACGTCAGAGCTCGGATCATGGAACACCGTCCACCAGTGGGCGAGATCCTGCTCGGCCGCCGTGGGCGGTGGAAGCGGTCCGACCCACTTGTCAGGGACCGGCGTCTCCGGCGTTTTGAAATTCGGGCCTACCTTGCACCCGGCCAGCAAGACCAGGCAAGACAGCAGACCCGCACCGACCACAGAAGGCGGCCGAATAGGTGAAGGGGCAAGTGGGAAGTGGGAAGAGCCGCGAACAGAGACCTTCACACCAGAGACAACTTTCTGCATAATAGACTCCCCTTATCCGATGGAGCAACCGCCAGCACCGGAGCATTACTCGTAGCGCAGGGCCTCGATCGGGTCCAGCCGCGAAGCCTTCCAGGCGGGATACCACCCAAAAATTATGCCCACGGCGGCGGAGACGAACACGGACGCGGCGATGGCGGCGGGCGAGGTTTGCACGGGCCAATGCAGCAGCATCCGCACCAGCTGCGAGCCGCCGTGGCCCAGAAGGATGCCGACGGCGCCGCCGACCAGGCACAGGACGACCGCCTCGACCAGGAACTGCCGCAGGATATCGCGGGCCCGGGCACCGACGGACATGCGCAGCCCGATTTCCCGCGTGCGCTCGGTGACGGAGACGAGCATGATATTCATGATCCCCACGCCGCCGACGACCAGCGAAATCATGGCCACGCACAGCAGCAAGTTGGTCATCAGCCGCGTCGTGGAGGACAGGGTGTTGGTCATCTCGGTCATGTCGCGGATCGTGAAATCGTCGGTCTCGCCTTCGCGGATGTGGTGCCGCTCGTGCAGCAGGGACGGTGATTTGGTCGATCGCGATAGGAATCTCCGGGCGCTGTTGGCGGCGACCAGGACCTGGTCCACATTGGCAAAGCGGACGGGCAACGGGGTATCCGCCGCCTGGACGTCCGATTGCTGCGGGTAGAGACCCGTTTGGCTGCTGGGGTAGAGGTTGCTCAGCGTATTGACGGTGCTGCTGGCCGCACTGGCCGCACTCTGGTTGGTGTTCTGCAGGCTCGAGCCGGTGACGCGGTACTTGATCGTGGTCCAGGGGGCCAGGAGGATATCGTCCTGGTCCTGGCCCATCATGTTGGCGCCCTTGGGGCCGAGCACGCCGACCACCTTGAAGGCGACGTTCTTGACGCGCATCTCTTTGCCGATGGGCGACGCGCCTTCGAACAACTCGCGGACGAGCGTCTGCCCGATCAGGCAGACCTTGTTGGCGTTGAGCACGTCACGATCGGTGAAGGGGTCGCCATCGACCACCGTCCAGTCGCGCACCGTGAGGAACGCCGGCGTGGTGCCGAGCATGGATGGAGGGGACCCAGTTGTGATTGCCGTAGACGACCTGGGTGCGGGCGCGGACGGCCGGGGCGGCGGTGCGTCACGGCAGGGCAGTCCTTCAGGATGGCGTCGGCATCGTCGGGCGTCAGCGTCATGATGCTGCCCATGCCGAAGCTGATGCCGCTGCTGGTGGCCTGGCCGGGCATGACCAGCACGACGTTGGCGCCCATGCTGGCGATGGATTTCTGCACGGCGGCCGAGGAGCCGGCGCCGATCTCCATCATGGCGATCACCGCCGAGACGCCGATCACGATGCCCAGCGTCGTCAGCAGGGCCCGCATCGGGTTGCGCCGCAGCGCCTTCATCGCCGTCCGTAGCGTGCGATAGACTTTCATACGTGTATCTCCTGAACCGAGGCTGGTATCGACACAACCGGCATCGGACTCGCGTGTTTGCTCCCCATCGACGATCACGCCATCGTGAATGTGGATGATCCGGCGGGCATGCTGGGCCACGCCGGCGTCATGCGTCACCATGATGATCGTGATGCCGTCGGCCTCGTTGAGCTGCTTGAACATCCGCAGGATGTCCTCGCTCGTGTGCGAATCGAGGTTGCCCGTCGGCTCATCCGCGAACAGCACGGGCGGATGGTTCACCAGGGCCCGGGCGATCGCGACGCGCTGCTGCTGCCCGCCGGAAAGCTGCGAGGGCTCGTGGTCGAGCCGGTCCTCCAGCCCGACCCGCACGAGCACCTCCTGCGCCCGCTGCCGGGCCGCCCGATCCGACAGATCGGACGTGTAGGTCAGCGGCATGGCCACGTTCTCCAGGGCGCTGGTCCGCGGCAACAGGTTGAAATTCTGAAAAACGAAGCCAAACTTGCGATTGCGCACCATGGCCCGCTGATCCGCCGTCAGCTTGGAGATCTCCTCGCCTTCCAGCCAGTATTCGCCGGCGGTCGGCCGGTCCAGGCAGCCCAGGATGTTCATCAGCGTGCTCTTGCCCGACCCGGAGGCGCCCATCAGGGCGACCAATTCGCCCTGGGCGACCTTCACCGACACGCCCTTGAGCACCGGGACGTCGATATCGCCGATGTAGTAGGTCTTGTAAACGTCATGTAATTCGATCAATTCCATGTGTATCCGCTCCCGGCGAGAGCGAGCGCCACCGCGCTCGCTCGCCTTGGGGAACCCGAATCCAGGCCGCGCTACCGGGACGAGCCGCCCGCGCCGCCGCCCCGAGCACCGCCCATACCACCACCACCACCGCCGCCAGCACCCCGCGTGCCGCCCCGGGACGGGAACCGCGGTGCGAACGGGTTCGTGGCGTCGGCTTGGGCCGTGACTTTGGCCTGCACGCCCAGGGCGATGTCCAGCCCTTCGGTCAGCCCTTCGCCCTGGATCTCGGTCAGCGAGCCATCGCTTCTGGGCCACCTGCACGGCAGATGGGCCGGACGTACTTTCCTTCCAGGGCCCAGATGATGCTCGGCCTCACGGTGCTCTTGGCGGTCGTCGAAGGCGGCGCGGCTTTGGCTTGCGTTCCGCGGCCGGAGTCGCCCGGCGCCGGTCCGCGCGTGCCGCTGCCCGGACGGACGACGTCGCCGGCGACGCCTTTGCGCCCTGGCCGCCCTTCGACGTTGCTGAACGAAAGCCGTGGCGGCGTCGCGCGCCTCCGGCTGAATCTGCTCGAGGGTCGGCATCCACCGCAACGCAGCGTTGGGCACCATGAAGACGTTGTTGCGTCGATCCAACTCGAATTTCACGTTGGCGGTCAGGTAGGGCAGCAGCCGGCCCGACGAGTTATCGGTAATGATCTCGACGGTGTAGGTGACCACGTTCTGGGTCATCGAAGCATTGAGCCGGACCTTGCCCACCTCGCCTTGGAACGTTTCGCCAGGGAAAGCATCCACGGTGAACGTGACCGGCTGGCCCGCGTGAATCTTGCCGATATCCGCCTCGTTGACCGCGACCCAGACCTGCATGCGGTTCAAATCCTTGGCCAGCAAGAACAGGCTGGGCGCATTGAGACTGGCGACCACGGTCTGGCCCGCGTTGACCCGGCGGTCGATGATGACGCCCTTGACCGGCGACTTGATGGTACAGTAATCCAGATTCCGCTTCGCCCGCTGGGCGGCCGCCTCGTCCTGGGCTATCGACGCCTTGGCCTCGAGAATCGACGCGTCACATACGGCAACATTGGCCTGCGCCGTCTCGAAGGCGGACTTGTAGCTGTCATACTGGGCTTGGGCCAGGGCCTCCGACGGTCCCAGTTTCTGCGCCCGGTCCCAGTCCCGCTGGGCCTGGTCCAGCTTCGCCTTGGCCTGCAGGAGGTTGGCGTTGGCCACCCCCAGGCTGGCGTTGGCCTGCTGGACCTGGGCTTGGGCCTCGGCATACTGCATTTGATAGAGAGACGGGTCGATCTCCGCCAGCACGGTGTTGGCATCGACGCGCGACCCGTAATCCACCTGCTTGCCGTCTACGTCCTTGCCAAATTTGATGATCTGTCCGGCGACCTGGGCGCCGACGTCGATCACCTCCTCCGGTTCGAGCGTGCCGGTAGCGCTGATGGAGATCAACAGATCGCCACGCGTTACCTTGCCGGTGCGAAACGTGATGCCTTGATCGCTATCGCGTTGCATGTACCACGCGGCCGCACCCCCGGCCAGTCCCAGCACGATCAGCGCAATCACTACCTTCCTGAGCCAATGTTTCATGGGAGATTCCTCGGTAAATCAACAGCATCCGCCCTCGGCGTAAAACGGCCGATACGGTAGAGCCACCCGCTATGTGTTTTGTACGATCCCACTCCTGTTGCCGTTCCGGCCTAACCAGGGTCAAAGCGTATTTTGTATCCTATCTCTCTCGGCGGTTCAAGCCCCCGATTCACAATTCCTGCGCACTGTCTGTCTCCTGTCCAGCCTTCCTGAGTCGTTCCTGTTTGCGTTGGTCGCCGGCGTGAATTCCCCCAATCCCCGCCAAACTGAATTGCGTGACGTGGTCGGCCAGTTCTTCGACGGCGAACGGGAAGGACAGCCTCTCCGGCCGCGGGGCTCCGGGCGCCAGTTGGGCCCGGCGAAAGTGCAGCATGGGCCCGAAACACTGGCTCAGCACGCTCATCACGCAGAACGTTGTCTGTTGCTCGGCAGCCCCATCCCCCAGCAATTCCCGGACAATCACCCGCATGCCTTGCCGCAACGGCTCCGTGGCCTGCGACAGGGCTTCGGTCAGAAGTCCGGTCGGGTTCGCCATTTCCTTATGCATGATGTCGATCTCGTAGCTGTCCGGGTCCGCGATCCGCTGGAGGAAGCCCAGAATCCTGCCGTGCAGCCGCTCCTGCACCGATGCCGCCGGCGCCACACCGCCATCCGGAGCATGGGCCTCCAGCGACTTCTCGAAAGAGTACTTCCACGCAGCTACGTACAGGTTTTCCTTGCTGCCGAAATGGTAGTTCACCGCCGCCGTATTGGCCTGGGCTTTCTGGCAGATCTCCGCATGGGTTGTTTCCCAGAATCCTCTCTCTGCGAAGACCTCGGCTGCCGCCGCCAGCAGTCGCTGCCGTGTTTCAAGTGCGTCTTTTCGTTGCTTTTTCTTCATTATTCGTATCATTCGTTCTATCCCGCTTGCTATATATCTATACGATAGTTTAACTACGCAGTTGAATTGGTCAAAAGAAAAATGCGGCATTTTTTGCTTCGGCGCCAAGGACGCCATGCCAAGCAGGGGGCCGCCAATCCTTCACGCCGAAGGCCTAGGCACGGCGAAAATACTTACTGACCACCAAGCACACGGAGGCCACGGAGAAAACGGAAAGGAAGTCGAAAGACAGGTGACCGTAGGCTGGAGGCGGTAGGCTGTAGACCTGGGACCGCCAATCTGGGTCCCCAAACGCGATGTACTGCGTTTGGGAGCCCTATCCTGATTGGCTGCCATTCGAAGGCAGTTCGGGAGAGCAACGTTCCCAGGGGACGGCAAATTCGAGATCATAAGTCGGAGCCGTGAACCAAGCGAACGACAGAGGGGAGGTTGTCCACCGATCATGTCATTGCGAGCAGAGCGCGGCAATCTCCCGATTTTCCCAGCCCGGCCTCGGGCTTCGCCCTCGGCCGGAACCAAGAGTTCCTCTCGCCAAGCACGCCAAGAGAGCAAAACAAGAGTCGCTTTACTCTTGGCGATCTTCGCGTCTTTGCGAGAGACGTAATCCTTTTGGTCTTCACGACTTGCGTCATGCTGTCTGAATTATCTGGGAGAGTCTAAGTTGTTGTGGGTTGACAACTGAGAACTGAGAACTCTCAAACGACGCCTTGCGGCGTCACTGCAAGTGCGCCGGACTGGCCCTCATCCACCACTCCTCTTCCAGCGTATCGAGGCCCATGAGGACCTCATCCATGAAGACCCGCCGGCCGCTGGGCGTGTTGGTGGCCGCGTACAGGTCTCCGCGTTTGGGGTCGTAGCAGAGGTACCACTGGTAGCGGGACAGCCAGTCGTAATCCTCATCGTCCACCAGCGCGTTTTGTCCATTGCCTAACGGGATCTGCTTCATACGATCTCCTCTGTCGCTTAGGTTCACGTATTCGCCGTCATCGGGTGCATGCCTGTTCTTGTGTCACTCCCACGGCGTTCGGAGTTCCGCCTTTAGGCGGGTCAAACAGTCCGGATGGTTTTGGAAATCCTGCGTCTGCGTGGCATAGAGCCGCCTGCGCCGGAAGACCGTCAAACCCGCCTGAAGGCGGAACTCCAAACGCACAACAATGAGCATGCACCCGCCGTCCTCTGTCTTCTGTCCTCCGTCCTCTATTCCCTTCGTCTGGCCCTCGGCCGGACCGGGTGGCCCACGCCCTTCTTGTCAAAGGTCCAAATCTTCCGGGAAGTTGAGATAGGCGTACGCACCGTGCAACTCGACCGCCTTGCGGTCCCGGGCCTTGGCCGCCTCGACTTCATTGGCATAACTCCCGAGCCAGAGCTGTCTCCCGCGGTGCGCGATCCATGCATGCCAGCGATTGCCACGCCGGCTCACGCCCACAAACCGCGACGACCCGCCGTGTGGCCGCTGGTTGGCCTGATTTTGCCTCTGTTTACACTGCGCAGATTGCTGCGGCAGTTGTTCAGGCCGTTACCGTCCTTGTGGTCCACAACGTAGCCTTTGCGGGGTCGCAGGAGAAAGCGGTGCATCATCACGGTCCGGCCGTGGATGTTGGTACACGCGTAGAGTGTCTTGCCGCGGCGGGACACCGACCACTTGTGCTTGCTGATCTCCTTGTAGTCGGCAGTATCGACTGTGGCAAACAGGTCCTGCGTCAGACGGACCCGCCGGGCTCCCTTCTTGCGCTTCGGCAGCCAAAGTGGCGGATGTGTGGCGGTCTGCGTCTTCTTCCGTCGGGCCGCCCGCCAATACTGGGCTTTGAAATTCCGGCACGTATCGGCCCGCAGGACCTCGATCATCGCGCCGGGACAGGCCGCGTGATTCGTACAGAGCAGGGGGGTATCCTGCCGCAGCCACCGGTCGTGCGCCTGGCGGGACTCGGGCTGCGGGAAGCTGTACTGGCAAAGCAGGCACTTGCCCGCGAACAGGGTCGCATAGATCCGCTTCCAGCACGCGCCCCGGTACTCCGGCGGCCAGACCTCGCTCTCGGGCGGGGGCACTCGCGGCTGTCGCGGCCAGGGACCCTGGTATCCCGCGTGCAGGTGCGGCCAAGGATCGTACCGGTTCTCCTCCGGAGCCGCCCGGACCGCTGGCTTCTTTCTTTTTACCTTCTTACCTTTTACTTGTTCCTTCCGCCGCTTCCGCGTCTTCATGTTCTCCCCTTTCTCGCAGACAAAGACTGTGACAGGCGCTAGGTGACACGTGACAAGCAAGACGGTCCCCATGGGCCGCCGCCGCAGTCACACACGCTGAGGACTATGGTATAAGCACCAGCCCTCAGTGTCAACACAAATCTTCACAAACTGGAAGAATTTTGTTGTGTGCTAAACCTTTGTCCCGCCAAGAGTAAGGAAAACCTGTTCAAAAATGTGGCCGTGGCGAGGGCATCTTGCCCTTGCGTCGCGAGTCAGAACCGCCGACCTGGATCGGCCACAGAGACCACCGACGACCCAGCCCGGCCTCCGGCCGGAGCCAAATCAACTCTCACAAAGGCACGAAGCCACGAAGATAAGAAAGGATCATGTCCAGGTGTTCCCCACTTCGTGATCTTGGTGGCTTTGTGAGAGAATGACTTCTTATCTGTCATTCCGCCGAAGGACTGTCACCCCCGACACGCCTCTGTCGGGGGCAGGAATCCAGGTCTTGCAACCACGAGATAGGCGGACCACGGAAGGGGCCAGGAGATCGTCCACAGGTTACGCCGATTTCCGCAGATTCCGAACTGAGCATCAGAAACTCGTCGCCCCAGACGCCGATCCGGGGTGGGAACTGACAAACGTCCCTCAGCCACCGAGGGCACAGAGGGGAGAACTGTCATACGGGCTTTTGACTTTCAGAATCTCCTTGCCCTGGCCGATAACAAGGAGTAGGATTCAGCCGAGTTTAGGAGCATTGGCAGGGTTGAGAGGCCGCGACATGGCAGAGAAATTGCCAGTCATCATTGACAACTGGGGGGACAACACAGTCGTCAACGCTCTGTGCCGACTCCTGCCCAAGCTCCAGAAAATGGATGTCGCCACGGGGGTCTGTGAGGTCGGGGCGTTTCTCCTGCTGGAGGACCTATGGCGGAACGGCTCTCACTTCGCGGGATTGGGCGACGACAGGCAGAGAATGCGCGAGTCTCGCGATGGACTGATTGGGCATAAGCGAAGGGGACGTTCATGCCGCGACTGACTGAACAGGAACAACAGGAGATCATCCGCTTCATCGAGGCGGACAAGCCCCTGCCGGACAAGTACCGCTTTCTGCTGTTCGAGGACAAGCGCGAGGTGGAACTGGTCTGGAACGGCAAGACCAGCGAGGTCTGCAACATCGTCCTGCCCTTTCAGGTGATCGAGCAGGTGGACGAGCCGCGCGCCGAAAAGCCAGAGGACACCAGCGATTGCAGATCAGGACTGCTGTTCGACTGGACGCACGCGGCCGCCAGCTCAAGGGCTGGACGAACAAGCTGATCTGGGGCGACAACAAGCTGATCCTCTCCAGTCGCTGAAGAACGGCCCGCTGCGCGAGGAGATCGAAAAGCAGGGCGGCCTCAAGCTGATCTACATCGACCCGCCCTTCGACGTGGGCGCGGATTTCCGCATGGACATCGAGATCGGCGACGACACCTTCACCAAGAAGCCCAACATCCTGGAAGAGATCGCCTACCGCGACACCTGGGGCAAGGGCGCGGATTCCTTCATCGCCATGATCTACGAGCGGCTGGTGCTGATGCGCGATTTGCTGGCGGAGGATGGGAGTATTTATGTGCATTGTGATTGGCGGGTGAATCGCTATATTCGGCTTAGTTCTGGATGAAGTATTTGGCGAAGACAATTTCGTAAATGAAATCATCTGGAAACGAACGACGCTCACAGCGATGCAAGTGCAGCTATGGACGATCCACGACACGATTCTTTTCTACTCAAAATCGATGACAATACATTTGGAATCAGTCAATACGCACGATACACGATGAGTACATCGATCAACAGTATCGGTCATGATGCGAGAACGGATCGACGATTATCGGCTGACAGATCTACGGCCGGCAGTCAGGCCAACCATGGAGACGCATTGATGCGAAGGAATCGACGCCACTGGAAGTGACGAATTGGCGATACATTCGAAGAGCAACGATGGCAAGAATCTGACGAACGCGAAGGCACTGATTCATCTACTGACCGTGGAAGGAAGACGAGGCGATACCTTGATGACATGAAGGAGTGCAGTTCAGACATTGGGACTGATATTCATCCGGTCAACTCACAAGCTGAAGAGCGAGTCGATTACCCCACCCAAAAACCCGAAGCCCTGCTCGAACGCATCATCAAAGCCTCCTCCAACGAAGGCGACCTGGTCGCCGACTTCTTCTGCGGCTCCGGCACCACGGCGGCGGTGGCGGAAAAGCTGGGGCGCAAGTGGATCGTCAGCGACCTGGGCAAGTTCGCCATCCACACCACGCGCAAGCGGCTGATCGGCGTGCAGCGGCAGTTGAAGGCCGAAGGCAAGGACTACCGCGCCTTTGAAATCCTCAACCTGGGCAAGTACGAGCGCCAGCACTACATCGGCGTCAACCCCAACCTGCGCGAGGCGGAACAGCAGAAGCAGCTGGAAGAAAAGGAAGCGGCCTTCGTCGACCTGATCCTGCGGGCCTACCGCGCCGAAAAGACCGACGGGCTTTGCCAGCCTTCCACGGCAAGAAGGCCGGGCGGCTGGTGGCGGTCGGGCCGGTCAACCTGCCGGTGACGCGCCTGTTCGTCGAAGAGGTCATCCTGGAATGCCGCAAGAAGCACATCACCCGCGTGGACATCCTGGGCTTTGAGTTCGAGATGGGGCTGTTCCCCAACGTGCTGGACGAAGCCCGCGCCAAGGGCATCGACATCGCCCCCAAGTACATCCCCGCCGAGGTGTTCGACAAGCGGGCGGTGGAAAAGAACCAGGTGGTCTTCCACGACGTGGCGGCCATCGAGGTCAAGCCGCACGTCGAAGGAAGAAGCACAGCGTGGCGGTGGAACTGACCGACTTTTCGGTGTTCTACTCGCAGGATTCGATTGCCAACGCCGAAGCGACGCTCAAGGACAAGGCCAGCAAGATCGTGGTGGAGAAGGGGCAGATCGTCAAGGTGAGCAAGGACGAGGACGGCATCGTCACCCGCGAGGTGCTCACCAAGAACTGGACGGACTGGATCGATTACTGGGCGGTGGATTTCAACTTCGAGAGCAAGCGCGAGATCATCCGGTCGTGACGAGAAACGAATGCCGGATGGAGGCCCGAGCTGAGATGGGAAGAACGTCTGGACCGGGGATTACATCTTCGAGAACGAGTGGCAGATCCTTCCGCACCAAGAAGGACCGGTCGCTGGAACTGACCAGCGTCTTTCACGAATGCGCGCCGGGGCGGCGCAAGCTGGCGGTCAAGGTGGTGGACATCTTCGGCAACGACACGATGACGATTGTGGAAGTGAGCGTAGGGAAGAACGGAGGGTAAGACGATTATGGCGATGTCCAAACCCGTCGAATTCGACGGGTTTAGGCAGACTAAACCCCTCGAATTCGAGCGTATTAGAAAGGACGGATCGTATGGCAAGAGATCAACGTGATGGGAACAGAGATTGAATCTCACGGTAGATCGGGAAGACTACATCTCACTGACGGACATGCTGAAGGCCAAGGATGGCGAGTTTTCCTTTCGGACTGGCTGCGAAACCGGAATACCGTCGAATTTCTGGGAATCTGGGAGCGAGCTAAACAACCCCGATTTTAATTATCGGCGAATTCGCCAGCAATTAGAAGTCAGGCAGGACTCAACAGTTACATGATCATTGTCAAGCGAATGGGTCGACAAAACCAATGCCATCGGTATCCAGGCAACGGCCGGCAGATATGGTGGCACGTACGCTCACAAGGACATCGCTTTCGAGTTCGGCATGTGGATCTGCGCCGAATTCAAGCTCTACCTGATCAAGGAATTCCAGCGGCTCAAGGACGCAGGAGCATCAGCAACTCGGCTGGGACTATCCGGCGCAACCTGGCCAAGATCAACTACCGAATCCACACCGACGCGATCAAGGAGAACCTGATCCCGCCGGAACTGAGCGCGCAACAGATCAACTTGATCTACGCCTCGGAGGCGGACGTGCTGAACATGGCCCTGTTCGGCATGACCGCCAAGCAGTGGCGCGACAGTCATCCGGGCAGAGAAAGGCAATATCCGAGACGATGCGGATGTGTCGCAGCTCGTGTGCCTGTCCAATCTGGAGAACCTGAACGCCCTGTTCATCCAGGAGAAGACGCCGCAGGCGGAACGGCTCCGCAAGTTGAACCAGATCGCGATTCAACAGATGAGACTGTTGACTCGACGATACCCGAGTCAAGCGACTTGAAGCGAGAGGACAAATAATGGCCCTGCATCCCAGACTTTCCCGAATCGCCCCACGCCATTCTCGACCCGGCCATCCGCTGGTTTCCGGCCGATGAGGCCTTGCGGGAAACCAGCATGGACAAACTGATGCCGCCGCTGGTGCCGCAACTGCGCCGAAGGTGAAGGAGTGGCGGGACAGCGGCTACGTCGGGCGCGGCGGACACCAGCCGGAGCCTGCTCAACTGGTGGTTCAACACGCCGCACCTGCTGCCCAAAGCCGACGGCACAATGGCCGAGTTCCAGTATTACTTCGCCCAGCGCGAGGCGCTGGAGACGATCATCTACCTGTACGATGTGGTGGGCGTGCAAGGACAAGTACGACCTGATGCGCTTTGACAGTTCCGGCGCTGGTTTCCGCCGGCATGTTTGACGAGACCTGGCGGCGCTTCGTGGTGAAAATGGCGACCGGCACCGGCAAGACCAAGGTGCTGAGCCTGGTGCTGGCCTGGAGCTTTTACCACAAACTGTACGAGCCGGAGTCGGAACTGGCGCGCAACTTTCTGGTGATCACCCCCAACATCATCGTGCTGGACCGCATCTACAAGGATTTTCAGGGCCTGCGCATCTTCTTTGAAGACCCGGTCATGCCCGACAACGGCGTGGACGGGCGCAACTGGCGCGACGATTTTCAACTGACCCTGCACCTGCAGGATGAGGTGCGCATCACCCGCCCCACCGGCAATATCTTCCTGACCAACATCCACCGCGTCTATGCCGGCGACGACATTCCCGCCTCGCCCGATGATGAAGACACGATGGATTATTTCCTGGGCAAGCGGCCCACCGGCGCGACCACCGACTCCAAAGTGGATTTGGGCATGATCGTGCGCGACATTGACGAACTGGTGGTGCTGAACGACGAGGCGCACCATATCCACGACCCGCGCATGGCCTGGTTCAAATCCATCGAGGACATCCATAACCGCCTGAAGCAAAAAGGGGCGGCCCTCTCCCTGCAAGTGGACACGACCGCCACGCCCAAGCACAACAACGGCGCGATTTTCGTGCAGACCGTGGCCGATTATCCGCTGGTGGAGGCCATCTCGCAAAACGTGGTCAAGCATCCCGTCCTGCCCGACGCCGCCAGCCGCGCCAAACTGGTGGAGCGCCAGAGCGCCAAGTACACCGAGAAATACGCCGACTATATTCACCTGGGCGTGATCGAATGGCGCAAGGCATATGCCGAACACGAAAAGATGGGCAAGAAAGCCATCCTGTTCGTGATGACCGACGACACCCGCAACTGCGACGACGTGGCCGAATATCTGGAAGGCAATTATCCCGATCTGAAAGACGCGGTGCTGGTCATTCACACCAAGAACAACGGCGAGATTTCCGAATCAACCTCAGGCAAGAGACAAGGAGGAACTGGACAAACTGCGCAAGCAAGCCAATGCGATTGACGGCCTGGACAGCCCCTACAAGGCCATCATCTCCGTGATGGTGCTCAAAGAGGGCTGGGACGTGCGCAATGTCACCACCATTGTGGGCCTGCGCGCCTATTCCGCCCAGAGCAACATCCTGCCCGAACAGACCCTGGGGCGCGGCTTGCGCAAAATGTATCCCGGCGGCGTGGAAGAATACGTCAGCGTGGTCGGCACGAATGCCTTTATGGACTTCGTGGAATCCATTCAGGCCGAAGGCGTGGTGCTGGAGCGCAAGCCGATGGGCGAAGGCACGCGAGCCCAAGACCCCGCTGGTGGTGGAGATTGACAAGGAAAACGACAAGAAAGACATCGACGCGCTGGATATTGAAATCCCGGTGCTGACGCCCCGCGTCTACCGGGAATACAAGAACCTGGGCGATCTGGACGTGGGCGCGCTGGGGCATCAGCGTGTGGCGTACCTGCAGTTCAGCGAAGAGGAACAGCGGGAGATCGTCTTCAAGGACATCACCACCGGCGAGGTGACGCATACCACCATTCTCGACACGGCCGGCATTGCCGATTACCGCAGCGTGATCGGCTACTTCGCGCAGACCATCATGAAGGATTTGCGCCTGGTCAGCGGCTACGACGTGCTGTATGGCAAGGTCAAGGCGTTTGTGCAAGAGCGAGTTGTTTGACCGCCCGGTGGAACTGGAAAGCCCCAACACCTTGCGCAACCTGTCGGAACTGGCGGCCACCAAGACACTGATCGAGACCTTCAAGAAGGCGATCAACGCCCTGACCGTGCAGGACAAAGGCGACGCCGAAATCCGCGACACCATCAAGCTGCGGCAAACCCGCCCCTTTGTGGCCAAGGATCAGGGCTACCTCATCCCGAAAAAGAGCGTCTTCAACCGCATCATCGGCGACAGCCATTTTGAACTGTTGTTTGCCCGCTTCCTGGAAGACTGCGACGATGTGGTTTCCTACGCCAAGAACTATCTGGCGGTGCATTTCAAGCTGGATTACGTGAACGCGGACGGCGATATTTCCAACTACTACCCGGATTTTCTGGTCAAGCTGTCCGACAAGCGGATTTTCATTGTCGAAACCAAAGGGCAGGAAGATCTGGACGTGCCGCTGAAGATGGCAACGGCTGCGGCAATGGTGCGAAGACATCAACCGAGTGCAGACAGACGTGAAATACGACTTCGTTTACGTGGACGAAGAGAGCTTTGAGAAATACAAGCCTACCTCATTCCGGCAATTGGTTGAGGGCTTCAGGGAATACAAAGAGAACAGGTAGCAGGAGCGCATCCGCTCCGCCGACGAGGCAGACAGTCGCAGACCAACACGTCGCCGGACGGCCGGCCGATCAAGTGCGTGCAGGTGAAGCTATGGGCAAGAGAAGACAGGGCACGGTCTATTTGTCGCAGCTTGAAGGGTTACAGATTCTCTGGCCGGGCGACGTTCGCGCCCTGGCGGAATTCGTTCTTCGCTCGTTTGCCGCCAGAGACAAACTGGCCAATGCCGGCCCATCCCGCTCCAGAGTGAAGTCCGCGCCCACTCTGCACGGGCTGGCCGGGCATTTTGCCTGGATTACGGGTATCCCGGAAGTGCGCATCGAACGGCAGTTCGAAGAGCACGGCCTTTCTCTGGGCGCCACGGTCGAATTCGATCCACCCCCAGTGACCGGCCCATAAAATAGGAGGCAGAAATGTCCGTGCCAAACGAAGAGATTGTTCAAGCGTGCATGAGATTGCTTAGAATAAGGTGATCTACCGGCATGTGTTTGCCTTGTGCCTGGGTCTGCTCGCGAACGTCCACGACGCGGCCGACTTCGAGAGATGCGTTCTGGGGGCGCTGGCCGAGCTCAGCGACAGTGGCAAGCCGCCGACCGACGTGACCTGGCAGAAGGTCGTTGACCTGGCCCGGCAGATGCGTAATCATTGAGGGCTGTCAGGCGGCGATGGTTGGATCGACGCAGAGAGAAAGGATGGAACCGGACATGAAGAAGGCGACGTGGTACTGGCTGGCGGGCCTGCCGTTCTTGGCAGGGTGTGCCATTGATCCGCACCCGGGATTAGTGCAAATCGGCGACAAGCCGGCGTACACGGCGTATTTGGGGGACAGGCCGGTCTTCTCGATTGTGACCGACGGCACTGTGCGGCCGAGCAGTGTGACCAATACGATCGTTCTCGGCGCGACCTATGACGGACAGATCCTTGACGCCAAGAGGGGCCTAGCCACAAAATTCCGCTATGCTACGGCCGATGGGAGGACTCTCTGCCTCGGCGGGAACCGCTACGATCTCAGGGAAGGCTGCGTGTTCCTGGTGTCTGTCAAAACCAACCCGCTCCGCGTCAAGCAGCTCGGGATCTCGGAGGAAGACCAACTCGGCTGGCTCACCAAGCCGGATGAAAGGATGACCGCATTTTTTGCGGAGAACTAACGGCGCCGGGCGTGCAGAGACCGGCCGCGTCGGGATCGACTTGCAGCGGAGGGCTGAAAATGAGAATGCAGATCGCGTGGTGTTTCTCGCTTCTGCTGCTGGGCGGTTGTTACGGCACGGTGGGAGTGAGCGGCTTCCAGTCGGGGGACTGGACGGCGTGTGTGAATACGGTCCACCGCGAGGTCTACCTGGTGATTCTCACGGATGGACGGGCGGGGGCGCACGGCGTCCAGCCTCGACCGTTCCTGCCGCCGCGCTTCTTTGGGACCCTGGAGCCGCAGACCACTCATCTGTCCTATTCGGCCGCGGGCCGATATCTCTCGATCGGCGCCGACCAGTACGATCTGACGCAAGGACGGCTGTTAGTGGTGTCGTTCGCCACGGGCGCCCCTGTCATTCACCAGATCGACCTGCCGGCGACGGAAACGGTCCGAGCGTTTGTGGAGAGCAGTGAAGAGTTGAAAAGATCCTTTCAAGACAATAGCCGCAAATGAACGGCGGCAACGTAAGGGAGAACCGACCGATGAATCGAGCCCTCTACGCCTTGTGTGTGCTGGTTGCGGTTTCCTTGGCGGGCTGCGGGGCCGAGTTTCGAGGCGGCGGGCAACTCGGCCAGCACCGGATTACGATCATCGAATCTCGCCGGGACATGCCTACGGAGGTGGTCGGCGTGCAGACCCTGCCGGACGGGAAGCAGATCTTCACCTACCGAGCCGGCAAGCTAGAATATCCGCTTGGAAGACGAAGTGCTGACGGTCGATGACAAGAAGTACGTCATTCCCAACAAAGACGATGCCATCACGCTGCGTAACGGTCGCGTCGAGATCAACGGCCAACCTGCCCAGCCGCAAGCGGAATAAGGGTAGATCAGGCAGGGGAGGCGAGGGGAAGCCGAACGGTGAACGTGCTGCCTTGGCCGGGCTTGCTCTCGACGGTGATCGTGCCCTGGTGGGCGTCCACGATGAACTTGGCGATGCTCAGGCCCAGGCCGCAGCCCTCGGCCCGGCGGGACAGACTGCGGTCGACCTGGTAGAAACGCAGAAAGATCTTCCGGAAGGCTCGACGCGGGATGCCGACCCCATTATCGGCCACGATGAAGCGGACCGCACTACCGTCCCCGGTGACGCTGAGCTTGATGCGCTTCTGGTCATAGGAGTACTTGTACGAGTTGTCCAGCAGGTTCACCAGGACCGTGACCATCGCGTCGTGATCGGCCCGAATGTCAGGCAACTGGTCCGGGATGTCGGTCTCGAAACGGCAGTCGCCCCGGCCCAGTTTCGTCTGAACGGCCTGGGCCGCCGTCCGTGCGATGCTCGCCGGACTGACCAGCCGCATTTGGAACGCCTGCTTGTTCCGCTCCATCCGGGAGAAGGTCAGGAAGTTGTCGATCAGGCGGGTGAGCCGCTCGTTTTCGCGCGAGACGAGCTGGAGATATTCCGTGACCTGATTCTGGTCGCGGTAGTTGCCTTCGAGCAGTGTATCGACGAGGACCCGCATCGAGGCCAGGGGGGTCTTGAGCTCGTGGGTGACGGTCGCGATGAAATCGTTCTTGAGCTTGTTGAGCCGGACCTGATGGCCGATGCTGCGGGCGGCCACGGCGCCGGAGACCAGGATCAGCATGATGAAAAGCAGGCCGGTCCACGTATAGACGGCGATCTGCTGGCTCGCGGCCCGCTCGAAGACATCGCCGCCTTTGAAGAATAACTGGATCGTCCAGCCGGGGAAGTACGCCGTGGCAGGCCCGGCGGCACAAGGCTCGCGGCTGGTTTGGTCAATGCCGGCCACGAGGCCGCCGGTATCGTCGAGCATGCGGCAATCGACGTTCGTATCCTGGAAGCTCCCGGCGTACCCAGCCAGCAGCGCCGCGATGCGGGAGCGGGGGACGAGGGCGATACACGTCCCCCGGCCGGTTCGGTGGCTGATGCCATAGAGAGCTGGCTCTCCCATCTGCAATGGCTGGAGCCTGTCGGCCGGCCAATCGTGGAACGCCTCCACGGTGGGGGACTGTTCGGCGAAACGGATCGATTGTTCCTCGGCCTGGATGAGTCGCGGCAGGTTGGTGCCGCGCAGAAGATCGGCGTTGCGGTCGAGCAGGCCGCCTTGGGCGCCGATCTCCAGGACCTTGCGGGCGATGAACAGGTTCTCGTCCGCCGGCAGGGCAAAGCCCGCACCGTTAGGACTGTAGAGCATGGCCAGCAGCTTGCGGAAGGTCTCCTCGTAGAGGGCGGCATAGGCGGGCTTGTCCTGCGTCCAGCTCAACAGGAGCAACCGGGCGTTGGCGATCAGGGCCAGGCAGCGGGAATCGCCCGTCTCGGCCAGCGGGCTGAAGGCGGCCCGCAGCCTGCACTCGGTGATCGCCTGGTCGAGCCGACCCGAGCTTGGCCAGCGACCGGCTCTTGCCGATATAGGCGGCCAGCCGGCCGTGGTCGTCACTGATGCGGGCCCGCTCTTCATATTTCTCCGCCGCCTGCTCGTACTGCTGGTTGACTACTCCAATTCCCACAGGTCGCGGAAGTCCTCCGAGGGCCGCGCCAACGTCCCGGCATCGGTGGAGATGATGGGGTAGAGACGCTGCCCCGCCTCGTCGTAGATCAAGAGGCCTTCATAGCCGCCCTGGGCCACGGTCGCAACGAATTGCCGATAAGGGTGGACCGATAGCCTTCTTTCCAACGGCCGGCAGGCCTCGGCCCACTGGCTGCCGACCTTACCGGCGACTTCGGCCAGACGGTTCTTGTAGACCGTCGTGAGCCTCTGCCGCACGGCCAGCCGCTCGCTTTTGACCACCTCGTTCATGAACCAAAGGAGGCAAACCGTAGGCAGAATTACGGCTACGGCCAGGAGCAGGACCACCCAACGCGACTTGGCCGAAACCGGGATCAAGGTGACGCAGGAGTTTCATGACGGGATCATACCCGGGACGCCCTGGAAACGGAAGAGGCCGGTTCAGTCGCCGGCCTCCCGCACTACTATCATGAGTAAGAGGCTATTTGGCTTCTCGGTAAAGCTGTTGGATCTGGGCTTCGGGCAGACCATAGTTGTAGACCCGGACGTCGTCGATCAGGCCGTTCCAGAAGCGGTCCCCCATCTGGGTGTTGGCCCCGATCTGTAGACGTACGTCGTTCGTATTGATCGCGCCCGAAGCTTCCTGGGAGGCATCCAGGGCGCCGTCCACGTAGAGATACATCTTCTTGCCGTCGTAGACGCCGGCGACATGGTGCCACTCGTTGAGGGTGATCTCTTTGGTGCCGAAGAGGCTGCCGTAGTCGTTCCCGCTGGGGATGCGCAGGCCCGTGCACGCAAATTCGAGCGTCTTGGCCTCGTTGTTTCTTTGCAGCCGGTACGTGTTATCGCCCTTGGTGATGATCGCCTGCCACGCGCGGTCGAGCTGCTTGGCATTGATCCAGGCGGCGAGAGTGACGCCGGCGCGTGCAGTCGAAGGACGCGGTGTTCTCGACGTCCAGGAAGCTGCCGTTGCCGCCGAGGGCGATGGCGCCCCCGAGCTTGCCGCCGGAAGGCTGCCAGGTAGGATTGCCTTGCACGGTCGCATTGTTGCCGTTGCCGGAGCTGTCGGCGGCCGTCCGGCCTTCCTTCTCATCCAGCTTCCACCACCCCACGAGGCCCGCCAGCTCGGCGGTGCCGAAGGCGCTGGGCTGTTGCCAGGCGACGTCATGCGTGCCGAACCACATGATCTTCGTATCCCGGTCGCCGCCGTCGTCATCGTCGTTCACGTGTACGTCGAGGCCGATCTTCTTGCCGGCCGCAGGGGTCGTCCCCAGCGTGGTCCAGGGCAGCTTGACCGTCGAGCCGATAGCCCTTGTCCGTGCGCACGAAGGCGTACTGGACGCCGTTGGTCTTGTTGTGGTGAACCTCGCCCATGCTCGGCGCCTTCGCGTCGTAATCGAAATGGTACTGATAGTCTTTGTCGCCATAGACACCGGCCTTGTTGTTCTCGGCGTCGATGAAGATCTCCACACTATCATCGTTCCAGTACTCCGTAGAGTCGTGTACCAGCACGTCATCGGTGACGTCCACGAGGAAATAGAGGGCCTGGCTGTCGTACAATGCCTTGAAGTTGGCCGACAGGTCCGCCTCGGAAGTGGGGGGCGTATACACGACGTGGCCGACCGTATGCGCGGGGACGGCTGCCCAGACATCGTCTACGTTCCCATCGATCGTGGGTGCCCGGCCGGCCGGCGGAATGCTCAGAGCGGCCTGGGCCTTCGTTGACGTTTGTCCCACCTGGGCCTTGTTCGCGGAGATCATCTGCGCCAACTGCGAGATGGGACCAAAGAGCTGGCGGAGCGGGGGCAGATCGCTGAGGCTGACGCGAATGCCGAAGCTGTCTCCCGGCTCGTTGGTGATCAGCCGAATCGTGGTCTTTTGGCAGATCTGGATGAGCTCCTCGATCGATTTCTTCGCTTGCCGGGCCTCCTCATCCGACGAGAACTGCGAGTTCTGCTCGATGATCTGCAACGCCGCGCCGACGTTGATCACCACGAGCGTGGTGGTGGCAGGGCGACAGGGTCGCGAGGGCATCCTGCAACGGGCCGCCGGTGAGCACCGACTGGTCCGCCTTCATCGCCGCGACCGACCGCTCGACAAGCTGCGAATTCAGCGAGAGCACCAGCGTCTTGTTCGCCTCGTTCGCATAGCCGAAGAGTTTCATGCCGTTGGCCAAAGCGACCTCGTACCGGTCGGTCGCCGTCGGAGGCTGCTGCGTGTCCGGGGCGATCAGGTTGGCCATTTGCAGGAGGGTCCCCAGGAACCGCTGGGTCTTGGCCACGTCCTGGCAGGTAATCGCCAAGCCGAGGGACTGCACGACCGGCGGGACCTGCGGGCCCAGCGGCAGCCACGGCCTCCCGCGGCGGCAGGACGAAGAGCGTGATCTGCTTGATATTGCCGAAGACTTCCGACCCGAGATCGACGCCAGTGGCGCTGCGGATCTTGTCACTGGCCACCTGGGCCTGCGGGGTCCCGGCTTCGCCCAGCGTGGCACTGAAGAGGGCGACGGCATCGGCCGGCACGACCTGGAGAGCGTTCTTGTTCAGACCCGGCGAGTGGATCAGGCCATAGACCACGGACTGGTATCCCGGCTTGAAGCCAATGTTGGCCTCCAGCGCGACGCCGGTCTCCCGCAGGGACAACGTCACGATGACATCGGCGATATTCTTCAGATCGACCATGCCGTCGATGGTCTGCAACTGGGGCGGAATCTGGCCCGCCGGCATCATCTGGAGGACCCGCGCGTAGGCCTCGGGGACGTTCAGCCACAGGGTCAACAGCGTTCTGCTGCCGGGCCTGTTTGCTGATCCGGGAAAAAGACTTGTTGGCCGAGGCCAGGGAGGGCTGCGTCGATTTGCCCTTGTACTGCCGGACCGCCCATTGGAGCAGGTCCTTGCTCTTGGGGGACGGGGAGACCAGAATGACCACCGTATCGTCGAAGGCCGCCGCGGCCGCCGTCGCCGAAGGTGACGCAATCCATGCCTTCCACGGCCTCGGCCTTCGTGCCGAAGCTGGTCAGGGCCATGCCGCAGCAGACCCTTAAGGGCGTCGCTCTTGCCGGGGAACACCACGCCGATCGCCGACGGTGTCCCCTGGCCGATGTCCTGGACGCCGACACCGATGCCACGGACTTTTTGCAACTCGGCCAGCATGCTGGGATTCAAAAGGGCATTGATCATTTGGACCGGGTTCTGGCCGCCGCCCGCGTTTTGCGCGCCGCCCTTCATGCCGATGACGTCGAACGGGTTCTCCAGCGGCGTGCCCTTGAGCATGCTCAGGATGGTCGCCACCTGCTGGCCGGGGCTGCCGATCTCCACGTAGGCGATCGTCTCCGGGGGCATCAGGGAAGCCGGGTCGGCGTCGCCCAGTCCCTCCAGAATCGGCTTGGCCTTCTCCACGATCTCCGTCTGGTCCGGGTACTCGCTGACCAGCTTCTGGAAAACTTCGCGGGCCTGCGCCTCATTCCGCTTCTTCATGAAGCACATGCCCTCGCGCAGCAGGGCCTGCGCCACGAGGTTCTTCGGGGCCGGTCGTGTCGGCGACGATCTGCTGGTAGATCCCGATGGCCGAATCGAGGTTCCCCTCGACCTCCTCCGCATACAAGCCCTTCGCGGAGCAACTCCGCCGCCGATTTGGCCTGGACCGCCGCGGCCGACAGGCTCAGCAGCAGAGCCGTTAGTAGGAACATCGTGGTTTTCTTCATCGCTGCACTCCTTTCGAACAGTAGTCAGTAGTCGGTTATCGGTTCTCAGTTGCCGGTGGCTGTCTCTGCCGGCAATCGGAACCAAGTCTATCTGTTACTACTGTCGGGCCAAGCGTATTACGGTTTTATTACCGCTTCGTCCTTTTTTGGTGATTTTCGACGGGTGGAGCGCAGGAGAGGGAAGGATGCGGCACGTCGCCCGTCGTAGGGATACCGCCTGGGAATCCGGCAGAACAGGATTTCGAACGAACACGGTCCGCCCGCGCATCGTGCTATAGAAAGAGGTTGGCTTGACGCAGGTGGCTCAGGATGATACCTTCTCGCAGCACACTGTTCAGTATGCCAGGGAATGGAGGGTCTCCTATGCATCATCTTGGAGGCTCGTACAGCGGCAAGGAGTTCGAGCAAAGAGAAGACTCGGGAACGGTGAACCAGTCAAGTCGTGGCGGCGCACCGTCGGGGCCAGTCAATGAAATCAAAGAAAAACAGAAGCTCAGACGGGCCGGAGCGCCTTGATGACCGGCAGAATCCTGCCCTTGGGGCAGTGCCCGAGGCGCAGCCGGTGGTGGAGGCGGCCGGTCCATGGCTCCGGGGCGAAGGAGAGATGGCGCACCGCATCCGGGAATTCGACTGGTCCAAGACGCCCATCGGGCCGATGGAAAGCTGGCCGCAGAGCTTGCGGACGGCGACGAGTCTTTGTCTGGCCTCCCGATTTCAGTTAATCATCTTCTGGACCCGCGACCTCATTCAGCTTTACAACGATGCCTTCCTGACGATTGTCGGCAACAAGCATCCACAGGCTCTGGGCCAGTCGGCCCGCGAGTGCTGGGCGGAAATGTGGGAGGGGATCGCGCCCTGTACGCGCACGTCTTTGCGACCGGAACGGCCACGTGGACGGAGCATATCCACCTGCCCGTGCAACGCTACGGCTACCTGGAAGAGTCGTTCTAAACGATGTCCTACACGCCCATCTTCCTCGAAGACGGCAGCGTGGGCGGCGTCTTCAACGTGGTCATCGAAACCACGCAACAGGTCGTGGCCGAGCGGCGGACGCAAACCCTCCGCGACCTGGCCGCGCGGACGGCAGAATCGCAGACGGTGGAGGAGGCTTGCAAGGCGACGGCGGACGTGCTGGGTATGAGCGCCGACATCCCGTTTGCGATGGTTTACCTGCTGGAACCGGATGGAGTGACTTTGCGGTTGGCTGGCGCGGCGCGGATGGAATCGGGTGGACCGGTGGCCGCCCGCGCGATCTACGTGCCGGCGGCGGGTCGCTGGCCGGTCGGCGCGGCGATTCAAAGCCGCCAAGCCCAGATGGTCAGCGACGTGCAGACCCGATTTGGGCCGATCCCAGGCGGCCCTTGGGGGCATCCCGTCGAGACCGCCCTGGTACTACCGCTGGTTCAGCCGGGGCGGGCGACGCCCTATGGCGTGCTTATCGCCGGGGCCACGCCCCAACGGGCGATGGACGCCGATTTCCGGGGTTTCTTGGATCAGGTTGCGGGACAGGTCACGACCGCCGTGGGGAACACGCGGGCCTACGAGGAGGAGCGCAAGCGCGCCGAAGCACTGGCGGAGATCGACCGGGCCAAGACCGCCTTCTTCAACAACGTCAGCCACGAATTTCGCACGCCGCTGACCCTCATGCTGGGACCGGTGGAGGATTTGCTGTCCCGCAGCCACACCGACCTTCCCCCGGCGGCCAAAGGCCAGTTGGAGGTCGTGAACCGTAATGGTCTGCGGCTGCTGCGCCTGGTGAACACGCTCCTGGACTTCTCCCGCATCGAGGCGGGCCGGGTGCAGGCGGTGTTCGAGCCGACGGACCTGGGGGCGTTCACGGCCGAACTGGCCAGCGTCTTCCATGCCGCTACGGAAAGAGCGGGCCTGAGCCTGACCGTGGATTGCCCTACGCTCGCGGAACCGGTCTATGTGGACCGGGACATGTGGGAGAAGATCGTTCTGAACCTGGTCTCCAATGCCTTCAAGTTCACCTTCGAGGGCGAAATCGAAGTCAAACTGCGCAGCGATTCTTCCAGTGCCGTGCTGACCGTTCGCGACACCGGCGTCGGCATCCCCGCCGAGGAAATGCCCCGCCTGTTTGAGCGGTTCCACCGCGTCCAGAATATGCCGCAGCCGCACCCATGAAGGCAGCGGCATCGGACTGGCCCTGGTCCAGGAGTTGGTCAAGCTGCACGGCGGGTCCATCCGCGCCGAGAGCCATCTCGGCACCGGCACCACGTTCTCCATCACCGTGCCTTTGGGCAGTCAGCACCTACCCCCGGACCGCCTCGGCGGCAGCCGCACCCTGGCCTCTACCGCCGTCGGGGCGGCCCCGTTCGTGGAAGAGGCCCTGCGCTGGTTGCCGGAAGTTACCGAAACCCAGGCGACAACTCCAACGGTTTCGCCCCATGAGCTAATACCCATCCCGTGCCCGCCGGGCCAGGGGGAGGAGGTCGCCGGCCGGCCTCGGGTCTTGATTGCGGACGACAACGCGGACATGCGTCACTACCTGGCCCGCCTCCTGAACGAGCGTTATAACGTGCAGGAGGTCCCGGACGGCCAGGCCGCCTTGGCGGCGGCACGGAAACGCCGCCCGGATTTGGTGCTCAGCGATGTGATGATGCCGAACCTGGATGGTTTCGGCCTCGTGCGGGAATTGCGGGCGGATGCCGCCCTCAAGACCATTCCCATCATCCTCCTGTCCGCACGGGCAGGCGAGGAATCCCGCGTGGAAGGTTTGCAGCAGGGCGCCGACGATTATCTCATCAAACCGTTCAGCGCCCGGGAGTTGCTGGCCCGCGTGGGAGCGCATCTGGAAATGGCCCGAATGCGCCAGGAAGCCGCCGAGCAAATTCGTCAGAGCGAGGAGCGGTTCGGCGTCATCGTGGAGGGCGTCCAGGACTACGCCATCTTCCTGCTCGATCCCGAGGGGAACGTCGTCAGTTGGAATGCCGGGGCCCAGCGGATCAAAGGGTATAAGGCCGAGGAGATCGTCGGCCGGAACTTCTCGATCTTCTATTCCCCCGAGGATCGCGATGGTGGCAAGGCGCAATCGGAACTGGCGACCGCGGTCCGGGATGGCCGCCTGGAGGACGAAGGCTGGCGGGTTCGCAAGGACGGCTCCCGTTTCTGGGCCGATATCGTGATCACGGCCCTGCGCGACGAGGCCGGCCATCTCAAGGGATTCACGAAGATCGTCCGCGACATCACCGAGCGCAAGCAGGCGGAGGAGGCGCTGCGCGAAGCCCACGAGCGAGCGGCTTGGCTGGCCCGGTTCCCGGAGGAGAACCCCGACCCGGTGCTACGCGCGTCGGCCGAGGGGATGGTCCTCTACCGCAATCCGGCGGCGGCGGAGTTGCCCGGCTGGACGTGCGAAACCGGCGGCCCTCTGGCCGAGCCGCTCTCGTCGCTGGTCAGGCGTGCGATGACGGAGGGCCGCGAGGTGCGGCAGGATGTGGAGCTGGGCGAAGCGGCCTACCTCGTCTGGGCCGTGCCCCTTCCCTCGGAGCACTACGCGAACATCTACGGCCGCGACATCACCGACCGCAAGCGGGCCGAGGAAGCTTTACGGGAGACGCGGGACTATCTCGATAACCTGTTCAATTATGCGAACGCGCCGATCATCGTCTGGAATCCAGAGTTCAAAATCACCCGTTTCAATCCTGCTTTCGAGCGTCTGACCGGGCACGAGGCCAAGGAAGTGCTTGGCCAGGAAATCGGCGTTCTCTTTCCGCAGGATCGTCGGGAGGAATCGTTGGCTCATATCCGGCGTACCACGGCCGCGAGGCAGCGCTGGGAAGTTATCGAAATTGGTATCCTCCAGAAGAACGGCAGCGTGAGGACGGTTCTCTGGAACTCGGCAAACGTTCTTGCTCCTGATAACCAGACGGTGATTGCCACGATTGCTCAGGGGCAGGACATCACCGAGCGCAAGCGTGCAGAAGAGTTGCTACGCGAAGCGAACGAGCGGCTTCAAGCACAGACGGAGGAATTGCAGACACAGGCGGAAGAGCTGCAAGTGCAGACCGAGGAATTGCGGACCAACGAGGCGGCGCTGCGCGATCTGAACGCGACGCTGGAGAGCAAGGTCGCCCAGCGGACGGCCCAGTTGCAGCAGCGGGCCCGGCAGCTTCAGAAAATGACGCTCGAAGTGTCGCAGGCGGAGGACCGCGAGCGCAAACGCATGGCGGAAATCCTCCACGATGATTTGCAGCAGATCATTGCGGGGGCGAAATTCCATCTGGGCCTGCTGAGAAACCGGGTCAAGTACGATGCGTCCTTGCAGGCCCTTGCCTTGCAGATCGACCAGATGCTCAAAGACGCGATTGAGAAATCCCGTGGTCTGTCCCATGAGCTCAGCCCCGCCATGCTGCACCACGGCGATTTCACCGAGACCCTCGGCTGGCTGGCCAAGCAAATGCAGGCCAAGCATGGCTTGGTGGTTCACGTGCACGCGAGCGGTCCAGTGCACCTGCAATCCGATGCGATCAAGACGCTTCCTGTACAAGACGGCCCAGGAGTTGCTGTTCAACGTGGTCAAGCACGCGCGGGTGAAGGAGGCCAGAATTCGGGTGCGGCGGTGCGGCCCCTGCGTTTGCTTGTCGGTCTCGGATCGCGGTCGCGGCTTTGATCCGCAAGGACTCCGGGAAGCGGCCGGGTTCGGCTTGCTGAGCATCCGCGAGCGGATCGAGCTGCTCGGCGGTCGCATGAAGATTAAGAGCGCCCCGGGCCAGGGCAGCACGTTCTTTATCGTCGTGCCGGAGGGCCGAGGAGCCGGAAGACGGAGAGAAGGCCGATGACAGGGGACAGGCGACCTGCCGACGTCCGTCCTCTCGGTCCTCCGTCGTCGGCGTCCGCTGCGCGTGCTGCTGGCGGACGACCACCGGATCGTGCGGGAGGGCCTGCGCTCGCTGCTGCGCGAGGAGCCGGATGTCGAAATCGTGGGCGAGGCGGCCCACGGCCGCGAGGCGGTGGATTTGGCCCTGCGGCTCAAGCCGGACGTGGTCATCATGGATGTGGCCATGCCCTTGATCGACGGCGATGAAGCCACCCGTCAAATCAAGACGCACCTGCCCCAGACGCGCGTCATCGCCCTCTCGACCTACAACGAACCGGAGACGATCGGGAAGATGTACCAGGCGGGGGCCGAGGGCTACGTGCTCAAGACGGCCTCGTCCGACGAGTTACTGGCCGCCATCCGGGGCGGAGAGCCAACTGCATAGCAGGAGACGGGGCCGTGAGTCTGCCGGAGGATTGAGGCGTACCCGCCCCTCTGGTACAACCGGCAAAAGACTGCAAGTTGATGTGGAACACGAGGGAGTGCATGTCCGTTCTTACGCCACACCAGCGACGTTCGGAGTTCCGCCTTTAGGCGGGTCAAATAGTCCGTATGGCCCGGAGAGTCCTGCGTCCGTGTGACATGGAGCCGGCTGCGCCGGAAAACTCTCCCACCCGCCTGAAGGCGGAACTCCAAACCACGCAACAACGGTCATGCACCCGGCACGAGCCAAATACTTGTGCGAAACCATGCGTTTCGTTATAATAATCAGGGTCCGTGCGGATCTGTCGATGTCAACGTCAAGCGACGGGAGGAAAACCATGGACAATGCCTGTCTGCGATGTTTAGCCTGTTGCATTGAGAAGGTCGATCTCCCGACCAAGCCGGACCAATTGGAGGACCAGCCCGTCGAGGTCCAGAGACATGCGCATGTGGTGCGAGACGACCAACCCCGATCCGCGCATCAAGCTCTTCATCCCGTGCCATTTCCTGGATTACGTCGCGCAGCGTTGCACCATCTATGACCACCTGCCCGAAGATTGCCGGCATCTGGAGCCGGGCAGTCCGGCCTGCCTGCAGCATCGGCGGAACTTGTACGGTATGGAGAAGCCGTTGAAATATCACGTCAAGATGATGGTGCCCCATAAGCGGGGCATGGCCTGCTGGTCCCAGATGGAGCATGACTTCTCCGACGAGGACTTTCGGTTGTAGGCTTCCCTGCTGCGGAGAATGTTGCCCCGGCGAATGAAGACCAGCTTGTTTGCCGGAACGAGGCCGTGGTTGGGTGTCCCAAAGTAACGGACTTTGTGGTGCTGCAGCAAGGCCAGTCCATCGATTTCCTGGCCCGCAACGCCATGCGCCTCGCCAAGCTGCCTGCGTCGGTGCCGGAGGAAGTGCTCTCGCTTCCGGATGCATGCCTCTACTGACTGTTGTAATGCGCAGGGATTTCTGCTAAAGTATCGCCTCGGACGGGCGGCGGTGCCGCCCACACGGACCATGAGAAAATCCACCTCGATGGAGGTTCGGAATACGATGTGCAGAACGTTCAAGCGGGGCAGCCACGCTGCTCGTGATTCTGGTGGCAGGTGCGCTGACCAATTTGTCCCGCGCTGCGGACTGGCCGCAATGGCGGGGCGCCAATCGCGACGGCGTGTGGACCGAGACGGGCGTCGTGGAGAAGTTTGCGTCGGCGCAGTTGCCGATCAAATGGCGGGCGGCGCTGGGCAGCGGCTATTGCGGCCCGACGGTCGCCGACGGGCGGGTGTACGTCATGGATCGCATGGTCAAGCCGACCCGGCAGGAACGGGTCCAGTGCTTCGACGCCGAGACGGGCACGCCGCTGTGGTCGTATGGTTACGATTGCGTGTACGAGCGGATCCAGTATGAAGCCGGGCCGCGGGCGTCCGTCACGGTCAACAGCGGCCGGGCCTACTCCCTGGGCACGATGGGCCACCTGCACTGCTTCGACGCCAAGACCGGCAACGTGCTCTGGAGCCACGATTGCCGCAAAGAATACGCGGCCCGCGTCCCCGTCTGGGGCATCGCCGCCGCGCCGCTCGTGGAGGGCGACCTGGTCATCGTCATGGTGGGCGGCAAGGACAATGCCTGCCTGATGGCGTTCGACAAAGCGACGGGAAAGGAGAAATGGCGGAACCTGAAAGAGGGCGTCTCGTACTCCGCCCCGATCATCATCGAGCAGGCCAAGCAGCGCGTGCTCGTGTGCATCACGGACCAGCGGGTCGTCGGCCTGGAGCCCCGCACCGGCCAACTCTACTGGGAGCAAGCCTTCGTCCCGAAGGAAATGGAGATCACGATCGCCACGCCGGTCTTCGATGGCCAGCATCTGGTCGCCACGAGCTTCTACGACGGCATGCTCCTCTTGAAGGTGCACCCGGACGATCTCGGCGTGCAACAGCTCTGGCACCGCCGGGGGGCCAGCGAGCAGCGGACCGACGCCTTGCACTGCTGCATCTCGACGCCGATCGTCCAGGGCGACTACATCTACGGCGTGGACAGCTACGGCGAGCTGCGTTGCCTGGACCTCCGGACCGGCGACCGCGTCTGGGAGAGCCTGACGGCGGTGCCCAAGGCCCGCTGGTCGAACATTCACATGGTCCGCAACGGCGACAAGGTCTGGATGTTCAACGAACGCGGCGAGCTGATCATCGGCAAGCTGGCCCCCGACGGCTTCCACGAGATCAGCCGAACGAAGCTGCTCGACCCGACCGAAGAGCAGCTCGGCCAGCGCGGCGGTGTCACTTGGTCCCACCCCGCCTTCGCCAACAAACGCATCTACGCCCGCAACGACAAAGAACTCGTCTGCGCCGACTTGGCGGCCAGACGGCCGTGAGCGAGGGATCCAGCGATGGAACGGCGGGAGTTCTTGAAGGACACGCTGGCGGCTGGCTCGGTTGTCGCTGGAGGATATTATGTCAGCGCGGATGCGGCCCAGAGCGATTGCGGGCCGGATTGTCCTTGTCATGCCAATCCGCCGAAGCTGCCCCGGCGGGCCTCTGGGCGACACGGGCGAGCGACTGTCCATCATCGGCTTCGGCGGCATCGTGGTCAGCGGCGTCGAGCAGGACCACGCCAATCGGGTCGTGGCGGAGGCGGTGGAGAAGGGCGTCAACTACTTCGATGTCGCCCCGAGCTACGGCGACGCCGAAGTCAAGCTCGGGCCGGCCCTGGAGCCGTATCGCAAGGATGTCTTTCTCGCCTGCAAGACCGAGCACCGGACCCGGGAAGAGACAGCGGCCGAGCTGAAGGAATCCTTGAAGCGGCTGCGGACGGACTATCTCGATCTCTATCAACTCCACGCCATCTCGGATGTGCAGAAGGATGTTGATGCGGTCTTCGCGCAAAGGCGGGGCCATGGAGGTCTTCCTCGAAGCCAAGAAGCAGGGGCAGGTTCGCTACCTGGGCTTCTCGGCGCACTCCGAGGAGGCGGCTTTGGCCGCCATGGAACGCTACGATTTCGACTCGGTTCTCTTCCCGCTCAATTTCGCCACGTTCTACCAGGGCAACTTCGGCCCGCGCATCCTGCAGGCCGCCAAGTCGAAGGGCGTGGCCCGGCTGGCGATCAAAGCGCTCGCCAAGCAGAAGTGGCCGAAGGACGATCCCACGCGTCAGCAGTATTCCAAGTGCTGGTACCAGCCGCTGACGGACCGCAACGAGGCCAAGCTGGCTTTGTACTTCACGCTGAGCCAACCGATCACGGCGGCGCATTCCGCCGGGCGAGGAGTCGCTCTTTCGGATGGCCCTGGACCTGGCGCTGGACTTTCGCCCGATCTCGCAGAAAGAAGCCCAAACGCTCCGCCAGATGGCCCAACCGCTGGATCCGGTCTTCCGTGTGTAGGGTGGGTTCTTAACCCACGCGTATGCCAGCGACCGATGCAGTCCAAGAACGCGTGGGTCCAGAACGCAGTCTGGACCGTCCTACCACCCGAACCATCTTATTCTGCGGCTTGCGTCCACCACAATGGTCTAACGCATGACGCGGATCAGATACCAGGGCGTCGCCGGCTCGCCGATGCGGAAACGGTAGCCATCGGCCATCTTCTCGGCCGGGATCGGTTGCCGAGGGGCTTGGCCCCGCTGTCCAGAGGGACTGCCTCGATCTGCTCGGCCGAGTCGATGCCTTTGAGCGTGACAAATCCTCTGACCGGCTCGATGACCGAGGGCTCGGTGCCCCAATCGGTCAGCGAGGTTCTCTTATCGTTCCATTTCATGCCGGTGTTGGCGGCGCGGGCCGTGGCGACGAGAAGCAGTCGATCCGCCGTGCGATGGGCTTGTCCTCCAGCGAAGTGAGGATGATCGAACAGAATTCGTTCTCGACGGTCGCGGCCAGGTTCTTCAGCGGCTTATCCGCATGCTGGACGAATCCGATCACCGCCTGGGATCGGTCCGTCTCGATGGTCACGAAACCTTGTCGTTTCTGCCCGTGATGCCACGCCAGTTGGCCGGTGTCGGAGACAAATGTGGCACCGGGCCCCCAAACGCGATCTGTTCGCGTTTGGGATCCCGACCCGCCCTCGGGGGTGGTCTTCCCCCCAGCCGAGGGCGGCTGGGCTACATCGAAGCCGCGGATTCGCGTGGCGTGGACGAGCGTCATGGCGACTCGAAGCCGGGGGTGAAGAACGGCCGCTCCGAGGAGGGCAGCCGGATGCTCTCGCGAACCTGCTCCGGCGAATAGGAACGATAGATCGTCTCTTTCGCCGGCTGCACGTCGCCGCGCAGGAACAGGCATGCTCCCGGCGGCGATATTCATCATCTTGACCGGGTCGGGGCGAACCTCGAAGTGGCTCGGCATCTTCGCGGTCCACTCGCTGGGTATCTTGTGCTCGAAGGTGTAGAAGAACACGCCGTCCCAATCCTGAAGGGCCGCATAGGCGGCGAAGATGCCGAAGCCTTCGCAGGCATACTCATTCGGAAATGGATGGTTGATCTCCGAGACCGTGTACGGCTTGCCCGCAATGGGCGAGCGGGACAACTGGACGACAGTGGAATTCGCCGGATCGTCCACCATCGGCGTATTGCCGATGGAGAAGCCCTGTCGGCCCGTCTTGCGGGTCCGGGAAGTAGTTCGGGTGCTGCCAGTAGACGTGGCCGTCGATGATGTCGCATTGCGCAGGTCGAGGCCAGAAGCGGATAGCCCGTGCCGTAGTGGTTGTGGTCGCTCGTGCCTGCGACGAGGGCCTTCACGCCGAGGTCGTCTTTGAGATACTTGTACATGCCGCCGAAGTACTCGTGTTCGAGGTGCATGTAGAACGCCGCCTCGGTGTGGAACCGCTTGGCCGGCGCATCCTTGAACTGGCTCTTCGTCAGACGCGGAATCGGCTGACCTTCCGCCACGCCCGCCATTTTACGAAGCTCGCTGAGCTCCTGAGGCGCTGAGAGCGTCTTTCAGCCACTGGTTGTATTTGGCCGTAAGCTCTTCGGCGTACCAGGCAGTGATATCGGTCCAGGTGCCGGGGTTCTTCTGCGTGTTCTTGCCGAGCAGCCGGTCGCTGAACCACGCCTCGACGATGGAATTCTCATTGACCAGCTCCACAATAGCGACCGCCGGTTCGTAGCGATATTCGGCCCCGGTGTACGGATTGCGGTGCGTCAGAAGCTGCCGGGCGTACTCCTTGTGGAGCATCTGCACCTGCTCATCGAAGTAGTTCACGACCTTCGCCATGCCGAGGTACTCATAGTCCCGCACGCCGTCGCCCTTGCGGTAGACGCGTCCGACGTTGAGGTTCAGGTCCGTGTAGATGCCGCGTTTCTTCAGTTCGGCGACGAAGTAGTCGAGCGTGTCCAACTGCTTCGGGTCGAGGGCCCGCGTATCGTCCCGGCCCCGCACAAACAGGCTCGCGGACCAGCCCGAATCGAGGAAATGGAACCGCACGCAATTGATCCCGAACCGGGCCAGGTGCGCCGCGACCACCGGCGCATCCTCCCGCGACGGGAAGCACGCCGCCCCCGTGCAGTTGACGCCCCAGATCCTGAATCGTCGTCCATCCGCGTCACGAAGTGCCCATCCTTGATCCCGATATGCCCATTCTTGCCCGCCGGCGCCTCCAGAAACGACGACAGATCGACCAGCGCAGCGGCGTTGTCTCGCCAGTCCATGACAAACGGCTGCATCGGGACTTCCGCCGCCCCCACAATCGAAATCCAAGAGGCGAGAGACGCAACGAGCTGAAGATTTCTCATGACACGACTCCTCATACATCCGCGACCCTACAGGTCTTGGAGCAAGCCACCGACTCATTGGATCAGCCAGTCAACTCCGCATAGCATATGTGGTCCCATTGTCAATGACAATGGGCCGAGCATATTTGGGGTCGGCAGGACTATCCGTTTACGCGGCCACGAGCGCCACATCCCTCTTTGGAGTTTCGTGTCAGAGGAAACCCCGGAGGTATGAACCCTTGGCAGTTCCTGGTTGATTTTCTCGATGCACCATGTTATGATTGTCTTTACAGGCAAGGGAAAGCCGGGTGTTCAGAGAAGGACAGCAGATTCTGACGAAGACAATGATGGGCCGTTGTCTGGACGGCGCTTAGCCAACACCGTTGGCGAGAAAGAAGAGAATGACTCTGCGTCCCGAAGATATGGCCAGAAATGACCAAGTTGTCCGATGCGCCAAGTGCCTTATGCCGCGCAACACGCACGGGCTGTCTTTTGATGAACATGGGGTATGCTCCCTCTGTGCAGAGTGCTTCCAGACACCCCATGCGGTTGCTGCTCCTCGAACAGCCGCTTCCTTGGAAGACACTATCGAGATGGTCAGGGAGCGCGGAACCAAGGCACCTTTTGACTGTGTGGTCGGCGTTAGTGGGGGGATGGACAGCGTCTATCTGTTGTATCTTCTGATGCGTAAACATGGTCTACGCTGTCTGGCCGCCTATTATCGAACCCCCTTTACTCCGGTGGAGATCGACCAGAGCGTCAAGAGGATTGCTTCACTACTATCGGTTCCACTGGTGGAAATTCAGCTCTCGCAGGAATATCACCGTCAGGTAGCTGCCTACTTCGTTCGATTGTGGAAGGGCTCGCACGAACAGACGCTCGTGAATCTCGCCTGTGCTCCATGCAAGTTGCTGCACCGCGAGTTGTTTGGCATCGCACGACAATGGGGCATAAGGACCGTTGTTCATGGTGACAACCAATACGAGCATGCGAACCTTGCGGCAGGACAGTTCCGGACTAACACGAGGAACAGGTACTCTGTTGAAGCCAATGTTCTGCGCCCATTCCTGATCGGTGCCAGAGGAATGGTGGTTCTGTTCCGCCATCCCCGGGTGCTGCGCCACTTCGGGCTCGCCGTAAGGGCCTCCATCCTCTATCTCAATCCATATACGCTATTCCTTCGGCTTCGCTACCCATCTATCCGCACCTGCAACTACTTCCACGAAGCGGAATGGGATGAACAAGAACTCAATCATGTCCTGGAAGACCTGGGGTGGGACCTTCCCAAGGGCTTCTGCTCAAGAAAAAAAGCAGACTGCACCTTTGCGCATTTGAAGAATGTGATGACATCCCTAACGGTCGGGGCCAACTACTTCGATTGTTTCTTCAGCAACATGATTCGGTTTGGACTGATGGGGCGGGAGGAAGCCTTCCGGCGGCTGCAACACGAGGGTCGCCCTCCCGGGGCCGTCATAAATGAAGCATATCGAATCCTTGGGCTTCCGGAGGACTACATTACGTCTTAGAGGATCTTCGTCCTCCCCCTGAGCCGCAGGTCCAGCCGACACGCAAGACGTGGAGTCGGATGTCTCATACTGAGTGAGAGACAAGGGGCAAGGCTGCTATTCTTGCCAGAGGCGCCACGGAGCGGACGAGAGTCAAGGAGACAAGAGTCTATCGGTTAGACCCTTGGCGAGAGGAAGAAGGAAACAGTGGTTGTGACACGGAGAGCGATTTCAACCCCCGTTGACAGAAGCCGCATCCGCCGCTATGTTGGGAGACTCGTACAGACTGGTCACGAGGAGATATGGGTATGCAGACCATTCGCACGGCGGTGGTGGGGGCGGGGTTTATTGGGCCGGTGCACGTGGAGGCGCTGGGACGCATCGGCGTGGAGGTCACCGGGATTCTGGGCGTGTCCAAGGGGGAGTCGGAACTGGCGGCCAAGACCCTGGGGCTGCCTAAGGCATACCGGGACTTCGAGGAGATTCTGGGGGACAAGAGCGTCCAGGTCGTACACATTGCCACGCCGAACCGGCTGCATTATCCGATGGCCAAGGCGGCGTTGAACGCCGGTAAGCACGTGCTGTGCGAGAAACCGCTGGCGATGAACTCGGGCGAGTCGGCGGAATTGGTCGAGTTGGCGTGGCGCTGCGGCTTGGCGGCGGGGGTGAACTACAATATCCGCTATTATCCGCTCAACATCGAAGCCGCCGACATGATGCGACGCGGGGCACTCGGGCCGGATCTATTCCGTCTGCGGCTCCTATGTGCAGGATTGGCTGTTTCACCCGACCGACTACAACTGGCGGGTGCTGGCTGAGGAGGGGGGCGAGCTGCGGGCCATTGCCGACATCGGGACGCACTGGCTGGACCTGATCCACTGCGATCACCGGTCTGGAGGTCGAGGCGGTCTGTGCCGACCTTTCCACCGTGCACCCGGTGCGGCAGCGGCCCTTGGGCGAAGTCGAGACGTTCAAGGGCAAGCAGGAGAAGGCCGCCGCCAAGACGGAGTCGATCAACATTGCCACCGAGGACTACGGCTGCGTGCTGCTGCGCTTCCACGGCGGGGCCCGGGGATGCTTGTGGGTCTCGCAGGTGACGGCGGGGCGGAAGAACTGCCTGCGGTATGAGATTGCCGGGCTCGAATCAGGCCCTGGCCTGGTGCAGCGAGCAGCCGAACGAGATGTGGATCGGGCACCGGGACAAGCCCAACGAGAGCCTGATCCGCGATCCGGCGCTGCTCGGCGACAAGGCCCGGCGGTTCACCAATTATCCCGGCGGCCACAACGAAGGTTTCCCGGACACCTTCAAGCAGTGCTTCCGGGCGTTTTACGACTACATCAAGGCGGGGGACTTCGCGGCGCCCGCGATCGTTCCCCACGTTTGCCGACGGCCACCGCGAGATTCTGCTGTGCGAGGCCATCCTCCAGAGCCACCGCGAGGGCCGCTGGGTGCCTGTGAAAAAGGAGGACGACAATGAAGCTCGGATTTGTCAGTGCGATTCTGCCGGACCTGCCGCTGGATCAAGTAGTGGCATTCGCCTTCGAGGCGGGGTATTCCTGCGTCGAGCTGATGTGCTGGCCGAAGGGCAAGGCGGAGCGGCGGTACGCGGGCGTGACGCACCTCGACGTCGCCGAGTTCGGACGGCGCCAGGCCGACGAGGTCCGCAAGATGCTGGACAACGCCGGCGTGAGCATCAGCTGCGCTGGGCTACTACCCGAACTACCTGAGTCCCGACGCGGACGAGGCCAAGGCGGTGCTGGCCCATTTCAAGAAGGTGATCCAGGCGGCGGCCCTGCTCGAAACGAAGCTCGTCACCACCTTCATCGGCCGGGACTGGACCAAGTCGGTGGACGAGAACTGGCCGCGCTTCCTGCGGGTCTGGAAGCCGCTGGTGCAGTACGCCGAGGACCACGACGTGCGGATCGGCATCGAGAATTGCCCGATGCTGTTCACCAACGACGAGTGGCCGGGCGGCAAGAACCTGGCGACCAGCCCGGCGATCTGGCGGCGGATGTTCGAGGACATCCCGTCCCGCAACTTGGGGCTGAACTACGATCCGTCGCACATGGTCTGGCAGCACATGGACTACCTCAAGCCGCTGTGGGAGTTCAAGGATCGCATCTTCCACATCCACGCCAAGGACGTGCGGCTGGATCGCGAGCGGCTCGACGACGTCGGCATCCTGGCGACGCCGCTGCAGTTCCACACGCCCAAGCTGCCCGGGCTGGGCGAGATCGACTGGGGCCGGTTCTGCTCCGTGCTGGGCGACATCGGCTACGCCGGGCCGGTCTGCGTCGAGGTGGAGGACCGGGCCTACGAAGGTCGCTGGAGACGCGCAAAGCGGCCCTGCGGCAAAGCGCCGCGATTCCTGCTCCAGTACATGCCAGAGGCAGGTAGCGCATAGCTGTAGCCCAGCGCTTCGGACCAGGGATTCAAGAGCCACTCCCGAGGCATGCTACAGGAGCATTCGATGGATTACACGTATCAAGACATCGCCAAGATGATCGACCATTCGCTGCTGAATCCGACGCTGACCGGACCGCGACCTGGAGGCAGGGCTGCCAGCTTGCCCTGCGGTACGACGTCGCCAGCGTCTGCATCATGCCCTACTACCTGAAGCGCTGCGCCGAGATCCTGCGGGGCAGCACGGTCAAGGCCAGCACGACGATCGGCTTTCCGCACGGCGGGCACACGACGGCGATCAAGGTGGCCGAGGCCCAGCAGGCCCTGGCCGACGGCGGCCAGGAACTGGACATGGTCGTCAACATCAGCAAGGTCCTCAGCGGCGACTGGGACTACGTCCGCGCGGACATCGCCGCCGTCGTCGACGTGACGCACGCAGCGGGGCCAGAAGGTCAAGGTCATCTTCGAGAACTGCTACCTGAAGGACGAGCAGAAGATCCGGCTCTGCGAGATCTGCGGCGAGCTGAGCGCCGACTGGGTGAAGACCTCCACCGGCTACGGCACCGGCGGGGCGACCATCGAGGACCTGAAGCTGATGCGGCAGCACGCGCCGGCACACGTGCAGGTCAAGGCCGCCGGCGGCGTCCGCGACCTGGACAAGCTGCTGGAAGTGCGCGCCCTGGGCGTCACCCGCGTGCGGCGCCACCCGCACGGCCGAGATGCTCGACGAATGCAAACGCCGGCTCGCGATGCAGTGAGCCCAAGCACTGTGGGCCACCTACTTATTTGCCGGCTCCGGCGGGAGTTCGGTGATGACGATACCGTCGTTGTTGTCGAAGCTCCAGGTGCTGATGGTGCCGTCCTTTTCCCTCACTTGGCAGACCTTCTTCGGCACGCGGTCTCCCGCCTTCCCAGACCCATTCGACGGTGACTTCGCCGTACATGAGGTCCTTGTAGTTCAGGCCCTTGCACTTGGTCGCATCCACTACGGCAATACGCTTCAGCTTGGGCTGCGGCGTACGGCCGAATCGGCGGACGTGTTATCGGAGGTTGCGGCATCCGATGATGCCAACGTTGGGGAGCGGGTCTCCGGCGTCGGCTGATTGTCGGCGGCCGAAGGCACCGCTGCCACGGGGCCGTCCTCCATCTTCTGCCCTCCGGTCAGGCTGTTGCAGGCGTCACTCCGGCATCCTTGACAACACTGGCATTTCCGGACTTCGGCGGCTGCCGACACAACAGCAGGACCAGGAACGCAGCTCCCACAATGGTCAACTCGAGTCTGGTAGATTGTAAGACCATGATCGACGTCCTTTTGGCGCTTTCCTACCTTCGCGGCCGTACCTCCTGAACCCGTGCCGATTCCGGCCAACGGTGGACCGGTACGTTTCCAGTGGCGATTATCGGCAATATCGAGACCCTAATTAAACTATAGGGCACGTTTTCCCGGACGCCAAGCGGGCCCGTGCGATGGCGGATGCGGATTGCATTGATTGCGGGTCAGCATTCGTGCCTAATCCGCAATTAGCTCATTGCCTTGGGGTTGTTGGGTTCGGCGGGGGCGAAGTAGTAGAGGGTCGGGTGCCGTCCCTCGCTGATGGTGTAATAACCTTTGCCCTGGCGGTCGAAGCAGATGCCTTCGCCCTGGGGCTCATTGGCCACCGGCAGCGCGATAGGATGGGCCGGAGAAGGCACGCCACAGGGGCTCGCCGGCGGGGCGGTGCCACAGGGCCACGTGGAAGTAGCCGCGGACGAGCACGCGGAGGCCGTCGGGCGAGACGTCGCCGCCCGTGGGAAAAGAGCCAAATGGCAGGACGGCGACCCGTTCCAAGGTGGTGCGTTGCGTCGTGGATTGCGGATAGGCGGCCCGGTACACTTGCGGGATCAGGTCGCGCTTGGAGATGATGTAGAGATCGCGCGTCAGCGGATCGACGAGCAGCGTTTCCGCGTCGCGCGGTCCATCCGGGTAGACGAAATCGCAGGGCGTCCGCCGGGCCGATCGTCATCTGGCCGAAGGGCTTGCCGGCGTCCACTTTCGGCTCCGGCACCCGGTAGACAACGACTTCGGGGTACTTGGCGTTGTTGTCGCCGATATCGCCGATGTACAGGTAGGGCCGATTGGGGTCGGGACCCGGGCCGAGGGCGATGTCTTCCCAGTCGCGTGCCTCGTGCCCCTTGGATGTTGCAGATGCCGAGCAGGTTCGCCTTCTCGTCGAGCGCATAAATCCTCGGGGCGTCGCCCGAATCGTTGTGCACCCACAGCACGCCGGGACTGCGCCGGCCGGCCACAATGCCCGACGCCTCCGTGATGAGGTCGCTCTGGACCACGCCCACGGCCTTCCCCGGCAGGAATCGGGCGGATTTCCCCCACGACGCACACGAGAAGCTCAACGACGCCAGGCAACAGCAAGACAGCGGCCAGAACACGCGGTCCACGCATCCATCTTTCTCCTTGATCTTCATTCCTGTTCATCGTTCCATCTTCTGGGACAGTATAGTATATTCGTCGGCCGTTGTCTATTGAGGCTTGACGAGTCTGGGCACGGGAAGGTGTGACGTATGACGAAGGCACGTATGTCGGTCGAGGACGATCCTCCGGCGCGGAGAGGTCACGGACGGCAAACCGTCGAAAGGGCCGTTCAAAGGGGCCAAGGTTTCGCGTCTGCGCAAGCCGGAAGAGATGTCGCTCGAACAGTGGCAGATCGCCCTGCGGAAGCAGTTTGCGCGGAAGCAGAATTTCCGCCTGACGAACGTCGGCGACGGAGCCGGTCTTCTCGGAATTCACGGTGGCCAATCCGCAGACCGGCGGCGAGTATCGCGTGGCCATCCGCGGGACCGGGGCTGGGCGACAACTACTGCTCCTGCCCGGATTTCGCCGTCAACACGCTGGGGACCTGCAAACACATCGAATGGGTCCTCGGCAAGCTGCAACGCCGGCCCGGCGGCACGCGGGCCTTGGCACGCGGGTTTCACCCGGTCTACTCGGAGGTGTATCTGCGCTACGGGGCCCAGCGGGAGGTCATCTTCCGGCCCGGCGTCGAGTGTCCGGCCGGGCTGCGCAAGCTCGCCGCGAGACTACTTCGATGGCAGCGGCGTCCTCCGAGCCGATGCGTATGGACGGTTCGACGTCTTCCTGAAACAGGCCGGCGCTTTCGCGCACGATCTGCGCTGTTACGACGATGCCCTGGATTTCATCGCCGAGGTCCGGGATCGCGCCGCTCTGCTCGAACGGATCGACAAGACGTTTCCCGCCGGCATCGAGAGCGCCGCGTTCGCCGATCTGCTGAAGGTCCCGCTGTATCCGTACCAGCGGGAAGGGGCCCTCTTTGCCGCCCGGGCCGGGCGGAGCCTGATCGCCGACGACATGGGGCTGGGCAAGACCATCCAGGCGATTGCCGCCTGCGAGATTCTGGCCCGGACGGCGGGGATCGAGCGGGTCCTGATCGTCTGCCCCACGTCGCTGAAGCACCAGTGGAAGCAGGAGATCGAGAAGTTCTGTGCCCGTGCGGCCCTGGTGGTGGAGGGATTGCCGGCCAAGCGGGCCGATCTGTACGCCGCCGAGTCGTTCTACAAGATCACCAACTATGAAGTGGTGCACCGGGACCTGGAGGCGATTCATCAGTGGGGTCCCGAGGTCATCATCCTGGACGAGGCCCAGCGGATCAAGAACTGGAAGACCCGCCGGGCCCAGACCATCAAACGGCTCAATTCCAAGTACGCCATCGTCCTGACGGGGACGCCCCTGGAAAACCGGCTGGAGGAACTGCATTCGATCGTGGAGTTCGTCGACCGCTTTCGCCTGGGGCCGGTGTTCCGGTTCCTCGCCGAGCATCAGCACGTGGACGAGGACGGCCGGGTCATCGGCTACCGCAACCTGGACCGGATTGGGCGGACCCTCGAGCCGATCCTCATCCGCCGGACGAAGAAGGAGGTCCTGAAGGAACTGCCGGAGCGGCTGGACAAGAACTACTTCGTGCCCATGACCAAAGAGCAGATGGCGCACCATGCGGAGAACGCCGAGATCGTGGCGCGGATCGTGGCCAAGTGGCGGCGGTTTCGGATTCCTCTCCGAGGCCGACCAGCGGCGGCTGATGATCGCCCTGCAGAACATGCGCATGAGCTGCAACAGCACCTATCTGCTCGATCAAGAAGACCGATTTCGGCTTCAAGGCGGACGAGTTGCTGTCCGTCCTGCGGGAGTTCTTCGAGCAGCCGGGCGACAAGGCCGTCGTGTTCAGCCAATGGGTGCGGACCCACGAGCTGATCGTGCAGCCGTCTGGAAGCGGCCAAGCTGGGCCACGTGCTGTTCCACGGCGGCGTGGCCTCGAAAGAGCGGAAGGACCTGATCACCCAATTCAAGCAGGACCCGAAGTGCCGCATCTTCCTCTCCACGGACGCCGGCGGCGTGGGCCTGAATCTCCAGAACGCCTCGACGGTGGTCAACATGGACCTGCCCTGGAATCCGGCGGTCCTGGATCAGCGCGTCGGCCGGGTCCATCGCCTGGGCCAGCACCGGCCGGTGCGCGTCGTCAACTTCGTGGCGCAGGGGACCATCGAGCACGGCATGCTCTCGGTGCTCTCGTTCAAGCAGTCCCTGTTCGCCGGGCGTTTTGGACGGCGGCACGAGCGAGGTCTTCCTCGGCGGCACCCGGCTCAAACGGTTCATGGATTCCGTGGGCCAGGTCACGCAATCCATCCCGGCGGCCATGCCGGCGGAGGAAACGACGGAGCCGGAGCCCGACCAGCACGCCCGAGGAAGCGACCGCGACCCCGGCGGTACCTGCCGGACCGAATTGGGAGAACCTGCTCACGGCCGGGCTGACTCTCCTGAACCAAGCTCAGCGGCACGCTCGCGGGCGGCGGCGAAGACGCCAGAGGGGGCCGGGCTCAAGATCGAGACCGATGCCAGCCACCGGCCAGCGCCATCTCAAGCTGCCCGTGCCGCCGAAAGAGGTGCTCCGCGACATCGCGAGCTTCCTGAGCCAATTGGCCGAGAAACTGTGAGAGCATCGGTCGCAGAGTGGGGCTTGCCTCTTCGTAGGACGAGCGGCGCTCGACCATGACGCAGAGCATCGCGGTGGCAGACCTGTCGCAAGCGGCGTCTTCGTAGCATCGTGCGAGGACGCACGTGACCTACCGAAGAAACGCCTGACGGCGTCACTACAAACGGCGCCTTCCATCCTGCCGTCTCGCTCGCAGCCGGCAACTGTCAAAAAACTTGCAGCCCGCCATGTTAATTGCCATCCGAATTCGTTATTCTTATGACGAGCACTTGTGGCGTGGTGCTGAATGCAGATGGACATGATGAACGAGGAACAACTGATCCAGGACCTGCGGGCCGGCAGTCGCGAGGCCATGCGGCTCCTGTACGAGAGCCACAAGGACCGCCTGTTCACGCTGGCCCGGGGTCTGCTCGGCGATGCGTCGGCGGCGGAAGATGTCGTCCACGACGTGTTCCTCGGCTTCGTCGAGTCGCTGCACAAGTACCACGTCAACGGCGGTCTGGGAGCCTATCTGGCGACGTCCGTCGCCAACCGTGCACGGGACCGGCTCCGGGCCGTCAAACGCCACGCGGCGCAGCGGCCGGCCTCGAAGGCGGCGGGAAGCTCCATGAGCCGCCCGAGGCCCAGGCCATCCTGCAGGAAGAAACGCACCGGCTGAAGCAGGCGCTGGCGAAATTACCCTACGAGCAGCGGGAGGTCGTCCTGCTGCACCTGCAAGGCGATCTGACGTTCCAGAAGATCGCCGAGCTGCAGGGCGTCTCGCTCAGCACCGCCCAGGGCCGCTACCGGTATGGCCTGGAGAAACTGCGATCCTTATTGATGAGCAGGTGACGAAATGGAAGACACAAATCGAAGTCTGGAAGAGACAGATCAGGAATCTGTGTGACCGAACGAGCGACGCGCTGGATCGGAGGATTCTGAACGATCTGGCCGGGAAGCTCAAGGAAAGTGAACCTTTCAAACCGGCCGCGAGGTCGGTCGGAGTATGGAGAATCATTATGAACAGTAGACGTATCAAACTGGCCGCCGCGGCGGTCATTGCCTTGGCGATCTTGCTGCCGGTCAGCTACGCCGCGGTCGAAGCCGTGGTGAAATACTTCACGATCTCGGAGGATCGTGTCTCCTTCCCCGAGGTTCAGGAACCGAACCTTATGGTGGGAGGCGGGGCGAGCCGCAGCATCAGCGTCGGAGGCACGAGCATCGCCAGCGCGGACGAGGCCCGCGCATGCCTGGCGGAGTTCCGCCAGCTCTACCGCGAGGGCAAGGCGAGGGAGATCGAGCCCGGCACTTGGCAGGTAACGCTCGCCAATGGCGAACTCTTCAACTACAAGGGCGACCCGGAACGGATGACGGCCGAGTTCACGGACCAAGACAAAGAGCAAATGAAGAAGGAGTTCGACGAGATCAACGCGCTACAAAGTGCCGGCAAGGGCGACAGGACATTCCTGCGGGAGACCGCGTGCAGGGTATGACCGTCCGTGTCTACGAGGTTCATTACACCTTGTCCAGCGGCAAAACCGTGACCGTCGAGGAGACGGTGACCCCCGATGGCAGCCTGGTCGGCATGGGCGGCGAGAGTACACCTCTCGTTGAAGCCCGATCTCTGTGTCAGTCATTCCACCAAGGTTATGGTCACCGGCGACGGACCATAACCTTGGTTGTTTTGTGGCGGCATCCGGCTCGACGACGACGGGAGGGACTGATATCATGGCCGCGTGTGATTGTTACGAACGGGCCCAAGCATTCGGAGACCTGTCATGAAGAGCCGCCTGCACCTTGCCGCATCGTTGTGTCTGCTTGGTCTCTGTGGTCACGAGCCTGAGCTGATACCCCGTCGAGCGAGCCGTTTGTCCGCGTCAGTCCCCGGGACGCGCGGTATCTTCGAGCTGTCGGACGGAAAGCCGTACATCCCCATCGGGCTGAACATGATCGCTCCGCCCGGCCGGGACGAGACGCAGGCCCTGGCCACCATGGACGACTGGATGCACAAGCTCTCGGCCAATGGCGGCAACTACATCCGCCTGTGGCTGAGCAATCCCTTCTTCGATGTGGAGTACGCCAAGAGCGGCGTATACGACGAGGAGAAGGCCAAGCGAATCGACGCCGTGCTGGCGCTGGCCCGCAAGTACAATATCCGCGTCAAGATGACCCTGGAACACTTCCGACATCTCGGCACGGGCGGGCAAAGCTGGGCGGGCAAACCGATCCACAGCGTGTCGCGTGGTGGACCGGCCAAGGACATCGCGGACTTCTTCGCCAACCCCGCTTCGCGCGAGCAGTTCAAGAAGAAGCTGGATTGGTACGCCAAGCGGTACGGCGACGACCCGACGGTCTTTGCCTGGGAGCTGTGGAACGAGTTCGACGCGGTTCAGGAGATGTGGAAGCCCGAGCAGTGGCGGGAAGGCGGCCTGGCGCTGGATTGGACGCGGGTCATGCTGGACGCCCTGCACCAGCGTTTCCCGAAGAACCTGGCGGTCCAGAATCTCGGCAGTTTCGACAGCGAGAGCAAAACCCCGATCTACCGGAATTTCGCCCTGATCCCGAAGAACGACTTCGCCCAGGTGCACCGCTATCTGGACCTGGGGGCCAGGCTGGAAGTCTGTCACGGCCCGGTGGACGTCCTGACCGCCGATGCGGTCGGGACCTTGCTCTCCTTCAATCCGGGCAAGCCCGTCCTGCTGGCGGAAAGCGGGGCGGTCGAGCCAAGCCACAGCGGTCCGTTCAAGCTGTACGAGAAGGACAAGGAAGGCATCCTCCTGCACGATATCCTCTTCGCCCCCTTCTTCGCCGGGGCGGCGGGGCCGGGACACTGCTGGCATTGGGACGTCTACGTGGCCAAGAACGACCTGTGGCGTCATTTCGGCCGGTTCGCCCAAGCCGTGAAGGATATCGACCCGCCCGCCGAGCGCTTCCGTCCGATCCGGATCGAGCATCCGCGGCTGCGGGTCTATGTGCTGGCCGGGGAGCACACGGTTCTGGGCTGGTGCCGCGACAGTGAGAATACCTGGAAGACCGAATTGGCCGAAGGGAAGCCCCCCGAACTCCTGAAGGACCAATCCATCACGCTGCCACAGGACATCGCCTCGAAGCAGGCAACAGTGGTTCGGTTCTATGACCCCTGGGCCGATACGTGGAGCCAGGGCAAGATCGACAATGGCAAAGTGTCGCTGCCATCGTTCATGCGATCGATCGTATTTCGCATTGACCGGTAGATGCAAGAACGTAGTCTGTAGTCCGTAGGATGGGCTTCAGCCCATGCGGACCCTGACGCAGAGTTGGACGCAGACAGCATGGGCTCAAGCCCATCCTACGGGACTGCGTAAGCGCACTGCTACGGCGTCACCGGTATGCCGGCGTTGTCCGGGACGGGCTTGCCGTCCATGATGCCTTTGACGTCGCTTTGGGGCAGGGCACGCCGGTAAATGCGGACATCGTCCACCGCGCCAGTCCAGAACTCCGCCGCGTCGTTGACCTGCCGCCCGATGCAAACGCGGTTGAGCACCAAGTCCCAGGTTTTCAGCGAAGAGGCGACGGGCACGCCGTCGGCGTAGAGCTTGGCAATCGTGCCATCGTAGGTCAGGCAGATGTGATGCCAGATGCCGGGACCCCAGAAGCCGGTCCATTGGAGGTCGTCGGCATAGCCCCCGCCGACGAGAGTATTGCCGTTGAGGCCGATGAACATGGCTTGGCTTTGGGCCGCCGGTGCCGTAGGCGACAATCCACCGGTAGCCGCTGGCGACGCTGTTCGTCTTGGCCCACGCGCAGATGCTGCGGGCCGCCCGCTCGGCGGGGAGGTCCCGCAGGTCGCCCAAGTCAACGTAGTCGTCCTTGCCGTCCAGCATCAAAGCACCGCCTCTCATGCCCGTGGTCCAGACTGGCCCACCCTTGAGCACGCCCGTGTGTCCGCCGGGGCCCGCATCGGCGGCCGCGGTGCCGGAGGTCTCATCCAGCTTCCAGTAGGCGGCGACCTCCGCCGGCGGCGTCCAATCCACCTTGTAAGGCTGCTCGTAGACGTAGGCGTCGTTCACCGTGCTCATGACGCTCGCGAAAGACTCAAGCCGGTAACCGTGGTCATCCGCCGTGGGGCCATAGCTGTTCTTGAAGATCAGGTACCCGCCGCCGTCCCAGGTGGAATCGTATTTGTATCCGACGGCCGCCAGAGAATGGCTGCGGCCGACGGCCACGGGGACCCCTTTGGCCAAATAATCGAGGAGCGTGTCGAACTGTTCCTGAGTCGCACCGGGCTCGCTCAGGGGCACGACAAAATGTCCCTCCAAGCGCAGACCGTTTTGCAGCAGGGACTGGCCCTCCGCGTACATTGTGGGCGTGATCGTGACTGCGTTGAAGTCATACACGCGGTTGGGGTTGTAGGGCATCTCATTCTCGTGGATCACGCCGAAGTTGTCGTACCCCGCGGCGACGGAGCCGAAGATGTCCCCGTCATCCGTTTTTCCCGTGGCCACGTTCGCCACGTGGTTCATGTATTCCTCCGATAGGTCCGAATACGCGCTGCCGAGCAACTCGGTGTAGGCGTACTCCAGGAGGAACGTCATGGCAAAGATCGAGCACGTGCCTCGCGGGCCCTGGTCGCGAATGCCGATGCCGCGCCGGGCAATCTCGGCGCGGAAATCCCGCGAGCGGTCATCAATGGCGATCGTCCCGTTCTCGCAGCGCTGATACCATTTGCCATTGAGGGTGTAGGGATCTTCGAGCGGGTAGCCGAAGGAGGCGGTGCCCGTGCTGCTCGTGTCGTTCCATTTCATCAGGAGTGGTCCGTACATGTAATGGGCGCCGCGGGCGGCCAAGTAGAAGATCACCCCGTGCTGGAAGCGCTGTTGGACGCCGTGGACGCCAAGGTCCTCCACGTCGGCTATCGGAAATCCCAGCGGTCCACCTTCCGCACCCAACTCGACCCATTTGTCATTGATTGCTCCGGAGACGATATACGCGCCGAGCAGGGGGAACCAATAAATCGAGCCGTTGGCGAAATGATTGTACCGTCCCACGCCGTGGGCACCCATCATCTCGCTCGTGCGCGGGAATCCCAGGGAGCCTGCGGACCCGCCGGAAAGCAGGTATTTACTGAGGATCTCGCCATTGACTTCGCTGGTGGTGGCGGGACTGGCATTGTCGTAGAAAACGGTCCCCCCTTCATAGACGCGTTGATACCCGCCCGGCAGGGCAGACAACGGCTTGGTGGGCTGGCCCAGAAATGGATGGTTCCTGACGACGCTGTCGATGCTGTCCTGCACGGCCCCCCGGGCCGAAGGCGGAGCTTGCACGAGGACGATCAAACCAATCCACAAGGTGAACCACGTTTGGTGTGCGCACTTGCTGTTCATGCTCGTTCTCCCGTCCTAACCGGTTTGTACTTGCTCACCCTTTGCCTTGTTCACCCGGCGAACTGGAGAGATGCTCGACCCCCAGGGCGGGTGTCACACTTGCTCGCTGCCATAGCCGACGTCCCACACCGTCTTTATGATACCGTGGCCCGCCCGGAAAGGAAAGGGAAAAAAAGAGCCGCTCCCTGCGGTTGAGCCGACGCAGGGAGCGGCTTCATAATCCACTACCGATCGCCTCTTTGACGGGGGCCGCCTATTGGGCCGGGTGGCCGTAGCCGATGTCATCGATGTAGACCATGCCGGTGCCGCCCGCTTTCGGGTTGTTCCGGTCGCCTACGCCGATGGTCAGCTTCTTCACCGCCGTCGTCTTGACGCCCGCGGCCGTCAGATCGCTGAGCGGAATCGTCCACAGCGTCCACGTGCCCGTGGTCGCGGCCGCCGGATCCGGATTGGCCACGACCTTGCTCTTGCCCGAGCTATCCGTCACGATCACATACATGCCCGCCGGATCGTTGTACTGCGGGCTGTTGATCTGGGCCCCTTGCCAAGCGCTGCTGACGCTGCCCGTCGTGGTAATGTTGTCGAACTGGAAGGTCCGCTGCTCGCCCGCGGCGTGGGAGGTCACGCAGAGACCGACGTAGACCGGCGCGGTCATCTTGATCGTCTGGGGCGTGCCCTGCACCGTCCAAGTCGTGCCGTTGGTGGAGACGTAGCCGGTGATGACGTCGCCGAGCCGGGTGAGCTTCACCCAGTACGGCGGCGCCACGGCGGCGCCGCGTCGGTGGCCGTCCCGCAGGCCGCGTTGGCCACCGGCCGGAACTGGAAGCTGGCGCCGTTGCCGCCGCCGCCGGTGACGACCATATCGACGAAGGTCGAGCCGCCGTCGAGGCTGTCGCGGATCATCACGCCGCCTTTGGCCCAGGTGTTGGAGCCGGTGCCGACGCTGACCACGCGGGCGACGATGGAGCCGTCGCCGGTGAGGGTCTTGTAGGCAAAGGTGAAGTCATCGGAATTGTTCCAGATGTCCGTGCCGTCGCCGGTCAGGGTCATCGCGTTGCCGGTCCGTTGACCGTCACGGGGTCACCGCCGGATAGCCGCGGAACCACAAGCCAAGGTGGGTTGCCCCGTTGCCGGTGCAATCCTGCGGCGTGCCCAGGTCCCGCGTCGTCTCACTGTAGAAGGGCGTCTTGCTGTTGTCGTAGGCCATCGGCATCGACTGCTTGCCGCCGTGGACGATCGTCTGCTCGGCGAACGGGGCGTGCCATGTAGCCCACGGTCGAGCCGCTCTTGCCGTCGGTGTAGCCGTCGATCCAGGAGTCGTAGATGCGGTTGTTGTCGTCGTTGTAGCTCTCGAAATCATCCAGGGCGGCGAATTCCTGGGTCGTGAAGCTCCAGACGTTGCCCGCATAGGGCCGGACCCGCCGACCTCATCGACCTCTCCAATAGTACGTCGTGCCGAAAGCAGCGCCCGGGATCGAAGGCATGTCCGGTGACGGTCTTGGCGGCCGCGGTGCCCTTGGCGACGGCGTTCGGGTCGGTGCCAAAGAACACCTTATGCGAGGTCGCCTCGCGGCCGGGCCGCCAATTCAGACTGGTGGTGACGCTCACGCCCGTGGCGCCGGCGGCCGGTTGCGGGCGCGGGCCTGCACCGGGATCCAGTAGAACCGCACCTCGGCCAAGCCGGCGGTAGGCAGACCGCCCCAGCTGCTGTTGATCGTCAGCTTGACGTACTGGGCCGAAACGCCGCCGAAGTTGACCGTGGTGTTCGCCGTATACGTCGGCCAGACCGGTGGCCTGGGCAAACTGCGGCACGCCCGCCAACGTCGTCCAGGTGGTGCCATCGACGGAGTACTCGACCGTGACGTCCTTGGCCCCAAAACCGATGAACGCCTCGATCGGCTGGTTGGAGTTCCAGACCAGCAGCTTGTCCAGCTTGTAGACGGCGTCGAACTGGTACTGAATCCAGTTGGGCAGCGTGCCTGTGCTGATCCACATGGTCATGGCCGTCGATGCCGTGCTGGTCGCCCGTCAGGCCGGAGCCGTTGATGGTGTTCTCCGGTCCCATGCCGGTCTGGGCGCTGGAGGCGGTGGCCGTCACGGCCGTGATCGGATAGGAGTACGGCTCGACGGTGAAGGACCAGATGGTGCCTTTGAAGATCGTATTGTCGGGGGCCTGGTTGACCTCATCGACCCGCCAGTAATAGGTCTGGCCGAAATCGAGCAGGGCGGCCGGCGTGCAGGTCGTTGCCGTCTGGCCCTGGCTGGCCAGCACGCCCGCCGGCTTGGCCCGGCTGGCACTGTTCACATCCGCGAGCGGTCTTGCCCAGGTAGACATCATGCGTAGCCGCAAAGGCCCCGGGCGTCCAGCCCAGCGTCACGTCGCGGGGCACGTCACCCGCTTTGTCGGCAGGGGACGGAGCCGTCGCCAGGCCGGGCCCGCCAGGACCCTTCATCAGGGTCTGAATCTCCGCCGCCGTCAACGCGCGGCTGAACACGCCAGACGTCGTCGATTTCGCCCCGGAACCAGTCGCCGGTCGGGTTGAAGACGTTGCCGCCGATACTGAAGAAGTAGGTGGACGTGCCGCTGGGACATGCCGTTCTTGTCGCTGGCCTGCTCCTGGCCGTCGATATAGAGGGAGATTCTTGTCCGATCTCCGGCCAGGGCGACGTGATGCCAGGACGGATAGGGGAAGGTGTAATTGGCGCCGATAAACGCCCAGTTATTGCCCAAGCATCCAGGTCCCAAGCTGTCCACCGCTTTCCGTGGTGAACCCGAGCTCGATCAGATCGTTCTGCCCGAAGAGGCTGGCGTAGGTCCGGCGACTTGCTCAGCACTGATCCAGCCCGCCATGGTGAAGCCGGTCAAGCCGTTGAGCAGGCTCTTGCCGGTGCCGACGTAGGCGCCCTGCCCATTGAAATGCAGGGCCGTGCCGTAGAGTCCGGGCACCCACGTTGGGCCGCCGTTGAGCGTGCCGTTATTGCCGTGGCCCGAGCCGTCCTTGGCTACCGTGCCCGATCCCTCGTCGAACGACCACCAGCCCAGCAAGGCAGGGTCTTTCTGGGGATCGAACACGGCATAGGCGGTGCTTCCCAACAGCCCCATCGACAGAATCAACCAAACGCATCGCTTCGACATGTGATTCCTCCTTCAGCCAGATGATTTTCTCGATCCTCCGACCACAGAACAGATGTAAAAGGACCGCTCCCTGCGGCTCTCAAGACGCAGGGAGCGGTCTCGTAATCCACTCCAAATCCCCTCCAGGAGAGGTCTACTTCGCCGGGTGCCCAAACCCGATGTCATCGATGAAAATCGTGCCGGCGCCACCCGCCGTTGGGCTGGTCCGGTTGCCCACGCCGATCACGAGTTCCTTGACGCTGGTCAGCTTGACGCCCGCGGAGGTGAACTGGCTCAGCGGAATGCGCCACGCTTGCCAACTCCCCGTCGTGGTCGCCGTCAGATCGGGATAGTTCACGACCTTGCTCTTGCCCGCACTGTCCTGCAACATCACATACAACTGGCCCGGATCGTTGCTGGACTGGGTCAGCCCGATCGACTGCGACTGCCACGATCCCGTCACGTTGCCGGTGGTGGCGACGTTGGAGAATGAGGCGGTCGTCGTCTCCGTGGCCGCGTGGCCGGTCACGGCCAGGCCGACGTAGACCGTGGTGGCCGTCATGCTGATGGTTTGCGGGTTCCAGGACATCGCGGTCCACTTCACCCCGTCGGTGGAGTAGTAGCCGTTGAAGGTGCTGCCGATCCGCTCGACCTTGACCCAAACCGGGGCCGTAAGAGCGGTCTGCGCCGGGGTGATGACGGCGGTATCGCTGACGGCGGCCACATCCGTGGTCAGACGTGCCTGATAGCGTACGCCGCTGCCCGTCGTGGCATAGACCGCCGCAAACCTCGACCCAACCGCCAAGCTCTCGCGGATCATCACGCCGGCTTTGCCCCAGACATCCGCACCCGAATTCGTGACGTTCAGGACCTTGGCCACGATGGTGCCGTTGCCGGTCAGACTCTGGTAGGCAAAGCGGAACTGGTCCGACGTGTTCCAGATGTCGGTGCCGCCACTGCCCATGGTGTAGGTGCCATCCGCCGCCGCCACGAAGCCGGGCACACGGCCTTGGACGTAGAGGACGAGCGTGTCCGCTCCGCCACTGGTCCAGTCCTGTACGGGTACGAACGTCCGTTGGCCTCGCTGAAGAACGGCGTTTTGACGTTGTTGTACTCCATCGGCATCGACTGCGTGCCGCCGTGGACAATCGTTTTCTCGGCAAACGGGGCGGCCAGGTAGCCGACGACCGAGCCGCTCTTGCCGTCGGTCAAGCCGTCGATCCAGGAGTCGTAAATGCGGTTGTCGGTCATCGTTGTAACTCTCGAAATCGTCCACGACCGCGAATTCCTGGGTCGTGAAGCTCCAGACGTTGCCCGCATAGGGACCGGACCCGCCGATCTCATCGACCTTCCAATAGTAAGTCGTGCCGAAGGTCAGCGCGCCGGGATCAAAGGTGTGTCCCGTGACGGTCTTGGTGGAAGCCGTGCCCTTGGCGACGGCGTTCGGGTCCGTGCCGAAGAACACCTTATGCGAGGTCGCCTCGCGGCCGGGCCGCCAATTCATCGTGCTGGTGATGCTCACGCCCGTGGCGCCGGCGGCCGGCTGCGGGACGCGCGCCTGCACGGGGATGGAGTAGAACCGGACTTCGGACAGGCCGGCCGTAGGCAAGCCGCCCCAGGTCTGGTTGATCGTCAGCTTGACATATTTTGCCGAGACGCCGCCGAAGTTGACCGTGGTGTTCGCCGTGTACGTCGGCAAACCGGTGGGCCTGGGCGAACTGGCGGTACGTTCGCCAACGCCGTCCAAGTAGTGCCATCGACGGAGTACTCGACCGTGACATCCTTGGCCCCGAAGCCGATGTAGGGCTCGATCGCCTGGTTGGAGTTCCAGACCAGCAGCTTGTCCAGCTTGTAGACGGCGTCGAACTGGTACTGAATCCAGTTCGGCAGGCGCGCCGGCGCTCATCCACATCGTGGTCACCGTCGGTCCCGTGCTGGTCCCCGGTCATGCCGGAGCCGTTGATGGTGTTCTCCGGGCCCATGCTCGGCTTGACTGCTCGAAGCCGTCGCGGTGATGCCCGTGATGGGGTAAGAGTAGGGCTCGACGGTAAAGGACCAGATGCCGCCCTTGAAGATGGTGTTGTCGGACGGCTTGTTGACCTCATCGACCCGCCAATAATAGGTTTGGCCGAAATCGAGCAGGGCGGGCGGCGTGTAGCTGGTCGCCGTCTGGCCCTGGCTGGCCAGAACACCCGTCGGCTTGGTCAGGCTGGCGCTGTTCACGTCCGCGAGAGCCTTGCCCAGGTACACATCATGCGTGACGGCGTAGGGCCCCGCCGTCCAACCGAGAGACGCGTCTTGTGGCACATCCGTGACGCCATCGGCGGGAGACGGGTTCTTGGCGACGCCGCCGACGAGGTCCGCGCCGGTCATGATCTTCTGGATTTCCTGCTGCGTCAGCCCCCGGGTGTAAATGCGGGCATCATCGACCATGCCCCCCAGGGAGCGGTTGACCCCTTCTGCCGTCCTGCCAATCAGGACGTCCCCGGTATCGGTCGCGCCCGGCAGCTTGATGCCGCTGTTGGCGCTGCCCGCCGCCGTGCCGTTGATGTAGAAATACTGCACGCCGCCTTTGACCATGGCACAGACATGCACCCACTGGTTCAGCGGAACCGTGGACGAACTCGTCGGTCCAACATAGGCGTTCGTCGTCAGATCGGTTACACTGAAGTGGAGAACGCCCGCCGACGTCGTGTACAAACTGTAAGATCGAACGGTGTTGCCCTTGGCAATGATCCCCTGGTAGCCGGCGCCGGGGTACTCCCACCGGGTCAGGTTGACCCACGCCATGACGGTGACCTCGGTCGAGACGCAGAGAATCGGCTTGTTCGGCACATCGATGTAGTCATCGACGCCGTCGAAGTTGGCTGCCTTGCCGAACTTACCGGTCCCCCAGGTGGTTCCGTTCATCAAGGTTCCGTTATTTCCGTAGCCGCTGGAGTCGGACGCCACCGTGCCGAGCCCCTCGTCAAACCACCACCAGCCGACGAGCGTTGGGTCCGTAGCAGCGCAAGCCGAATAGGCCGGTCCCAACAACAGGACACACCAAACCGCGAGAACTGTCTGTTTCTTCATAGGATTCCTCCTTCAGTCAAGCTGAATTACGCTAGGGGTTGTCGGTACAAAAAGAACCGCTCCCCACGGTTTTGGGGACGTGGGGAGCGGCTTCTCAATCAGTTAAAGAGCACCTCCTTGACGCATGAATGGTCTACTTGGCCGGATGGCCGTACCCGATGTCATCGAAGTACATCATGCCGGCAGCCCCCGCCTTCGGGTTGGTCTTATCGCCAACGCCGAGGGTCAGCTTCTGCACGGTCGTCAGGCTGACGCCCGTCAGATCGCTTTCCTTAATCAGCCATTGCGTCCAGGCCGTCACGTTGCTGGCCGCCGCGTTCGGGTTGACCACCGTCTTGGTCTTGCCGGCCTTGTCGGTGACCGTCAGGTACAGCGGGGCCGCCCCGTTGGTCGGCATCGCCATCCCGATGGCCAGCGACTGCCAGGAGCCGCTGACCGTGCCGGTCATGGAGACGTTCGAGAACGTCGCCGTGGTCGTCAGCGTCGCATCATGGCTGCACGCGGCCAGGCCGATCAGGACCGAAGCGGACATCGGAATCGCTTGAACCGTGCCCAACTGCGTCCAGGTCTTGCCGTCGGGGGAGATATACGCGGTGAAGTTGCTGCCCGCGCGGGTGACCTTGACCCAGTACGGCGAGGCCACGACCGCGCCGGTGTTATCGGAGTTGTCCGCCGCGGCGCCGTTGGCTGCCGCACGGTACTGGAAGCTGGCGCCGTTGCCCGCGCTGGCGCCACCGGCAGTGATCGCCACGATGGCATACGCCGAGCCCGCATCGGTGGTCTGGCGGATCATCACGCCGGCTTTGGCCCAGACATTGGTGTTGGCGATGCTGTCCACGCGGGCCACCATCGAGCCGTCGCCCGTGAGGGTCTTATAGGCAAAGCGGAACTGGTCGCTGGCGTTCCAGATATCGGTGCCGCTGCTGCTCATGAAGTAAGTGCCGTCGCCATTATCCGTAAAGCCGGCGGCCTGGCCCCGGAACCACAGCGACAGGGTATCGGCCCCGTTGGTCGTCCAGTTCTGGGTCGTGCTGAAGGTCTCCGTGGCCTCGGAGTAGTAGGGCGTCTTGACGTTGTTGTACTCCATGGGCATCGACTGCTTGCCGCCATGAACGATCATCTGCTCGGCAAAGGGGGCCTGCATGTAGCCCACCACGGAGCCGCTCTTGAGGTCCGTGTAGCCGTCGATCCAGGAATCAAAGATGCGATTGTCCGTATCGTTGTAGCTCTCGAAATCATCGATCGCGGCGAATTCCTGGGTCGTGAAGCTCCAGACGTTACCGGTATAAGGACCGGACCCGCCGACCTCATCGACTCTCCAGTAGTAGGTCGTGCCGAACAGCAGACCGGACGGACTCGAAGCTGTGGGCGGTGACCGTCTGGGCCGCAACGGTGCCATTGGTCACAGCGGCTTTGTCGGTGCCGAAGAAGATCTTGTGCGAGGTCGCCTCGCGGCCGGGCCGCCAGTTCAGGCCGGTGGTGATGCTCACACCCGTGGCGGCGCTCGCCGGTTGCGGGGCCCGAGCCTGGACGGGGATGGAGTAGAACCGCACCTCGGACAGGCCGGTCGTGGGCAGCCCACCCCAAGTCTTGTTGATCGTGAGCTTGACATACTGGGCCACGACGCCGGCGAAGTTGACCGTGGCGTTCGGCCCTGTCGCGGCAGCCGGGCGCCTGGCCAAACTGCGGTACATTCGCCAATGCCGTCCAGGTGGTGCCATCGATGGAGTACTCGACCGTGACATCCTTGGCCCCGAACCCGATGTACGCCTCAATCATCTGGTTGGAGTTCCAGACCAGCATCTTGTCCAGCTTGTAGCTGGCATCAAACTTGTACTGAATCCAGTTCGGCAGCACGCCTTGGCTCATCCACATCGTGTCCCCGTCGATGCCGTGCTGGTCGTTCTGGTCGAGGCCGGAGCCGTTGATGGTGTTCTCCGGGGGCCAGCTGGGCATGCGCACTGGAGGCCGTGGCCGTTATGACTCGTGATCGGATAGGAGAACGGCTCGACGGTGAAGGACCAGAGGGTGCCTTTGAAGATCGTGTTGTCGGGGGCCTTGTTGGCCTCATCGATACGCCAGTAGTAGGTCTGGCCGAAATCGAGCAGGGCGGCCGGTGTGTAGCTGGTCGCCGTCTGACCCTGGCTGGCCAGAACAGCCCGCCGGCTTGGCTTCGGTGGCGCTATTCACGTCGGCGAGGGCCTTGCCCAGGTACACATCGCTCGCGGCGGCATATTTCCCGGCGACCCAACTGAGGGCCGTATCCTGAGGTACGTCGGTGGCCCCGTCGGCGGGGCTCGGAGCAGCCGCCAGTTGCGGTTTGGCCAATCCCTTCATGATCGCCTTGACCTCGTCGGCCGTCAGAGCCCGGCTCCAGAGCGAGACATCGTCCAGGCAGCCGTCGGTCATCCGCCGCGTGTCGAAGCTGCCGGAACCATCGCCGCCCAGGAAGATGGGGGCATTCCAAGTGACAGAGCCATGAGCGGTGACGTTGGTACATATTGGGGCGCCGTTAATGTATATGGTCGCCTGGGTGGGCTGGACCGTCACGGCGACAAAGGTCCAGTCGGTGGCGGAAATGTAGGCGGTTCCCCGATAGCTCCAGGTGGTCGAAGCGTCGCCCCAGTGATAGGCCACTTGGTTGTTGGCCGAATCGGGGTTTATGTTCAGGCCGGTGGCGGTACCGCGGGTAAACATGATCGCTGACCAGAGATTGCTGGCAGACTGAGCGCAGACAGGTTTGATCCATCCCGCCATGGTGCCTTGCGTCATCGTGACGTTGATGGCCGGGATCTGGACCAGTTGGGGGACTTTCAACTCGATGGCGCCGCCGTGCATCCCGGGCACCCAGATCAAAGTGCCCACCCCGGCTGCACCGCCCACCCCGTTATAGGCCGTCCCGTCGTGATGATTTGGGGATGAATCTTTGACAGTCGTGCCCGACCGTCATCGCACGTCCACCAACCAACCAGGGCGGGGTCTTTGAGGATGTCGAACCCCCGTAGGCGACACTCCCCGAACAAGGGCGAGCACCGTCAATAGAATCAACACAAGTGCATCGTTTCCACATAAGATTCCTCCTTCATACCAGATGATTCTTCTGATGCTCCGACCACACATCAGAGCGCGGGTCCCTCCCCGCGAAGCATCGCGCGGGAGATCCCTTCTCCCCCTCCTGGCCGCAGAAGGAAACTGGGTTCCCAAGCGCGAGGAAGCGCGGTTGGGAATCCAGTCACTCCTCGGGTCGCCGACAGTCCTATGGAAACAGGTGTTACTCACTCTCCTCCGAATCCACCGGACGTTAATATCGGCTGAATCACCTCCTTCCTGTAGAAAACGGACCGCGTGGAATCAAATGAAAAAGGTCCGATAGGCGACAGAGTCGTACATGACACTGGGGCCAGGACCCCAGCGTCGCGAAGATGTTCTCCGCCGCGCGGGAGCGCGGCTAGGGGCTCCAAAACCCACCTCTGCAATGTGCGTCCCAAAGCACACGGCGCCAGGTCCTCCGATACCGACGGAATATGCAATTCCACGCCTGTTTCGGACGCTCGGCGGCACCTGGCTGGCCGGTGTCGCCGCCGGGTCAAAGAACGTCAAAACCTGCTCCTGACCACTGTATATTTCTACCACATGGGGTCACGGTCTGCAAGCGTTATTTTTCTCGGACGGCAGCATTTGACGCCCCGGTCCTTCAGGGCGAGGCCAGGGAGACAATAAAATCCGCGGAGACAGGCGGAGGCGTCCCGGCGGATGGGGGAGGGATACGGTCCGGCGAAGGCTTGCGTGACGCCGGCTTTGGGCGCCGTGGGCACATAGGGCAGCGCGGCCCGGACCAACTGGCCGGCCGATTCGTCCCGCACGACGTACCCGGCGGCGAACAGATAGCCGTCGAGGCCGCGGACGTATAGTTCGGCGCTGAAGAGGGGGCCGCGCGAGCCGGGGTAGCCCTGGGGCCAACGGATATCCTGAAAGAAGGCCGAGGGCCACACTTCGCCGGGCGGCTCCGTCTGGAGACAGTCCAGGATCAGGAGCTTGCGTTGGCCGTCCCGCACGACCGGGATGGCGCCGACGCTGTGCCCGGCCGTGCCGCAGCGCAGCCGCACGACGAAATACTCGCCGTGGCCGGCGTCACGATAAAGGGCCCCGATCATGTCCGTCCCGGACACGCAATCGAGCTTGCCGATATTCAGGGAATCCGTCAGGGTCATGACATTGGCGCGGTAGTTCGCCCAGCCCATAAGCAGGTGGTTAGTCAGTTGCTGGGCCTGCCGGGCGGCTTTCTCCTGATCGCCCAAGAGCTTGGCGGCTTCCTCCACGATGCGGCGGTCGTAGCGGTCGGCCCAGAGATAACCGCTGCTGTAAAACCCCGACCGGTAGAACAGCACGTCCATCAGCTCGGCCTGCGTCACCGTCGTATGGGACTGCTCGAAGCGTTGCAGGGCCACGCCCATCTCGTCCAGGGAACGAGCGGACATGGCGCGGAAGAGCATGTTGGCCAGGTAGGATCGGTCGAACGGCGTCGTGGCGGCGCGATCCCAGACGGCTTGCACCGTCGGTGACAAGCGGGCCCGCAGCCAGCGGAAGGCCGGCCGCACCTCCGGCGGCATCCACCGGGCGGCCGGGATACCGGACAGATCGATCGCTGTGACCGACTCCACCGCCGTATCGGGCGGAAAGAACAGTCCTTCCGCCTGATGCTCCACCTCCAGGTAATTCTGCCCCCAGGCGATCATCAAGCCGCCGGCCGGCAGGCTGGCTTCCGACATCTTCTGCCCCGAGCCGAAGGCCGATTCGGCATACACAAAGGCCGCCCGGCAGCGGGCCTGGAAATCCAGGGAGGTCAAGTGCGTGCTCAAGAGCAGGTCCAACCAGCGATGCAAGTCGGCCAGCCCGAAGGTCGCCGCTGCCAGCTCATCGGCCCAAGTCTGCGCGGCCGAGGCATTTCCTGCCGCCAGGGCCGTCTCGAGCTGGCGCAGGCACTCAGCAGGCCAGGCCGTGGCGGTGAACTGTGTCTCCGGCAGGCGGAGATCCGAAGCGGGGAGCCAAGCCGTCTGCCCATCCACACCGCGGCTGTCCGATGGGCCGAAAGTCTTGTGGATCTCGGAAGCCAGCTCCCGGGCGGCGGTGGCCATTCTCTCCGCCCGGGCGAGCGCCAAGGTATTGGCTTTCCGCTCGGCCTGCAAGTACGACCGGAGGTTCTTCTGGTACCAGGAGTACAATGCCAGGGGCGTGCGCGGGGCTTTATCATAGAACGCCATCATACGCTCTCCGGCGCCGCCCGTGGGGTTCGCTTGTACGACAACTCGGTTATCGTCAAGGCGTTGCGTGATACAGGTGGGGCTGGCCGTATACCGCTGTCCCAGCAGGATACCACGGCTTTGGGTTAGGGTGGGCTCCATCTCCGTCGTGAGCCACGTGCGCAAGACTTCTGCCCGGGTGGGCAGGTCCGCCGGTGCGGCAGGGGACACGCCCGCCTCGTCCCGACCGCTCAGGCAGAACGCCCGAATCGTCCAGGTGGCGAACCCGGCGGCCAGACACGTGAACGTCACAAGGGCGCAAACAACAGACATCTTCCGGAGGCCGGGTTTTCGAAAACGACCCCTCCGCGCTGCTACCCCGCGCTGGGGGCGGGGCGAGAGTCGATCTCTTGGCACTTCTACACCTGCGTCTAACCAAAACTTCTGCGATACTTGCGCAAGATCACTCCCCTGGGCCACGTCCCCGAAACACCAAGAGTGTCCGAGCGACTCTCAGTTCGGCCTGAGAAAAGCAATTCCAACCGCGCGGCTGTTCCGCTTGTGTCCCGACGTCATCCGTGGACTCAGCGAGCCCAAACCCTCATCTGAGCCACCAACCCCCTATACGAAGTGCGAGAGGTCACTGCTCAATACCTTCGAGAGATCATCTTGCTCCTGTTCTGCTATTCTCGGCCGACCGAGTTTTAATCGATCAGCCGTCTTTCCAGATAGTGGCAGAATCGTCCGCCTGGTGACAGATTCGTGACAATTTTCCGCGGCTGACGGTGGACTGCTCTTGTGGTGCAGGAGGGCCGTTATTCTCATCGTTTCTCGAACGGTTGTTGTGATGACGCCAGGTAATCCGTGATGATGCCCGGCGCATCGTGCCCCAGCTTGTAGGTGCTATAGATCGTCAGGCTGCTGCCCGGCAGAGTGTCCTGCTGCTCGTTGGCCGCCGAGGATAAGGAGAATTCGGCTTCTGGGTTGACGGTCACGTCAGCCCGATCCTGTTGACCTGGGCCGTAGCGGTAGCGGTAAAAGGTCGCCGGCCGCGACAGAGCTTGCACGGTGAGCTTGAACGGGAACTCGGTAGGCGCGTCGTTGATGACGGCGAGCGTCAGATTTCCGCTCGGGCTTCGAAAAGCGGCGGCAAACAGACGCTGCCAATCGCCGACTTTGCCGCCCTCCAACCGGCAACTTAGAATCGTGGCATGTTCGCGCTGTGAAGCGGCTGAGCAAGCCCAGGCAGAAGTAGCTGTTGGGATGCGGCGGAAAGTCGGTTCGCAGCTTCTTCTGCGGCGGGTCCCAGGTGTCCACGAGTTGCCATTGGCCGTCGAGGTCGCCGCGGTTCAGGAAGCTCCAGCGGTTGAAGCCGTCCACGCCGACGTTGGCCAGGCGCACGACCAACTCGCTGCCGGCGAGCACGGAAGGGGGAGAACCGGGCCGGGCTTGTCGGGCAGCCAGCCGTAGGCCATCGTGCCGAACTCGGAGAGGAAGAGCGGCTTGCCTTCGCGATGGGCGAAGTCCACCCATGGCTGCGGCGTTGCGCTGCTGGGCGGCAATGTGGCCCTTGGTGCGGAAGTCGAAGTCCGCGCCGTAATCGTGGAAATCGTAAGCCCCAAGCAGGCCGAGAAAGTCAAACCGGCCGGGCACTTGGGCAGGAAACCGGATGGTCGCATCCGGTCCGGAAAGGGGCAGCTTCAAGCCCACGCCCGTCCAGCGCCTTGCGCACGGCGGCCAGGCCCGGCCCGATCGACAGCGGCTGGTTGGGCGGGGCCTGCCACCACGAGAAGTCGGCGCCGGGCTCGTTGTTGATGCAGAGCCATTTGATGCAGGTGTAGCCGCGTTTCTTGATCAGATGCTCCATCAGTGTCGCCAGGCCGTCCGCGAAGGCGTCCAGGTCCGCCGGCGCACTGTGGACGCGTCCCACGGGGTCGTCGCGGAACTCCGGGTAGGCCAGCCAGGCCGCGTTGCACCACATCTGCTGGAAGAACACGTCCGCCTGTCTCTTCTGGTTCCAATCGAGGATCCGGTAGAGGATGCGCATCTCGGGGCTGTCGAACGTGAAGATGTCCCGCTGGGGCTCATAGATCCGCTGCTCGATCTCGACGCGGTTCCAATCGAGGCCAAGCCAGTCCGCGTGACGATAGATCTGCTGCCAAGCCCGCTCGTCCTCGGCGGGCGGATAGCCGCCCCAACCGCTGCCGCCGTGGCTATAGCCGGTGAAGACCGGATGCTTGACGCCGTAAGGGATCGGTGTCTCCATCGCGTGCCAGGAAGCGCCCAGGCCGCCCCGCATGGTGTTGACGACTCTGCGCGCAATCGACCGTGACGAGCACCGGGCCGCCTTGCTCGATCCTGGAACCGGGTGCCGAAGGGTTCGTCACTTGGTCCGGGGGAGCTTGCGCAGAGAGCGGGGCGATACATACCGCTACCAGCACAAATGCAGCGCATTTCCATCTTGCCATAGGCGTCTCCTTGCATAGCGCGAACAGCCTTGGAAGGACAGTCAGACCCAGACACAAGATCATCCTGCGCCAACCGCGGCTCGTCAATCCCAAACCACGCAGTCCGACTGCGCATATGCGACTACGTTTTGTGGGGCCCCTTCGATCCCTTCTGTCATCCCTTCGACTGCACTCAGGGCAGGCTCTGAGCGCAGCGAAGGATCTGGGCCGAGCACAATAACACGCGCCGATTCCGTTCGCCGCTCAGATGCTTCGCTGCGCTCAGCATGACAAATGCAGGTCGATCCCCCACGAAAGTTAGTCGCACACGGCTGCGCGAACACCATCGGCATGGTTACGGTCGGCGAACGAGGCGATCCGTATTCCAAGGAAGCACGGGAGGCCCTGAACCGGGCCCGTGCGATGAAGAAGCAAACCGGACGATAAGCTGTGTAGCTTCGCCTTGGTTCGTGCCCCGGCTTGTCATCCTATCGGCTGGGCCTCGAGAGGGTGTTTGAAAAGACGGTTCTTCGTGGCATGGGCTTCCAGCCCATGAAGTCTTTGAAACAATAACCAGCTCTCGCCACGACCAGTCTTACCCTTTTTTGCGGGTCGTTATTTTGAAAACAATCGGGGCCCGGACTCTGAGGTCCAGGCCCCGATTCGAAATCACTCTGCGAGGATCGCCCCAACAACTGGGCCTCTCATCGCCGCCGATCACAGCTTACGCCGTTACGGCTTGGTCACTTGGATGTCATCGATGTAGATGATACCCATGCCACCCGGGGACGCGTTCTTCTTGTCGCCCACATCGATGGTCAGCTTCTTGACCTTGGCCAGATTCACGCCCGTCAGACTCTTGAGCGCGATCTTCCAATTGGTCCAAGTCGCCGCGTTCACGATCGTGGCGTTGGTGGCGGTGGCGTTTTTGCCGCTGCTGTCTTCCACCGTCACGAACATGGTCCCGACATCATTGTACGCCGCGCTGTTGATCTGCGCCTTGCCAGGTGGCGCTGACCGTGCCCGTCGTGCTGATGTTGTCGAACTGGACGGTTCGCTGCTCGCCGGCCTGGTGCGAAGTCACGCAGATACCGATGTAGACCGGGGCGGTCATGGTGATGACCTGCGTCGTGCCCATTTGCGTCCACGTCGTGCCGTTCGCGGAAACATAGCCGCTGATGGCGCTGCCGGTCCGCGTGAGCTTGACCCAGTACGGGTACTTCAGGACCGTAGCCGAATCCGTGTTGCCGCAGCCGCCGTTGGTCGTCAGACGGTACTGGAAGCTGGAGCCGTTGCCGGCCGTCCCATCGGTGTTAGCCGTCATGACCTGGTTCACGAAGGTGGAGCCGCCATCGAGGCTGTCACGGATCATCACGCCGCCCTTGGCCCACGTGTTGGTGCCGGCGCCGATGCTGACCACGCGGGCCACGATCGTGCCGTCGCCGGTGAGGGTCTTGTAGGCATACACGAAGTCATCGGAGTTGTTCCAGATGTCCGTGCCGGCGCCGGTCAGGCTCAGGGCGTTGTTCGCCACGTTGACCGTCATCGCGGTGACCGCCGGATTGCCGCGGACCCACAAGCTCAGGGCGTTCACATCGTTGACCGTCCAGTCCTGCGAAGTGTCGAAGGTCCGCGTCGGCTTCACTGTAGAACGGCGTCTTGACGTTGTTGTACTCGAACGGCATCGATTGCTTGCCGCCATGGACGATGGTCTGCTCGGCAAACGGGGCCGCATCAGGTAGCCGACTTGGGAGTTGCCTTGCCGTCGGCCAGACCGTCGATCCAGGTGTCGTAGATGCGGTTGTCCAGTACGTCGTTGTAGCTTTCCATGTCGTCGACGGAGAGGAAGTTGGCCGTCGTGAAGCTCCAGACGGGGCCTTTCCACGGGCTGCCGGATCGCCGGGGTTGACCTCATCGACACGCCAGTAATAGGTCGTGTTCCAGGCGAGACCTGCCGCACTGAACGAAGCCGTCGACTGCGAGCCCTGGTACAGCGGACTCTTGGTGTCGGCGGCGGCCACAGCGGCCTGGTCCGTGCCGAGGTAGACATCATGCGTTACCGCTTTGTCGCCCGCACTCCAAGCCCAAGGTCGGACTCTGGACCACATTGGTCGCTCCATCTGGCCGGGATCGGCGCGAAGGCCTGCAGCGGCGGCAGATAGTACGTGTCCACGTACTTGGCCGAAAGGAGGGTCCGGGTCGTGATGTCCCCGCCTTGCCAGGCTACGCCGACGCTGTCACCACCGCCGGCTTCCTTGTGCAAGGTCAGGATGTAGTACTTCTGACCGGCCACAAGGTGCACCGGCGCGGACTTCAGTTTGGTCACGTCGGTGGACCCGCCCGTGGTGTTGTCCCAATCCATGGCGTTGGTCCAGCCGGTGACCTGTGCGATCAGCTTGGCGTTCGCCGGGCTGCCGTCGGTGCTCAGCCACAGCTCGCAGAGATCATCGCCGGCGATCCAGAAGGTGTAGTCGCCCGTCACGGCCGGTTTGAGCCAACCGAACTCGCGGTCGCCGTAGTCGTCCGCCCAACTGCTGCCGCCCGAAGACCCCGGCGGGAAGAGCCAGGAATCCAAGAACGTTGTCGCGTCCGGACTGTTAGGGAACCGGGCGTTGCCCGTCAGATCGGTGACGGCGGTGCCGGCGCCGATATTCAGCCAATACTGATTCTCGATCTTGTTGGCGGGGCCGGCATCGGCCGTGGTGAAGCTCCAGACGTCGCCCGTGACCACGCTCTTATCGGCCTTGATCACATCGACGCGCCAATAGTAGGTCGACGAAGCGCGGAGGCCGCGGCGTGATGAACGATGCGGTGCTGACTTTGCCCAGGTCGACCGAGGCATCGCCCTTCGTGACGGCCGCCAGATCGGTGCCCAGGTACACTTCATGCTGTGTGATGCCCGTGGGGGCCGACCAGCTCAGCGTGAGACCGAAGGCTTGTCCGGTGGCGCCATCGGCGGGCGACGGCAGGTAATCCTTCACGGGTGTCCCCATGAACTTCCAGACGTCGCCTTTGACGGCCGTGCCGTCCGCCAAGATTCTCATCGACACGCCAATAATACCAAGTGCCCGGCGTCAGGGGAGTCATGGCGAAATACACCGGGTTCAGCGTTGGCGTTGCAGCTAACCTTGGCCAGGTTGGCCGGATCGGTGCCGACATAGACATCTTCCGACACTGTCGCCGGGCCCTTGTGCCAGGTCAGCAGCATCATGGGCACATTGTACTGCGCCATCGGTCGGGCTGGGACCCGACGCCTTGAGCAGGGGCTCCGGAGTGCGGATAAAAGGCGGCACAGTACTTGCCATCGATGAGAGTGTGCGTGGTCCCGATGCCGGGGCCGGCCCAGGCCACGGCGACACTGTCCCCGCCGCCGCCTTCCTTATGGAGAGTCTCCATATAGTACCGCTTGCCCGCCTTGAGCGTGATGGCCTTCGACTTTATTTGGGCCATGTCGGTCGAGCCGCCGGTCGTGTTATCCCAGTCCATCGCGTTCATCCAGCCGGTGACCTGGGCGATCTGCACGGCATTGGCCGGAGTGTCGTCCGTGCTCAGAAACAATGGCAGATTGTCATCGCCGGCGATCCAGAAGGTGTAATCACCATCCTGGGGCGGATAGATGTAGCCTCGCTCCCGGTCGCCGTAGTTGCTGTTCCAGTCCGTCGATCCGGGGTAAAAATACCAGTTGCTCAGCCATAAGGCGCCGGTGGGGCTGTTGGGGTATAGAGGGTTACCGGTGAGATCGGTAACGGCCGTGCCAGCCCCGATGTTGAGCCAGTACTCGGCCAGAATGTACCCCTTACCGATGTCATCAGCCATGCCGGGCGCCGCCAGCCCCATCGCTGCAAGGGCCATTACAACACAAACCAACTTCTTACTCATGATATCCCTCCTTCAAAGGGAACAAATGGGGTTCCCCAACCCGATTCATATCTGTCTATCGCGTTGGGGGTCCTACGTGCGTGTGTCGGCCACACACCGGACACACCGATTGTGAGTTCTCAGTCTTGGGTTCTGGGCCTTGAGTTCTCGGAACACGTTGACTGATAACTTAACGATCTCGATTCGCGACTCTCGATCTGTGGTGGGTCTCACCTCCTTTCCGTGACACCCATTCACCTTGCCAGTGGGTGGACATGAACTCAGCCTCCGGATGGCATAGAACGCCCATCGCCGTGTATCTTGGGGTTCCCAGGTGCCATGCTGCGCGCGTAGGGCCCCGTCCTCCACATCACATAGCGTCACCACTCCTTTGGTCCAGACGCAGGTCTCATCTTGGGCACGCCATGTGTCTGAGTGGCCAGAATCTCATATATCATATCGGCCGGCCGGCGTCAAGAGTTTTCCAGTCAGTCGCGTCATTTTTGCGTCCGAAAAGAACACCTCTGGCACACGCTCTACCGCGCGAACACAGCCGGAAGGAGCGACGAATCACACGATCGGGCCGGATATTGTGACGCAGGAGGCGCAAATGCGGGGTTGCAGGGCGGGCGCCCTTCGGCGATAATGGGACTGTGCCGGCGTCAAAGGGGGCTTTGACCTGGCCCGATGGCACGGGACCGACGGTGTCATCGGGGGCGTGCGGGCGCGTTTTCCGCCCGCGGTGGGTAGATCAGGCGACCATGGAAAGGAGATGGACGATGAAGTCCGCAAGACACACTCTGAGGAAATTGGCGATTTTGGCGGTCGTGGCGGCTCTGGTGTCCCTGCTGGCTGTTCTGTTGGGCGGCGGTCAACGCTCCCAGGCGGCCCCGGCCGATGACGGCAAGCTCCGCATCATCGTTTTCGGGGCCCACCCGGACGATGCCGAGCTCAAGGCAGGGGGGACGGCGGCCCTCTGGGCGGCCCAGGGTCACCACGTCAAGTTTGTCTCGGTGACCAATGGCGATGTCGGCCACGCCGAGATGTCCGGGCGGGAGCTGGCGAGGCGTCGCACCGCCGAGGTCAAGGAGGCGGCCAAGGTCCTCGGGATCACGACAGACGTTCTCGATATCCATGACGGCGAGCTGATGCCGACGCTGGAGAACCGCAAGAAGATCGTCCGGCTCATCCGGGAATGGAAGGCGGACCTCGTCATGGGTCATCGTCCCAACGATTACCACCCGGATCACCGGTACGTGGGCGTCTTGATGCAGGATGCGGCGTACATGGTCACCGTCCGGTTCTTCGACAGGACGGTGCCCCAACTCGCCAAGAACCCGGTGTTCATGTACGTGTCGGACGGTTTCCAGAAACCGAATCCCTTCCAGCCGGACGTGGTGGTCGCCACGGATGACGCCATGCCCAAGAAGCAGGAGGCCATCTGGAAACTCCAGTCGCAAATCGAGTCGCTCTGGGCCACGGGCAATTTCGAGAAGGTGGTCCCCGTCCCGACCGATCCCGCCGGCTACGAGGCGCGGCGCAAGCAGCAGGATGAGAGCACGGCCCGGCGTGACAAGGCGGTCGCCGACAAGTACCGGGATAAGCTGATCGAGCTCTACGGCCCGGAGAAGGGCAAAGCGGTCAAGTACGCCGAGGCTTTCGAAGTCTGCGAATACGGCCGCCGGCCCTCCGCCGAGGAGTTGAAGAAGCTCTTTCCGATCTCGGCGGAGAAGTAGCCTCTAAAGGTCCTATGCGTCCATTCTCGTGAGAAGAGACTACGCGGGCTCATGGGGAGACTTGACGCCTGAGAACTTAACACGTATACTATACGTATTAAGTGGGTGCTGGTATCAGGAGAAGTCTCAATGCAGAAGAAGCTGACAATTACTGTGGATGAGGAAGTATATGAAGGGCTTCACAGAGTCGTTGGCCGTCGTAAGATCAGCAAATTTGTGGAAGACTTGGTGCGTCCGCACGTAGTCCGGCCTGACTTGGACTCTGCCTATGCCGAAATGGCAGAAGACACGCAGCGGGAGAAGGAGGCGCTGGAATGGGCAGAGGCGACTTTTAGGGACATCGCAGATGAAGCGGAGTGAGGTCTGGTGGGTCGACTTCGATCCATCCGTGGGCGGCGAAATCAAAAAGAAGCGACCTGCTGTGATTGTAAGCAACGATTCGTCCAACAAGTCTCTCAATCGGGTCCAAGTCGTTCCCCTGACGAGTAAGACAGAGCGATTGTACCCCAGTGAAGCCCTGGTTGCGTTCGATCGCAAGGAGAGCAAAGCGATGGCCGACCAACTGACCACTGTGAGCAAGCTACGTCTATTCAAACGCGCGGGCAGTCTCTCCCAGGAGGACATGCACAGAATTGAAGAGGCCATTCGAATCCAGATAGATCTCCCGTAGAACGGACATGCTCAAATTCGCAATCTGTGTCGACAACTCACAATACCCTGCCTCTCTGGAGCTACACAAGGTATACCGCGTAATCTCGGACAACGATGCCGAACGCGACGGTGACTCGCGCGTTGTAGACGAGAGCGGCGAGGACTACTTGTATCCGGCTGACTACTTCGTGCTGGTGGATTCGCCTGGCGATGTGGTAACGGCTTTGGATAAGTCGTTTGCACGGGGTGCGGGCACTCTGGCGGATAGCGAGGAAGACGTAGGTCCCGGCGACGTCTGAGGGAAGGGAATCAACGTGAACGAACGTGGCAACCCCGCACAAGTGTGGGCGAGCGACATGTCGATGTTGGTCAGGGCACTGATCTTATGAACAGAAAGCTCAAAACTCGCGTCGTTTGTGGCAAGACCGGGGCATCGGTCCGGCGGATTTCGCGCAGTTACGGTAAGGGGGCCAATCTGCTTGTCATTGAGAATGTGCCCATCGTCAGTTGCCCCCCTTGTGGGGAGAGTTATCTGACGGCCGATACCTTGCACGAGATCGAGCGTATCAAGCTTCATCGCAAGACGTTCGCCAAAGAGCGGTGCATTGGTGTTGCCACCTTCGCGTAAGGCTGACTGCCGGGACGCAGCGGGTGAAGGGGGAGAGTGAGATTATTCGGCGGGCTTGACGTCCACGTATTGCGTGCGGGCGTCAGCGATCAGGCGGATCATTTGATCGGCCTGGCGGCGGATGGCCGGATCGGAGCTGATGAACCGCGAGCTCCACTTGGCGTACTCGCGATTCAACTGGTGGCGGGCTTCATCCTTGCTCATGTCGCTGGTGACGCCCAGGATCATCTCGGCGTCCTTGGTCTGGTGCATCTCGACCGGGAGGATCTTCTCGACCATCGCCCGCAGCCGGCTGCGGTCGATTTCGAGCCCCTCCGACAGGTCTTTGAGCAGCTTCAGCTCGGCGGCGGTCACCTGCCCCTTGGCGGCGGCCACCCGCAGGCACAGGTCCAGGATGTCGAGCCGCCCGACGAGCGGGGCGATTGGCACGATCTCGCGACAAATCTGCGTCAGGTTGAGGGTGCCGCCCCGGCGGAAGAACGTGGCGGTCTTTTGCAGGGCGCGATCCAGCTCCAGCCGGGCGTCGGCGGAGACCCCGGCGGACCCGAAATTGGTTCTTACCCAGGCCGCGATCACGTTGACCTCGGGATCGAGCAGCCGCGCCGTTGGCGGCCCCGACGCTGAACGCCAGGCCGACCGCCAGGGTCTTGGCCCGCTGGATGTCATCCTCGACGTCCAGATAGCCGGTCTCGGTGTTCTCGTGGGCCGCGACGCACGTGGCACACGCAAGCTGCTCGCCCGTCTCGCGGGAGGTGATGGCCACGGTGTATTGCAGTTGGCGCTGGCCGCGGCGGGGCAGGACGAACCACTGGGGCACGATCTGTGCGACCGCCGTCCAGTCCTGCAGGACCGTGGTCCGGCGGCACAGGCGCCCCATGTCGCACTGATGCACGAAATGGGCCGAACCGTTCAGGGGGCCGTGTTTGGGGCGGTCGAGAACGGCCAGAGGCTCGTTGTCCGCGTCCGTGACATCGTTCAATTCGATGCGCACGTCCACCCCGTGCCCTTCGTCGGGGGCCTGGATCGTGCCGCAGATGTCCACGACCAGGACGGAGCGCCAGATGTCGCCGTCCGGTTGACGGCCGATCCGCACGCGGCAGTTGAACACGCCCAGGTCCAGCGGATGGCAGAGTTCTGCCGGCGTCTCGGACGCTGCGTGCCGCAGCCGCTGGAGGACTTCCGAACACCGGCGTCCCAGAGCGGACACCAGATTGACTAACTTACCGGGCATATCCTTCATCGAATCTCACTCGACCTTGAAAGGCTCCAGCTCCCTCATCTTGGCGGCCCCGTCTTCGGCGACGGTGCCGTCCTCGTTCAGGGACAGATCGACCTCCAGCACCCGGCCGGATTCGACGTCCTCGAATTGACAATGCATGCGTTGGTTCAAGTCATAGCTGTACGTCACCTTGATCGGCCGCTCGGCCGGGCGGTAGGGCGGCAGCTCGAAGCAGTGCGTGGCGATCTTGTTGACATACGCCGGATCGGAGTCCTCGCCCTGCGTGATCATGACCTCGACGCGCTTCTGTCCCTCGGAGACGGTGTAGAACGTCTGCGTGGCTTCACAGGGCAGGGGGGTGTTCTTCTTCAGAATGATCCGGTTCTGCACGATGCGCCGGCCGGTCTCCTTGTCGATCGGGGCGCAGATCGTGCCGTAGCTGTGGTTGCACACGTCGGTCAGGTTGATGTCTTGAATGCCCGTGCGGATGCCCGGCGGCCACGGCCTCGGGGTTCTGCCGCATCATGGCCAGACCCGCGTGCAAGGCGGCCCCCAGGGCCACGCACTCATCCACGTTGACCGAGCATTCCGGCGGGAAGCCGAAGATCTCCTCCAGGTGGGTCCGCACCAGCGGCACCCGCGTGCTGCCGCCGACCAGCAGGACGGTATCGATATCCGAGGGCTTCAGGCCCACCTCATCCAGGGCCACCTCCACCAGCATGTCGGCCCGCGACACCAGCGTAGGTGATGGCCTCCTCGAACATCTGCCGGGAGACCTCGACCCGCATGCTGCCGCCGGGGCCGTAGAGCATCGTCTTGGCCGTGGGCCGGCGGGAGAGCGTCTTTTTGATGTCCTCCGCCTCGTCCTCGTACTTGGCCCGGTCCTCTTCGGAGCCGATCAGCGCGCCGCCGAACTTGTCCTTGTAGAGCTTCTCGAGGATTTCCAGGACCTTCTTGTCGAAGTCGATGCCGCCGAGGGCGTGGTCGCCCTGCGAGCAGATGATCTCCATTTCCAGGCCCTTGACGTTCATGAGCGTGACGTCGAAGGTCCCGCCGCCCAGGTCGTAGACCAGGACCCGGCCGGAAACCTCCCGGCTCGTGGCGTAGCACAGGGCCGCCGCCACCGGCTCGTTGACGATGCCGATGACGTTGAAGCCGACCGCCGTGCCGGCGTCCATCGTCGCCTTGCGGCGGATCTCATCGAAGTGGGCCGGCACGGAAATCACGGCGTCCCGGATCTCGCCGATCTGGGCGGCGCTGTCCTGCCGCAGCTTCTTGAGGATCAGGGCGGACAGCTCCGTCGCCGTCCAATCCTTGCCGTCGAGGGAGACTTTGTAATCGGGGTCGCCCATGTGCCGCTTGACCCACCGCACCGAGCGGGCCGGATTGATGTGCCGCGAGTTGAGCGCCTCGATCCCGACCCGGATGACGCCGGGGTTGTCCTCATCGAAGAAGATGGCCGATGGGGTCAACCGGTCGCCATCGGCGTTGGGAACAATCTCGGGCTTGCCGATGGCATTGAGCATGGCCAGGGACGAGAAGGTGGTCCCGAGATCTATACCGACGATGTTGCTCATGATTCTCTCCTGCGTACCATCACGCTCGACAAGGCGTCAGGCCGGAGACGGGCACGGGCTGGCCCGCCATCCGCCCTCAACCGTAGAGCTTCACTTGCGCCGTTCTGACGACCCTGATAGTTTTCATCATCTATCACGTATCGATAGCCGGGCCGGATCACCTTGGCGATCTTGCCCGCCTGCTCCGGCTTCTTGGCCGGCTGTTTTTCTTTCAGGGCCTCCGCGAGCTTTTCCTGCCCGTGGAATTCGCTGTTGACCTCGGGCTGGAACTGCTCCACGCCGCTCGATTCGAGGGCAAAGAGCAGCTCATCCCGGACCTCTTCCAGAGTGCTTGATCGCGCCGTCGCCTTTGGGCAGTTCGGCCAAGCGGCCCTCCAGGTTGTCGATGCACCGAATCACCCGCAGGCAGAACGTGCGGATGATGCCCCAGTCGTAACCATCCTGGAGCTTCTCGACGCGGTCCTGCTGGCTGGCGGCGTACTCGCGGATGGCCGAGACCTGCTGCGTCAGCTCCTTGAGCGTGTTGCTCAACGGCTCCGACTGCTCCCGCGTCGCCTGCTGGACGCTCTGCGCCATCTGTTTGAACTCGGCGATCTGTCGCTGCAAATCGTCCGCCTGCTCTTTCAAGGTGATTCTCCGCCGCCGAATCGTTCTCCTGCTCGCGCGGACCGCCGCGGTCGGATCGCTTCGCGGGGCGCCGTTCCTGTGGCTTGGTGCTCGGACGGGCGTCTCGTTCGCCGTTGCCGGGACCACTGTTCCTGCGGCGACCATCCGCCGTCCGGCGACGGCTCATCCGCCAGCAGCAAGGCCACGCCGGCCTCTGCGTCGGCGCCCCGTACGGCCGGCGACAGGCGGCTCGATCCTGCCGGTTGGTGCGGCCAGAGAACTGAAGAGGTCCTCCAAACCCGCCTGCGCGTCTGAGGCAGACTCCGCCGTCGCCTCGGACCGGGTCAGCAGCTTTCTCCTCTGCTTGGGCCGCCCCTCGGGCAGCGGGGCCTCCGGAACCGCCTGCGCTTCCTCGTCATGGACATTCGATATCTGTCAGTTCTACGGCTTGGGGCTCGGCTTGGACCTCCGGGTCACCGGATCGACGCCGCAAGGCCCGAACCACCCACACCACGAGCCGAAGCAGCCAGCCAATCGTACAGCCGCCGAAGAGAATCCCGCCGATGGACAGACACACGATGGAAACAGTCTGAGCCGTCTCCATCTGCTCATTGTGCAGCTTGTACTGCTCGACTTGATCTTCCCAGCCGCGGCCATAGAGGAAATCCGCGATGTCGCCGGGGTTCATTTGCCCGGACGCCAGCTTGTCGATATCGGCCCGGAGCCGGGCCTGTTGCTCACGGCCGAGTTGTTCGGCCGTCTTGCTCTTGCGCTCCTGGTCGATCTCCAAGAACGAGCTGGTTCTGCTGCTCGGGGCTGAGATGATGCCACCGGCCGTATTTCTCCAAGTATTCCTGGGACCCCAACGGGCCGGCCGGCACCTGGCTGTGGGCCTGCTGTTGCTCCTCGCGCGTCTGGCGATAGAGCCAGCCAAAGGCGGCCCCGCCCGCCAGCAGCAAGACCAGACCGAGAATCGTGCACTTTTGGAGCATGTTCACATCAAATCCTGTTGGAGCAAACCCGCCGATTCCATCGGCACTTGGGCACGCCCAATTGAGGCACTCGCACAGATTGCCTGACCGGCCAGACTCTTGATGTCCTGCTCCAAATCACGATGCGTTATTCCGACGCTTCGGCAACTCCCTAGCGATAGCGATGGGCCGCGGCGGGCCTTACGCCGCACCAATCGCCTCGTAAAATATATGAAACGCGGCGGGGGGCGGGGCCCAGCTCCGGTGTTTCGTGATCCGGAGGATCGGCCCGGACCTTATGGCTCTGGAGAGCGAGCTGCGCGGCCTGGGGTGACGAAAGAGCCCAAAGGACGGGGCGGCCACTGGCGATTGTCCGATAAGGTGGGGGCCGGGAAAGTCCACGAATTCTTGCTCAAACCTCTTGCAACCAGAATCGTAGTGCTGTAAATTATAACCTCCGGCATGCCTAAAGCATGCTGCTCTTCCGGCCTACGCCGAGAAGGTTCTGGGTGATTAGCTCAATTGGTAGAGCATCGCACTCTTAATGCGGCGGTTGAAGGTTCGATTCCTTCATCACCCACTCCCCCATTTTCAGACAGTGCGTCTGCGCCTTACAGAAATGAGGTTCTCCGCGTTTTCTGGGCCGGCAGTGCGGTTCTGCGTGCGCCCCCATGCAAGCCGGTGCGGAAGCTTGCTGCGCCTCTTTTTGCGCCTGTGCGCCGGATTCTGCGCCGCGCGGGCGAAGTGCTCATCGGTGACTTGAAGGTAGTGCTTCCGGGCTACCAGTTGGCTGTTGCCGATCCATGCCGTTACAACGTGCAGCGGGAAGCTCTCGGTCAATTCCGTCTCGCGTGTAGACCGTAGGTTTTGAAACAGCCGGGGCCAAGGCTTCAGCCCGGCCTTGTGGATGATTCGCTTCAACTGGGTCCGCAGATTGCTGTTGGGCTGGCGGTATCGGGTAATGACGTAACCGTCGCCCGGCTCGGCTTCGGCAAAGACCGCGTGTAGGTAGGGGGCCAGTTCGGGGAACAGGGGGACCAGCCGAGATTCGCCCCCTTCATGGTGCTCGGTCTTGGGGGAGTGAATGAGTATCCGGGCTTGGTCCCAATTCACGTCCGACCATTTCAAGGTCAGGACCTCAGACGGGCAGCGGACGCCCCCGTAGCGGCACAGGGCGAAGATCAGCCTCCACTCGGCATCGGGGCACACGTCCAAGACCTTCTGTGCGTCTTGCGCGGCTCACGAAGTATTCCCGCTTCTTGTTGGCCTTGGCCGACGATTCCAATTCGCTGAACGGGTTCTCCGCGACGAGCTTGCGTTTGACGGCTGCCTTGAAAAGCTGCTTGGCGATCCCCGAGAACTTCCGGATCGAAGCCTCGGCCAGTCCTTGGCCCAGGTGCAGGCGCCATTGCTCGGCGTCCACGTCCGTGATATCCCGCAAGGGCTTGTCCGGCCCGAAGAACGTCGTCAAGTGCCGGCGGGCCTGTGCGTAGGTCGTGGCGGTCGTCGGCTTCACGTCGGTCCGATCCGCGATGTATCGGTCGATGAAGTTGCCCAACGTGGAACTCTGTCTCGGCTGGACCAACCCCACAGCCGCCAGCTTGGCGTGAAGCTCGTCGTCCATGCCGGTGATCCATCGCGCAACCTCATCGTCCATTCCGCCGCGCAGCCGGCTCGTTATCAGATTCTCCAGCCGGACCTTGAACGCTTCCGCCTGCTTGGTGCTGCACTTGCCCAGCCGAATCACCTTCCTTTGCCCGCTCTCATCGAAGAACAAGACTCGTTTGAGCCCGCGTGGATCGTTGCACACTGACGCCATTGTGTCACCTTCCTTTTGCCCAGCGGGGCCGAAGCTCCAGCCCCAGATATTCGCAGAGTTGGTCCGCCGTGTCCATGCTGCACGTCCCCTCGGCCATGATCTTGCACAGAACGGCTTGGTCAATCCCGGTGTCCTTGTGGATTCGATACCGGCTCTTGCCGGATTTCTCAATCGCCTGTCTCAGAGTCTCCATAATCATACCGGCCATACTACGCTGGTGCTTTGTGTATTGTCAAGTACCATTCTGGCCGTCCCCGCACTTTTTTTCTGAGGCTTGTTTGATCCATGCCCGCAGGTCGTCCACCGAGTATCGAACGGCCCGCCCGATCCGGACGGCGGGAATGTCCCCGCTCTTGGTCAGAGCGAACAAGGTCCGTTCACAGACCGACAGCATCCGGGCGGCCTCGCGGTGGCTGACCAACAGCGGCGTCACCTCTGGCCGGGGCGTCTCTGGTGTGGTGTAAAGAGCTTCCAAGTGTCTCATGTGACTCCTCAATCTACAGCGTCAGTCCCGCCAACATGCTTTGCGCCCGGCGTCGCCTCGTCTCCAACTCCGCCGCGTCCGCTTTCTCGGCCGCAATCTCCCGGTCCAGCAGATCCCGGTCGATGATCCCCTGTGTTGGATGGCCGACAACGAACGCCTTGATTGCACACACCTCATTGTGAACCTCGATCTTGCGAAACCCGATCCGCCTACTACCCTGCGGCGGACGCGGGTCCGGCTCGGGACTCGGGTTTTCCCCGACGCCGGGCGGCCAAATGCTTGTTGAACAGGAATCGCCAATACTGCTCGGGCGACCCACGGGCGTAGTACCGCTTGCGATGGCTGGCGATCATGGCCGCGTCCTTCCGTGCCTTGGCCATCAGCTCCTCCATCGCTGCCGGCGACAGTCCGGCATCGACCGCATCCAGCAGAGCGGCCCGATAGTTCCCCAGCTCTCGCACGCCTTCCCGGCTGTCCGCGCCGAACGGCGCCCGCAGCAGCCCGAAGATCTCCCCGCGAAGTCATCCGCCCGCACAGTGTATCCGTGGGCCAAGCCGTCTATGGCTCTCGGGAGCAAATGCCCTATGGGCGATGCGTCCCCATCGTGGTGCAGCGGAACGATCCTGGGCCCGGTAGAAACAGCGGGAGGGGCGTAAGCGGGTTTTCCCCCAGCCGATGGCTGTTGGTGCCTCGGCCCCTCCTCGCTGACACCTTGTGGCTTCCTGGCCCTGGCCCCTGGCCCCTCTGGCGGGGTGGCGGCCGGGGCAGTGGGGGCGTCCTGCTTGCGTTCGCCCTTGGCCACTTGGCCATTGAGAGTTTCTTCCTTGGGTTGGTCATTCGTCAGTTCATTTAAGGCTTCGGAGGAGTTGGCAAATGTTTGCAGATCCTCGCGAGGAGCTTTCGCACGGCCCCGCGTCTTAGGTTTCCCGCCCTTTTCTCTCCGCCTGCTCGTGCGGTTCTGCCCCTCAGTCCGTTCGTCTTCTCTCTCCTTATCGGCGCTCGGATCGAACTCGGGCGGTCGTCTCCACTGGATCAGGCCGCTTTCCTGTAGGTCCTTGATCGCCTGGCGCATGACCTCAACGGCCAGGAACAGCCGGCCCGCCATCCCTTTGTCCGTCAGAGGTTTGAGGCTCTCATCGAGCAACCACCCCCGATAGCACTTCTGAAGCGTTGCCGTCAGCCCCACGAGGTCGAAATAGACTCCCCGGTTGTGGTGATACCGCTCGGGGCTGGTCGTCCGCAGTACGGACATGAGCTGCAAGAACTGACTGCTCTCCGTGGATTTTACACCGCCGGCGCTCACGAACAGCCGGACGAACTCCAAGCCGCCCTTGCGTCGATACCCGCCCCCATCGATCTCGAACCACGAACCGAAGTTCGTCACGTACCAGCCGTAGGGCTTCCGGCCCTCGGTGGTCGGTTCAGCTTTGCCCACGGGTTTGTCGTGCCGCTTCGCCATCAGCAATGAGACTCCCGGCTGTCTGGGTCACTCGCCCACCACGTCAAGCACTTCGTGCCCTTGACGCGGCAAACCCGCGGCTCGCCCTTCCTCACGAGGCCCTCTCGCTCCAGCTCCGAGAGCCGCCGGGCCGGGATGAACCAGTCCACCCCCATGAAGCGCCCCAACTCGCCGTGCGTAGCGCCCGGGTGGCGTCGGACCGCCTCCAGCGTTGCCTGCCGCTGCGTTCTCAGCTTGCCGGATCTCATGAGCTTCTCGGCCGCCTGGCGGCTTGTCTCAGGATCGGATCGGTGACTTGTCGGTGTCCCGCGCCCCGACTGCGCAGGTTCTTGCGGCATAGGAAAGAGGTAAGTCTCATTCATTCTTCACACCCCCCGTCCACCTTCGTTCGCTCTTGTGGTTTGTCTTGTAGTAACGCCTCGCGAAACCAGTGCGGCCGCCGTCGGCCCGGCTTCGCGAGTTCCCTCCGCGCTTGGCTGATTTCGGACTCTTCCCACAAGTAGGTCAGCCCTGCCCGCCTCGCCGGCATGGCGATATGCCCCGCCGCGATATGAGCCCGCAATGCTGCGGCACTGATGTTCAACACCTGAGCGACTTCACGTGTGGTTTTCATTTTGCATACTCCAATAGGAATCCACTCAGAAACCGATCCGATCGACGGACGTCAGATTAGCGAAGGGAACAGAGTGAAACTTGACTGGAAACCTGGGGCGGGATGAAACCCCCTGAAAAGCTGTGCGCGAAGGCGTTTCGAAGGGATGACTGTGAACAGGAGCGGAAACTATCCTCCCTGGAGTTTCTTCCTGCTGCGGGAGAGTCTCTCAAGGTCCGATTTGCGATACCATTTTCGTTTGCCTTTTCCCCCTGACCACAGATACCCAGGCTCGCCGGGGCTCTTCTTTGAAGCCTTCGAAAGAGTTGACTTCGGTATGTTGTAGAACTCGGCTGCGGCTGCTTGGTAGATCAAGGTGGGGTCCGTCTTGGGTGTTGGGTCCGGGGAGTGGGTTGGCGTTGTTCCTGTGTCTGCTCTGGGCTTTTCCACGGCCTTATCCTCCCAGCGTTGCTCTCGTGACCCTTCTTGCCCTTTCGTGTCTCCCGTTCCCACCGGCGTCTCGCCCGATTGAACCACGCCGACGGTTTTCTGGTCGGGCTCCGACTCAACGAAAGCCCTCCCTCCTGGCAGCGCATCTGCCAGGCGTCGGAGCGTTGCGGTTGCGGCGGGGACACTGAAACAGACAAAAGAGAACAGGGCCTCAGAGAGGCCATTCTGTAAGGGGTCGTGGTTCGCCTGCCAAGCCCGACGGCAGGCGTTCAGCACGTCGTCTCGTACCGTGACGAGTGCCTGTGCCATGGTGGGCCTTTCATCAACGGCACATTTCTCGATGGCATAGTCGAAACAGCCGGGGATGCCCGCAAGGCATTCTCCAAGCCGCTCCTCCACGAAGAGCTGGTCCATGGTCGGGTTCTCAGCTCTCGGTGTCCCGTCGCGAACGTGTCGGACCCATCTTTCGAAGGTGGCAGGCAACTCGTAGTCCTTCTGTCCCGGCCAGCCGTTGGCCTGAAGCCACTCATACGCTTGTCGCTCCGTGGCTTCTGTGGACCCTTGGGCATGGAGTGCATATTCGGCGTACTTGTAGGACTCGTATGCCCAATTGCACTCACCGAAGGGCATGGGAGGCACAAGGATGCTCGGACAGCGAAAGACGCGTTCTTCGATCATCCGTGCGAGTTGATCGAGCCATTCTGCCGCGTCGAGGATCAACTCGGGCAGGGGCCAACTCAAATCTCGCGGGAATCGCCAGCGGTCTGGTCGCGTTCTCTTTG
>CAVVRJ010000046.1:0-21062 GCA_963750205.1 uncultured Planctomycetota bacterium
CAACGCTCCCGCCGGGCGACACAGCAGTCCCGGATGTCTTCGTAAGGCGAGTCCTTGGTCTCGTCGCGCAGGACTTCGATGTCGTCCGTCACGTTCGAGCCGTAAAGACAGCCGGTCTTCTTCTTGACCAGGCTGTGGTGCTTCAGGCCGAGCTCCAGGCAGGCGATCTCATTGGTTTTGACGTCGCCCAGGAGCCAGGAATTGGCATAGGCGCCGTTGTTGCGATCGACCAGGATCTGGGCCCACTCGTCGATCGTGTCGGCATATTGCATCGCCTTGCGGGCCCTTTCGAAGACCGGCGTGCCATGGGCGTCGAAGCCCTGGAAGCCGCCGATGGTCGTCTCCGTGCCGATCAGGCCCGCGGAGGTGATGAAGAAGTCGGTCGTGCTGTAGATCGCGGGGCCGCAGGACTGCATCAGGATGCGGTGGCCCCGATCCGGAACCAGGTCCACGATGATGTTGCAGAAGCGGCCGGTGATGTAATCGCTCCAGGTGTTATGGGCCATGACGATCCGGCCGTCGGTGGTGGCCGCGCCCGTGGCGATGAAGGCACTGCAGCCCGGCCCCATCGCTTCTTTCTTCTTGGGCCACCAGTACCACGAGATGTCGATGACCCCGTTCATGAAGAGAACTTCCTCGTAGGTCACTTTCTTGCCCTTGGCCCGCATCCCGGCCGCAATCCCCTGCATTTCCTGGACGTACTCCTGCGAGACCTTGCCCCGGAAGAGCTTGGCCGACTCGTGAATGAAATAGTCGAGGTCGCGGGCCGTCTCGAACTTCTCCGTGTGCCGGAGGGTGTGGAGGAAGTCGGCGATCTCGTCGGCAGTCAGGTAGCCACGTTGGAACCCCCTCGCGAAGGGCGCCCCTTCGATATGGAGGTAGATCCAGCCGTTCTTCTCGTAGCGGTATGCCTTGGCCAGCCACACGCTCTTCTGGGCCGTGATGCGGCTTTCACTGACGGGACCGGCCATCTGAGATGTACACCCGGTGATTAGAAGCGCGGCCCACGCATAACAGACGAGCATCTGCGGACGACAACTCATGATCGAGTTCCTCCATTCCTATCCTAAAGACCGTGAAGCGGTTGCGGTTGCGACGCTCGTATCGGTTGCGTCGAGCGTCCAGCGGCGCGAGCAACGGTAAACGTAACCGCTCGACGAAACGAGCCGCGCAACCGCGGGACGCCTGCCGTACCTTCGCGCCACGGCGGGACGATTCTACCGGCATCCGGCTGTCATAGGAAGCATGGATATAAGAGTGTCGGCAGGCCCTCATTCTGGCCCGGGTCTCGCTTTTTTGCGCTTTTTTAATACAAAATCCCTTTCTTTTGGCCGATAGCGTCTGATAGAATCAGGCGACAGGAGTCCCCTGCGGCTGTTCGGGGAGGTCGCCGGGGTACATAATGTTCTTGCTTTTTTGGAACAGGGATGGTAGTTTTGTAGTAAATAGGATCATCGGAGGTAGGCGTTTTGTACCCCGGTGGGATGTAGTTTTCGGCAGGAATTGGCACTTCGCAGTCCCGCAGATCTCTTCGAAAGGGTTCCCTTTGGGGACCCGAGCCACCTCGCAGCACGCTCTCCAGTTGGTTCTAACGTGGAGTTTTGCAGAACTCCAGTAGTTGACGTGACCTTCTGCAAGATGGAGCTTAGGCTTGCCCGCTAAGGAAGCAGTAAGTGCTTAAGCCACAACGAGTTAGGCCGGTTCTCCGAGCAGTCGCCCAGCGGCTTCTCGGGAGGATGTGAGCCTGATCTCCATTTTGCAGAGGGTCGGCAGTAGTTGAGTTAGGTGTTTTTTAGGACAATTTGAATGCCATTCACGAAACTGGGTCTTTCCGACCCCCTGCTCCGCGGCGTGCTCGCCAGCGGCTACACAAGTCCCACGGAGATTCAGTCCGAGGCGATCCCGGCGGCCCTGAGCGGGCAGGACATTATCGGCTGTGCTCAAACCGGGACGGGCAAAACGGCAGCGTTCGTGCTGCCTATCTTGAGTCGCATCTTCCGGGAGGAGCATACCAACGGAAAGAGGCGAGTTATCCGGTCCTTGATCCTGACGCCGACGCGGGAGCTGGCCGTGCAGATCGAGCAGTCGATTCGCAACTACGGCCGGTTCGTCGGCGTGCGGGCACTGGCCATCTACGGCGGGGTAGACATCAAAAAGCAGCTTGAGACCCTGCATCGCGGGGTCGACATCGTCGTGGCCACGCCCGGCCGGCTGATGGACCACATGCGGCGGGGCTCCATCGACTTCGGTGCGATGGAAGTCCTCGTTCTCGACGAGGCGGACCGCATGTTCGACATGGGCTTCATCGACGACGTGCAGAAGATCATCAAAACCCTGCCCGAAGAGCGGCAGACCATGCTGTTCTCCGCCACGATCCCGCCGGAGGTCCGGCAGCTCGCCGCCGGCGTGCAGAAGGACCCGCAGATGATCCAGATCGGCGAGCAGCACAACCCGATCGATACCATCACGCAACACGTGCACCCGGTCCTGCGGCAGCAGAAGATCGACATGCTTGTGCACATGCTGCAGAACCGGCCGATGCGCAGCGTGCTGGTCTTCTCCCGCACCAAACACGGTGCGGACAAGATTCACCACCGACTTCAACGGGCTGGCATCGTCTCCATCGTCTTGCACTCCGGCCGTTCCCAAGGGCAACGGGAGCGGGCCCTCGACGGCTTCAAAAGCGGCCAGTACCAAGTCATGGTGGCTACCGACATCGCCGCGCGGGGAATCGACGTACGGGGGATCTCGCACGTCGTCAACTTCGACGTCCCCCTGTACGCGCGCGACTACATTCACCGCATCGGCCGCACCGGTAGAGCCACGGCCGCAGGCGACGCCATCACCCTCGTGGCTCCGGACGAATTGGAGTACCTGCGCAAGATCGAGCGGTTCATCGGACAGCGGCTGACGCCGGAGGAGTACGAAGGCTTCACGTGCACTCAACTGATGGACTCCCTGTCCCGCTCGGAGAAGCAAACCAAGGCGCAGAAACTGGTGGCACGCGTCCGGAAAGCCGCCAAGAGGCCACGCTCGATGCGCCGCAGATCCGGCTTGGCCGCCGCAAGGTAGCGGTAGCACAAGATCGTCCCACGGCTATCGGTTGCGCGGCTCGTTACGGCTCTACCGTCGAACGTAGAATGCCGCGAGCGGCGCAACCGCTGGACGCGTGGCGAGGGCTCAGGTCCCTGCACGTAGTCAGAATCGTCGAATTTCCTCCTCCCTGAGCCCACGATATAAGATGGTTCAGCGTTGGTCGGTTGCGTGGCCCGTTACGGCTATCGTTGGACGTTCCACGATACGAGTGGCGCAACCGCCGGACGTTCGACGCTCGTCTTGGGGGGTGATTGTGCGAATTCTGCTGATTCAACCCAATCTCTCGGAGGATATCGGTTTTCATCTGGCGGCCGCACCGGAGCCGCTGCATTTGGAGATGGTCGCGGCGACTGGTCCCGGAGCATGAGGTGCGCCTCCTCGATATGCGGCTGGACCGCGACCTGGAATCGGCGTTGCGGACTTTCCAGCCCCAGATGGTGGCGATCACCACTTTGACGCCGGAGGTCTACACCGCCCAGCGCATCATGCAGCAGATCAAGGCGTTCTCCGGCGGGATTTTCACCGTAGTCGGCGGCCACCACGCCACCCTTCTGCCACAGGACTTCTTCCTGCCCCAGGTGAACGCCGTGGCCATGGGCGAAGGCGAGATCATGTTCCGTGCCTTGGCTCAGGCTGTGGCGGATCGGCGTGCTCTGGCGGATGTACCCAATATCGCATGGCAGGACCCGGAGGGCACCTTCGTCCGAAACCGCCGGTTCGACGGCCGGATCGATTTGGCCGGCCTGCCCTTGCCGCGCCGTGACCTGACAGAGTCCTATCGCCCTGAGTACTTCTTCCTGTTCGACAAACCCGATACGTCCGTCGCGACCTCCCGCGGCTGCCCGTTCCGGTGCAACTTCTGCAGTGTTCACGAGTTCTATCGCGGCACGACCAATCAGATGCCGCCGTGGCGCGTCGTATCCGAGGTGGCCACGGTCGCTACGGATCACATCACGTTCGTCGATGACAATTTCCTGGTGAATCATGAGCGGGAGAGCATCATCGCCGACATGATCCGGGCCGAGGGCATCAAGAAGCGGTTCTCCATGGAGTGCCGCACGGACTCGATCGTGCGACATCCGGAACTGGTGAAGAAATGGGTGGATGTCGGACTGTACGCCGTCCTTTTGGGGCTGGAAGGGGGAAGCGACCAGATTCTCAGAAGCGTCAAGAAGTCCTCCAACCTTGACACGAACAATCGGGCCATCAAGATTCTCCAGGACCACGGCGTGATTATCTGGGGCGCTTTTATTGTCGATCCGGACTGGACGGCGGACGATTTCCAGCGGCTCCGCGAGTACGTCCGAGACAAGCAGATCACCCACACCCAGTTCACGATCCTCACCCCCCTGCCGGGGACGCAGCTCTACCGCCAGCGGTACCACGAGTTGCTGACCCATGACTATTCCTGCTTCGACACGTTGCACGCGGTCCTCCCGACCCGTCTGCCGCGGGAGGAGTTCTACCGTCATTTCGCCAGTCTCTACCGGCAAACGGACATCAGCCCGTACTACGACCTGGTGCAGTCGGGAAAAATGACGATCCAGGACTGCAAACGCGGCAAGACGATGCTGGACGCCGCCGCCGATTGGGAGCAGTACGTCGAAAAGGACCCAATCTTGGGCCAACGCAGCGCTGCGCGCGAAGCGGACCGGGCCGTTTCTACCGTCCTGCCTTTGGGAAAGTCAGGGATATAGATCCGCCGGCAAAGGGGACCTGCGCCACGACCTGCGTGGCGGAGGGGAGCGGCGGCCAATCCGCGCACAAACACCAAACCGAGCAGGCCAAGCGCAGTCGCGCGAATTTGCGCGGGTATCTTCTGACACATCGGCTCACGCCTCCTTGAGTTGCACAAGCACGGTTTACGATTTAAGATTCGCGACAGATTCATCGATGCCCAATGGTAAATCGTAAATTGTGAATTGTAAATCGGAGACGGTCATGGACCATTTTCGGATCGCTCGGGATCTGTTGCGGGAATTCAAAGGCGACGCCTATCGGTTTGGCAGCGGCGTATTGAACGACGTTGGTGGCATTGTCGCTTCGGCGGGGAAACGGGCCATGCTGATCCGCTCGGGGTTTCCCGGCACGGAAGGCTGTCTCGAGACGATTCGCCGTTCCCTCCGCCAGGCGGGCGTTTCTCTGGCGGCGGAGATCCGCGGAGCCGCCCCGAACACGCCAAGGGAGGACGTGGCGCGAATCGCGAGCGAGCTGCAGCGGGCCAATCCGGATGTGATTATCAGCTTCGGCGGCGGCAGCACAATCGACGCCACCAAAGCCGCCGAGGTCCTGCGGACGCTGGGCGGAGAAATCGACGACTACTTCGGCACGGGTCTGGTCACAAAGAAAGCTCCGCGACTGTAGGATGGGCTTTAGCCCATGCGGACAGTCCGTCAGCAATGAGAGTGGAGCAGCATGGGCTGAAGGGGACCCCAAACGCGAGATGATGCGTTTGGGGACCCAAGCCCATCCTCCGAAAACGCCTCGCGGCGTCACTACGAACGGGCTGACGCCGCACGTCGCGATCCAGACGGCCGCCAGCTCGGCCGCCCATCTGACCAAGTATGCAAATGTCACCGACCTCAAGACGGGGCAGAAGAAGCTGATCGTGGATGACGCCATCGTGCCTGCTTTTCCGGTGTTCGATTACACGGTGGCCTATACGGCCCCGCCGGCCCTGACGGCCGACGGTGCGATGGACGGCCTGTCCCACATCCTGGAGGTCTTCTACGGGGCCGTGGGCAAGCCTTACTACGACAGACTCGCCCAGATCGCCCAGACCGGGATTTCGCTGATCGTGAACTACCTGCCGCAGGCATTGTCGATTGCGGACTGCGGATTGGGGATGGCGGATTCTACCCTGGATTCAGAATCCGAAATCCGCCATCCGCAATCCGCCATTGATGGCGGCCCGCGAGGCCCTTTGCCTGGCCACCGATCTGGGCGGTTACGCGATCATGCTGGGCGGCACCAACGGCGGACACCTCACCAGCTTCTCGCTGGTGGACATTCTCACTCACGGCCGGGCTTGCGCCCTGATGAACCCCTACTACACGGTCTTCTTCGCCCCCGCGGTCGAGGGTCCGCTGCAGCATCGTGGGCAAGATCTTCGCTGAGGCCGGATACATTTCGGCGGGAGGGAAGAACCTCTCGTCCCTGCACGGCCGGGACCTGGGAATTGCCGTCGCGAACGGGATGTTCGCCTTTGCCCAAGCGATCGGTCTTCCCACCACACTCGGCGAGGTGAAAGGCTTCACGCGTGAACACATCGACCGCGCCCTTACCGCGGCCAAGAACCCGCAACTCAAAATGAAGCTCGAAAACATGCCGATCCCGATGACGGCAGAGAAGAATCGACGACACGATGGGTCCGATCCTCGCAGCGGCCGCCACGGGGGATGTGTCTCTCATCAAGAATGTGCCGTAGGGGCGAATAATCATTCGCCCCTACCAAGGCGATTCGAAGGAGTAGACACCCGATCCCGTTTGGAAGACCGCCGCGCCGTCTTCCATCTTGATGAATTTGACCGCTTCGCTATGCGCGACAGGTTTCCCGCATTCGGTCACGGCTTCCGACGTCTTTCGCCGGGACATAAACACAATCGCCTCGGCTCCAACGGGGATTTCCACATCCATCTTCACCTGTCCATTCTCGTGCCGCCAAGCACAGCGGGTTTTGCCTCGCACCGATTCATAGGCCGCTTGGGCCGAGGTCAGATCCTTCACCAACGCGGGCCGGATTGTGATCGTTCGGAACCCCGGCGCCGCAGGGCTGATTCCGCCCAACCCGCGATAGAACCATTCCTCGGCGTGGCCCAGCATGCAGTGGTTCTGGGAACTGGCGGGGTCGGTGTCCCACGCCTCCGTCAGCGTCGTGGCACCCTTCTTGAGCTGATAGACATAGCCGGGGCCGGCGTCCTGGGTGACCATGTCGTAAAGGACGTCGTCGCGTCTCTTCTCCGTCAACGCCGCCACCACGTAATGGAACCCCACGTCGCCCGCCGTGACGCGGTTGCCGTTCTCTCGAATGCCCCGGGCCAGCATCTCGGCCACGGCGGCTTCTTTCTCCTGGGGCACCAAGCCCAGCACCAGCGGCATGGCATTGGCCGTTTGGCTGTTGCGGTCATAGATCGCCGCCTCCGCATGGAGGAACGTCTGGTTGAATGACTCCCGGATGGCGGCAGCCAGAGCACCGTAGTTCTTCGCGTCCTCCAGCCGGCCCAGAATCCGGGCGGCCTCCTCCATGATCTTCACGTCCTGGTAGTAGACCGCGGTGGCGGTGACGCCGAGAGACGTAAGTTGCGAGACGCCTGGAGGCTTCGGGCCGATGTCGTACCAATCGCCCAGCCCGTGAGAGACGATATGGTCCTTCGCCTTCGACCCGAGATAGGCCACGTACCGGGCCATCACGTCATAGTGCTTCTCCAGGAGGGAAGCGTCGCCGTACATCTGGTAAACCAGCCAGGGATCGATGACGGCGGCACTGCCCCATTCCGGCGAGTCGCGGAACCCACCCGTGGTCTTCAGGTACTCCGGCGCGGTGTCGGGCACCAGCCCATCGGGCGTCTGGGAGTCCGCCATATCCTGGCAGATCTTCGCGTAGAAATTGGGGACATCGTAGTTGAACATCGTGGCACAGCCGAGCAGGTGCGAGACCTCCAGCCAACCGAGCTTCTCGCGGTGAGGACAGTCGGTCAGCACGCTCTGGAGATTGCTCAGAATCGCCGCATCGATCAGGTTGTGAATCCGATTGACGAGCGGATTGGAGCACTCAAAAGTGCCAACCGTCGCCGCGGAGGAGTGGAGGAATTGTCCGCCGACACTCAAGACTTCAGGCAACTGGGTCTGTCCCGCCGCAGGTAGACGCTCGGCCTGCACATAGCGAAAGCCATAGTAAGAGAAACGCGGATGCCAGGTCTCCTCGCCTGCGCCTTTGAGCGTGTAGGAAAAGTAGACGGGGCCGCCGGACGAACGCTGGGAGACCAAGCCTTTTGCGTCCAGCAACTCGCCCGGGATCAACTTCACCCGCGCACCGGCCGGTCCCTTGACTCTCAACGTCGGCCAGCCCGAGAAATTCTGACCCAGATCGTAGACGTAAACCCCGGTTTGAGGCTCGGTGACGCGGACCGCCTTGAACTCCTGCATCACTTTGGCCGGCGGCTGAGCCTGCGCTTCCAATCCGACCGCCGGGACCGTCGGTAATACTCACCGCCGCCCAATCCTTGTCGTCGAATCCCGGCGCGTCCCAGCCCTGCTGTTCGGCCCGAGCGTCGAAATCCTCGCCGCCGTAGGTGCAGGAAAAGCGAATCGGGCCCGCCGCACCCTTCCAGGTCTCGTCGCTGACCACCGTCGCCGACGAGCCGTCGGCAAAATCCATCTGCAACTGCAGGATGAGCTTGGGCGGCCCGAAACTGCCCAGGAATTTCACGTACCGCCCGCCGGTCACGTTGTACATGCCGTTGCCCAGCATCACGCCCAGGACATTCTCACCGCGACGGAGCGACGCGGTCACGTCATAGGTCGCGTAGAGACACCGTTTGCGGTAATTGGTCCAGCCGGGATCGACCACGTGATCGCCGACCTTGCTGCCATTGACGGCCAACTCGTATTGCCCCAATCCGCAGACGCACACGACGGCCCGCCGAATCGCTTTGTCCACCTGAAACGCCTTGCGCAGCAATGGCATGGGTGGGATCGGCTTCCCATCCTTTGCCTGTTTGGAGTTCCGCGTTTACGCGGGTCGGACTGGTCTTTCCCGCCTGAAGGCGGAACTCCGAACGGCTCGTATCGAACGCAATCCATTTCGCGCGCCAATCCTGCGGTTGGGACAATCCCATCATCCACGTCGCCGGCTCGCTCCACGCCGACGCCTGTCCGTCCGCTGGCTTCGCAGGCCAGGCCCGGACCTTCCACCAGACCTGCTGCAGCGCCGCCAGCGGCTTACCGCGATACGGCAGGAGAACCGACTGATCCGATGCGACCCGGCCGCTGTCCCACAGATCTCCTTCGCCGCGGGCCAGCACCTCCGGCGCAGAAGCCACCAGTATCTGGTATGCCGCCTGCCGCTGGCCGCGCACGTCCGACCGTAGCCACCAGTTCAGCCGGGGCTGTGCCGCTTCGATCCCGAGCGGGTTCTCGCGATACTCGCAGCGCAGGTGCTCCACGGCCAAGGACGAAATCCGGTTGGCACTCTCAGCCTCATCCGGTACGGTGAACCGACCTTGTGCCCGGATATCCTGCGAGGAGCTTCCGACGAAGACGTCGAACTCGCCCGGCTTCACGACAAATCCATGCGTGGCTTCATCGTAGTACGCCAGCTTCTCGGCGGGCACGGTGAACGTGACCTTCTTCGTCTCGCCCGCTTAAGGCTGATGCGCTCGAAGCCGCGCAGTTCCTTGACCGGCCGCTTGACGGCCGGATTCACTTCATGGACGTAGAGCTGCACCACTTCATCACCCTCCCGTTGCCCGGTATTGGTGACCTCGACCGAAGCGCGTAGGATGGGCTTTAGCCCATGCTGCTCGGTCCCCGCTACTCCTACCTGATCCGCATGGGCTGAAGCCCATCCTACGACTTCGAGCTTGGCGTATTTGAAGGTCGTATAGCTCAGGCCATGGCCGAAGGCAAAGAGCGGCTCGCCCTTGAGGTACATGTACGTGAAGCCCTTGGTCACATCGTACTCGTCCTGCGGCGGCACTTGGCTCTCGGAGGCGTAGACGGTGTGCGGCAGGCGGCCGGCAGGGTTGTAGTCGCCGAAGAGGACGTCGGCGATGGCGTTGCCGCCCTCGACGCCGCCCCACCAGGCTTCCAGAATTGCCGGGGCGTGGTCTTTGATCCACGGAACCGTCAGCGGTCCGGCGTTCATCAGGACCACCACCGTCTTGGGATTGGCCGCCAACACCGCCTTGACCAGTTCCTCCTGCCGGCCCGGCAGGCCCAGGCTCGTGCGGTCGCGGCCTTCCGCCTCAATGGCATTAGTCGTGCCGACGTAGACAAGCGCCACATCGGCCTGCCCGGCAGTCGCGGCGGCTTCGCGGATCATCGCGTCCTCATCCAGGGCAGGCGCAGCTTGCCACGTCGGACGCCTCGCCAGGTGCGGACGCCGCGACCGATCTCGCAACCCTTGGCGTACAGGATTTCCGTGCCCGGGGCGGCGCGATTCTTGATTCCTTGCAGCGGATTGATAGGATTATCGGCCCTGCCGCTGTAACCGCCCGGCGTGAACAGGTCGGCGTGAGGGCCGATCACGGCGATCTTCTTAGGGGCGAAAGATTTTCGCCCCTACCGAGCGGCAGGAAGTTGTCCTTGTTGGTCAGCAGGACAATCGACTCGCGGGCGGCCTTCAGCGCCAAGGCCCGATGCTCGGGGCTGCAAATCACGCTCGGCGAGATCTTGCTGTAGGGCACCATCTCCGGCGGGTCGAATTCGCCCAGGCGGAAGCGGTCCCGCAGCACGCGAAAGACCGCGTCATTGAGCCGCTCCTCGGGCAGCAGGCCCTGGCGCACTGCGGCGGGCAGGTATGTCTCGAACTCCTTGTCGGAGAAGTCGCAGCCGGCGATCAGGGACTTGGCCACGGCGTCCTCGTAGGTCATCTGGCCTTTCATGTGGCCCTTGACCATCGTGTTGACGCCGCCCAGGTCTGAGACGACGAAGCCCTGAAAGCCCCATTGCTTCTTGAGAATCTCGGTCAGCAAGAGCGGATTGATGTTGCTGGGGACGCCGTTGACGGCGTTGTAGGAGGCCATGACCGACTGGGCCTGGCCCTCGACGATGGCGTCGCGGAAATGCGGCAGCCAGTACTCGTGCAGCATCCGCTCGCTGACGGTGGCCGAGAGACTCTGGCGGTCCTGCTCGACATTGTTGACGGCGTAATGCTTGAGCGTGGAGACCAGCTTGAGGTACTTGGGATCGTCGCCCTGCAAACCCGTGACGTAGGCCACCGCCATCCGGCCGGTCAGGAAGGGGTCCTCGCCGTAGGCTTCCTCGTTGCGGCCCCAGTACGGGTTGCGGCCGATGTTGATCACCGGGGCGCGGTAGATCAGGCCCTTGTGCTGGGCCTTGAGGTCCGGCTGCTGGTGCCAGAGGTTGTAGATGGCCCGCGCCTCGTCGGAGATGGCCGTGGCCTCCTCGTGGACCAGCTTCGTGTCCCACGTGGCGGCCAGCGCGAGGGAGATGGGGAACATCGTCGTCGGCCGGTCCCAGCAGACCCCGTGCAGGCACTGGTTCCACTGATCGGACAGGATATTGAACCGCTCGACCGTCGTGCCTCGGTGGTTCAGCAACATGGCCCTCTCCTCCAGGGTCAGCCGCGAGATCAGAGTCATTCACGCGTTTCTCCACCGGCTGGCTCGGATCCAAGTAAACGGCCGTGTCGCGGGCGTCCTGCCCGCGCGTGGCATCGGCATCCTGCCGATGCTGCATGGGCTGGAAGGGGCCCCCCAACGCGGAATTCTGCGTTGGGGACCCCAAGCCCATGCCACGAACGCCGCCTGAATTTCCATCCGCACCCTCCGAACGACCCGTGTCGAACAGCCCGATGGTATGCCCCATGCCCACGGTGGGGTCCCCCGTTCCTACGCAGGGACTGTTCGGCCGGAGCGTGAAGTCGAGCGCTGCCGCGTCGGTGAAACCGGGATCGGCCCGGATGTTGTGCGGCCCGTAGGTGTAGGCGGGTGTAGGGGCGAAAGATTTTTCGCCCGTACCGACGAGAGTGGCGTCGGGCACGATGCAGTTGTAGTCCGCGAGGTTGTCAGTCGGATTGTGGTCCACGCCGAAAGCCCTTCCCGGGCCCCAGAAGATATCATTCTTCACCACCGCGTTGCGACAGCCGTCGCGGAAAAAGAACAATCCGCCGTCGTGGTTCCCGAAGACGATGTTGTGATAGACCTTGGCGTCCGGGCCGCCGAGGATGATCCCATACGCCGTGTGGCCCGCCACGATGTTATGGCTGATGAAAATCCGCTTGGGCGGCTGTAAGCGTGAATCCCGTAGCCGGCTGAATTGAGGATGAGATTCTTGCGGATGATGCCGTCGTCGGAGGGGCAGTAGATGCCGTGATCGTGCTGCGTCTGCCCGAGGTCGTGAATGAAGTTGCCCTCGATCAGGAAACCATGCTCGCCGTGGCTCATCGCCTTGACGCCGCAATGGCCGACGTTCTCGACTTCGTTGTAGAGGACGCGGTAGCCGGTGCCGCCGGAGAGGGTGACGCCGTTCTCGGAGTAGAGGTTGTGGGGCAGGCGATCCCGCACGCCGATGAAGTGCAGGCCGCTAACTTCGATGAAGCCGCCGGAGAGCGTCAACAGCCCCGGATAGTGCCTGCTCTGGCCATCCTTGCCCATCGCCCGATTGCGAATGTCCTTGGAAGGCTCGACGCTAACGAGTTGGTCGGCCTCGGCCTTGACCCACTCGTCGCTATAAGTGACGACAACGTCGGCGCCCTCCACGGCACGGATCGCCGCCGGCGTGCTCTCGGTGCCCTGTACCCGCACCATCGCCGGGCCGTAGTAGGTCCCTGCCATCAGGGAGACGACCATGTTGGGCTTGAGCTCGGCACACGCCTTTTGCAGCGTTCGCCAGGGTTTGTCCTCGGTACCGGGATTGGCATCGTCGCCGTCGGGGCTAACGCAGCGATTCTCCCCGGTGATCTGAAAGCGAGAGTCCTTCGGCACCCCCGGAATTTCGAGGGCCTTGAGCCGCTGCCAAGCGGTCAGCAGCGTCGGACGCGACCACGCCATGCGCCAGGATTGGTCGGGTTGGCCCGCTCGCGCGAGGGACGCGAACATCAGGACGATCAAGGAAGCCGTTGTTGTCCTTCTCATCGTATTCCTTTCTCACGATCAAGGAGACCTGGAGCGAGACTTCTTCAGTCCCCACAGAGTAGAGCCCCACAGCCTTTCGATCAAGCCTCAGAGGATGTGTGAGAAGCGTGCGTTCTCCGGGTGGCAGCCTCAAGGCCGGAGGCCTTGGGGATGGTGGGATTCTGGTTCCAGGCGGATCCCCATGCGCGGGGCAGGCCATCCCCAAGCTGCGCTTGAGGCTGCCACCCTTCTCACACACCCTCTCAGGTCTTGTACACACGGCGGTCACAGGATAGTATGAGACCGTCAGACGGATCGTTCGTCGCCTACCGGTGGCGCGGCTCGTTGCGGTCACCGTTGGACGTCTGTCGAAACGAGCGTCGGGCAAGAACCGTGCATTGGTCGTGACCGCGGCGCGTCGCCGATGCCGCCGCGACGCCACGTGGCGAGGGCGTCCCGCCCTTGCGTCGCGCCGGCACCTTGCCGGCGCGGTAGAGAAAACAAGGGCAAGATGCCCTCGCCACGAGATGCGCAACCGCAACCGTTTGCCGATCATTCGGGAGGTGTGTCGCCTATGAACCGCTTCATCCTCGTGACCCTGACGTTGCTCGCCGAGCAGACGCGATTTTGCGTCTCTACCGAAGGAAACCAAGCAACCCCTGCTCTGGGAGATCGGCAAGGCCGACCACAGCAACGCGGAGTTCGCCTTGGCCCCCGCCGGCTGGGCGAAGTTCAAGGACGACGGCTTCTTCGTCGTCGGCAGCTCAGACGCCAAGAAAGACTGGCCCTATGTCCACCCGGGGCCGGTGGACAGTTGGGCGGGGTCGCGGCCGCACACGTTCGTGGTGCTCTTCGGGCTCAAAACCGTCCCGAGTGCACGGCGAATGCCGGTTGCAGCTCAACCTGATCGACAGGCACCGCACCGCCCCGCCTAAGGTGCGCGTGGAGGTGAATGGGCAGGGGTTCGAGCGATCGCTGCCCCCGGGGCGGGCGACGCCTCGATTCACGGCGACCCGAGCAAGGGGCCGCCGGCCGAGTTCAGCCTTCACGTTCTCGGCGAAGGTGCTCAAGACCGGCGACAACGAAGTGCGCATCACCACCCTCAGCGGCAGTTGGATGCTCTACGATTCCCTGGCGCTGACCGTGCCCGCCGGCGCCGAGTTGGGCGCAGGTGCAATCCCGAACGCTGCTCGATGAGGTCCGGCCCGTGCGGGCCTTGCGGGAGCAGGACGGCAAGGCGTTTCAGCCCGTCATGGTGACCTTGCGGCACTTTGGCGAGGAGGCCGACGCTGTCATTCGTGTCAGGAGGGCGTCCGCCCTGAATCACGGCAGGATGCCGATGCCACGAAGGTCACTCAAGAGCGGCTTGCAGGAGATGGAGTTGATGGTGCCGATGCCGTCGCGAGCGGAGACGAAGCGACAGGTCACGGTCGAGGTGGCCGGCAAGACGGTGGCCTCCCGCGAGGTCACGCTCAAGCCGGTGAAGAAGCTCACCGTCTACATCCTGCCCCACTCGCACACCGACATCGGCTACACGGAGATCCAGACCGCCATCGAGAAGAAGCAGGTGCAACAACCTGGTCGACGGCATGGCGGCGGCCAAGCGCACGGCCGACTATCCCGCCGGGTGCGCGCTTCATCTGGAACGTCGAGGTGCTCTGGGCGGCGGACCTGTACCTGCATCGGCTCAACGATCAGCAGCGGGCGGAGTTCCTCGACGCGGTCAAGAAGGGCCAGGTCGTCCTGAACGGCATGTACCTGAACGAGCTGACCGGCCTGTGCCGGCCGGAGGAATTGGTGCGGCTGTTCCGCTACTGCCACGGAGCTGGCCCAGCGGACCGGCGTGCCGATCGACTCGGCGATGATCAGCGACGTGCCCGGCTACACGTGGGGCACGGTCACGGCCATGGCCCAGGCGGGCATCCGCTATTTCTCCACCGCCCCGAACTACTTCGACCGCATCGGCACGATCCTGCGGGAGTGGGAGAACAAGCCGTTCTGGTGGGTCGGGCCCGACGGCAAGACGAAGGTGCTGGTCTGGATTCCGTTCTGGGGCTACGCGATGTCGCACCGCTACGGCAAGCATGTCGCCGCGGGTTGGTGGAGGATTTCTACGCCGGGCTGGAGAAACGCAGCTACCCGTACGACATCGCCTACGTCCGCTGGAGCGGCCACGGCGACAACGCCGTGCCCGACCCGGCGATCTGCGATTTCGTCAAGGACTGGAACGCCAAGTACACCTGGCCGCACTTCGTCATCTCCGGCACGAGCGAGGCGTTCCGCGCCTTCGAGCAGCGCTACGGCGACCGGCTGCCGCAGGTGCGCGGCGACTGGACGCCCTACTGGGAGGACGGCGCCGGCTCGTCGGCCCTGGAAACGGCGATGAACCGCGCCAGCTCCGACCGGCTCGCGCAGGCCGAGACGCTCTTTGCGATGCTCAAGCCCGCCGCGTATCCGGCGGCCGCCTTCGAGGACGCGTGGAACAACGTGCTGCTCTACTCCGAGCACACCTGGGGCGCCGACGTGCAGCATCAGCCAGCCGGAAAGCCAGAAGACCCGCGACCAATGGGAAATCAAGCAGGGCTACGCCGAAGCGGCGGACAAGCAGTCGCGCGAGTTGCTCGCGCGGCAGTGGCTCGGAGTGCGCCCGCAAGGGCATCAGACACGCCTGACGGCGTCACTACAAACGCGGGAGCCGTCGATGTCTTCAACACACTCTCGTGGCCGCGCACAGGACTCGTGACCCTGTCGAAGGAGCTTCCGCCGCCGGCGATCGCGTCACCGACGACAAAGGCAAGGCGGTCCCCTCGCAGCGGCTGGCCTCGGGCGAGCTCGTCTTTCTTGCGACGCAACGTGCCGCCGTTTGCGCGCGCGGCGCTACACCGTGGGCCCAGGCTGCAGCCCAAGCTGGAGGCCGAGCCGCCGCTCAAGGCACGACACTGGACAACGGCGCCGTTCGCGTGCGCGTCGATGAGAAGACCGGCGGCATCGTCGAATTGACGGCCCAAGGCATCGAACGGCAACTTCGCCGACACCAGCGGCGGCGAAGCCTTGAACGATTATCTCTATCTGCTCGGCGACAACTTGAAGGACCTCCAGCGCAACGGCCCGGTAACGATTCACGTTGGCGAGAAAGGCCCGCTGGTCGCGTCGCTGGTCGTCGAATCCGCTGCGCCGGGCTGCAAGAAGCTCGTGCGCGAAATGCGCGTCGTCGCCGGGCTCGATTACGTCGAGATCACCAACACGGTGGACAAGGAGCCGCTTGCAGGCGAAAGACTACCACGCGAAGGAAGGCAAGGAGAGCGTGAACTTCGCGTTTCCCTTCGCCGTGCCGGAAGGCGACATGCTGCTCGATGTTCCGCTGGGCGTGATGCGGCCGGAGGCCGACCAGATGCCCAGCGCCTGCAAGAACTGGTTCAGCGTGGGCCGCTGGGCCGACGTCTCGAACCAGCGATCGCGGCGTCACGTGGGTGACGCTCGATGCCCCGCTGGTGCAGGTGGGCGGCATCACGGCCAAGCTGCTCAACTCGCAGTACGAACCCGGACGTCTGGCGCAAGCACGTCGAGCCGACGCAGAAGCTCTACGTCTGGGCGATGAACAATCACTGGGGCACGAACTACCGCGCCTACCAGGAAGGCCCGACCGTGTTCCGCTTCATCCTGCGGCCGCACGGCCGGCGCGATCAGGCCGAGGCCTCCCGCTTCGCCACCGGCTTCAGCTATCCGCTGCTCGCGGCTCCCGGCACGCGGCGAGAAACCGTCCGGCACGCCGCTGCTGACGGTGGAGCCGAGCGACGTGCTCGTGACGGCCCTCAAGCCCAGCGATGATGGCAAGGCCTTGATCGTCCGTCTCTTCGGAGCGGCGGCCCAGACGAAATCCGCCCGTCTCCAATGGGGCAGCGTGCAACCCAAGGCCGTGTTCCTTAGCGACACCAGCGAGCAGCCAGGCCAGCGTGCCGGCGACCGGATTGAAGTCCCGCCGTCCGGCCTTGGTGACTCTGCGGGCGGAATTCTAACGATTTGGTAGGATGTGCACGGCCCACCAAAAGCCGTAGGACAAGCAATGGGAGAGAAGATGATGGGAACGATCCAGTCGAGAGAGCGTACCTGAAACGCGGGTGGTTCTGGTGTGGATGCACACCTACCGCTGCTGATCGCGCCAACGGCCGCCTCGGCCGAGGTGCGCGAGGTCATTGTCACCTTCAAGACCCACTTCGACATCGGCTACACGGACCTGGCCAGCAATGTCGTGCAACGCTATCGCACGACGATGATCGACCAGGCGCTCAAGGTCGTGGATCAGAACCGCGACCTGCCGCCGGCGCAGCAGTTCGTGTGGACGATCCCCGGCTGGCCGATGAGCAAGATCCTCGCCGACTGGGAGGGCCAGACGCCCCAGCGGAAACAGCAAATCCTCCAGGCATTCAAGGACGGCCGCTTCGTGGTCCACGGCCTGCCCTTCACCATGCACACGGAGTTGCTGGAGCCGGAGGATCTCGTGCGCGGACTGGGCTTCGCCGCACGGCTTTCGCGCGACGCCGGCCTGGCCCTGCCGCGGGACGCCAAGATGACCGACGTCCCCTGCCACTCCTGGATTCTGCCCACTCTGCTCAAGCACGCGGGCATCGACTTCCTGCACTTGGGCTGCAACTCCGCGAGCAGCTCGCCCGAGGTGCCGGCGCTGTTCTGGTGGGAAGGCCCGGACGGCTCGCGCCTGCTGACGATGTACTCGGCCGGCGGCTACGGCACCGGCCTGGTCCCGCCGAAGGACTGGCCGTACAACACCTGGCTGGCGTTGCAGCACACCGGCGACAACCACGGCCCGCCCACGCCCGACGAGGTGAAGAAGCTGCTCGCGGAAGCGGCACAGAAGCTTCCCGGCGTGAAGGTCCGCATCGGCCGGCTGTCCGACTTCGCCGACGCGATCCTCGCCGAGAAGGCCGAGATCCCGGTCGTTCGCGGCGACATGCCGGACACCTGGATTCACGGCCCGATGTGCGATCCCGCCGGCGCCAAGATCGCCCGCAACATCCGGCCCGCCCTGGGCTACGCCGAATCCTTGAACACGCTCCTTGGCCTCTGGGGCGTGACGGTGCCGGACGCAACGAACGCGTTTGCCGAGGCCTACGAGAAGAGCCTGCTCTACGGCGAGCACACCTGGGGCGGCGCCCTGTACTGGGTCACGACCTACGGGAAGCAACTAAAGTGGGGCTACGGCGACGTTTGGAAAGCCGACCGTGCGGCCGGCCGGTTTGCGAAGCTGGAGGCCTCCTGGGCGGAGCACACCGCGTACATCGAGAAAGCCCGCGACCTGGTCACGCCGGTCCTGGAGAACGAGCATGCGGGCGTTGGCCCAATCGACCGGTCCCGCAGGGCTGCGCGTGGTCGTGTTCAATCCGCTGCCGTGGCAACGCGACGGCGTCGTGCACGTGAAGCTCGCCGGCGCGAGTATCTCCGCGTTGCAACCGGCGGACGGCGGAGCCGCCGTGCCGGTCGTCTTGGACGGCGACGAGCTTGGTTTCGTGGCCCGGGACATTCCGGCGCTGGGCTACCGCACCTTCGTCCCCGATCCAGACCGCCGCGGCAGCCGACCAATCAACTGCGCAGCGATGCCCAGACAGGAAGCATCGAAAACGACTTGCTCAAGGTCACGCTTGACCTAGGCGCGGCGGCATCCGCTCCGTGCTGGACAAACGCACCGGGCGCGAGCTGGTGGACCAAAGCTCAACGTACCTCCTCGGCCAGTATCTCTACGAGCGGTTCGACGCCGATCAGGTCGCGGCCTACACGAAGGCGTATGTGAAGAACCACTCGGACTGGGCCATGGCGGAGTTGGGCAAACCTGCCATGCCCCCGGCCAACGACGTGCCCTACGAAAGGACGTTGGCGCAACCGGACGAAGTTCATCTGGCGCAGTCCCCGGTGTCCGTGGCCGCGATCCTGCACTGCGCCCCGACGGCGGGCCTGTCCCATGGAGTGACGATCAACGCGATTCTCTATGCCGGGCCAGCCTTATCTCGACCTCGAAGTCACTCTGCACAACAAGCCGGCGGACAACTGGCCCGAGGCCGGCTGGCTCTGCCTGCCGGTGAATGCCGCCAAGCCGCAGTTCCGCCTGGGCCGGCTGGGCGGCATTGCCGACCCCGCGAAGGATTTCGTTCGCGGCTCCAATCACGATCTCCAGGCCGTAAACACGGGCGTGACCATCTCGGACGCGGAAGGTCCCGGCGTGGGCATCTGCCCGCTCGACAGCCCGCTGGTGAGCCTCGACCGGCCGGGCCTCTTCCGGTACTCGCCCGATTTCGTGCCGACCAAGCCCGTGGTATTCGTCAACCTCTTCAACAACCAGTGGACCACGAATTTCCGCCTCTGGAATGAGGGCACGTGGACGATGCGGGTCCGCCTCTGGCCCTTCGACCGCTTCGACGCCCAGGCCGCCCTCATTACGCCGTCGCTCGAAGCGAGATATCCGCTCCTGGCGGCGGCCGCTGATGGCAAGGCCGGGACGCTGCCTGCCACGCAGAAGGGCCTGGAGCTTTCCGCGCGCGGCACGCTCGTGACGGCGTTCGGCCCGAACCCGGACGGTCCCGGCACCGTCCTGCGACTGTGGGAATACGCCGGCGTCCGGGGTCCCTGCGAGGTCCATCTGCCGGCAGGGCTCGACGTCAAGGAAGTCCAGCCGGTGAACCTGCGCGGCCAGCCGACTGGGCAAACCGCTGCCAGTGGAGAAAGAGACCTTCACGGTGAATCTGACCGCCTTTGCCCCAGCGAGTTTCATTATCCCCACCACATCGAAAGGGAGGCTGTAAAAGCATGCACGAACAATCCATCAGTCGGACCAACGCGAACCACGGCGGTATCGTCCTGCTAACCAGTGCCATCGCCGCCGCCTTGGGGTCGTTTCTGTTCGGGTTCGACACGGCAGTGATCTCCGGCACGACGGAGACGCTCAAGGCGTTGTATTCCCTCACCGAGGGTCAAAAGGGGTTCACGGTGTCGATCGCCCTATTTGGGACGCTGTTCGGCACCTTGATGGTGGGCCGACCCTCGGATCGGTGGGGACGCCGGCCCGTGCTGACCGTGCTGTCGGTCGTGTTCATCGTGTCGGCCATCGGCTGCGCCTTCGCCTGGAACTGGTATGCGCTGCTGGTCTTCCGGTTCATCGGTGGCCTGGCGATTGGCGGCACCTCGGTGGTCTCGCCGGTCTACATCACCGAGATCGCGCCGGCGCGTCGGCGCGGCCTGCTCGTCGCCGTCAGCCAGTTGAATATCGTCGTGGGCATCCTGGTCTCCTATCTCTCGAACTTTCTGGTGGCGGCCGTGCTCGGGGCGGATCATCCCGCCGTATGGCGCTGGATGTTCGGCGTGGCGGTCGTGCCCTCGGCGGCCTTCCTCCTCGCGTCCCTGGCGATCCCGGAGAGTCCCCGCTGGCTCGTGAAGAAAGGAAAACGGGCCCTGGCCGAGAGCATTCTGGCCCGCTTCGGGCACGAGAATCCTTCCCGCGAGGCCAGTGAGATCGAGCGGTCCCTCCAGGCCGAGAGAGCCGAGGGACACCAGCGGTTGTTCCAGCCCCAATATCTCAAACCTCTGCTGCTCGCTTTCATGATCGCTGCCTTCAACCAGCTCGACGGCATCAATGCGGTCACTTACTACACCGCCGACATCTTCCAATGACCGGCGCGGACAAGACCAGCGCCCTGATGCAGACGGTTATGGTGGGCCTGACCAACCTCACGCTGACGCTGGTCGCCATGGTCCTGATCAACCGCGTGGGCCGCAAGGCCCTGCTGCTTCGCCGGCTCGGTGACGTTCGTGCTTTCCCACTCGTTGGCCGCGTGGGTGTTCCAGACGCACGCCAGGGCTGGGTCGTGATGCTGGCCTGATGGGCATCGTCGGCTCGCACGCCTACTCGCAAGGCGCCGTGGTGTGGGTATCATTAACGAGCTCTGCCCAACGCCATCCGCGCCTTCGGCTCGGCCGTGGTCACCTTGCCTGCTCTGGATTTGGATATAGCGGTGAGCTGGTCGTTCCCGGTCGTCGCAAGCAAGGCTGGCGCGTTGGCTTCGGGTTCTTGCCCTGATGATGGTCGTCCAATTCTTCCTTGTGCTGAGTATTGCCCGAGACGAAAGGCGTCTCGCTGGAGGATCTCCAGACCCAACTGGCCGCCGG